>NZ_JBHTCS010000028.1:0-377265 GCF_042665615.1 Rhodococcus daqingensis | reverse complement strand
CGTCCACTGTGCGGTATCTGAAACAACACACGTCTTGTTTCAAGAACCGGAAACGATTCCAAATATGATTTGGTTTCCGACCAGGTTCCGTGTGAAAATTTCACAGAGTTACGGCGGCCATAGCGGAGGGGAAACGCCCGGCCCCATTCCGAACCCGGAAGCTAAGCCCTCCAGCGCCGATGGTACTGCACTCGACAGGGTGTGGGAGAGTAGGACACCGCCGAACATACATTGCGAATGCCTCGCATTGCAGTCTTGCAAGAGACTGCAATGCGAGGCATTTCGCATATCCAGGGCACGAACACATACCTGCCGTCGGCCGCTGCACCCCCCCGGGGCCGGCCGAGTGCGCACCTACCGGCGCGCTTCTCGGCCGATGCCCCGACACCTGCACACTCGACGCCAAAAGGTTGTTCAGAGCCCGCTATTGAAGAAGGCCAGGAGGGCAGGTGCCGGGTTTGCTGCGGTGGTGGTGTTCGCTACGGCGACGACGAGCAGGCCCAGCGACACCAACGCCGAGAGAACCCCGAACGTCCCCAGCACGCGCCGCGTAGCCCTGTCGGATGACTCCGTTGCCGCGAACCACTTCCAGAACACCACGCTCAGCCCGACGAGGACGGCGGCCGCGATCGCGGCAATCAAGGCCATTGCCAGGTGATATCGAGAGAAGTCGCTGACCATCACCTCGAGGGCGGGCGTGGATTGGTCACCCGCACTCAGGGGGTCGGCCAGGTGCTGCCTGACCTGGCCGAGCGTCTCGGCGAGCGCTCCGTCGGTCTCGCGGACCGGAAGCATCGAGACCAGCGAGGAGAAGGGCGCCACCGCACCCTGGACGTTGGCCATCACGAGCACCAACGAGAACAGCGCGAGCATCGAGACGAGGACACCGGCAGACGCGAGCGCGGCCCGCTTTCCCGCCTCCAGTCCGCCGGCCCTCAGGAATGCCTTCCAGAGAAGGACGCCGAGCGCCACGAGCACGATCAGCAGCATCGCGGCGATCACGGCCTTGGCCACGTGATATCGGAACCAGTAGTCGACGACCGTCGCCAAGCCCGCGGAGAGATCCTCGTCGCCGGAACTCCAATACTCGACGAACGCCACGCGGACGGCTTCGACCAGGCTTGTCTGGTCGAAGAAGCCGCCGCCCGGCCTGCTCCCCGCCAGCATCCGCGGAGCGAAGACGAACGCGGCGGCGAGGGCCGCAGCGATGGCGACGAGCGCAGCGAAGGCGCGACCGGAGACACCGGTGGATCGCGATGGGGGACTGTGCGAGGAGGTTCTTTCGGCGTGCATCGGCGCGGGCGTCACGATCCGCATTCAACCAGCCGGACCAGACCTGTGTGGGCAGGTCGATCGGGTGTCGCACGTCGCTGACCGTCGCTGCAACAGCCGCTGGGGCTACTCGTCGTAGAGGCTTCCGAACTCGTGCGCTTCGACGAGTCGCCTGGGTGCGGTCAGGCACCAGGCCTCGGTGACCAATTCCAGTAGTTCGTCGGGCTCGATCTTCGCCAGCTGCACCACGACCCACCCGAACTGACTGGTGGTGAACTGGACCTCGAACACCTCGGGTCGCTCGGCCACCAGGGCGATCTGCTCGTCCAGGGTGGTCTTGAGCCCCACCGTCTCGGTCTTCTCCCACACGTATCCGAAGCCCTTGCCGTTGACCTTGAGCGAAACCCAGCTGCCGCCGCCACCGCCGCTCTGCTCGGTCTCGGGCAGCGTGTCCAGCATGGTCAGGAATTCGTCGACAGTCACACCCATGCCCCACATGTACCAGAGTCCACCGACAGTGGCGTCGACGCCGGGAACCTCGTGACGGGCAGCTACGGCGTCGGCCGGGTGGGGGTGGCCAGACGCGTGGCCGCGTTGCGTCCGCGGAGGACCACGGAGTCGCCGAGTTCCCAGAGGCGGGACTCGATCGGCCCCGCGCTCTCGACGGCTCGCTCGGAGGCCACGAGTGCGCCGTCGATCGTCTTGGCCAGCTCGGACAGGCGCGCCGCCTCGTTCACCGGGTCCCCGATGACGGTGTACTCGAATCGCTTGCGGGCGCCGATGTTTCCCGCGACTGCGGTGCCCGCGGCGACCCCGATGGCGGCGCTGCAGTCCGGTACCTCGACGAGGAGCCGGGACCGGATGGCGCGCGCCGCGGCGAGCGCGGCGGCCGCGGGGTCCGGGAGCTCGGCGGGGGCCCCGAAGATCGCGAGGGCGGCGTCGCCCTCGAATTTGTTGATCAGGCCGCCGTGCCGATCCACCTCGTCGACCACCACGTCGAAGAATCGGTTGAGCAGGTCGACGACGTCCTTCGGTGGACGTGATGCGGCGAGCTCGGTCGACCCGACCAGGTCGACGAAGAAGACCGCGATCTCGCGCTCCTCCCCGCCGAGCTCCGGATTGCGTGCGATCGCGGCCTCGGCCACCTCGTGGCCCACGTGCCTGCCGAAGAGCTCCTGGATGCGCTCGCGCTCGCGCAGGCCCTCGGCCATCCGGTTGAAACCGCTCTGCAGCTCGCCGAGCTCGGTGCCGTCGTAGACGACGACCTGCGTGTCGAGCTCCCCGTGCTCGACGCGCATCATGGCGGCCCGGACCGCGCGGATGGGCGCGACGGTGGCGCCCACCCCGAGCAGGGTCAGCAGCAGCCCGAAGACCAGGGTGATGGCGCCGAGCGCGAGGATCGAGACCGCCAGTTGTTCCACATCAACGTGTTCGGGGCGGATGAAGCTGAAGACCGCGATCAGCATCAGGCCCGCCACCGGCACCCCGGTGCCCAGGGTCCACGCCAACAGGTTTCGGCCGGTCACGCCTGCGATGCGGACTCGGCGTGGGTCGCCCGCCTCGAGGGCGCGCGCCGCCGCGGGGCGCAGCGAGAACTCGCTGAGCAGGTAGCTGAATGCGCAGACCGTGACCCCGCCCATGGCGATGGTGAAGGCGACCTTGGGGATGGACTCCGGGTCGATGAGTCCGTAGCTGATCGTGAAGATGACGAAGCCGATCGTCCACAGCAGAATCTGCATGCGGGTCAGGCGCCACGGCATCGCGAGGGCCGCCGCGGCCTCGTCCCGGGTCGGTTCCCGATTCTCGATGGCCCACCGCAGGTCCTTCGTCGCGCGGAGGGTGCCCCACAGGATCCCGACCGCGACGGCCAGGGCGATGTAGACCGGCCCGATCACCGCGTTGATGAGCAGGAACTCGCTCTTGAACAGGGTGGGGCCGGGCACGACGACGGTGATGAGGGCGCCGACCACCAGCGCCCCGATCAGGTTGGACAGCACCAGACTTGCGGTCAGAAGGACCTGGACGCGGATCCGGCGGCGGCGGGGGCTCTCGTCCGGGGCGCCGAGCAGCCGCGAGCCCAGCGGCGCGATCGAGCGGAACGGGAGCGGCATGGTCGCTCCAGCGTAATGGGTTGACCACCCGCCGACCCGGCGAGGCGTGGCGGGTCTGCGGCGCGCATCGATCGGTGCTCTAGGGTGGTCGGGTGCGCCTCGTGATTGCCAGCTGCCATGTCGACTACGTCGGTCGTCTCACCGCACACCTGCCGAAGGCGCGCAGGCTCCTGCTGGTCAAGTCCGACGGTTCGGTGAGCATCCATGCGGACGACCGCGCGTACAAGCCGCTGAACTGGATGAGCCCGCCGTGCTGGCTCGTCGAGAACGACGGCGAGGAGGGCACCCAGCTGTGGGTGGTGACCAACAAGGCCGGCGAGGAGCTGCGGATCACGATCCACGAGGTCGAGCACGACTCCTCGCACGAACTCGGTGTCGACCCGGGCCTGATCAAGGACGGCGTCGAGGCGCACCTGCAGGAACTGCTGGCCGAACATGTGGAGACGCTCGGTCCCGGCTACACCCTGGTGCGGCGTGAGTACATGACGGCGATCGGCCCGGTGGACCTGCTCGTCCGGGATGCGGACGGCGCGTCGGTCGCCGTGGAGATCAAGCGCCGCGGCGAGATCGACGGCGTCGAACAGTTGACCCGCTACCTGGAGCTGATGAACCGCGATCCGCTTCTCGCGCCGGTGACGGGGGTGTTCGCCGCCCAGCAGATCAAGCCGCAGGCGCGGACCCTTGCCGAGGATCGCGGGATCCGCTGCCTGACACTCGATTACGACGTGCTCCGAGGGACCGAGAGCACCGAGTTCCGGCTCTTCTGACCGGAACCTAGGCTGTAGTCATGCCCCGACGCAATCAGCGACATCGGACCGACCGGCCGACGCCTTCGGGCGGGCTGGAGTCCCGGGTCGATTCGGGGCCCGCCGGATACGACGACGAGCGCTACCTGGTGCGCCCGGTGCCGGGATCACGCGCCACCAAGACCTATCGCTGCCCCGGCTGTGACCACGAGATCCGGCCCGGTGTCCCGCACCTGGTGGCCTGGCCTGCGGACGAACTCGGCGGGGCCGAGGACCGCAGGCACTGGCACACCGGGTGCTGGAACGGGCGCGGGTCGCGGGGGATCACCCGGCGTTGGTCGTGACCGACTCCTCGGAGGACTCCGATGCGTCGTCTCGGTCCTCGTCCTCGGCCGGGGTGCCGCGCCCGGCGGTGTCGGCGCCGTCGAGCAGCTCGCCCTCCCGGTTGACCGAGGCGAGCATGGCCGGGACCGAGTCGAGCTGTCCGCGAATACCCAAGAGCTGAGCCAAGACCCGGCCACGGAGCACGCGCAGCTCCTCGGCGAGTTCCTTCGCGTGGGCAATCCGCTTCTCGGCCTGCTCGGTGGCGGTCTGCAGTCGGCGGCGTGCCTCGTTGGTGGCATCGGTCAGCCTGCGCTCGGCCTCCGCCTTGCTGGTGGCCTCGAGCTCGTTCACGGCGCTGACCACCTTGGTGCGGCGCTCGCTCATGGTGATCTCGAAGTCCTGCTGGATATCGTTGCGCCGCGCCTCGGAATCCGCCTCGAGCTGGGCGACCTCGGACTGCGCCTTCTCGACGAGACGGGCGGCCTCGGTGCGGGCGGTCGCCATGGTCTGGGTGTGCTCGACCTCCATGGCGTTCCGCTTGTCCTCGAGCTCGGCAAGCAGGCCCTCGTACTTGCCACGCAGCGCGGCGCCGTCCTGTTCGGCGATGGACACCATCTCGGCGGCTTCGGACTGGGCCGTGGCCCGTACTTCCGAGGCCTCGTCGGAGGCGAGGCGGAGCATCCGGGAGATGCGCTCGCTCATGCCCTCCGCGGTGGTCGGCGGAACGGACAGGCGGTCGACGTCCTTGCGCAGGTCGTCGATCTCGTCGCGGGCGTCCTCCAACTGCTGGGCGAGGTCACGGGCCTGCGCCGCCGCCGCATCACGATCGGTCGCGGTGACCCGGAGTTCCGCGTCGAAGCGCTCGAAGTAGTTGCGTACCTCGTCGCGGTCGTAGCCCTTCCGCGCGATGGTGAAGGGCAGTTGGATCTCGTTGGGCATGGTCATAATTTACCGTCGCTCCGGTGTGATGTGGTCGACGCGCTCGGGCGCACCACGGTGATGAAGGGGTTGGTGCAGAGTTCAGTGTGCCGGGTGTGCGGCCGGCTCCACGAGCTCGACCAGCACGCCGCCCGCGTCCTTGGGGTGCAGGAAGTTGATCCGCGAGTCCGCGGTGCCGCGGCGCGGGGCGTCGTAGAGCAGCCGGACGCCGCCCGCGCGCAGGCGCGCCGAGATCGCGTCGAGGTCGGTGACCCGGTAGGCGAGCTGCTGCAGGCCGGGGCCGCTGCGGGCGATGAACTTGGCGATCGTCGAATCGTCGTTGAGCGGGGCGAGGAGCTGGATCGCGGTGGCGCCGTCCGGGCTGCCGGGCACGGACAGCATCGCCTCGCGGACACCCTGTTCCTCGTTGACCTCTTCGTGGGTGGACACCAGTCCGAGGTGCTCGCCGTACCAGGCGATCGCGGCGTCGAGGTCGGGCACCGCGATGCCGACGTGGTCGATGGCCGTCACCAGGTCGGAAGCGAGAACGGACGCGGCAGCGTTGGAGGCGGAGTTCGTCATGTCGATGACGGTAGCGCTACCGTCTTTGTAGTTCATCTATGGGATGTGACTTTGGTCGCTGACCACCGTGTTGATCGTTGGAGGAAGCCGTGAGCAGTTCAGTCATCGTCGCCGGAGCCCGGACCCCGGTGGGCCGTTTGCTCGGCTCGCTCAAGGGCCTCTCCGGGTCGGATCTCGGCGGCATCGCCATCAAGGGCGCGCTGGAGAAGGCGGGCGTCGCGCCCGAGAGCGTCGAATACGTGATCATGGGCCAGGTGCTCACTGCGGGCGCAGGCCAGATGCCCGCGCGGCAGGCGGCCGTGGCCGCCGGCATCCCGATGGACGTGCCGGCCTTGTCGATCAACAAGGTGTGCCTCTCGGGCATCGACGCGATCGCGCTGGCCGACCAGCTGATCCGCGCGGGCGAGTTCGACATCGTGGTCGCGGGCGGCCAGGAGTCCATGTCCCGGGCGCCGCACATGCTCGAGAAGTCCCGCGAGGGCTTCAAGTACGGCGACGTGAGCATGCGCGATCACATGGCGTACGACGGGCTGTACGACATCTTCACCGAGCAGCCGATGGGCAACCTGACCGAGGCACGCAATCAGGACGCCGACCAGCGGATCAGCCGTGAGGATCAGGACGCGTTCGCGGCGGCGTCGCATCAGCGCGCCGCGGCGGCGTGGAAGGACGGACTGTTCGACGCCGAGGTGGTGCCGGTCGAGATCCCGCAGCGCAAGGGCGATCCGATCGTCGTCGGCACCGACGAGGGCATCCGGGCGGACACGACGGCGGAGTCGCTGGGCACGCTGCGGCCCGCCTTCAGCAAGGACGGCACCGTGACCGCGGGCTCGGCCTCCCAGATCTCGGACGGCGCCGCGGCGGTCGTGGTGATGAGCAAGGCCAAGGCACAGGAGCTCGGGCTGAGCTGGATCGCCGAGATCGGCGCGCACGGCGTGGTGGCGGGCCCCGACTCCACCCTGCAGTCGCAGCCGGCGCGGGCGATCGCGAGGGCGTGTGAGCGCGAGGGTATCGATCCGAAGGACCTGGACCTCGTGGAGATCAACGAGGCCTTCGCGGCCGTCGGCATCGCCTCGACCAGGGAGCTCGGGCTCGACGAGTCGAAGGTGAACGTGAATGGTGGGGCGATCGCGATCGGGCATCCGCTGGGGATGTCGGGCGCGCGGATCGCGCTGCACCTGGCGCTGGAGCTGGGCCGGCGCGGTGGTGGTGTCGGTGCGGCGGCGCTGTGTGGCGGCGGCGGGCAGGGTGACGCCCTGATCATCCGCGTTCCGAAGCAGTAGCCGCCGACGCCCGGTGGTCGCGGTCGACGGCCTCAACTACAGGGCGTCGTAGGACGTCGGGCACAATGGGGCCCATGGCGAACATCTTCGATCTCAGCACCTGGGCCAAGCGCTTCCGTTTCGTGGCCGTCCTCGAGGCGATCACCTGGCTGGGCCTGCTGCTCGGCATGGCATTCAAGTACCTGCCTGCAGACGGCAACGAGATCGGGGTGAAGATCTTCGGCCCCATCCACGGCGGTGTGTTCGTGCTGTACGTCCTGGTGGCGCTCGTCACCGCGAAGAAGCTCTCGTGGTCGCTGGTGACCACCTTCTGGGCGCTGGTCGCGAGCGTCCCGCCCTTCGGCACGATCGTGTTCGAGGCCTGGGCCGCGCGGTCGGGCCGCCTCGCCGAGCTCTCGGTCGACAAGGCCAAGGAACCGGCACCCGCGCTGAGCTGAACTCTCGATCGTGACAAACTGAACATGTGACTCGACCCGGTTCCCGCCCACCCTCACGTCCATCGGCCGCGGTGGCTGCCGCCATGTCCGGCGCGGTGGATCTGTCCGCCCTCAAGGAACGCGCGCAGGCCGCACCCGCGGGCCCGCCGACCGCACCCGGCGCGAGCGGCGCGCCGGCGCCGGTCGTCGAGGTGACCGAGGCCAACTTCGAGGCCGAGGTGCTCACCCGCTCCACGCAGGTTCCCGTCGTCGTCGAGCTGGTCGCGGCGTCGATGCCGTCCACCGCGGTGTTCTCGGCGACCCTGAACTCGCTCGCGATGGCGGGAAACGGGACGTGGGTGCTGGCCCGGGTGAACGTCGACTCGGACCCGCGGATCGCGCAGGCGTTCGGTGTGCAGGCGCTGCCCGCGGTCGTCGCGGTCGCGGCCGGCCGCCCGCTGGCCGACTTCGACGGTGACGAGCCTCAGCTCGGGCAGTGGATCGACGCGGTGCTGCAGGCGACCGACGGGAAGCTCTCCGGCCCGGCGCAGTCCGTGGGCGAGGGCGAACCCGAGGAGGCCGAGGACCCGCGATTCGTGGCCGCGGAGACCGCGCTGAGCGAGGGCGACCTGGCCGGGGCCGAGGCTGCGTACCAGGTGATCCTGGACGCGGAGCCCGCGAACGCGCAGGCGCTCGGCGCGATTCGTCAGGTCCGGTTCATCGCTCGCGTCCAGGACCTCGCGCCCGACGCCGTCGCCCGGGCCGACGCCGACCCCGCCGTCGTGTCCGCGCAGCTCGACGCGGCCGACGCGGAGCTCTACAGCCAGCAGCCCGAGGCGGCCTTCGGGCGCCTGATCGAGACGATCCGCCGCACCGCGGGCGACGAGCGGACCCTCGCCCGGACCCGACTGCTCGAGCTGTTCGAGCTGTTCGACCCCGCGGATCCGATCGTCATCGCCGCCCGACGCAAGCTCGCGTCCGCGCTCTACTAGCGCTACGCGCACGTGCGCGATTCTCACCCCGGCTGGGGTGAGAATCGCGCACCAGCGCGGAGCGCATCACCCGTAGCGGTTGTCGCAGGCCCGATCGCCGCCCAGGACCCCGGACCGGAACGCGTCCACCCGGGCGAAGCCGCTCGGCACGGTGTTCCCGTTCACGTCGCTGGCCATCAGTCCGTCGCTGAGCAGCCCCGACACCGCCTCGTCGAGGTCGCCGGGCGACAGCGTCAAGCCGCCGGCCTCGCCCACCGCGGTCGCGGCGGTCCACGCGCCGGACAGGCAGGCGGCCCGCACCGCGGTCTTGGCCTCGGTCAGCGACTTGTCGTCGTTCGCCTGTGCGGCCAGCGTGAAGCGAGAGGCCACCAGGACGTACGCGCCGAAGTCGCCGCGCACGTCGGCGGCGAGCTCGTCCCCGGACTCCGGGTGCGGGGTGCCCCGCTCGATCAGCTCCGGCAACGAGACGCCGATCGTGTTCGTCGCCGGGCAGTATGAGACCGGTTCCGTGCTCTCCGCGTCCGAGCACCCCGTGTCGGCCCCCGAGAAGTCGACCTTCGGCTTCTCCGGCAGGGCGAACACGGCCTGCAGCGAGTCCAGCGTCAGCCGCACGGACTCCTCGGTGACCGGCATCTCGCCGGTGTCGCCCTCCGCGGTGAACTGCTGGGGCAGCTCCGCCTGCCTCGACACCACGTCGGCCTCGTCGATCTTCGTGCAGGACTTCGCGCCGTCCGTGAAGCCGATCTGGAACGCGGTGATCCGTTCGAACGCCGAGCCGTGCACCGATTCCGGGTCGTTCGGGTCGCTGTCGCGCACCGCCACCATCGCCGCCATCACCGAGTTGAGCCCGTCGGACGTGTTGAGGGTGAAGTGCTCGGACCGGCCCTCCGCGACGTGCCGCATGTAGGCGCCGGCGAAGCAGTCCGCCTGCTGCTCGAGCACCAGGGTCAGGTCGTCGTCGCCCCCGAGCCCCGAGGTGTACTGGACCGCGTGCCCGTACTCGTGCGCCATGACCATCACCACGGCCATCGGGCCGAAGGCGTCGATGAGCGAGGGCAGCAGCACGGTGCGGTCCCAGCCGATGGAGCCGTCTCGGGTGCAGTAGCCGGCGTTGGCGAAACCGTGGGTGCTGTCACCACAGAACGTCGGGGCCTGCGCCCGATCCGCGTCCGGGTCCCAGGAGAGAAGGTCCTTGACCGGGGTGAAGTCGCCGCTGAACACCCGGGGATACTCGGCCTGCCAGAACGCCGAGATGTCCTCCACGGAGTTGGTGGCCAGCACGTCGGCCTCGGAGCCGTCCGCGCCGCGAACCGGAAGCGAGGACGCGGGCACGCCGTCGCGGGGCCCGCTGGGGCCGGAGGTCGCGGGCAGGCCGGCCACGGTGAAGGGATTGTCGTAGATCGACACGGCGCGTCCGTCGATGGTCGAGGAGCAACCCGCGAGGAGTGCGAGGAGCGCGAGGAGCGCGACCAGTGGTCGTCGGCGGCGCATCAGCCACGCTCCAGGCTCAGCCAGATCGCGCCGTTCTGGGGCAGCGCAACGGACGCCGACGCGGGTCGTCCGTGCCAGGGCTGCAGGGTCGCGGTCACGGCCCCGAAGTTACCCATGCCGGCGCCGCGGTAGGCGTCGGCATCGGTGTTGAGGATCTCGACCCACCGGCCGGGCTCGGGCAGACCCACCCGGTACTCCGAGTGCGCCGAGCCGGAGAAGTTGAACAGGCACGCCACGATGGACCCGTCGGAGCCGTACCGCAGGAAGCTGAGCACGTTGTTCTCGGTGTCGTTGGCGTCGATCCAGGAGTATCCGCCGGGGGAGTTGTCGAGCGTCCACAGCGCCGGGTGCCGTCGATAGGCGGCGTTGAGATCGCGTACCAGCGCGAGGATCCCACGGTGCAGCTCGCCGACGTACCCCTCGTCGAGCTGATGCCAGTCGAGCCCGCGCTCCTCCGACCACTCGGTGCGCTGGCCGTATTCCTGACCCATGAACAGCAGTTGCTTGCCGGGATGCGACCACATGTAGGCGAGCAGGCTCCGCAGCCCGGCGGCCTTGGCGAAGTCGTCGCCCGGCATCCGGGTCCACAGCGTCCCCTTGCCGTGCACCACCTCGTCGTGGCTGATCGGGAGCAGGTAGCACTCGCTCCAGGCATACATCAGCGAGAACGTGATCTCGTGGTGGTGGAAGCTGCGGTGCACCGGGTCCCGGCCGAGGTAGCCGAGGGTGTCGTGCATCCAGCCCATGTTCCACTTCATGCTGAAGCCGAGGCCCCCGACGGTGGTGGCGCGGGTGACGCCGGGCCACGCGGTGGACTCCTCCGCGATGGTGACGACGCCGGGGTGCTGCCGGTGCACGGTGGCGTTCATCTCCTGGAGGAACGCGACGGCCTCCAGGTTCTCGCGGCCACCGTGGATGTTCGGTGTCCAGCCACCCTCCGGCCGCGAGTAGTCGAGGTAGAGCATCGAGGCGACCGCATCTACGCGCAGCCCGTCGACGTGGAACTCCTCGATCCAGAACAGCGCGTTGGCGACCAGGAAGTTGCGCACCTCGCGTCGCCCGTAGTCGAAAACGTAGGTGCCCCAGTCCAACTGCTCGCCGCGGTGGGGGTCCGCGTGTTCGTAGAGCGGGCCGCCGTCGAACCGGGCCAGCGCCCAGTCGTCCTTCGGGAAGTGCGCCGGCACCCAGTCGACGATGACACCGACGCCGGCCAGATGCATCCGGTCCACGAAGGCACGGAAGTCGTCGGGGGATCCGAAGCGCGCGGTCGGGGCGTAGTAGGAGGTCACCTGGTAGCCCCAGCTCCCGCCGTACGGGTGCTCGGCCACGGGGAGCAACTCGACATGGGTGAACCCGTGCTCGACGACGTAGGCCGACAGCTGGTCGGCGAGCTCGAGGTAGCTCAGGCCGGGACGCCAGGACCCCAGATGCACCTCGTACACGCTCATCGGGGCCAGGTTCGGGTCGGTGCGCGCGCGGACGGCCATCCATTCGGCGTCGGCCCACCGGTGCGTGGTCAGGCCGACCACCGAGGCCGTGCGCGGCGGCACCTCGGTGGCGAACGCCATCGGGTCGGCCTTCTCCCGGACGGAGCCGTCGCTGCCGTGCACCCGGAACTTGTACAGCGCGCCGGGACCGACGCCGGGGACGAACAGTTCCCAGACCCCGCTGGACCCGAGCATGCGCATCGGCGCGGTGCGCCCGCCCCAGCCGTCGAAGTCGCCGATCACCGTGACGCCCCGCGCCGAGGGCGCCCACACCGCGAAGGAGGTGCCCGTCACCTCGCCGTCCGGGGTCGTGTACGCGCGCGGGTGCGCGCCGAGGATCTCCCACAGTCGTTCGTGTCGGCCCTCGCCGAACAGGTGCAGGTCCAACTCGCCGAGGGTGGGCAGGAACCGGTAGCCGTCCGCGGTGACGAGGGTGTGTCCGCCGGGATACTCGACCACCAGCCGGTAGTCGATGAGGTCCTCGACGGGCACGACCGCGCTGAAGAGCCCATCGGAGACCGGCTGCAGGGGGTGGTCGACACCCCCGATGCGGACCGACACCTCGTCCGCGTGGGGGCGCAGCGCCCGGATCACGGTGCCGCCGGGGTGCGCGTGCGCACCGAGGATCGAGTGCGGGTTGTGGTGCGTGCCCTCGGCGAGCCGGGCCAGATCGGCGGGTGCGGGCGCCGCGACCTGCGCGACCCGATCCGCGCTCATGTGCGTGGAGCGCGGTGGGCGAGGGGTATCCGCGCGGGGTAGGGGACGGCGGGCAACGCGAGGATGTGGGCAACCGCGCGCCAGGGCTCGAGCCGGATGAAATTGGCCTGACCCCAGTGGTATTGCTCCCCGGTGACCTCGTCCAGGACGGTGAGGTGATCCTGCCAGTCGCGCCCGAGGGCGGGCATGTCGAGCCAGATGATGCCCTGCTCCGCGCCGTACGGGTTGAGGTTCACGATCGTCAGCACGGCGTCGCCGGTGGTGGGGTCGAACTTCGAGTACGCGATCAGCGCGTCGTTGTCGGTGTGGTGGAAGGTGATGTTGCGGAGCTGCTGCAGCGCGGGGTGGGCGCGCCGAATCCGGTTCAGGGTGGCCAGCCAGGGTTCCAGTGACTCACCGCGGGCGCGGGCGCCGTCGAAGTCGCGGGGGCGCAGCTCGTACTTCTCGGAGTCGAGGTACTCCTCGCTGCCGGGCCGCAGCGGAACATGTTCGTACAGTTCGTATCCCGAGTAGACGCCCCAGGTCGGCGACAGAGTAGCGGCCAGCGCGGCGCGCAGCGCGAACATCCCCGGACCGCCCTGCTGCAGGCTCTCGTGCAGGATGTCCGGCGTGTTGACGAACAGGTTCGGCCTGGCTTCGTCGGCCTTCGCGGCGATCTCCAGTCCGAACTCGGTGAGCTCGTGTTTGTTCACCCGCCAGGTGAAGTAGGTGTAGGACTGGCTGAACCCGCGCTTCGCCAGACCGTACATCCGAGCCGGACGGGTGAAGGCCTCGGAGAGGAACAGCACGTCCGGGTCCGACCGCTTCACCTCCTCGATCAGCCACTCCCAGAAATCCGGCGGCTTGGTGTGCGGGTTGTCGACCCGAAAGATCTTGACCCCGTTCTTGATCCAGAACCGCACCACCCGCAGCACCTCGGCGTAGATGCCCTCGGGGTCGTCGTCGAAGTTGACCGGGTAGATGTCCTGGTACTTCTTCGGTGGGTTCTCGGCGAAGGCGATGGTGCCGTCGGGCAACACCGTGAACCACTCCGGATGCTGCTGCGCCCACGGGTGATCGGGCGCGCACTGCAGGGCCAGATCCAGCGCGACCTCGAGCCGCAGCCGGCGCGCCCTGGCGACGAAGTCCCTGAAGTCCTTGAGCGTGCCCAGGCGGGGGTGCACGGCGTCGTGGCCGCCCTCCTCGGCGCCGATCGCCCAGGGCGAGCCGACGTCGTCGGGGCCGGGTGTCAGTGAGTTGTTCGGGCCCTTGCGGTTCACCCGGCCGATGGGGTGGATCGGCGGTAGGTACACCACGTCGAAGCCCATCGCGGCGATGCGGGGGAGGTCATCGGCCGCCGTCGCGAAGGTGCCGTGTACGGGGGTGCCGTCGGCGCCGCGGCCGCCGGTCGAGCGGGGGAAGAACTCGTACCAGGCGCCCACGAGGGCCCGCTTGCGGTCGACCCACACCGGGATGGTCCGGCCCTTGGTGACCAGATCGCGCAGCGGGTGGACCCGCAGCAGCTCGGCGATGTCGGCGGCGAAGGCGGGGGCGACCCTGGCCGAGAGCTGTTGAGCGCTACGCAGGGCGTCGGCGACCGCGGTGCACCGCCGTCGGTCGCCGCGGGGTACGGCCTTGGCGGCGCGCTCGAACAGGCGGGCGCCGATCTCGAGGTCGTTGGCCAGTTCGGCGGCCCCCTGGCCGACCGACAGCTTGGCCTCGACATTGTGTCGCCACGTCGAGATCGGATCGCTCCAGCCCTCGATCCGGTAGGTCCATGCCCCGACGGCGGTGGGGGTGAACACCGCCGCGAAAGTGTCCGGGAGCGGGCCGGGGGACATCGGGATCCGAATGGTGGTGCTCGACTCCGGCCCGCGGACCGCGAGGGTCGCCGCCACCGCGTCGTGCCCCTCGCGCCACACGGTCGCGGAGACCGGGAAGATCTCGCCGACGACCGCCTTCGCGGGGTGGCGTCCCCCCGAGATCTCGGGGGCGACGTCGTCGATGCCTATCCGCCCGGTCATGGATTAGACCTTACGGGTAGTTGTACGGGGAGCGCTGGCCGAATCTCGCGTCCCGCGCAACACGTCGGTGGCTCGGGTCGCTCCGCGGCCAGCACTCCCAAAAACGCCTGCGATGGGTAGTCTTCGCAGGGTGAAAGCCTTGCGTCGGTTCACCGTCCGTGCCCACCTCCCCGCCAGGCTGGCCGCCCTCGAGCCGCTGTCGACGAACCTGCGCTGGTCCTGGCACCCGGAGACCCAGGACCTGTTCGGCCGGATCGACCCCGCGCTGTGGACGCGGGTCCGCCACGACCCGATCCGGATGCTCGGCGAGGTGTCGCCCGCCCGCCTGGACGAGCTCGCGATCGACGGGGACTTCGTCGCCGAGCTCGACCGGCTCGAGCGGGACCTGGACACCTATCTCGGGCAGCCGCGCTGGTACCAGAACCAGCAGGCGAAGGGCGCCGACCTGGCCGGTGGGATCGCCTACTTCTCAATGGAGTTCGGGGTCAGCGAGGTGCTCCCGAACTACTCGGGTGGGCTCGGGATCCTGGCGGGGGACCACCTCAAGGCCGCCTCGGACCTCGGTGTGCCGCTGATCGCGGTCGGCCTGCTCTACCGGTCCGGGTACTTCCGCCAGTCGCTGACCGCGGACGGCTGGCAGGCCGAGCACTATCCCGCGCTGGACCCACAGGGCCTTCCGTTGCGGCTGCTCACCGAGCCCGGGTCCGGGGCGCCGGTGCTGTTGCGGGTGGCGATGCCGGGCAACCGGGTGCTGCGGGCCAGGGTGTGGATCGCGCAGGTGGGACGGGTGCCGCTGTTGCTGCTCGACTCGGACATCGCGGAGAACGACCCGGAGCTGCGCGGGGTGACGGACCGGCTGTACGGCGGCGACCAGGACCACCGGATCAAGCAGGAGATCCTGGCGGGAATCGGTGGCGTGCGCGCGGTGCGCGCGTACACCCATTCGCTTGGCCTGGCCGATCCCGAGGTCTTCCACATGAACGAGGGGCACGCGGGTTTTCTCGGGGTGGAACGGATTCGGGAACTGATCACCGGGTCCGGTCTGGACTTCGAGTCGGCGCTCGCCGCGGTGCGGGCGGGCACGGTGTTCACCACGCACACCCCGGTACCTGCCGGGATCGACCGGTTCCCGGTGGACCTCGTCCGGCACTACTTCGGCGGGGTCCACGGCGAGAACGAGTCCGCCCTGCTACCCGGGCTGACGGTGGACCGGATCATCGACCTCGGCCGCGAGAACGACCCGTCGGTGTTCAACATGGCGCACATGGGCCTGCGCCTCGGCCAGCGCGCCAACGGCGTCTCGAAGCTGCACGGGATCGTCAGCCGGGAGATGTTCAACGGACTGTGGCCGGGGTTCGACGCCGACGAGGTGCCGATCGGCTCGGTGACCAACGGCGTCCACGCGCCGACCTGGGCGGCCCGCGAGTGGATGGACCTGGCCCGCCGCGCGGTCGGACCCGAGCTGGTCGAGGAGGCTCGTGGCTGGGAGCGACTGCAGGAGATCGCGCCCACCGACCTGTGGTCGACGCGCAACACGCTGCGCGAGCAGCTGGTGCAGGAGGTCCGCAGGCGGGTCCGCGCGTCATGGCTCGAACGTGGTGCCACCGACGCCGAACTCGGTTGGGTCTCCGGTGTTTTCGATCCCGAGGTGCTGACCGTCGGATTCGCCCGGCGGGTCCCGACTTACAAGCGGCTGACCCTGATGCTGCGCGATCCGGGCCGGCTGCGGGCGATGCTGCTCGACCCGGAGCGGCCGGTGCAGCTCGTGGTGGCGGGCAAGAGTCACCCCGCAGACGAGGGCGGCAAGGCGCTGATCCAGCAGGTGGTGCGCTTCGCGGACGACCCCGAGGTCCGACACCGGATCGTGTTCCTGCCCGACTACGACATGTCGATGGCCCGGTACCTGTACTGGGGCTGTGACGTGTGGCTGAACAACCCGCTGCGCCCGCTCGAGGCCTGCGGCACGTCGGGGATGAAGTCGGCACTCAACGGCGGCCTGAACCTGTCCATCCGCGACGGCTGGTGGGACGAGATGTTCGACGGCGAGAACGGCTGGGCGATCCCCACCGCGGACGGGGTGACCGACGAGGTGCGTCGCGACGACCTCGAGGCCGGCGCCATGTACGAGCTGCTGGAGCGCTCGGTGCTGCCGAAGTTCTACGACCGCGACGCGGACGGGGTCCCGGCCCGCTGGGTGCAGATGGTCCGGCACACGCTGCAGCACCTGGGCCCGAAGGTGTTGGCGTCGAGGATGGTTCGCGACTACGTCGTCGACTACTACGCGCCCGCCGCCCGGTCCGCGCGGGTCGCGGTCGCGGACGGATTCGCCGCGGCGCGGCAGGTCGCCGAGTATCGCGGCCGGGTCGAGGCCGCCTGGCCCGACGTGCGGGTGGTGCAGGTCGACAGCTCCGGGCTGCCGGACACCCCGGTGATCGGCGCGGCCCTGTCGCTGCGCGCGTACCTGCGGCTCGGCGGTCTGGCCGTCTCGGAGGTGACGGTGCAGGC
This sequence comes from Rhodococcus daqingensis, assembly GCF_042665615.1. Taxonomy (NCBI): domain Bacteria; kingdom Bacillati; phylum Actinomycetota; class Actinomycetes; order Mycobacteriales; family Nocardiaceae; genus Rhodococcus; species Rhodococcus daqingensis. The sequence goes on along the minus strand of NZ_JBHTCS010000028.1, from coordinate 360,418 downwards.
GGTGCTCGGCCGCGTCGGGGCGGACGAGGAACTCACCGATGTCGTCACCGTGCCGATGCGGCACGCGGGCTCGGACGAGCTCGGTGAGCTGTTCGTCGCCGACACCTCCGTGCCGCTGTCGGGTTCGGTGGGATACACCGTTCGGGTGCTGCCGCATCATCCGCTGCTCGCGAGCGATGCGGAGCCGGCGCTGGTCGCGGAGCCGCACCTCTAGCAGGATCGCGGGGTCGGCCGACAAGGCGCCGCGCCGCGTCCGGCCACGGATGGGCGCGAACTCGGTGTGGGAACGGACGGCGGCGTGGACAATGAAAGGCGTGGCGCCGGGAGCGGGATCGAGTGCACACCCGAGCAGGGCCGAGCGCGCGGAGCGAGGTCGCGCCGCGCGCCGGGAGACGCCGTTCGCCGCACTCGCGGAGCACCATCCCGACGCGGCGCGTGATCCGCTCGGCCTGCTCGAGAAACAGGCGGCGCCCCGGATCCCGCAGCTCGTCCCGGTTCGATACGGGCGGATGGCGACCTCCGCGTTCGCCTTCTTCCGCGGCGCCGCCCTCGTCATGGCGGACGATCTCTCGCGCACCCCGGCCACGGGCCTGAACACCCACCTGTGCGGTGACGCGCACCTGAGCAATTTCGGGATCTACGCGACACCGGAACGCAGGCTGGCTTTCGACATCAACGACTTCGACGAAACCTATCCCGGTCCCTTCGAGTGGGACGTCAAGCGGTTGGTAGCCAGCCTCGAGGTCGCGTCGCGGGACACCGGCTTCAGCCACAAGCAGCGGGCCAGGGTCACCCGGGCGTGCGCCGCCGAGTACCGGGAGACGATGGCACTGCAGGCGGAGCGGGGCACCCTGGCGGTGTGGTACTCCCACATCGAACCCACCGAGGAAATGGTGGAGCTGGCCGATCAACTGGATTCGTCGTCGAGCAAGCGAATGCGCAAGACGCTGGAGAAGTCGTGGAGCCGCGACAGCGTCCAGGCGCTGGGGAAGCTGACCACGGTGGTCGACGGCAAACGGACGATCCTCAGCAACCCGCCCCTGCTGGTCCCGATCGAGGAGGTCTTCGCCGACGCGGATGCCGTCGAGCTGTATCGCGAACTGCGACAGCGGCTGAGCGACTACAGCTCGACGCTGCAGTGGGACCGCCGGGTGCCGCTCCAGCAGTTCGAGTTGGTCCAGGTGGCGCGCAAGGTGGTCGGGGTGGGCAGCGTCGGAACGCGGTCCTGGATCGTCCTGCTGCGCGGCGTCGACGACGAGGACCCGCTGTTCCTGCAGGCCAAGGAGGCGGTGCCGTCCGTGCTGTCGGGGTACCTCGAGGGGCCCTCGTTCGAGAGAGAGGGCGAGCGGGTGGTGCACGGTCAGCGGCTGATGCAGGCCGCCAGCGACATCTTCCTCGGGTGGCAGCAGGGCGTCGGGGTGGACGGCGTGCGGCGCGACTACTATCTCCGGCAGTTGCGAGATGGCAAGGGATCAGCGGTGATCGAGGCGATGACGCCCACGGGAATGACACTGTACGGGCGCCTGTGTGGCCGCGCGCTGGCCTATGCGCATGCCCGGGCGGGCGACCGGATCGCGATCGCCGAGTACCTCGGGTCCAGCGCCGAGTTCGACGAGGCCGTCACGGCGTTCGCGCAGTCCTACGCAGCGCAGACCGCTCACGATCACGCGGCGTTGCTCGGGGCGATCGCCGATGGGCGGATCGTCGCGCGGTCCGGACTCTGACGTGGCCCGCTCGGTGAACCCCGGCAGGAATCGGCGCTGGTGGGCCAGGACGGCGTTCGCGGCGGCCGTGTCCGCGGCCGTCGTCCCGATCGTGGCCGCGGGCCTGCTGAGCACACTGGTGCTGCTGGCCACCGGCATCGGCGGGGTCGCGGTGATGGTGGCCGCGCTGTACTGGTTCCTCACCCATCGCGGTGTGCCGCGGTGGATCTGGCTGGGAGTGGCCGTGCTCGTCCCGATCGCGGTCCTGTCCGCGTTCGTGAGCGCGAACCTGCTGTGGGTGGTGCTGGTCTCGTACGCGCTCGTGCTCCTCGCGGCCCTGTGTGCCCGCATCGCGCTGGAAGAGGAGCGCGCCGAGTCCGAGATGGACGAGCGCCCCGTCCCGCCGCCCCGGCATCCCTTTCTGGTGATGAATCCGCACTCGGGTGGCGGCAAGGTGGTCAGGTTCGGTCTGCAGCGCAAGGCCGAGGAACTCGGCGCGGAGGTCGCCCTGCTCGAGGGGCCGGGCACCGTCGATGTCGAGGCGCTGGCCCGCGATGCGGTGCGGAGAGGGGCCGACCTGCTCGGGGTGGCGGGCGGGGACGGAACCCAGGCACTCGTCGCCGGGGTCGCCGCCGAACACGACCTACCGTTCCTGGTGATCAGCGCGGGCACGCGCAATCACTTCGCGCTGGATCTCGGGCTCGATCGAGACGATCCGGCCGCGGGCCTCGATGCGTTGCGGGACGGCGTCGAGGTCCGCGTCGACCTCGGCGAGATCGATGGGCGCACCTTCGTCAACAACGCCTCCTTCGGGGTGTACGCCGAGGTGGTGCAGAGTCCGGCGTACCGGGAGGACAAGACCGGGACCGTGCTCCGGATGCTGCCGGACCTGCTGGGTGGGAGCGCGGGCGCGCGCCTGACCGCCCGAACGGGCGGCCTTACGGTCGAGGGCCCGCAGGCGGTGCTGGTGAGCAACGGTCCCTACCAGACAAGTGACCTCGCGGGCCTCGGCCGGCGTGCGCGCCTGGACCGCGGAGTCCTCGGGGTCGTGACGGTGGCGGTGGAGGGCGCGCGCCAGGCCGTCGGATTGCTCAATCGGGCGCACGAACGCGGCATGACCCAGCACACGGCCCTCGAGGTGACCGTCGACGCCGACGCGCCGGAGATACCCGTCGGCGTCGACGGCGAATCGCTCCTGCTCGCCACGCCGGTGCGGTGCACCGTCAGGCCGGGTGCGTTGCGCGTGCGGTTGCCGAGGAACCGCCCGGGGGTGCCACCCTTCAAGGTGGCGGTCGACTGGGTTCGGCTTCGCGCGCTGGCGGGGTGGTCCCACCGGCCGGTGTAGGCCAACTCCGGCAGGCGACCGGAGGCATGGCGGCCGCGGGCTCAGCCGGCCGTGAGCCTCGCGAGGGCCTTGCGCACGACCTCTGGGTCGGAGGTCTCCCAGAAGGGCGGCAGCGAGGCGCGCAGGTAGCCGCCGTAGCGGGCCGTCGCGAGCCGCGAGTCCAGCATCGCGATCACGCCGCGGTCGTCGACGCTGCGCAGTAGTCGCCCGACGCCCTGCGCCAGCAGCAGCGCCGCGTGGTTCCCGGCGACCGCGAGGAAGCCGTTGCCACCGCGCGACTCGACCGCGCGCTGGCGCGCCACCAGCAGCGGATCGTCCGGCCGGGGGAACGGGATCCGGTCCAGGATCACCAGGCTCAGCGACCGGCCGGGCACGTCCACGCCCTGCCACAGCGACAGCGTGCCGAACAGTGAGGTGGCCTCGTCCTCGGCGAACTTGCGGACCAGCTGACCGGTGGCATCGTCGCCCTGGCACAGCACCGGGGTGTCGAGGCGCTCGCGCATCACCTCGGCGGCCGCCTTCGCGGCGCGCATCGAGGAGAACAGGCCCAGGGTGCGGCCGCCTGCCGCGGTCACCAACTCGGCGATCTCGTCGAGGTAACTCTGCGCCAACCCGTCGCGTCCGGGGGCGGGCAGGTGCTTGGCCACGTACAGGATTCCCGCCTTGGCGTGGTCGAACGGTGAGCCCACGTCGAGCGAGTTCCATCGGATGCTCGCCTCGTCCGCCGGCGCCTCTGTACCCGTCGCCATGGCCGGATCGATGCGGGAGCCGGACTCGGCGGGCAGGCCCCAGTTCACCGCGAGCCCGTCGAAGGATCCGCCGACCGTCAGGGTCGCCGAGGTGAGCACCACCGTCGACTCCGCGAACAGCCGCGACCGCAGCAATCCACCGACCGACAGCGGCGCCATCCGCACGAGCTTGCCGCGCCGCTCCTCGTCCGCGAGCCAGACGACGTCCTTGCGCTTGGCCGGGTCCGGTTCGTCGAACGCGGTGAGCACGCGGACGGCGTTGTCGTGAACCTCGTCGACGGCTGCGAGCGCCGCGTTGCGGGCGGCGGCCGCCTCGGGGTCGGTGGCGTTCATCCCCGGCCGCGCCGGGCCGATCGCGGTGCGCACCGCCCACGCCGCGTCGCGGACGGCGGCCAGTGCGTGGCCCGCGCCGTCGGGCAGTGCCTCCCACCGGCCGGCGTGAAGCTCCTCGAGCACCGCGTCCCAGCCCTCCGCGGAGGCCTCGAACCGGTCCGCATCCTGCTCTTCCACGAGCTTGACGCACCTGCGCGCGGCGGCGCTGATGGTTGAGGGTGCGAGCTCCGCGGTGGCAACCCCCGTCACCCGGTCGACCAGTTCGTGCGCCTCGTCGATGACCACGACGTCGTGCTCGGGCAGGACAGCGATGCCGGTGATCGCGTCGATCGCGAGCATCGCATGGTTGGTGACCACCACGTCGACCTTCGAGGCCTCGGTCCGCGCCCGCTCCGCGAAGCAGTCCTCGCCGACCGGGCAGCTCGATTTGCCCAGGCACTCGCGCGAGGTGACGCTGACCTGGCGCCAGGACTGATCGCTCACCCCGGGCACCAGCTCGTCCCGGTCGCCGGTCTCGGTGTCGGAGGACCACCTGGTCAGCCGCTGCACCTCGCGGCCGAGCCGGGAGATGGCGAACGCGTCGAACAGCTCCGCCGACTCCGCGGTGTCTTCTGACGCCCCGGTGTGGATCTTGTTCAGGCACAGGTAGTTGTTGCGGCCCTTGAGGATCGCGAACTCCGGCCGCCTGCCCAGCGAGCCCTCGAGGGCATCGGACAGGCGGGGCAGGTCGCGGTCCACGAGCTGGCGCTGCAGCGCGATGGTGGCGGTGGAGATGACCACGGTGCGGCCGCTCTCGACCGCGTGCCGGATGCTGGGCACCAGGTAGGCGAGCGACTTACCGGTGCCGGTACCCGCCTGCACGGCGAGGTGCTCGCCGGTGTCGATGGCGTGCGCGACCGCCGACGCCATGGTCAGCTGGTTCGTGCGTTCGGCGCCGCCCAACGCCTGCACCGCCACGGAGAGCAGGTCGGGCACATTGGGGAGTTCAGGCACCGACCAAGGCTACTGTGCCCCGCCGTCAGTTCGCCGCAGCGACCTGTCCCACCGGGGTGACGCCCGCCTCGCGGAGCCGCTCGAGCACCGCCGGCACGGTGTCGGGGGACACCGCGGCCGTGTACCGCAGCAGCACCCTGGTCTCGAAGCCCTCCCGCGCCGCGTCGAGCGCGGTCGCGCGGACGCAGTGGTCGGTGGCGATCCCCACCACGTCGACGGAGTCGATCGCCCGCGCCCGCAGCCAGGCCGACAGCGAACCCCCGGACGTCGAGGTCCCCTCGAACCCGGAGTAGGCGGCCGAGTGGGCGCCCTTCGAGAACACCGCCTCGACGGGATTCAGATCCAGCGCCGGATGGAAGTCGGCGCCGGGCGTGCCGACCCGGCAGTGCGGCGGCCAGCTGTCCACGTAGTCGGGGTCCGACGAGAAATGCGCGCCGGGGTCCACGTGGTAGTCCCTGGTCGCGACGACCGCGTCGTAGTCGCGCCCCGCCTCCGAGGCGATGTACCCCGAGATCGCCTTCGCCACGGCGCCACCCCCCGCCACGGCCAGCGATCCGCCCTCGCAGAAATCGTTCTGCACGTCGACGATGATCAGTGCTCTGCTCATGGCGCCTCCTCTAGCTCAGGAATCGGGTCGGGATGGCCGCCTCGTCGCCGTGCGAGAGCTTCAGGCCCTCCCACGGCAGGCTCACCAGACCCTTCGCCACCAGGTCGCGGCTGTCGGTGAGGGTCGGCAGCCCCGCCACCCGCTCGCCGCCCCGGATCATCGGGGTCAGCAGCTCGCGCGGGATCAGCCGGCCGGACTCGGGGACAGGGTTGCCCATCGGGTAGGCGACCTCCTCGACCACGGTGCCGCTGGGCCGGGCGAATCGGACCGCGGCCTTGGTCCCGCCGCGCGAGGCCTTGTCGGCGCTGCGCTTGGCCACCGGGATCCCCTCCACCTCCACCAGCTTGTAGACCATTCCCGCCGTGGGTGCGCCCGAGCCGGTGACGAGGGCGGTCCCCACCCCATAAGTGTCCACCGGTTCGGCCCGCAGCGCCGCGATCGAGTACTCGTCCAGGTCACCCGAGACGACGATCTTGGTCTCGGTTGCGCCCAGCTCGTCGAGCTGCTTGCGCACCTGGCGGGCCCACTCGCCGAGATCGCCGGAATCGAGCCGGACACCGCCGAGCTCCGGGCCCGCGACAGCGATGGCGGTCTTCACCCCCTCGGTGATGTCGTAGGTGTCCACCAGCAGGGTGGTGCCGAGGCCCAGCGCCGCGATCTGGCCGCGGAAGGCCGCGGCCTCGTCGGGCCCGTCGGGGGTGTTGTGCAACAGCGTGAACGCGTGCGCACTGGTGCCCGCGCCGGGCACGCCGTAGCGGCGGACGGCCTCCAGATTCGAGGTGGCCGTGAAGCCGGCCAGGTAGGCCGCACGCGAGCAGGCGACCGCGGATTCCTCGTGCGCGCGCCGCGAGCCCATCTCGATCATCGGCCGGCCCGCCGAGGCGCTGACCATGCGCGCCGCGGCGGAGGCGATCGCGCTGTCGTGGTTGAGGATCGAGAGCGTCAAGGTCTCCAGGAGCACGCATTCGGCGAAGGTGCCGCGCACCGAGAGGATCGGCGAGCCGGGGAAGTACAGCTCGCCCTCGCGGTAGCCGTCGATGTCGCCGGAGAAGCGGTAGTTCCGCAGCCAGTCCACCGTCTGCTCGTTGAGGAACCGGGACACGACGGCCAGTTCGGGTTCGCCGAACCGGAACCTGGCCAGCGCGTCCAGCAACCGGCCGATGCCGGCGACGACCCCGTATCGACGCCCGGCGGGCAGTCTGCGGGAGAAGACCTCGAAGCTGCAGCGGCGATCGGCGGAACCGTCGCCCAGGGCGGCCGAGAGCATCGTCAGCTCGTACTGGTCGGTGAGCAGCGCGGTGCTCGTATTCGGCTGGGACCAGACCGAGGCATCGTTCGTCACGCGCTCACCATACGAGTCTCGGGACCGAGATGCGGCGCGCGCCGTCCTGCGCCGGGAGGTTTTCTCTTTCCTGGGCACGTCGTACTCTTGAGTCATGGCCCAGTGCCCGACAACTATCCCGATGGCGAGGATGCCCGCAGCGTCGCCCCAGGTCACGCCGGCCGAATCCGAGGTCGAGGAGATCCTGGAAGCGGAGGACAAACCCTGGGTGACGGTCGTCTGGGACGATCCCGTGAACCTCATGCACTACGTGACCTTCATCTTCCAGAAGCTGTTCGGCTACAGCAAGGCGAGGGCCACCGACCTGATGATGCAGGTCCACAAGGAAGGCAAGGCCGTCGTCTCGTCCGGATCCCGCGACAAGATGGAGCACGATGTGAACCGTCTCCACCAGGCCGGGCTGTGGGCGACGATGCAGCGCGACAGCTAGCGGCCCACCAACCGACACCGAAAGGACCCGCAGGTACGCGACGTGCGCACATGGAGCCGAAAGAATTCGCTGGGGGGCGTGAAGATTCGCTCCGAGATGGACGCACGAGAGGCCTCGGTTCTCCGTTCGCTGGTCTCGTCGGTCCTCTCGTTGCTGGAGGATCGCGCCGCCGCGGCGCCGCAGGACGATCTCGCCGAGCTGACCGGCCTGCGCACCGGGAACAGTGACGCCCCAACGGATGCCGCGCTGGCCCGGCTGCTGCCCGACTTCTACCGGGCATCCGCGGATCGCTCCGGCACCGAGGCGCAGGGCACGAACCTCAATGCGGCACTGCGAAGTCTGCACGAACCGGAGATCATCGACGCGAAGCTGGCGGCGGGATCGGTGATCCTGCAGACCGTTCCCGCCGAGGGCGGCAAGGTCTCGCTCACCCCCGAGCAGGCCGACGCGTGGCTGGCCGGACTCAACGACGTCCGGCTCGCGCTGGGGACCACCATCGGGATCGACGCCGACACCCCGGACGAGCTGGATCCCGACGACCCGCGGGCGCCGCACCTGGACGTCTACCACTGGCTCACCTGGATGCAGGACTCCCTGGTGCAGGTCCTGGTCCCGTGACGGGCGCGGGGGTGCGGACGGGGCCGCGGAACTCGCTAGCCGACGTCGAGGGCCTGCTCGTCGGGCATCACCACGAGCTGGACCGGGACGCGAGCCTGGGTTCCGGCCGGGCGGCGGGGTGCACCGTCGTGCTGGCGCCCGGCGGGGCCACCGCGTCCGTCGACGTGCGGGGCGGTGGTCCGGGCACACGCGAGACCGACCTGCTCGACCCGAGCCACACCGTCCAGCGGGTCGACGCGGTGCTCCTGACCGGGGGCAGCGCCTACGGCCTGGCCGCCGCGGACGGGGTGATGCGCTGGCTCGAGGAGCACGGCCGCGGGATCCCGATGGACGCCGACGGTCACGTCGTGCCGATCGTGCCGGGGGCGGTGATCTTCGATCTGCCGGTGGGGGACTGGTCGGTGCGGCCGACCGCGGATCACGGCTTCCTCGCGGCGGAGGCGGCGGCCGTGGACTTCGCGGTCGGGTCGGTGGGCGCCGGGGTCGGTGCGCGTGCGGGGGTGCTCAAGGGCGGCGTCGGCACCGCCAGCATCGTGCTCGGCGCCGGGGCGGCCGAGGGCGTCACGGTTGCGGCGCTGATCGTCGCCAACCCCGTTGGCTCCGTGTTCGATCCGGGCACCGGCCTGCCGTGGGGTGTCGGGGTGTCCGAGGCAGCGGGTTGGGGGCTGCGGATCCCGGACCGTGCCGAGCTCGCCGCCGCGACCGCACTCGGGCAGAAGGGAACGGTGCTCAACACCACCATCGGGGTGGTGGCCACCGACGCCGGGCTGAGCAAGGCCGGGTGCAGACGCGTCGCCGTCGCGGGCCATGACGGCCTGGCCCGCGCGATCCGGCCCGCACACTCTCCGCTGGACGGGGACACCCTGTTCGCGCTCGCGACCGGAACCCGGGCGAGCGCGCCCCCAGAGGCGCCGATGCCCGCCGCCTTTCCGCCGGACCTGGCGGTCCTGGACTCGGTCTGCGCGGCCGCGGCCGACGCGGTGGAGCGGGCGATCGTCGGCGCGGTGCTCGCCGCGACGCCGGTCGCGGGAATACCGAGCTACCGGGAGCTGTTTCCGTCAGCATTCGACGTCTGAGCAGGGCGCACACATCGGGAGGCGCAGGTGTTGGTGATCAGATCCGACCTCGTCGAGGCCATGGTCGCGCATGCCCGCGCCGATCATCCCGACGAGGCCTGCGGCATCATCGCCGGTCCCGAGGGCAGCGATCGGCCGCTGCGACACGTCCCGATGATCAATGCCGAGCGCTCACCGACCTTCTACCGCTTCGACTCCGGCGAGCAGTTGCGGCTCTGGCGTGCGATGGAGGCGGCCGACGAGGAGCCCGTGGTGATCTACCACTCGCACACCGCGACCGAGGCGTACCCGAGTCGCACCGACATCTCCTTCGCGTCCGAGCCCGGCGCGCACTATGTGCTGATCTCCACCCGGGATCCGAGGGCGCACGAGCTTCGCAGCTACCGGATCGTCGACGGCGAGGTCACCGAGGAACCGGTCGAGGTCGTACCGAGCTACCCCTACGCGCAGAACCCACACTAGGAGCCCCGATGGCTGTCATCGTGTCCATTCCCACCATCCTCCGCAATCACACCGGCGGCGAGAAGCGGGTGCAGGCAACGGGTTCCACCCTCGCCGCGGTGATCGACGATCTCGAGGCGAACCATGCCGGGCTCAAGGACCGGCTGATCAACGACGGCAAGCTGCACCGGTTCGTCAACGTGTACGTCAACGACGAGGACGTGCGGTTCTCCGGCGGCCTCGAGACCGAGGTGGCCGACGGTGATTCGGTCACCATCCTGCCCGCGGTCGCCGGGGGCTGATCGCCGGTGGCCCGGTACGACTCGCTGATCGAAACCCTGGGCGACACACCGCTGGTCGGGCTGCCTCGGTTGTCGCCGCGATGGACCGGTGAATCGCCGGTGCGGCTGTGGGCCAAGCTGGAGGACCGCAATCCCACCGGCTCGGTGAAGGACCGGCCGGCCCTGCGGATGATCGAGCAGGCCGAGCGGGACGGACTGCTCACCCCCGGCGCCACCATCCTGGAGCCGACGAGCGGCAACACCGGGATCTCGCTGGCGATGGCGGCCAAGCTGAAGGGGTACCGGCTGGTGTGCGTGATGCCGGAGAACACCTCGATCGAGCGCAGGCAGATGATCACCATGTTCGGCGCCGAGATCATCGACTCGCCCGCGCGCGGCGGTTCCAACGAGGCGGTGGCCCGGGCGAAGTCGATTGCCGCCGAAAACCCCGACTGGGTGATGCTCTACCAGTACGGCAACCCGGCAAACCCGGCCGCGCACTACGAGGGCACCGGCCCGGAGCTGCTGCGCGACCTCCCGGAGATCACGCATTTCGTGGCCGGGCTCGGCACGACCGGCACCCTGATGGGCACCGGACGCTTTCTGCGCGAACACGTCCCGGGCATCGAGATCGTCGCCGCCGAGCCGCGCTACGGCGAACTCGTCTACGGCCTGCGCAACATCGACGAGGGCTTCATCCCCGAGCTGTACGACGAGTCGGTGCTGACGGCGAGGTTCTCGGTCGGGCCCTTCGACGCGGTGCGGCGGACGAGGGAACTGATCGAGCGGGAGGGCATCTTCGCGGGCGTCTCGACCGGGGCGGTCCTGCACGCGGCGCTCGGCGTGGCGGCCAAGGTGGTCAAGGCCGGTGGCCGTGCGGACATCGCCTTCATCGTGGCCGACGGCGGCTGGAAGTACCTGTCCACCGGTGCCTACGCCGGTACCCTCGAGGATGCGGAGGCGGCCCTCGAGGGGCAGCTGTGGGCGTGACGGAAAGAGGTTCGGCGTGAGCACCCCGGGTGACCCGTTCAAGTACACCGACCCCGCCCTGTCGGGGCCGTCGAGCCCGCCCGCGACCAGGCCGGCGGCCGAGCGCCCGATGTGGCAGCAGGCGGCCGCGGTCATCGGCGGCTTCGTCGTCGGCCTGTACGTCCTCGAGTTCATCGACATGCTCGTCAAGGGCAGCCTCGACAACGGCGGCATCGAGCCGCGGACCGTCGACGGTCTGTGGGGGATCGTCTTCGCGCCGGTGCTGCACGGCGGGTGGGCGCACCTGGTCGCGAACACGATCCCGTTGCTGGTCCTCGGATTCCTGGTGATGCTCTCGGGCATCGGCCGCGGGCTCGCGGCCACCGGCATCATCTGGGTGATCGGCGGCGTCGGGGTCTGGCTGTTCGGTTCGGTGAACAACCATCTCGGCGCCTCGGTGCTCGTGTTCGGTTGGCTCACCTACCTGATCAGCCGCGGCATCTTCACCCGGCATTTCGGGCAGATGGCCCTCGGGCTCGTCGTCCTGGTGATCTACGGCGGGGCGCTGTGGGGCGTGCTCCCCGGCCAGCCCGGGATCTCCTGGGAAGGGCATCTGTTCGGTGCGATCGGTGGCGTCGTCGCGGCCTGGGTGCTGGCGTCCGATGTCCGCAAGGCGCGCGAGGCGAAGGCGTTGAGCACGTAGCGAAGGCGCAGGTGTGACGCCCGGCGCAGCGGGAACCGTCGTCGCTTTTGGTCTCGATTCCACCCGAAGCTTTTTCCGGATCAGGTGTGCGTGGCAGCATGGGAAACATGCGCATCACCGTCCTGGGTTGTTCGGGCAGCGTCGGGGGCCCCGACTCGCCCGCGTCGGGCTACCTGTTGACCGCTCCGGACGCCCCGCCGGCGGTACTCGATTTCGGCCCCGGTGTGCTCGGTGCGCTCCAGCGTTATGCCGACCCCGGTCAGGTGTCGGTGTTCCTGACCCACCTGCACGCCGATCACTGCCTGGACCTGCCCGGCCTGCTCGTGTGGCGCCGCTACCACCCCAACCCGCCTGTCGGCCGGGCCGTCGTCTGCGGCCCGACGGACACCGCCTGCCGGATCGGGGCCGCCTCCTCGGAGTGCGGGGGCGAACTCGACGACATCTCCGACACGATCGACCTGCGCGCCTTCACCGACGGCGGGTCCGTGAGCCACGGCGCCCTGACCGTCACCTCGCGCCGGGTGTTCCACCCGCCGGAGGCGTACGGGCTGCGGATCAGCGATCCCGCGGGCCGGACCCTCGTCTACACCGGCGACACCGGGATGTGCGACGAGGTCGTCGAGTTGTCCCGCGGCGCGAATGTGCTGCTGGCCGAGGCCTCCTGGACGCATCACCCCGACCGGCCGAAGGGCATCCACCTCTCCGGCACCGAGGCCGGGCAGGTGGCGGCCCGGGCCGGGGTCGGCGAGCTGCTGCTGACGCACATTCCGCCGTGGACCTCCCGTGAGGACGTCATCGCCGAAGCCAAGGCAGAGTTCTCCGGACCGGTCCACGCCGTCTCGCCCGGGGACGTCTTCGAGATCTGAGTCGCGGGACGTCTAGGCTTGCGCCCGTGAGCAGACGACTGGACGGCAGGGCGGACGACGAACTCCGCGAGGTACGGATCACCCGGGGCTTCACGAGCCATCCGGCCGGATCGGTTCTCGTCGAGTTCGGTGGTACCCGCGTGATGTGCACCGCGAGCGTCGAGGAGGGCGTGCCGCGTTGGCGCAAGGGCTCCGGGCTCGGCTGGCTGACCGCCGAGTACGCGATGCTGCCCGCCGCGACCCACACCCGCAGCGGCCGCGAGTCCGTCAAGGGCAGGGTCGGCGGCCGCACCCAGGAGATCAGCAGGCTGGTCGGCCGTTCACTGCGCGCCTGCATCGACCTCGCCGCGATCGGCGAGAACACCATCGCGATCGACTGTGACGTGCTGCAGGCCGACGGCGGCACCCGCACCGCCGCGATCACCGGCGCCTACGTCGCCCTGGCGGACGCGGTGACCTACCTGCGCGCGGCCGGCCGGCTGGTCGACCCGCAGCCGCTCTCGTGCGCGATCGCCGCGGTCAGCGTCGGCGTCGTCGACGGCCGGGTGCGGCTGGACCTGCCCTACGAGGAGGATTCGCGTGCCGAGGTCGACATGAACGTCGTCGCGACCGACACCGGCACCCTCGTCGAGGTGCAGGGCACCGGAGAGGGCGCGACCTTCCCGCGCACCACGCTGGACAAGCTGCTCGACTCCGCGCTGGCCGGCTGCGAGCAGCTGTTCGAGGTGCAGAAGCAGGCGCTCGCGCTGCCGTACCCGGGCGAGCTGCCCGAGCCCAAGGAGCCCGAGGCGGCGAAGAAGAAGTTCGGTGCCTGACGCCGTCCGGCTTCTCGTTGCCAGTCGAAACGCCAAGAAGCTCAAGGAACTTCGTCGGGTGCTCGAGGCGGCCGGGGTGAGCGGAATCGAACTCGTCGGCCTCGACGAGGTGCCGCCGTTCCCCGAGGCGCCGGAGACGGAGGCGAGCTTCGAGGGCAACGCGCTCGCCAAGGCCCGCGACGGTGCGGCGGCCACCGGGCTGCCGTGTGTCGCGGACGATTCGGGGCTCGAGGTGGACGCGCTGAACGCGATGCCGGGGGTGCTGTCGGCGCGATGGTCCGGCGTGCACGGCGACGACGCGGCGAACACCGCGCTGGTGCTCGCGCAGCTGTCCGACGTGCCGGACGAGCGCAGGGGAGCGGCCTTCGTGTCCGCGTGCGCCCTCGTGGTGCCCGGTGGTGCGGAGTCGGTCGTGCGGGGCACCTGGCCGGGTGCGATCGCCAGGGAGCCCCGCGGCGACGGCGGCTTCGGCTACGACCCGGTGTTCGTCCCGGCCGGGGAGGAGCGCTCGGCGGCGCAGCTGACCCCCGAGGAGAAGGACGCGGCCTCGCACCGCGGCCGCGCGCTGGCACAGCTGGTGCCCGCGATCGCCGCGCTGGCCGGCAGCTAGGTCCGCCCGTCCCGTCGAGCGTGCAGTTCCGCGCGATCGCTCTCGGGCGATGCGACGGAAGGTGCACGCTCGACGGGCGGCACGGCGATCAGACGCCGAAGTCGCGCTTGACCTGCTGGGTGCGCCAGTGCTCGACGAAGAACGACAGGAACGGGACGGTGCCCGCGAGCAGGGTGCCGATGGTCCGTCCGACCGGCCAGCGCACCTTCACGGCGAGATCCATCGTCAGGATCAGGTAGACGAAGTAGACCCAGCCGTGCACGATCGCGATCCAGCTCGGCAGGTTGTCCACCTTGAACACGTACTTCGCGACCATCTCCGCGGTGAGCACGAGCAGCCAGATGCCGGTGGCGTAGGCGAGGACGCGGTAGCGCAGCAGCGCCGAGGCGATCTTCTTGTTGTCGCGGACCGGGGTCGCGGTGAGGGTCTGGTCGGGGGCCGTGCTCACGTGCTGCTCCTATCGGCCTCGCCCGCTCTGAGCTGCGCGAGGTAGTTGTTATACGCCTGGTGGGCTTCGTCGTCCGGGTTGTCCGCGTCCAGTCGCTGGTCGCCCGACCGGGTGCGCGTGGGCAGCACGTCGGCGGGAATCTCGCGGATCTCCGAGGCGGAGGGCGCGTCCTCGGACGGGTCGCGGTCCTCGAGCTGCACGAACCGCCGGTACGCGTACACCACGAACGCCGCGAACAGCGGCCACTGGAAGGCGTAGCCCAGGTTCTGCCCGGTGCCGCCGACGGCCTCGAAGCGGGTCCACTGCCACCAGCCCAACGCGAGACACCCGGCCGCAACGATGACGACGAAGAGAATCAGCGCTGGTCTGCGACGGGAGGGTGAACTGGCCACACAACGACGGTACCCGAGCCGGCGGCGCCGCCGGTACGGAGCCTGGGAGGCGTGGATCACCCTGACCAGGCCCGCGATGGCCGGGGCGGGCCTTGATATGCAAGTGTTGACTTGCATATGGTGGGGTCGTGGTCACTGTCTACCGCGCTCTCGATGACGAGACGAGGCGTGTCATCCTCGACGAACTGGCGGCGAGCGACGGCCAGACGCTGTTCGAGATCTGTTCCCTGCTCGCGGTGCGGCATGGTCTCGGCCTCACGCGTCAGGCGATCTCTCAGCACCTCGGTGTGCTCGAGTCGGCGGGGCTGGTCGCGACGGAGCGGCGTGGACGCGCCAAATTTCACTACTTCAACCCCGAGCCACTCGCCGAGATCGCCAGGCGATGGCCTGTCCGAGAGAGAGACGATCGATGAGAATCAACCTGACGAGTTTGTTCGTCGACGACCAGCGAGCAGCCCTCGCCTTCTACACCGATGTACTCGGCTTCACGAAGCATCGCGACATTCCCCTTGGTGACGACTCGTGGCTCACGGTCGTTTCGCCCGAATCGCCCGACGGCCCGCAGCTCCTGCTGGAGCCGGCGCACCACCCGGCGGTGAAGCCGTACCGGGATGCCCTTGCCGAGGACGGCATTCCGCTCGCGCAGTTCGCCGTCGACGACGTCGAGGCCGAGCATGCCCGGCTGACCGGAAGGGGTGTGGTGTTCACGCAACCGCCGACCGACATCGGTACCGCGGTCGTGGCGGTCTTCGACGACACGTGCGGCAACCTCATCCAGATCATCGCGGAGAAGTCGACGTGATGCTCCGATCCATTTGGCGTGCGTCTGCTGGTTGACAAGGCCCGCCCCCGCGGTGCTAAAAAGAGACAGATCTGTCTCGATAGGCAACTGAAGGGGCGAGTGCAGGATGGTCGATCAAGCAATTTCGGTAAGCAGGGCAATCCAGGTGGTCGAGGGGTTGGCGCACGCGAAGAGCCGGCAGGACGCGGCGGGAGCGATGGCGATCTACCACCCGGAGGCCGTCCTCGAATCACCACCTCTGGGGACCCGGTCGGTCGGACCGGAGGTCAAGTGGGCGATCGAGGGGTGGTTCGCGTTCGCACCCGACTACGAGGTGCGCGTGGACGGTCACGCCATGGACGGTGACACCCTGTGCTGTTGGGGCGAGATCTCCCTCACGCCCGCGTTCACGTGGACCGGAGCGGTTCCGAACGGCCGGCGGGCGACGGTCCCCGTTTTCATGCTGTTCCGATTCGAGGACGACCGCGTGAGCTACGAGAGCTTCCATTTCGACGTCGCCGGGGTGGCCCGTCAGTGCGGCGTCGACGCGTCTGCCCTGGTCCGGGCGTCATGATCGTCGGAGCACGCCGGGCCAGCTGCGCCACAATGCTGGCGGCCCGGCACGAATGCTGGGGCTCGGCACTCGAGATCGCCGACGTTCCCCGACCCGAACCCGCCGCCGGCGAGGTGCGTATCGCGGTCAAGGCAACCAGCGTGAACCCGATCGACGTGTACACCGGACTCAATGCCGGCTACGAGCAGTCCATGCACCTACCGTTCATTCCCGGCTGGGATGTCGCGGGCGTGGTCGATGCGCTCGGATATGGCGTGACTCGCCACGCCGTCGGCGACCGGCTCTTCGGTCTGGCGTGGTTTCCCTACCCCGCGGGAACGTATGCGGAGTACATGACGGTCCCCGCCCATCATCTGGCACCGATGCCGGCCTCGATGTCGTTCACCGAGGCGGCGTGCCTGCCGATGGCCGCGCTCACGGCGTGGCAGATGCTCGACGCCACCGGAGTGAGCTCCGGACATCGCGTCCTCGTCAGCGGCGCTTCCGGTGGGGTCGGGCATCTGGCCGTGCAGCTGGCGGTCGCCCGCGGCGCCACCGTCGTTGCCCTGGCGCGTGCCGGTGATCACGCGGCCTTGTACGCGCTGGGAGTGGGGACGTGCGTTGACTACTCCGATGCCGCGGCGGTCGCGGCGATCGGAACAGTCGATGCTGCGATCGATCTGGTGGGTGGCGAATTCGGCAGGTCGCTCTTCGGTCTGGTCGCGGCCGGGGGTGCGGTCGCCTTGGCAACCGCGTGGTCGATACCGGAATACGCTGCAACAGCGGCGGAATACGGTATCCGGGCGGTCTCGTACCTCGTCGAACCGGACCCCGTAGCATTGCGGGCGATCACCACCCTGATCGACGCGGGACTGATTCGGGTTGTCGTCGGTGCCGAGTTCGACCTGCATCGGGCCGCCGAGGCCCAGCAATGGGTGCAGGCCCGGAGCGGTTTCGGCAAGGCCGCGATCGTGATGGGCAGCTAGGAAGGAAAGTGCCCGCGAGATGTCCAAGCAGGTGCGCGGCCCGGCGCTGCGCGAGAAGCTGATCGATATCGCGGCGGATCTCTTCTATACCAACGGTGTTCGCGCCGTCGGCGTGGACGAGGTCGTCCGTCGGGCCGGGGTGGCGAAGGCGAGCCTGTATCGCTGGTTCCCGGCGAAGGACGACCTCGTCCTCGCGGTCCTGCAACGTCGCGATGACACCTTCTGGGCAATGTGGGACGAAACGGCAGCGCGGCACACCGACCCTCGGGACCAACTCGACGCGCAGCTGACCTGGCTGCAGGAGCTCGCGACAAAGCGCGCCTATCGGGGTTGCGCGTTCGTCAACACCGCAGCGGAATTCGACAGCGAGGAAGCGGGAAACATCAGAGAACGCTGTCTTCAGCACGAGGAGGAGCTCCGGCGCCGCCTCCGGGCGCTGACCGTCCGACTCGGTGTTGCCGACAGCGATCGTCTGGCCGACCGACTGCACATCGCGATAGTGGGCGCGCTGGCAGTGGGCGGTCTCTATTCGACGACTGGACCCGCCGCCGAGCTGCGCGCGTTGGCCGCCGACCTCATTGCGGCGACCGCGCCCGCCCACTGACTGGGCAGGCGGGCGGCCTGGACGACGTGCTGCCGACGGCGAACGCGGGCTGGTCGCCGCGTGCATCCTGCGTCCGACCAAGCCCTATGAACAAGGCCACGAACCCCTTCGGGTTCGCGGCCTCGTCGTACGCAGTTCCTGGAACTGCTCGTGGTGCGCGAGGGGGGACTTGAACCCCCACGTCCGTTGGACACCACATCCTAAGTGTGGCGCGTCTGCCATTCCGCCACTCGCGCGTGCCGCAACAGACTACGCCACCGCGTCGTCCGGGGGTGTGTCGGACGCCGGGCGCGCGGCCCGATTCCTACCCGCCCAACTCGCAGTCTGGGTGTGACAGTTCGGACACAGGAACCGGAGGTTCTCGAGCCGTGAGTCGAGGTAGTCGCCGTTGATGTGATCCACGTGCAGTGTCAGGGGCCAGCCGTTCCAGACGGGCCCGATTCCACATGCGGCGCAGAGGTGCGGCACACCGGCTTCGATGAGAGCGCGTCGCAACTGATGAGGTTTGACGCGCGGACTCCCGGGCGGGCGTACGACCAGGATGTCCGCTGGAGTCAGGCGGTTGGGGGCCGGCCGGCCCTTCAGGTGCGCACCCCCGGTGAAGTGAGATGTGTCGATCCCGAGCTTCTTGATTCGCCGGCTGAGGTGGGCGTGAGATCCTCCGGTCGCGGCGAGATCGAGATAGCGGAGGACACCTGCGACGCTCGTCGAATTCTCTACCGCCGCCTGGAGGATTTCTTTCGTGTACTTCATCCCATCCCCCCGGCGGGCCCGTGTGGTCGTGTCGCCGTCGACGGTATCGAGGAGGGCCGACACCGGTCGCCGCTCGGCTCGTGCTCCCAGAGTTCCGTCGAGCGCCCTGGTAGAGCTGACTACATGGGAACCCTCACGATCACCGACAGCACCCTCCGCCTGACCCTCTCGACCCTGGAGAAGCTCGGCGCCCTCCACGGCGACGTCGAGGTCCCGTTGAGTGCGATCCGCGCCGTCGAGGTCTGCCTGGACGGACCGTCGGCGCCGCGCGGGATGCGTGCGCCCGGGCTGGGGGTGCCCGGTGGACGCAAGCTCGGCACCTGGCGCTCGCGGGGGAGCCGCGAGTTCGTCGACGTGCGCAGGGGGCAGCCCGCGCTGCGGATCGAGCTGTCGGGGCAACCGTTCGCCGCGCTCGTGGTCGGGGTGGACGATCCGGAGGCATTCGCGCGCCGACTCGACCGGCGGTCCGCGTAGCCGGAACCGTGGGCGCTTTTCACCCCGATCGGGGTGAAAAGCGCGAACGGGCCGCGCACCCAAAGATAACGAGTTGATAACGATCAATATGAGGGGTTCCTCAGGTTTCGTGTCGGGTCGTTTTCGGCCCAGCCAGCGCGTTCGCTCCCTACTCGCGAGTCACTTCGAAAGCCGATTTGTGATCCGTGTCACGCCTACTACCTGGTAGAACGCTTGTCCAGGTCGCAAACGTGAGGAAATCCTCACGATTCTGTGCGAGCCTGATCGCGTCCCCGAAGATCCCTCCGCGGCCCGCCGAAGCGCCGCGTGTGGCCCGAGTTCTCGGTGGGCATCGACCAGGAGAGGACAGTCAATCGTGACGATCGACGAGAGCACGCCTGCGGGTAAGGGAAGCGGCACCGGAGGGTCGCGGATCTCTGCGCGCGCCGGGTCTCCGAAGACCGCCCTACGAGATCGGATCCTTGCCGGCGAGGCGTACGCCCTCGCGTTCGGCGGCCAGGGTGCCGCCTGGCTCGCTCCCCTGGAGGAGCTGATCCGGGACAACGGCCTCGAGCCGGACATGACCGGACTCGTCAACGAGGCCGCCGCCATCCTCGCCCCGGTCGCGCAGGACCTGCTCGTGGTCCGGCCCGCCGGCTTCGACCCCATCGGCTGGATCCTCGAACAGGACGTCGTCGACGAGGACGCCACCCCGGCCGGCCCGTCGGCCGCGGCCCTCCTCTCCGCCTCGGTGTCGCTGCCCGGCGTCTTCCTCGCCCAGCTCGCCGCCCTGCGGTCGCTGCGGCTGCAGGGCCTCGACCCCGCCCAGAACCCGCCGGTCGCCGTGATCGGTCACTCGCAGGGGCTGCTCGGCGCTCAGGCCGTCGCCGACGGCGGCGCCACCGACGGCTCCCTCCTGGCCATCGCGCAGCTGATCGGCGCGGCGGCGGTCCTGGTCGGCCGCCGCCGTGGCGTGATCGGCGGCGCCGAGCGCGCCCCCATGCTCGCGATCTCCGATGTGGACCCGGATCGCATCCAGGCCATCGTGGACGAGATCGGCGCGGGCGTGGACGCCGAGCGCGCCGCCGTGATGGCCATCCGCAACGGACGTCGCCGCGTGGTGGTCTCCGGGACCCCGGCGCAGCTGGCCCGGGTGCAGCAGCGGGCTGAGCAGATCGCCGAGGACGAGGCGCGCGAGCGCGACGCCAAGAAGCGCGGCGGTGCCGTGTTCGCCCCGGTCTTCGAGCCGCTCGCCGTCGAGATCGGTTTCCACCACCCGGCGCTCGCGGACGCCGTCGACACGGTCGGCGCCTGGGCCGTCCGCTGCGGCCTCGACCCCGAACTCGCGAGCAAGCTCGCCGGCTACTGCCTCGTCGACCCCGTCGACTGGGTCGCCGCCGTGGACTCCGCGGTTGACGCGGGCGCGGCCTGGATCCTGGACCTCGGCCCCGGCGACCTGCTCACCCGGATGACGGCGGGCGCGCTTCGCGGTCGCGGCGTCGGCATCGTCGCGGCATCCACGCGCGGCGGCCAGCGCAACCTCATCACCCCGGGTGCGGCGCCCGAGGTGCAGAAGGCGTGGAGCGAGTTCCGCCCCACCCTGGTGTCCCTGCCCGACGGCAAGGTGGGTGTCGAGACCGCGTTCACCCGGTTGACCGGGCGCTCGCCGATCCTGCTCGCGGGCATGACCCCGACCACCGTCGACGCGAAGATCGTCGCCGCGGCGGCCAACGCGGGCCACTGGGCCGAGCTGGCCGGCGGCGGCCAGGTCACCGAGAAGATCTTCACCGACCGGGTCGCCGAGCTGCAGACGCTGCTCGAGCCGGGTCGCGCGGTCCAGTTCAACTCGCTGTTCCTCGACCCGTACCTGTGGAAGCTCCAGCTCGGCGGCAAGCGGCTGGTGCAGCGGGCGCGCTCCGCGGGCGCCCCGATCGACGGCGTCATCGTCACGGCCGGCATCCCCGAGCTCGACGAGGCCGTCGCGCTGATCGAGGAGCTGTCCGAGGTCGGCATCGGCCACATCGCGTTCAAGCCGGGCACGGTCGCTCAGATCCGCTCGGTGGTCCGGATCGCCAACGAGGTCCCCGACTTCCCGGTGATCGTGCACATCGAGGGCGGCAAGGCCGGCGGGCACCACTCGTGGGAGGACCTCGACGATCTGCTCGTCACCACCTACGCCGAGCTGCGCGCCCGGCCGAACCTGGTGATCTGCGTCGGCGGCGGCATCGGCACCCCGGAGCGGGCCGCCGACTACCTGACCGGACGCTGGTCCACCGCGGCCGGCTACCCGGCGATGCCGGTGGACGGCATCCTGGTGGGCACCGCCGCGATGGCGACCCTCGAGGCCACCACCGCCCCCGACGTGAAGCAGCTGCTGGTGGACACCCCCGGCACCCCGGACTGGGTCGCCGCAGGCACCGCGACCGGAGGCATGGCCTCGGGCCGCAGCCAGCTCGGCGCCGACATCCACGAGATCGACAACGCCGCCTCGCGCACCGGCCGCCTGCTCGACGAGGTCGCCGGTGACGCCGACGCCGTCGCGGAGCGCCGCGACGAGATCATCGCCGCGCTCGACGTCACGGCCAAGCCGTACTTCGGCGACGTCGCCACCATGACCTACGAGCGCTGGCTGCGCCGCTACCTCGAGCTGGCTGTCGGCATCGACTCGGCCAAGACGTTCGACTGCGGCACCGACTGGGCGGAGGCCTACGCCGACGCGACCGAGTCGGTCTGGCTCGACGGCACCTGGCGCGACCGCTTCGCCGAGATGCTGCGCCGCGCCGAGGCCCGGCTGCACCGCAACGACCGGGGCCCGATCCGGACCCTGTTCAACGACGAGCTGGTCCTCGAGCGTCCCGAGGCCGCGCTGTGCGCCCTCAAGGCCGCCTACCCGGACGCCGGCTCCGTCGTGCTGCACCCGGCCGACGTGCCGTTCTTCACCTCGCTGTGCAAGACCCCCGGCAAGCCGGTCAACTTCGTGCCGGTCATCGACAAGGACGTCCGCCGCTGGTGGCGTTCGGATTCCCTGTGGCAGGCGCACGATCCGCGCTACTCCGCCGACCAGGTGTGCATCATCCCCGGCACCGTCGCCGTCGCGGGCATCACCCAGGTGGACGAGCCGGTCGGCGACCTGCTCGACCGCTTTGAGCGCGCCACCACCGACGAGCTGCTGGCCGAGGGCGTCGCACCGACCGCGGTCGCGAGCCGCAGGCACGCGGCCACCGCCCGCGGTCTGCTCGGTGTCGTGCTGTCCGCGCCCGACGTGCTGTGGGCCTCGCGCCTGACCCGCAACCCGGTGCACCGGCTCGGCGACCTCGCCGACTGGACCGTCGACGGCGACGTCGCCACCCACCCGCGGACCGGGGCCACCCTGCACGCGGTGGACGCCGAGCACGCCGAACTCACCGTCCCGCTGCTCGCCGACCGCGCCGTGCGGATCCGGATCACCGTGCCCGCCTCGACCCGCGACGGCGGCGCCCCCGTGGTGACCGCGGCCGACGCCGAGGCCGCCATGTCCGCGCTGCTCGGGGTCGCGGCAGGCCAGGAGCTGCCCGCCGTCAAGAACGGGGTGGCGCGCGTCAACCTGGCCTGGGTGCCCGACCGGGTCGCCGACCACGCCGGCGTCACCGGCGCCGGGTTGCCGGAGTCGCTCGCGATCGGCACCAACGCGGTGCCGGACGTCGTCGTCGGCGCCTGCTGGCCCGCCGTGTTCGCGGTGCTCGGCGCCGCCACCACGGGCGAGGGCGCACACGTCATCGAGGGCATGCTCGACCTGGTCCACCTCGACCACGCCGTCGACCTGACCGGGGCGATCCCGGCCGAGACCAGCGTGCTCACCGTGAAGGCCGAGTCCGTCTCCGTCGTCGACACCGACATGGGCCGCGTCGTCGAGGTGCACGTCGAGGTGGGGGCCATGCGCGAGCACGGCACCGCCGCGCCGACCTTCGCAAAGCTGGTGGAGCGCTTCGCGATCCGCGGCCGCACCGGTGCCGGCGAGCTGGCCGACCCGGCCCGGGCCGGCGGCTCGCTGACCGACGCCGTCACCGACACCCCGCGTCGCCGCCGCCGCCAGGCCACGATCGTCGCGCCCCGGCACATGGGCGCGTTCGCGGGTGTCTCGGGCGACCACAACCCGATCCACACCTCCGACGCGGCCGCGCTGCTCGCCGGGCTCGGCAGCCCGATCGTGCACGGCATGTGGCTCTCCGCCGCCGCCCAGCAGGTCGTGACCGCGGTCGACCCGTCGGCGACCGTGCCGCCGCGCCGGCTGACCGCGTGGACCGCCCGCTTCCTCGGCATGGTCCGCCCCGGCGCCGAGATCGACGTCCGCGTCGACCGCATCGCCTTCGACGGCGGCGCCGAGGTCATCGAGGTCGGCTGCCGGGTGGACGGTGACCTGGTGATGGTCGCCTCCGGCCGCACCGCCGCGCCGAAGACCGTGTACGCCTTCCCCGGTCAGGGCATCCAGCGCCCCGGCATGGGTCTCGACGCCCGCGCCCGGTCCAAGGCCGCGCGGGAGATCTGGGACCGCGCCGACAAGCACACCCGCGGGGCCCTCGGCTTCTCGATCCTCGCCGTGGTCCGCGACAACCCGACCGTCCTCAAGGCGCGTGGGGTCACCCACAAGCACCCCGACGGCGTGCTGCACCTGACGCAGTTCACCCAGGTCGCGATGGCCGTGCTGGGCGTCGCCCAGGTGGCGGAGCTGCGCGAGGCCGGCGCCTTCGTGGAGGACTCACTGCTGGCCGGCCACTCGGTCGGCGAGTACAACGCGCTCGCCGCCGTCGCCGGTGTGCTGCCGCTCGAGGCCGTCCTCGAGGTGGTCTTCCAGCGCGGTTCCGCGATGCACGCCCTGGTGCCCCGCGACGCGGCGGGCCGCTCCAACTACCGCCTGGCCGCGATCCGGCCGTCGCAGATCGGCGTTGCCGATGAGGATCTGGCGGAATTTGTTGGAGAAATCGGAGTTCGTACAGGGGAATTCCTGGAGATCGTGAACCTGAACCTGCGCGGCTCGCAGTACGCCATCGCCGGCACCGTCGCGGGACTCGACGCGCTCGAGAAGGAGATCGACCGCAAGCGCGCCGAGACCGGCGGCAAGCGGGCGTACATCCAGATCCCGGGCATCGACGTGCCGTTCCACTCGACCGTGCTGCGCGGCGGCGTGGACGACTTCCGCGGTCGCCTGCTGGACCTGCTTCCCCAGGACATCGACCCGGCCATCCTGATCGGGCGCTACATCCCGAACCTGGTGCCCAAGCCGTTCTCGCTCGAGCGTGAGTTCATCCAGGAGATCGCCGACCTGGTGCCCTCCGAGCCGCTGGCCGCGGTGCTCGCCGACTTCGACGGGCACGCAGCCGATCCGGCCGGCCTGACCCGCATCGTGCTGTCCGAGCTGCTGGCGTGGCAGTTCGCCAGCCCGGTGCGCTGGATCGAGACGCAGGATCTGCTGTTCGCCGACGAGGCCGACGGCGGCCTCGGCGTGGAGCGTTTCGTCGAGATCGGTCTCGGCGCGGTGCCCACCGTGGCGAACCTGGCCTCGCAGACCCTCAAGCTGCCCGGTCGTTTCGGCAACCCGGTCGAGGTGCTCAACATCGAGCGCGAGGCGGGCATCGTCTTCTCGACCGACACCGACCCGGCTCCCGTCGAGGACGACGAGCCGGTGGCGGAAGCGGTTGCGGAGGCACCCGCCGCCGCGGCGGCGCCCGCACCCGTCGCCGCACCGGCTGCGGCCACCGGAGGCCCGCGTCCCGACGACATCGCGTTCTCGGCCTCGGATGCCACCGCCGTGCTCATCGGGCTGTGGACCAAGCTGCGCCCGGACCAGATCGGGCCGGTCGACACGATCGAGGCGCTGTGCGACGGCGTGTCCTCGCGCCGCAACCAGCTGCTCGTCGACCTCGGCGCGGAGCTGTCCCTCGGCGCCATCGACGGCGCGGCCGATGCCGACATGGGCTCGCTCGCGGTGACCGTCAACAAGCTGGCCCGCACCTACAAGCCCTTCGGCCCGGTGCTCACCGACTCCGTGAACGATCACCTGCGCAAGGTCTTCGGACCGTCGGGCAAGCGCCCGGCCGCCATCGCGGAGCGGGTCGCCAAGGTGTGGGAGCTCGGATCCGGGTGGGCCAGCCACGTCACCGCCGAGGTGGCGCTCGGCACCCGCGACGGGTCGAGCGTTCGCGGCGGGGCGCTCGGCGGCCTGCACGAGGGCGCGCTCTCCGACGGCGCCGCCGTGGACGCGGTGATCGACGCCGCGGTCCAGTCCGTCGCCGCCCGTCGGGGCGTCGCCGTGTCGCTGCCCGCCACCGGTGGTGGCGCGGGCGGCACCGTGGACGCGGCCGCGCTCGGCGAGTTCACCGAGCACATCACCGGCCGCAACGGCGTGCTCGCCTCCGCGGCCCGGCTGGTGCTCGAGCAGCTCGGACTGCAGGACGAGCCCACGGTGGCGGTCGCGGCCGACACCGAACTGGCCGACCTGGTGTCCGCCGAGCTCGGTGCGGACTGGCCGCGCCTGGTCGCCCCGGCGTTCGACGCCCGCAAGGCCGTCCTGATCGACGACCGGTGGGCTACCGCCCGCGAGGACCTGGCCCGGCTGTGGGTCGGCGACCACGCGACGGTGGTCTCCGTGACCGAGGCGGACTTCACCGGCGCAGGCAGCGCCGTGGCCGCGCATGCGGACTGGTGGCGTCAGCGCGCCGAGGCCGAGGGCCGCGACGAGCTGGTCCAGGCCTACGCCGACATCGCCGCGGCGGCCGCCGTCGCCGACGACGAGCGCGGCGTCTGGGCCGACCAGGTCGCTGTGGTCACCGGGGCCAGCAAGGGATCCATCGCGGCCTCGGTCGCCGGTTCGCTGCTGCGCGGTGGCGCGACGGTCTTCGTGACCACCTCGCGCCTGGACTCCGAGCGGCTCGGCTTCTACCGGAAGCTGTACCGCGCCAACGCCCGTGCCGGCGCGGCCCTCTGGGTGGTGCCCGCCAACATGGCGTCCTACGCCGACGTCGACGCGCTGATCTCCTGGATCGGCGAGGAGCAGACGGAGACCGCGGGCGGAGCCAAGAAGCTGGTCAAGGAGGCCGTCACCCCGACGATGCTCTTCCCGTTCGCCGCGCCCCGGGTCGCAGGCGAGCTCTCCGACGCCGGTGCCCGCGCCGAGATGGAGATGCGGGTCCTGCTGTGGTCGGTCGAGCGGCTGATCGGCGGGCTGTCGAAGATCGGCTACGACCGCGACGTCGACACCCACCTGCACGTGGTGCTGCCGGGCTCCCCGAACCGGGGCCTGTTCGGCGGCGACGGCGCCTACGGCGAGTCGAAGGCCGCGCTCGACGCGGTCGTCAAGCGCTGGAGCGCGGAGCGGACCTGGGCCGAGCGCGTCACCCTCGTACACGCCCTGATCGGCTGGGTGCGCGGCACCGGGCTGATGGGCGGCAACGACCCGATGGTCGAGGCCGTCGAGGCCAAGGGCGTGCGCACCTGGTCCACCGACGAGATGGCCGAGCAGCTGCTGGCCGCCTGCACCAAGGAGACCGTCACCGCGGCCACCGCCGCGCCGGTCCAGCTGGACCTGACCGGTGGCCTGGCGGAGGTCGACCTGGACCTGGTGGCCCTGGCCCGCGAGGCGGCCGACGCCGAGAAGGCGGAGGCGGTCACGGCCGAGGACGACGCGACCGACACGGTCGACGCGCTGCCCGCGCCCCCGCGGATCGCGGAGGGCCCGGCCGCGCCGTCGTGGCCCGAGCTGGACGTCAACCCGTCCGACCTGGTGGTCATCGTCGGTGCCGGTGAGCTCGGACCCTACGGCTCGTCCCGCACCCGCTTCGAGATGGAGGTCGACGAGAAGCTCTCGGCGGCAGGCGTTCTCGAGCTGGCCTGGAACACCGGGCTGGTCACGTGGGAGAGCGACCCCGTCGCGGGCTGGTACGACACCGAGTCCGGTGAGCTGGTGCCGGAGGCGGAGATCGCGGACCGCTACCACGACACCGTCGTCGAGAGGTGCGGCATCCGCACCTACGGGGACGAGGGCGCCATGGTCGACAACACGGCCCCGCTGCTCACCTCGGTGTTCCTCGACAATGACCTGACCTTCGTGGTCGGCAGCGAGGCGGAGGCCCGGGCCTTCGTCGACTCCGACCCGGAGCACACCGTCGCGGCGGCCGTCCCGGACAGCGGCGACTGGCAGGTCACCCGCCGGGCCGGCACCGAGATCCGGGTGCCGCGCAAGGTGAAGCTGACCCGCACCGTCGGTGGCCAGATCCCCACCGGCTTCGACGTCACCAAGTGGGGCATCCCCGCGGACATGGCCGGGTCTGTGGACCGGGTCGGTCTGTGGAACCTGGTGACCACGGTGGACGCGTTCCTCACCGGTGGCTTCACCCCGTCGGAGCTGCTGCGCTGGGTGCACCCCTCCACGGTGGCGAACACCCAGGGCACCGGCATGGGCGGCATGACGTCGATGCGTTCGCTGTACATCGACACCCTGCTGGGTGAGTCGCGCGCCAACGACATCTTGCAGGAGGCGCTGCCGAACGTCATCGCGGCGCACGTGGTCCAGTCGTACGTCGGCGGCTACGGCGCGATGGTGCACCCGGTCGCGGCCTGCGCCACCGCCGCGGTCTCCGTCGAGGAGGGTGTCGACAAGATCCGGCTCGGCAAGGCGCAGTTGGTGGTCGCGGGCGGGTTCGACGACCTCGGCATCGAGGGCATCGTCGGCTTCGGCGACATGTCGGCGACGGCGAAGTCGGAGGACATGCTGGCCAAGGGGATCGACGAGCGTCGCTTCTCCCGCGCCAACGATCGTCGCCGCGGCGGGTTCGTCGAGTCGGCCGGTGGTGGCACCATCCTGCTGGCCAGGGGAGACCTGGCGCTGGCGATGGGACTGCCGGTGCTCGGTGTCGTCGCCTGGGCCGGCTCGTTCGCCGACGGCGTGCACACCTCGATCCCGGCTCCCGGAATCGGCGCGCTCGGTGCCGGTCGCGGCGGCCAGGACTCGCAGCTGGCGCTCTCGCTCAACGCGCTGGGCGTCACCGCCGACGACATCTCCGTGGTGTCCAAGCACGACACCTCCACGGCGGCAAACGATCCGAACGAGGCCGAGCTGCACGAGCGGCTGGCATCGGCGCTGGGCCGCAGTGACGGGGCCCCCCTGTTCGTCGTCTCGCAGAAGAGCCTGACCGGACACGCGAAGGGTGGCGCCGCGGCGTTCCAGCTGATCGGCCTGTGCCAGGTCCTCGCCCAGGGCGTCATCCCGCCGAACCGCAGCCTGGACTGCGTGGACGACAAGATGACGCAGTTCTCGCACCTCGTCTGGCCGCGCGAACCGATCCGCTTCGGCGAGCGGCTCCCGCTCAAGGCGGGCCTGCTGACCAGCCTCGGCTTCGGTCACGTGTCCGGCCTCATCGCGGTGGTCCACCCGCAGGCGTTCGTCGAGTCGATCCCGGCCGCCGAGCGCGCGGACTACCTGGCGAAGGCGCAGGAGCGGACGATCGCCGGTCAGCGTCGGCTCGCGTCGGCGATGTGCGGGGGCGCGGACCTATACGAGCGGCCCGCGGACCGCCGCTTCGGTGGGGACGCGGTGCCCGCCCCTGCGGCTCGCCAGCTCGAGGCGGACGTGCTGCTGCACGAGCAGGCGCGGCTCGGTGACGACGACGTCTACCGCTCCGGGATGCCGGGGTGCAACTGATGGCGATCCTGGGAATCGGCTATGACCTGGTCACCGTCTCCGAGTTCGCGGAGCAGATGAAGCGACCGGGCACGGCGATGCTGTCCAGCTTCCGGCCGGGGGAACGGCGCTACGCGGAGTCCAAGAGCACCGACCCGGCGCGCCACTACGCGGTGCGCTGGGCGGCGAAGGAGGCGGTGATCAAGGCGTGGGCGTCCTCGCGGTTCGCCCGTCCGCCGTCAGTGGGTGACAACGCCTACGCGCAGATCGAGGTGGTCAACGACGCCTGGGGCCGGCCGAGCATCAAACTGCACGACGAGGCCGCGGAGTTCCTGCCGGGCGCCATCATCCACCTGTCGCTGACGCACGACGGTGACATGGCGGGCGCCATGGTCGTCATCGAGGAGCCGGACATCGTGGCACCCGTCGCGAACTGAGCGGCGGCACCGGACAGACACGAGGCCGGTCGACGGAGTGATCCGTCGGCCGGCCTCGGTCGTTGCGTGTCGCGGTCGTTGAGTGTCGTCAGGGGGAGCGGGATTCCTTCTCGGCGACGAGCAGGTAGGCGGCCATCAGCCGCTTCAGCTCGTCGACGGCGTCGGAGTGGCTCTGCCCGTCCTGGACCGAGAAGTTGAGCATCGAGTACACGACGTGGACGAGGACGTCCGCCATCATCGTGCGGCGGTCGCGTTCGGTGCGTGGGGTGAGCGGGGCGAGCATCCGGGAGATCTGCTCGGCGAGCTGCTTCTCCTGGATCTTTCCGGTGGCGCGGGTGGACGGGGTGGACTGCATCGCCAGCCACACCTCGCGCCGCGACGGGTCCGAGGTCCACAGTTTCGCGAGGTGGTCGACGAAATTGTTCAGGAAGCGCAGCCAGTCGAGCGAGGGCACCTCGCCGTTGAACTGCTCGAGTTCGTCGCGGACGGCGGTGAAGTCCTGCCGGTTCAGCTCGCACACGATCACGTACTTGTTGGCGAAGAACTGGTAGAGCGTGCCGATTGGGACATCGGCCCTGGACGCGACCTCCTCGCAGGTGAACGACTCGAACCCGACATCGGTGAGCAGTTCCCGGGAGGACGCGAGCAACGCGTCGAACTTGCGCCTGCTGCGCTCCTGGGTCGGCCGCTTGCGGGGGAGCAGTTCCTGCGGAGCTTCCTCCAGCGCGGCCGGGCCGGTTCCCGCCGACAGCGCAGCCGGGCCGGCTCCCGCCTCCAGGGCCGGGTCCGCGCGGCGCGAGGTACGGCTGCTGGTCATGGGCTCCACCTGTCCAGGTTATCCGCCTTTGCCGCCGGATCCGATGAACCCCGGGTTCTGGGTGTTTCTAGGGGTACCGGGTAACTCGGGGCTATCGGGTGACGCGGTTGCGGTACAGGATGCCCGACCAGACGAAGCCGACCGCCGCGATCGCCGCGCACCAGGCGACCGCGAGCCAGGCGCTGGTCCCGATCGGGGTGCCCATCAGCAGGCCGCGGACCGTCTCGATGATCGGGGTGACCGGCTGGTTCTCGGCGAACCACCGCAGCCAGGACGGCATCGTCTCGGCCGGCACGAAGGCGCTGCTGACGTACGGCAGGAACATGATGACGAAGGTGAACCCGCTCGCCGCCTCCGGGTTCTTGGCCAGCAGGCCGAGGGCCGTCGACAGATAGGACAGGGCGAAGACGAAGGCCGCGATCATCCCGATCACACCGAGCCACTTCATCGGGTCGCCGGTCGGGCGGAAGCCCATCAGCAGTGCGACCGCGAAGACGATCGCCGTGGTGAGCAGGTTGCGGACCACGCTGGCGAGCACGTGCCCGGTCAGGAACGAGGACTGGGCGATGGGCAGCGTCCGGAATCGGTCGACGATCCCCTCGGTCATGTCGGACGAGACCCCGACCGCGGTCGTCGAGGCGCCGAAGGCGGCGCACAGCAGGATGATTCCGGGCACCACGTAGTTGATGTACGCGGTGCCGGTCTCGATCGCGCCGCCGAAGACGTACACGAACAGCAGCATCAGCATGATCGGCAGCGCGACCGCCATGATCATCGAGTCCGGGCTGCGCAGAAGGTGTTTGAGGCTGCGGCGCAGCATCGCCAGCGAATCGGCTGCGAGGGTGGGGCGGGTCATGGTCGGTGTGCTCATCGGGCCGCTGCTTTCGTGGTGGGGGCGTCGGCGTCGCGGGGCGAGCCGGTGAGGGCGAAGAAGACGTCGTCGAGGTCGGGTGTGTGCAGGGCGAACCTCTCGACCGAGATGTCGTCGTCGATGCGGTCGAGCAGGGACCGCAGGGACGCGATGCTGCCGTCGGTGGGCACCTCGACGGTCAGGGTTTCGGGGTGCGCGACGGACCCGGGCAACGCGATCGCGGCCCGGTCCAGCTGGGCGGGATCGGTGAACTGCAGCTCCATGTGGCCGCCGTGGACCAATCGTTTGAGTTCGTCGGCGGTGCCCTCGGCCACGATCCGGCCCCCGTCGATCACGGCGATGCGGTCGGCGAGCTCGTCCGCCTCGTCGAGGTACTGGGTGGTGAGGAAGATGGTCACGCCGCCCTCGACCAGTTCGCGGATGACGGTCCACATGTCGCGGCGGCTGCGCGGATCGAGTCCGGTGGTGGGTTCGTCGAGGAACACCACCTTCGGGTGCGCCACCAGACTCATCGCCAGGTCGAGGCGTCGCCGCATGCCGCCCGAGTAGGTCTCGGAGCGCCGGTCCGCCGCGTCCGAGAGGTCGAAGCGATCCAGGAGTTCGGCGGCGCGGCGCCGTGATTCGCGCCTGCCGAGGTGATTGAGCTCGCCCATGAGCGCGAGGTTCTCGCGGCCCGTGAGCAGCTTGTCGACCGCCGCGTACTGGCCCGTGACGCTGATGCTGCCCCGGACCGCCTGCGCGGATCCGGGCAGGTCGTGTCCGGCCACGCTGACCGAGCCGGAGTCGAAGGGCAGCAGGGTGGACAGGATCCGGACGGTGGTGGTCTTTCCTGCACCGTTCGCGCCGAGCAGGGCGAACACCCCTCCCTCGGGCACGAACAGGTCGAGCCCGTCGAGGACGGTGTGGTCGCCGTAGGACTTGGTGAGCCCGGCGACGGAGATCGCGCCGGTGGGTTCTTCGTGAGTCATCGGACTTCTCCCGGATTCGAAAACTGTGTATGTCATAAACTTCAGTTTATAACGTACACAGTTTTACGATGAGCGCAAGAGGTGACGACGGGAGCGGTGGAGGATGGAGACAACTGGTGCGGACAACACGGGGACCGGGGACCTGCCCCGAGCCGTCAAGCTCGCCTGGGGGCTCGCGGAACCGGGCAGCCGGGGACCGCGCCGCGGGCTGACCATCGAGAAGATTCTCGACACCGCAATCGAAGTCGCGGACGCGGAGGGAGCCGCATCGCTGTCGATGGCGCGCGTGGCCAAGGAACTGGGCTTCACGACCATGTCGCTGTATCGGTACGTCAAGAGCAAGGACGAGCTGATCGAGCTGATCACCGACCGGGTGGTGGGGCCCGCACCGCATATCGAGCCGGGCACGCCGTGGCGGGAGGCCTTGGCGCTGTGGGCCACCTCCGAGTATGAGGTGCTGATGCGGCACCCGTGGTGGCTGCAGCTGTCCATCGGGGGCGTGCCGCCGACGGGACCCAACAACATCGCATGGCTGGAGGCCGGACTCGGCTGCCTGGCCGACACCCCGCTGCCGAAGCCGCTGCGTTTCCAGATCGTCCTCAACACCTCGCTGTACGTGATCGGACGGGCGCGCTTCGCGGCGGACTTCGCGGCCGCGTCCGCCACGGTGTCGCCCGAGTACGCGGCCGCGCTGGACTATCCGGTGCTGCTGCCGCGACTGCTCGACCCGGCGAAGTTCCCCCACCTGATCGGGGCGATCACGGGCGGCGCCTTCGACACCGATCGCGAAGTCGATTGGGACGATGCGGACTTCGCTTTCGCGCTCGGCCTGTTGCTCGATGGCATCGAGAAGCTGATCATCGCGCACCGCTGAGGGGCCGGCGCCCGGTCCTCGGTTCGGGTGAGCGCCCTCATCCGAACCGGGTGAATTCGTGTCAGGGAAGCGCGTGATCCGCTGCAAATCTGTTGTGCGGGGGTGATAGTGCTTGGGAAGCCCGCGGTCGCGTCGGTGACCCGGTCCGACGTCGATTGGTGGGAACCGATGAGCGTTGACACAGTGGGGCCCGCGGGAAGCGCTGCCGCGCCGAAGCGGATCACCGTCGCACCCCGGCAGCAGTACATCACCTGGATCGCGTTGGCGATGATGACCACGAGCTCGGTGGCCAGCCTGCGTTCGGCCCCGTCGATGGCGGTGTACGGACTCGCCTGCGTGTTCCTGTACATCGTTCCGGCGATCGTGTTCCTGCTGCCGACCTCGCTGGTCGCCGCGGAACTCGCGTCGGGCTGGTCGGGCGGGGTGTACCGCTGGGTGGGCGAGGGCATCTCCGACAAGGCGGGTTTCCTCGCCGTCTGGTGTCAGTTCGCCATGACGATCTTCTACTACCCGACGCTGCTGGCCTACGTGGCGAGCACGTTCGCCTACGTGATCAACCCGTCGCTGGCCTCGA
Organism: Rhodococcus daqingensis; assembly: GCF_042665615.1. Classification (NCBI taxonomy): domain Bacteria; kingdom Bacillati; phylum Actinomycetota; class Actinomycetes; order Mycobacteriales; family Nocardiaceae; genus Rhodococcus; species Rhodococcus daqingensis. Next base: position 327,374 of record NZ_JBHTCS010000028.1, on the reverse strand, counting down.
ACGGGCTCTATACCGCCATCATCATCGTCACCCTGTTCTGGACCGGGGTCTTCGTCTCCTCGCGGGGGATGAAGGCGGTGGCCGGATTGTCCAGCGCCGGCCTCGTTCTCGGCACCCTGATCCCCGGTGTGCTGCTGATCATCATGGGCGTGGTGTTCCTCGGTCAGGGCAATGCCTCGGCCGCGCCGATGGAGTTCAGCGCGCTGCTGCCCGCGTGGACGGGCATCGCGAGCCTGGTGCTCATCGTGAACAACTTCCTGTCCTACTCCGGTATGGAGATGAACGCCGTCCACGTCTCGAGCCTGCGCAAGCCGGCCGGCGAGTTCCCGCGCGCGATGTTCGTCGCGATGGGGCTGGTGCTCGCGATCTTCATCCTGCCCGCGATCGCGATCAGCTGGGTGGTGCCGGCCGAGAAGCTGTCACTCACCGCCGGTGTCATGCAGGCCTTCGACACGTTCTTCGCGCACTTCGGATTCGGGTGGGCGACACCGATTCTGGCGTTGATGCTCATCGCCGCCTCACTCGGCGGGATGCTCACCTGGCTGGCCGGCCCCTCCAAGGGACTGCTCATGATCGGCCGTCAGGACGGATTCCTGCCGCCGATCCTGCAGCGGCTGAACAAGCACGGGATCCAGCAGAACATCCTCGTCGCACAGGGCGTGGTCACCACCCTCATCGCGCTGTTGTACGCCTTCATCCCGGAGGTCTCGAGCGCCTACTGGATCCTGTCGGTGATCACCACGCAGGTGTACCTCGTGGTGTACGTGCTGATGTTCGTCGCGGCGATGCGGCTGCGCAAGAACCGGCCGGATCAGCCGCGCGGCTACCGCGCGCCCGCGCTGTTCCTGCTCTGCTGGGTCGGCATCGTCTCGAGCCTCGCGGCGTTCTGCATCGGGTTCGTGCCGCCCTCGCAGTTCGGCAACGGCAGTGTCCTGGTGTACATCCTCATCGTCGGTGGCGGGTTCGGGATCGTCGGGCTCGGGGTCCCCCTGCTCATCCTGGCGATGCGCAAACCGTCGTGGAAACAGGAGATCACGGTCGATCCGTTGGCGAAGGAGGCGTGATGACCACACCCGCGGGCTCCGAGCGTCCGGCAGAAGGCGACGTCAGCATCGCGGCCGTCGACGATCTGCACGAGCGCCCGGAGAACACCCACTGGATCCTGTACCTGGCGGCCTTCGCGCTGTTCGTCGCGCTGACGGTCTGGGGGCTGGTCGCCTTCCACCAGAACGAGCGAACCGCCCAGGCGAATGCCAAGGCCACCGAGCTCGCGCAGCGGTACGAGGCGGCCGGACTGGGCGCCCTCGACGTCGACGCGACCGCGCGGGTTCTCGGGACGTCCGGTGGTCCGGCCTGCGTCGATCCGGATGGTGCGCTCAAGGCGGGCGCCCTCCACCAGCAACTCGTCAACGGCGCAGCGGGCCCCGGCCAGCGCCCCATTCTCGCCACCCACGACGTGGTGGCGGGGGAGCGGTTGGTGATCGCGGTGTACTGCCCGCAGCAGTCGGCGGGGTTCGAGGAAGACCTGAACGATCTGAAACTGGTCGACGGTGGCTAGCGGCGGCCGTCGGTGACAGCCCTGGAGGTGGCACATGTCAGATGAGATTCGTACCAAGGTGAGGGATCTGATGCCGACGGCGCGCACGGAGCTCGCCACGCTGGTGGGCTTCAAGTCGGTGGCCGACCCCCGCCAGTTCCCGCCGCAGGAGTGTGCCGACGCGGCGAACTGGGTGCGAGATGCGTTCGCCGCGGCCGGCATCGGCGAGGTCGAGCTGATCGAGACCCCGGATGGCTCGAACGCCGTCGTCGGTCATCAGCCGGGACCCGAGGGCGCCCCGACGGTGCTGCTGTACTGCCACTACGACGTTCAGCCGCCCGGCAACGAGAAGCTGTGGCACACGCCGCCGTTCGAGCTCACCGAACGGGACGGGCGCTGGTACGGACGCGGTGCCGCGGACTGCAAGGGCAACATCGTGATGCACCTGCTCGCGCTGCGGGCCCTCGGCACGCCGTTTCCGGTCGGCATCCGGGTGGTCGTCGAGGGGTCCGAGGAGATGGGCACCGGCGGCCTCGAGGCACTCGTGCAGCAGCGTCCCGATCTCTTCGAGGCGGACATGATCCTGGTGGTGGACACCGGCAACGCGGAGGTCGGTGAGCCGACGGCGACGATCACGCTGCGCGGGGTGGCGAACGTCGTCGTCCACGTCGAGACGATGGCGGGGGAGGTGCACTCCGGGATGTTCGGAGGCCCCGCGCCCGACGCCCTCGCCGCGCTGGTGCAGATGCTCGCCACGCTCCGCGACGCCGACGGCAACACCGTGGTCGAGGGCCTCGACTCGGGGCAGACATGGGATGGCGCCGAGTACCCGGAAGCGCAGTTCCGCACGGACGCGGGCGTGCTCGACGGGGTGGGCCTGGCCGGTTCGGGTTCGGTCGCGGATTCGGTGTGGGCCAGGCCCGCGCTGACGATCCTCGGGATGGACTGCCCGCCGGTCGTCGGATCGGCCGCCGCGATCCAGCCGAGGGCGTCCGCGCGGCTGAATCTTCGGGTGCCGCCGGGGATGGACCCGCAGAAGGCGCAGGACGCGCTCATCGCGCACCTCGAGGCCGCCGCCCCGTGGGGCGCACGCGTGACCGTCGAGCCGGAGCAGATCGGATCGCCGTTCCGCGCCGGCACCGACGGGCCCGGCTACGCGGCCCTCGCGGACGCGATGGCCGAGGCCTTCGGGAAGCCGCTCGGCACTGTCGGCCAGGGCGGCTCGATCCCGCTCTGCAACGTCTTCGCGAACATGATCCCCGCCGCGGAGATCGTGATGCTCGGGGTCGAGGAGCCGCGCTGCCTGATCCATGCCCCCAACGAGAGCGTCGATCCGTCCGAGATCGAGAACCTCGCGGTCGCGGAGGCGTTGTTCCTCGGGCGGTTCGCCGCCATCCGCTGACCCGCGGGGCGGGTGTCAGACGGAGAGGTCGCGGCGCAACTTGGCGACGTGCCCGGTGGCCCGGACGTTGTACTGGGCCACCTCGATCTTGCCCTGCTCGTCGACGAGGAACGTGGAGCGGATCACGCCCTGCACGGTCTTGCCGTACATGGTCTTCTCGCCGAACGCGCCCCAGGCCCGGAGCGTCTCCCGCTCCGGGTCCGACAGCAACGGGAAGGTGAGCTCCTCGTTGTCGCGGAACTTGACCAGCTTCGCGGGCTTGTCGGGAGAGATCCCGACGACGTCCAGGCCGGCGCCGATCAGCTCGGCCAGGTTGTCGCGGAAGTCACAGGCCTGCTTGGTGCAGCCGGGGGTGCTGGCGGCCGGGTAGAAGTACACGATCACCTTGCGCCCGCGGTAGTCGGCGAGCGAGACCTCCTTGCCGTCGGCGTCGGGGAGGGTGAAGCCGGGCGCGGTGTCCCCGGCGGCGAGTCTGATGTTCTCGGTCACGGGCCCAGGCTACTTCCTCCCTACGCTGCCACGCGTCGCACCGGTACGGTCATGACAAGCAAGGTCGACGAAGAGAGAAAGTGGGATTCACGTGCCCAGGGACACCGAGAGCATCGAGCGCGACATCGAGAGGGCCCGCAACCAGCTCGCCAGCACGCTCGACGAACTGAGCGTCCGCACCAACCCGAAGCGACTGGTCGAGAACGCCAAGGCCGGCCTCGTCGCCAAGGTCAACGAGCCGCCGGTCAAGTTCGCCCTGATCGGGGCGGGCGCATTGGTCGCGGTGCTGGTGCTGCGCAAGATCTTCCGCTGATCGTCGGCGGTGTCCACCCGATCCCGCGCCTTCGAGCGGACCTCGGTCGTCGAGGCTCCGCGCGAGGCCGTCTGGGCGAGGATCGTCACCCCGCAGGGCATCAACGACGAGATGATGCCCGTGATGCGGATGGCGATGCCCAGGGGCGTGCGGGGACTGACGGTGGACACCGTCCCGGTCGGCCGTCGGATCGGGCGGTGCCGGCTGTTCCTGTTCGGTGTCGTCCCGTTCGACCATGACGACCTGCTGATCGCCGAGCTCGAGCCGGGGCACCGGTTCCACGAGCGCTCGACGATGGCCTCGATGCGCGTCTGGGAGCACGAGCGGACGCTGACCGCCGAGGCCGGGCGGCGGACCCTCGTCCGCGACCGCGTGCGCTTCGAGCCGCGACGTCCCCTCGTCGCGGTCCCGGGGCTGCCCTGGCTGCTGGAGCGGGGACTCGCGTTGTTCTTCGCCCACCGGCACCGAAAGCTGCAACGGCACTTCGCCAACTGAGAACCGGTGCCAACTGAGAACCGGCGCGAGCCGAGGACGGTCCGCGACAGGCGTCGACCCCTCGACCACGACAAAGAAGGCCCCGACCGTGACGGTCGGGGCCTTCTCGTGTGCGCCCACAGGGACTCGAACCCCGGACCCAGTGATTAAGAGTCACTTGCTCTACCAACTGAGCTATAGGCGCATTGTCACTCGCTCGGGGCTCGCGCCCCGCTCTCTGCGACGTGGAGAACATTAGACGAGCGATCCGAGCGAATGCAAATCAGCCCCTCGTCCACCCTCGGCGGCCTGGTCAGAGCGCTGCCGGGGTAACGCACGCGGTCCCGGAGGCGATTGGAATGTGAACGTTATGGCGTAGGCCGAGAGGCTGTTGGATGACTCGGTGCCGTGCCTGGCATCATGGCAGTTCACAGCTCTGCAGGACCGGTGTGCGCCCCGCGGTGACCGGACGCAGACGGCGTGTTTGGTGGATACGAGTACACGAGGGTGGGGATCAGGGTGGCGACCATACGGGGAACGCTGAGTGCGGTGGCTCTCTCGGCTGCAGCGATACTTCTGGCGACCGGATGCACGGTGCAATTCGGTGAGAGTGCCGAGGCCGCGCCCGCGCAGGCCGCGATCGACCTGAACCCGGTGTTCGAGTTGATCAAGCCGAAGGTGACGTCGGTCGTCGCGGACGGCGCGGTCGGGCACTCGCCCGGCGACCCCGTCACCGTCAAGGTCGCGGACGGCAAGCTGTCGAACGTCACCCTGGTCGACCAGTCGGGCGCTCCGGTGGCCGGCGCCATCGCCCCCGACGGTCAGTCCTGGGTCAACACGCAGCCGCTGACCTACAACGGTGAATACCGTCTGCAGGCGGACGCATTCGGGCTCGGCGGCGCGAGTACGACCGTGTCGAGCTTCACGACCAGCTCGCCCGGGAACCTCACCAAGCCGTACGTGATGCCGGGGGACGGGGACGTCGTCGGGATCGGCCAGCCCGTCGCGGTGCAGTTCGACGAGTCGATCCCGGACCGCAAGGCCGCGCAGGATGCCATCACCGTGGTGACCAACCCGCCGGTACCGGGCGCCTTCTACTGGGTCAACGACCGCGAGGTGCGCTGGCGGCCCGAGAACTACTGGGCCCCGGGCACCGCGGTGACCGTGGACGTCAACGTCTTCGGCCGGAACCTCGGCGGCACCCTGTTCGGTCAGGCGAACGAGCACCGCGAGTTCCGGATCGGCGACGCGATGATCGCCTACGCCGACGACAACACCAAGCAGGTCACCTTCGAGCGCAACGGCCAGGTGGTCATGACGATGCCGACCTCGATGGGCAAGGACAGCTCGCCCACCGACAACGGTGTGTACATCATCGGGGACCGCTTCGAGCACCTGGTGATGGACTCGTCCACCTACGGCGTCCCGGTGAACTCGCCGCAGGGCTACAAGACTCCCGTCGACTACGCGACCCGAATGTCGTACAGCGGCATCTTCTTCCATTCCGCGCCGTGGTCGGTGGGGGACCAGGGCTCCGTCAACGTCAGCCACGGCTGCCTGAACCTCAGCCCCGCCAACGCCCGGTGGGTGTTCGAGAACACCAAGCGCGGCGACCTGGCGATCGTGAAGAACACCGTCGGCGGCACGCTGTCGGGCACCGACGGCCTCGGTGACTGGAATGTCCCGTGGGCGACCTGGAAGGCCGGCAACGCCTGAGGCACAGGCAACGGCGAGGGCCCCGCACCCATCCAGGGTGCGGGGCCCTCGCCGTTGTACGGACCGCCGAACCGGGCGGGGTGGGGGAACACGCCCCGGAAACGAGGAATGCCCCCCGACCGGAGTCGAGGGGCATTCCCTTCGGGTGACTGACGGGACTCGAACCCGCGACAGCCAGGATCACAACCTGGTGCTCTACCAACTGAACTACAGTCACCATCGCCGTCACGCTTGGCCCTCTCGGGCCGTTCGCAGCGGCGTGCACGATATTAGCCTGACTCGTCGCCGGAACGCCAATCGATATCTATTCGGCGACCAGATCCGTGACGACCGCGGCGATGTCGCCGGTAGAGGGCCCGGGGTCCGCGACGAACGCGGTCCGGCGGTAGTACTTGAGTTCGCGGATGGACTCCTGGATGTCCGCGAGCGCGCGGTGTGCGAGCCCCTTCTCCGGCTGGCCGAAGTAGATCCGGGGGTACCAGCGGCGGCACAGTTCCTTGATCGAGCTGACGTCGATCATCCGGTAGTGCAGGTATTCGTCGAGCGCGGGCATGTCCCTGGCGAGGAATCCGCGGTCGGTGGCGATCGAGTTGCCCGCAAGGGGGGCGGTGCCCGCGGTGGGGATGTGCTCGCGGATGTAGGCGAGCACCTGCTGCTCGGCCTCCTCGAGGGTGACCGTGGACCGGCGTACCTCCTCGGTCAGCCCGGAGCGCTCGTGCATCTCCTTGACGACGTCGGGCATGTCGGCCAGCGCGGCGTCGTCCGCGTGGATGACGATGTCCACCCCCTCGCCGAGCACGTTCAGATCGCTGTCGGTGACCAGCGCGGCCACTTCGATCAGCTTGTCCGTGCCGAGCCGGAGTCCGGTCATTTCGCAATCGATCCACACAAGTTTGTCCTGCACGAGGAACACAGTAGTCAGGAGAGGGTCGGGTTAAGGTCAACTGGTCGCTTCGCAGGCACCCGTTCGGGTGGTCGGCGGCGGACACATTCGTAGCGTTGTTGCTCCGAGGAGGGCATGAATGACCGTGGATCCAACCTCATCCGGTGAATCCGCTGCACAGGTGGACTCGGTATCGCTCGAAGAGAAAGCCAAGGCGGCCAAGGCCGCCGCGGAGGAAGCCGCCCGTGTAGCGGCGGAGGCGCTGGCGGCCGCGCAGGCAGCCGAGCAGGCCGCCGCCGAGGCCGCGCGCATTCAGGCCGCGAAGACGCCGGCCAGGCCGGCGCCGGACGACGCGGCCCCGGCGGACACGACGTCCGCCGACGCGGGTGCGGCCGAAGCGGCTCCGGCAGAAGCGACTCCGGCCGCGGCGCCCGCGGCTGCGGCGGACGCGCCTGCGCCGAATCCGGCGGCCCAGGAGATCGCCGCGGGGTACGCGTTCGAGGGCGCGGCGCTCGAGCTGGGCACGGTGATCATCGACGATGTCGTCGATCCCGCTGCGCGCGTGCGGATCCCGCTCGCCACGATCAACCGGCACGGACTGGTCGCCGGCGCGACCGGTACCGGCAAGACGAAGACGCTGCAGGGAATCTGCGAGCAGCTCTCCGCGGCGGGCGTGCCCGTCGTGATGGCCGACGTCAAGGGCGACGTGTCGGGTCTGTCCGCGCCGGGCGAGGCCAGCGAGAAGATGGCCGCCCGCGCGGTCTCGACCGGAATCAACGACTGGGCACCGACGGCGTTCCCCGTCGAGTTCCTCTCGCTCGGCACCGACGGCATCGGAATCCCGGTGCGCGCCACCATCACCAGCTTCGGGCCGATCCTGCTGAGCAAGGTGTTGGGACTCAACGAAACCCAGGAGTCCACCCTCGGGCTGATCTTCCACTGGGCGGACACCCAGGGGCTCGCGCTGCTCGACCTCAAGGACCTGCGATCGGTGATCGCGCACCTGACCTCCGACGAGGGCAAGGCCGACCTCAAGGGCATCGGCGGCGTCTCCTCGGCCACCGCGGGCGTGATCCTGCGCGCGCTGGTCAATCTGGAGGCGGACGGCGGCGACACCTTCTTCGGTGAGCCCGAGCTCGAGACCGAGGATCTGCTGCGGGTCGGACCGGACGGCAAGGGCATCATCACGCTCTTCGAGCTGGGTGCGCAGGCGGCCCGGCCGGTGATGTTCTCCACCTTCCTGATGTGGGTGCTCGCGGACCTGTTCCAGTCGCTGCCCGAGGTCGGCGACGTGGACAAGCCCAAGCTCGTGTTCATCTTCGACGAGGCCCACCTGTTGTTCGCGGACGCGTCGAAGGCCTTCCTGCAGCAGGTGGAGCAGACCGTCAAGCTGATCCGCTCCAAGGGCGTCGGTGTCTTCTTCTGCACCCAGCTGCCCACGGACGTGCCCAACAACGTGCTCTCGCAGCTCGGTGCGCGGATCCAGCACGCCCTGCGCGCGTTCACACCGGACGATCAGAAGGCGCTGAACAAGACGGTCCGGACCTACCCGAAGACCGAGCACTACGACCTGGAGAAGGCGCTGACCTCGCTGGGTATCGGTGAGGCGGTGGTGACCGTGCTGTCCGAGAAGGGCGCGCCGACACCGGTGGCGTGGGCGAAGATCCCGCCGCCGCGTTCGCTCATGGACACGATCGGTGAGCCGGCGATCCGGGCGGCGGCCGCGGCGAGCCCGCTGCACGCGAAGTACGGCCAGACCATCGACCGCGAATCCGCCTACGAGAAGCTGACCGCCAGCGTGTCCGGTGCGCCGAACGCGGACGGCATCGAGCTGCCGCCCGCCCTGCCGGACCTGCCCGATCTGCCGCCCCCGCCGCCGGACGAGCCGAGCGCCGTGGAACGGATCATGGAGAACAGCGCGGTCAAGAGCTTTCTGCGGTCGGCGGCCACCGTCGCCGGACGGGAGATCTCGCGCTCGATCTTCGGCACGGGCCGCCGCCGCAGGCGCTGACGCACCTGTGCGCGGTTGACGAGTCCCTGGACTCGTCAACCGCGCACAGGCGGCGCAGCCGCCTACGCCTTCGGGAGCAGGCGGGGGACCACCTTGCCGGTCGGGTTGCGGGGGAGTTCGTCGAGGAACGCCACCTCGCGCGGGACACAGTGCCGGGCCAGGTGCGCCTTCACGTGCGATTTGATCCCGTCCTCGGTGAGGCCGGCACCGGCGGGGTCGTCGGTGCGCACCACGTAGGCCGCCAGCCGCGCCCCGAACTCCGGATCGTCGATGCCGACGACGGCGTTCTCCAGCACCCCGGGCAGCTCGCTGAGCAGGTTCTCCACCTCACGGGGGTAGACGTTCTCGCCGCCCGAGACGATCATGTCGTCGCTGCGTCCGTCCAGGAACAGCAGGCCGCTCGGGTCGAAATGCCCCAGGTCGCCGGTGGACATGAGCCCGCCGCTGACCTCCTTCTCGCTACCGCTGCGGGTGTAGCCCTCGAACAGCATCCCGTTGCCGACGAACACCCGCCCGACCGTGCCGTGCGGCACCGGAGCTCCGTGATCGTCGAGCACCCGCACGACGGTCCCGAGCGGTGGACGGCCGGCGGTGGTGGGATGCGCGCGCAGCTCGTGCGGCTGCGCGATCGACGCCCAGCTGACCTCCGTGGAGCCGTAGAAGTTGTACAGCACGGACCCGAACACCTCGAAGGTCTTGTGCACCACCCCGGTCGGGATCGCCGAGCCGCTGGCCGCGATCACCCGCAGCGTGGAGAGATCCACGTCCCGGTCGCCGGGCGGCAGATCGGTGATCCGCTGCAGCATCGTCGGCACCACCCACAGCGCGGTGGCCCGGTGCTCGCCGATCTGGGCGACGGTGGCGGACGGGTCGAATCGGCGGGCGAGCACCATGGTCGAGCGCAGCGCCAGGCCGACCTGAGCGGCGGCCAGGCCCCAGGTGTGGAAGATCGGCGAGGCGACGACGGTGGTCTCCGCGCTGCGCAGGGGCAGCCGGGAGAGCAGTGCGGACGCGGGCATCCAGCTTCGCGGTTCGGGTCGAGTGGCGCCCTTCGGGGTGCCGGTCGTGCCGGAGGTGAGGACCACGATCCGGCCACGCCTCGGGCGGCGCGGGAGCGAGGCCGTGCTCCGCCGCCCGCTCGCGAGCAGATCCTCGACACCCACCCGGTCTGCAGTTCCAGGACGCTCCGCAGGCTCCGCGTCGGCGTTTTTCGGACGCTCCGCAGGCTCCGCGTCGGCGTTTTTCGGACGCTCCGCGGGCTCCGCGTCGGCGTTCTTCGGACGCTCCGCGGGCTCCGCGTCGGCGAACACCGCCACCCGAGGGGCGGTGTCGGTCAGCAGCGGGGTGAACTCGGAGTCGACCAGCAACCAGTCGATCTTCTGTTCGGCGAGCACCTCGGCGAGCTGGGTGGTCGAGGCCCCGGTGTTCAGCAGCACCAGGTCGGTGCCGAGCCGGGCGGAGGCGCCCATCGCGATCAGGAAGCCGCGGTGATTGCGGGCCAGGATGCCGATTCGTCCGCGTTCGCGCAGCCCACGCTCGCGCAGCGCGGTGGCGAGTGCGCGGGCGTCCGCGTTGAGCTGCCGGTAGCTGACCGGCCCGCGGTCGTCGACGACGGCGATCCGGTCGCCGTCGCGACGTGCGGCCACCGCGAGGAGTCCACCCGCGGTGAAGTCCCACTGATACCAGGCCGAGACGACGCCCGCGAGCCGCCCCGGCCCCATCGGGCCGACGATGCCGGCCTTGGTGACGGGCACGAGCCCCTTGAGTAGGTCGGTTGCTCCGGAAACGCTCGGCATCTCGTCGGTGTCCTCCTGGCTCTGGGGGCGTATGGCGGCGGCCACAGTCCCCAGTAACTTACTCGGCGGTAAGGATCGCTGCCAGTGGGTGCCCGATCACTACAGCGAAGCCTCCCTTCGGAGCAGGTCGTCGACGGTCTCGCGGCGGACCAGTTCGCGGGCCGCGCCGTTGCAGACCGCGATGATCGGCGGCCGGCCCACCGAGTTGTAGCTGGACGCGAGGCTGTGGTGGTACGCGCCGGTGCCGGGTATCGCCAGCACATCGCCGGGGTGCAGGTCCGCGGGCAGTTGCACGTCGACGGCCAGTTCGTCACCCGACTCACAGTGCCGACCCGCGATGGTGACCGGGACCTGGGCGCCCACCGGGTGGCGATTGGCGAGCGCGACGCCGTACCGGGCCCCGTAGAGGCACACGCGCGGGTTGTCGCTCATGCCGCCGTCGACGCAGACGAAGGTGCGCCCGCCCACGATGTGCTTGACGGACACCACCCGGTACACGGTCACCCCCGCCCTGGCGACGATGGCGCGTCCCGGCTCGAGGGTGATGCGCGGTCGGGGGAACCGGTGCCGCGCGCAGGCCTCGTCGAGCGCGTCCTCGATGGTCGAGGCGAGCTGGGTGAGGTCCAGTGCCACGCCGTCGAAACCGTACGAGACCGCGTGGCCGCCACCGAGATTGAGCTCGGTCAGGATGAGTCCGTGATCGTGGTACACCTGCGCCATCTGGGCGATCATCCGGTGTACCGCGGTGCCGAAGTGCTCGGGTTCGGTGATCTGCGACCCCAGGTGGCAGTGCAGGCCGATCAGGTTCAGGTGTGGTTGGTCGATCACCCGCTTGATCGCGGCGTCGGCCTGGCCGTGTTCGATGGGGAAGCCGAACTTCTGGTCCGTGACCCCGGTTCTGACGGCGCGGTGACCGTGCACGTCGATGTCCGGGGTGACCCGGACCAGGACGTCCTGCTTGTGGTCGAGGGTCGAGCCGAGAACCACGATCTCGGTGTGCGAGTCGATGACGATGCGGCCGACGCCCGCCTCGAGCGCGGCGCCGAGTTCGGCCGGGGTCTTGGCGTTGCCGTGCATGATGATTCGGCGTGCGTCGAACCCCGCCGACAGCGCGATCGCCAGTTCCCCCGCCGAGCACACGTCGAGGGCCAACCCCTCCTGACCCACCCACGAGGCGAGGGCCCGGGTCATCAGGGCCTTGCCCGCGTAGGCGATCTCGGCCTCCGGAAAGATCTCGCGGTAGGTGCGGCAGCGGTGCCGGACGTCCAGCTCGTCGATCACATAGCTGGGCGTTCCGTACTGGTCGGCGATGTCGGCCAGCGCGACGCCGCCCACGGTGATCCGGCCGAGGTCGTCGTGGTGGGTGTTGACCGGCCACACCGCGGGATCGAGCCGCGGGGCCATGGCAGAGCGCAGCGACGGAAAGATGTCGAGAAGGGTCACCGGGTTCTCCTAGGGGTGTGGGTTCACTCTCCGGAGTACTCGCGTTCCGCCGCGGTGCCGCGGCCCCTGACGCGACCTTGACGTCGACGCGTCCCGGCTTGACGTCACGCTGACGGGCCGGGCGCCGCGGGCAGCCGGACCACCTGGGCGGCGTAGGACAGGCCGGCCCCGAAGGCGATCAGCAGGGCCGTGCCGCCCTCGCGCGCTTCTCCGGATCGCAGGAGCGTGTCCATCGCCAGGGGGACCGACGCCGCCGACGTGTTGCCTGCGTCGACGATGTCGCGCGCCACGGCGGCATCGGGCGAGAGCCGCAGCCGCTTGGCGATGATGTCGGTGATCCGGAGGTTCGCCTGGTGTGGGATGAAAGCGTCCAGCTGTTCGGGCGCGACACCGGCCCGGTCCATCGCGGCCCCGGCCACCTTCTCCATCTCGAATGCCGCCCAACGGAACACGGCCCTTCCGTCGAACTTGACGGTCGGCCGCGGCCCGGTCGGATTGTCGCGGTAGACGTCCCAGGACGGGGCCTGGCAGATCACATTCGACTGTGACCCGTCCGAGCCCCACTCGACCGGTCCGATCCCGGGGCTCTGCGACGGTCCCACCACCACGGCCCCCGCGCCGTCGGCGAAGATGAACGCGGTCGTCCGGTCGGTCATGTCGAGGCATTCGCTCATCCGCTCGACACCGATGACCAGGACGTGCTCCGCGCTGCCGCCCCGGACCATGTCGGAGGCGACAGCGAGGCTGTGGCAGAAGCCGGCGCACCCGGCCGAGACGTCGAAGCCCGCCCCGTAGATGCCGAGTCGGTGGGCGATCTGCGGGGCGACGGCGGGGGACTGGTAGAGGTAGGTGGACGTCGCGACGATCACACAGCCGATCTGCTCGGCCGACACCCCGGACGACGCCAGCGCCCGGTGGCCTGCCGCGACGGACATCTCGAGGACCGACTCCTCCGGCCCGGCGAACCGCCTGGACTTGATCCCGGAGCGGGTCTGGATCCACTCGTCACTGGAGTCGATGCTCTGACAGATCTCGGCGTTGTCGACCACGCGGGACGGGCGGTACACACCCAGCCCGATGATCGCGCTGTGCGGTGAGCCGGTGGTGGCGGTGATCGGGGTGGCCATCGTTCATCTCCTGAGGTGGCGGATGTTGTCTTGCCACTCCAGCGTCGGACCCGGCCGGGCCCGACGGTAGGCACCCTAGGGGTCGCCGATCGCCCCCTGGTGCGACAACCGGATTCGGCTCGCTGCCGGCGAGCCGAATCCGGTCGTGGGTTCACCAGCCGGAGCCGGATCCTCCCGATCCGGTGTTGGCGAGGATGGTGCCGATGACCATCTGTGCGATACCGGCGACAGAGCCAACAAATTCCACGGTGTCCTCCGACTCTTCTCAGCGCCGATTGTCCGGCGTAGTCGTGAACTTAGCCGAACTATCTACCGAAGACGGTGTGTTTCCGGAGTTCTCGGCTCCAGGTGGAAGGAGGGTCGGCCGGGGTGGGCCGCTAGCCCCCCAGCTTCTTGTAGAACGTGCCCACGATCGGCGCGATCACCGCGCGCGGGCTGTACTGGCCTGCCACCGACATGCCCTTGCTCAGGATGCCCGGCACCACCCGCATCTTGTTCTTGGCCAGCGCGTCCAGCGACAGCTTTGCGGTGTACTCGCTGGAGATCCAGAGGAAGTCGGGCACCAGCTTGTCGACGATGGACGCCTCCGCCGGGTCCGGGACCTCCGTGCGCACCGGTCCGGGAGCCAGCAGGGTGACGTGCACGCCCGTGCCGGTGAGCTCGCCGCGCAGCGACTCGGAGAAGGTGTTCACGAACGCCTTGGTGGCCGCATAGGTGGCGTTGTTCGGGATCGGCATGTTGCCCGCCGCCGATCCGACCATGAGGATGCCGCCGGAGTCGCGCGCGAGCATCCCGGGCAGCACGGCCAGCGTGAGGTCGTGCACGGCAACGGCATTGAGCTCGACCTGGGCGCGTTCGTACCCGGGATCGAGCTCGGACACCGGGCCGAAGGTGGCGATCCCGGCGTTGTTGCACAGGATGCTGATCGGGCGCTGCGAGAGCTCGGCGACCAGGACGCCGCGCTGGTCTCGATCGGACAGGTCGACCGCGCGGACCTCGACCTCGACGCCGTGCGCCGCGGTCAGCTTCGCCGCCAGCGCGTCGAGCAGGTCGCCGCGGCGGGCCACCAGGATCAGCGAGTGGCCGCGCGCGGCCAGGTCGGCGGCCAGCGCCTCGCCGATGCCGGAGGAGGCGCCGGTCACGACCGCGCGGGAGTCAGGGGTGGGGGTAGGCAGGCTCACCGGGTCAGGCTAACGGGTCAGAGGACCGCGGCAAGCCGGGTGCCCTGGTCGATGGCCCGCTTGGCGTCCAGCTCGGCCGCGACATCCGCCCCGCCGATCACGTGGATGGTCACCCCGGCCGACTCCAGGTCGCCGACGAGCTCGCGCACCGACTCCTGGCCCGCGCAGATCACCACGTTGTCGACGGCGAGGACCTGCGGTCGCTCGCGCTTCTCGCCGAAGGTGATGTGCAGCCCGTCGTCGTCGATCCGCTCGTAGTTCACGCCCGAGATCTGGTGCACATCCTTCTTCTTCAGGGCGGCCCGGTGCACCCAGCCGGAGGTCTTGCCCAGACGCGCGCCGATCGGGCCGGGCTTGCGCTGGAGCAGGTACACCTCCCGCGGCGACGGCTCGGTCTCCGGCGTGGTGAGCGAGCCGGGAGCGGTGTCGGAGACCGTGACGCCCCACTCGCGCTTCCACTCGTCCAGGTCGAGGGTGGGGGAGACGGCGTGGGTGAGGTACTCGGAGACGTCCACGCCGATACCGCCCGCACCGATCACCGCGACCCGGTCGCCGACGGGCCTGCCGTCGCGGACGAGCTCGGCGTACGAGAGCACGCTGGGGTGGTCGATGCCCGGGATGCTCGGCACCCGTGGGGTCACCCCGGTGGCGAGGACGACCTCGTCGTACCCGCCGTCGATCAGCCGGCGGGCGTCGACCCGTGTGCCCAGGTGCACCTTGACCCCGGTCAGTTCCAGTTGCCGGGTGTAGTAGCGGATGGTCTCGGCGAACTCCTCCTTGCCGGGGATCCGCCGGGCGATGCCGAACTGGCCGCCGATCTCGGCGCCCGCCTCGAAGAGGTCGACGGTATGGCCGCGCTGCGCGAGGCCCAGCGCCGCGGACAGGCCCGCGGGTCCGGCCCCGACGACGGCCACGTTCTTCGCGCGCCGGGTCGGTGCCAGCACCAGCTCGGTCTCGCGGCCGGCACGGGGGTTGAGCAGGCAGGAGACCTTCTTGTTGCCGAAGGCGTGGTCGAGGCAGGCCTGATTGCAGGCGATGCAGGTGTTGATCTCGTCGCCGCGGTCGGCCCCGGCCTTGCGGACCCACTCGGGGTCGGCGAGCATCGGCCGGGCCATCGAGATCAGCTCGGCGTCGCCGCGGGCGAGGATCTCCTCGGCGACCTCGGGCATGTTGATCCGGTTCGACGCGCAGACCGGGATCGACACGGCCGCGGCGACCTTGGCGGTGAACTCGACGAAGGCGGCGCGCGGCACCGAGGTGACGATGGTGGGCACCCGCGACTCGTGCCAGCCGATGTCGGTGTTGATGATCGACGTGCCTGCGTCCTCGAGCTCGGTTGCCAGGGCGGAGATCTCGTCCCAGGTCTGGCCATTGTCGACGAGGTCGGCCATCGACAGCCGGAAGACGATGATGAAGTTCGGCCCGACCGCCGCGCGGGTGCGCCGCACGATCTCGACGGCAAGCCGGCGCCGGTTCTCGGCGCTGCCGCCCCACTTGTCCTTGCGCTTGTTGGTGCGGGCCGCGAGGAACTGGTTGATGAAATATCCCTCGCCGCCCATGATCTCGACGCCGTCATAGCCGGCGGACTGCGCGAGCTCCGCGCAGCGCACGTAGTCGTCGATGGTGCTCTCGACGCCGCGGCCGGTCAGCGCCCGGGGCCGGAAGGGGTTGATGGGGGACTTGATCGAGGACGCCGACACGCTCAGGGGCTGGTAGGAGTACCGGCCCGCGTGCAGGATCTGCAGGGCGATCTTGCCGCCCTCGGCGTGGACGGCGTCGGTCACCTCGCGGTGCAGCTTCGCCGCCTTGCGGGTGGTGAGCTTGGCGCCGAGGGGCAGCAGCCAGCCGGTGCGGTTCGGCGCGTAGCCGCCGGTGATGATCAGGCCGACGCCGCCGCGGGCCCGCTCGGCGAAATACGCGGCGAGTTTCGGGATGTCGCGTGCGCGGTCCTCGAGCCCGGTGTGCATCGAGCCCATCACCACGCGATTGTGCAGCGTGGTGAAGCCCAGGTCCAACGGGGACAACAGGTTCGGGTACGGGTTGCTCACGTGGGCGGCCTTTCGGGTCGGACTCGGGCTGGAGTCGTGGGGTGGGGGTCGGGGGCGCAGGAGCGGAGCCCGCGGAGCGACCAGGGTTCACAGCGCATCGAGCACCTCCTGGCACCAGGCGGTGAAGCCCTCCTCGACGCGGATGCCGCCGCGCAGGACCAGGTACTGGTGCAGGTCGGTGCCGGACAGCCGGTCGGGTGCGGGGAAGTCGCGCTTCTCGATCAGGCGGTAGACCTCGAGCCGCCGGGCGTGGTCGTCGCGGTGCCTGCCGACCTCGGCGCGCACGTCGTCGAGGTCGCCGTAGGACGCGGCGCGGATCTTCACGGCCAGCTCGTCGCGCAGGTGCCCGGGTTCGGTCGGCTCCGCGATCCACCGGCGCAGCTCGGCCCGGCCGGCGTCGCTGACGCGGTAGACCCTCTTGTCCGGGCGGCCGTCCTGGCCGACGGTCTCGCCGTCCACCCAGCCGGCCTCGTCCATGCGCTTGAGCACGCGGTAGATCTGCTGGTGGCTGGCGCTCCAGAAGAAGCCGATGGACTTGTCGAAGCGGCGCGCGAGCTCGTATCCCGACCCGGAGTGTTCGGAGAGCGAGACCAACAGTGCGTGTTCGAGTGCCACGAGGTCGAGTATCTATGCAACGAGGAGACTATGCAACTGAGTTCATAACTACGTCGTTCTCCCCGCCGACGAACGCGGGGCTCGGGTGGTCAGAAGACCCAGCGGAGCGCCGCCACGATCTCCGCGGGGCTCGAGCCGGCGAAGCGTGCGATCTCGGCGCGACGGAGATCGACGAGGGTGGCCGCCAGCTCCGGCCCGAACGCAGGACCGAGTACGGCATCGGTCTCGAACGCGTCGGTGGCCTCGGCGAGCGTGCCCGGCAGCGCACGGATCCCGCGCCTGGCCCGCTCGTCGACAGTCAGGCCGGCGGGATCGACGTCCACCAGCGCGGGCAGCCGGGACCGCTCGGCGAGCCCGGCCAGGCCGGCGAAGATCAGACCCGCGATGCACAGGTACGGGTTGGCCGACTGGTCGAGAACCTTGACCTCCAGGTTGGCCGCGCGCCCCTCGTCGCCCTGGCTGCCCGTGATCAGGCGCAGCGCGGTCTCGCGGTTCTCGTGTCCGCACGCCTGGTACGGAGCCGCCCAGTGGCCGGGAACGAGCCGCAGGTAGCTCGCGACCGAGGGGGCGCCGACGGCGAGCAGGGCGGGCAACCTGTGCAGGATGCCCGCCGCGAAGGACTCCGCGGCGTCGGTCATGCCGCAGGGACCATCGCCGCCGTGGTGCAGGTTGTCCGCGCCGCGCCAGACGGACAGGTGCACGTGCCCGCCGTTCCCGACGCCGTCGGCGACCACCTTCGGGGAGAACGATGCCCGCAGGCCGCGGTCGGCGCTCAACGCCCGGATCGTCTCGCGGACCAGGACGAAGGTGTCGGCGGCACCGACCGGATCGTCGGCGGCGACCGACAGTTCGTACTGTCCGGCCGCGTACTCGGGGTGGATCTGCTCGACCGCGATGCCCTGTTCGTGCAGTGCGGTGAGCAGGTCCGCCAGGTAGTCGGAGTGTTCGACGAGTCGGGTGAAGCCGTAGGCGGGCCCGCGGGTGGCGGGCACAAAATCGTCCCCGCCCCGCCCGAGGGTCCACTCCACCTCGATCGCCGCCTTCGCGGTCAGCCCCGCCTCGGCCAGTCGCGCGACCGCGCGGCGGGTGACGTCCCTGGCGTCCTGCGGGTGCGGGGTCCCGTCCTGCGTGTAGCGGTCGGCGGGTGCCCACGCCCAGCCCGGCTGCGCGGCGAGGGCGGTGATCCGGTTCAGGTCCGGGAGCAGGCGCAGGTCGCCGACCGGGCCACCCGCGCAGCGGCCGGTGATGATCGAATCGTCCGTCGCGAACGCGTCGAACACCGGCGAGGCACCGACGCCCCAGGCCGCGGCGTTCGCCAGCCGATCGACCGGGACCGCCTTCATCCGGGTGATCCCGCTGTTGTCGACCCACGTCAGTGCCACGCCGACCACACCCTGATCGGCAAGTCGGGCCGCCACCGGGCCGGCCTGCGCGGCCCGCCGCTCACGCTCGTCCCGGTCCATTGCGGCTCCTTCGCGCAGTCTCTGATCAGCGGCGATCGTCGTTCAGCGGCAGAATGGCGGTCATGGCACGATCCTCAGACGATACGTCGGCCGGGCCGTCGAGATCGGGCGAACGGCGGCGCCTGGAGGAGCTGGTCGGGCGGGTCGCGTTCGTCGACCATCACTGCCACGGCATCGTGCGGGGCCCGCTCGACCGGGCGGGGTTCGAATCGCTGCTCTGCGAGGCGGACGCGCCCGGACCGTGGCACGGGTCGCTGTTCGACACCCAGGTCGGGCTCGCGGTCCGGCGCCTGTGCAGCCCCCTGCTCGACCTGGCGCCGCACGCGCCTGCCGATGATTACCTCGCGCGGCGCGCCGAGCTCGGCTCCGACGAGGTGGCCCGGCGGCTGTTGCGCGGCGCCGGGATCTCCGAGTTCTTCGTGGACACCGGCTTTCGGCCTGACGGCTTGACCACGCCGGACGAGTTGGCCGCCCGTGCCGGTGCCTCGGCGCGGGAGATCGTCCGGCTGGAATCGGTGGCGGAGCGGGTGATCGCCGACCACCGCGCGGGCGATTTCGTCGCGACCTGCCGGGACGGGCTGGCGGCCGCGGCGGCGACGGCGATCGGGTTCAAGTCGATCGCCGCATATCGGGTCGGCCTGGACCTGGCCCCGGATCGTCCGGCCACGAGCGAGGTGGCCGCCGCGGCCGCGCGGTGGGCGGCCGGGATCGAACGGGGCGCGCCGATCCGGCTGGCCGACGAGACCCTGATCCGGTTCCTGATCTGGACCGCCGTCGACCTCGGCCTGCCGATCCAGTTCCACACCGGGTTCGGCGACGCCGACGCGGACCTCGGCCGCTGCGATCCGCTGCTGCTGGCGCCGCTGTTGCGCGCCACCGCGGGTCTCGGGGTCCCGATCATGCTGCTCCACACCTACCCCTTCCACCGGCATGCGGGCGCTCTGGCGCAGGTGTTCGACCACGTCTTCGTCGACGTCGGACTCGCGATGCAGAACGTCGGGAGCCGGGCCGGTCAGGTGCTGGCCGAGCTGCTCGAACTGGCACCGTTCGGGTCGGTCGTGTTCTCCTCCGACGGTTACGGGCTGCCCGAGCTGTTCCACGTCAGCGCCACGCTGTTCCGCCGGGCGTTGTCGGACTTCCTGGCGGCGGGCGTCGCCGACGATGCCTGGTCCCACCTCGACGCGGAACGGATCGCGCGCCTGATCGCCGCGGACAACGCCCACCGCGCATACGGTCTCGACGGAGAGGGAGCCGGACGCGGTTCGCTCGCCTAGGCTCGCGATCATGGGTCCAGCGGTGCTCGGCGACGGCGTCACCCGCAAGCAGGTTCTCGCGTGGGGACTGTGGGACTGGGGTTCGGCCGCGTTCAACGCGGTGATCGTCACCTTCGTCTTCTCGGTCTATCTCACCGACGCGGTCGGCGACGACCTGCCGGGCTCCGTCTCGGCGAGCACCTGGCTCGGCTGGTCGCTCGGAGCCTCCGGCCTGCTCATCGCGGTCCTGGCGCCGGTCACCGGGCAGCGCTCGGACGCGACCGGTCACCGGAGGCGTTCGCTCACCCTCCTCACGGCGGCGGTCGTGGTCGTGATGGCGGCGATGTTCCTCGTCGAGGACCGATATCAGTACCTGTGGGCCGGGCTGGCGCTCCTCGGCGTCGGGTCGGTGCTGTTCACGCTCGCCGAGGTCCCGTACAGCGCGATGCTGCGTCAGGTGTCCACCCCGGCGAACATCGGCAGGGTCTCCGGCTTCGGTTGGGCGATGGGCTATTTCGGCGGCATCGTCCTGCTGCTGGTCTGCTATTTCGGATTCATCGCCGGCGACGGCGACACCCGCGGACTGCTCGGCCTGACCACCGACGGGGGATTCAACATCCGGATGGTGGCGCTGGTGGCGGCACTGTGGTTCGCGGCGTTCGCGATTCCGGTGTTGATCGCGGTACCTGAGCTGCCTCGCACGCAGGCCGAGCTCGGGGCTGCCCGAGCGGGGTTCTTCGCGTCGTACGGCGTGCTGTGGCGCGATCTCAAGGACCTCTGGAGGGTGGATCGCCGAACCGTCGGGTTCCTGCTCGCCAGCGCGCTCTTCCGTGACGGTCTGGCCGGTGTGTTCACCTTCGGCGCGGTCCTCGCGGTCAACGTCTACGGCATCGCGGCATCGGACGTGCTGCTGTTCGGCGTCGCCGCGAATGTCGTCTCGGGTGTCGCGGCACTGGCGGCCGGTCGGTTCGACGACGCCCTCGGACCGAAGACGGTCATCGTCGCCTCGCTCGCCGCGATGCTGGTGGCGGGGGCGGTGCTGCTGGTGGTCACGGGTCCGGCGGCGTTCTGGGTGTTCGGGCTGCTGCTGTGCGTCTTCGTCGGCCCCGCGCAGTCCGCGTCCAGGACCTTCCTCGTGCGGATCACCCCGGTCGGCCGCGAGGGTCAGATGTTCGGCCTGTACGCGACGACGGGCCGGGCGGTCTCGTTCCTCGCGCCGACCCTGTTCGGTGTGTTCGCGTGGGCGTTCGCCAGCGACCGGGCCGGCATCGTGGGGCTGCTCGTGGTGCTGGCGCTCGGACTGGCGGCGTTGCTGCCGGTGCGGGCACCCGAGCGCGACTACCGCCGGGAGCGCTCGTCGGTCTGAATCCCGAGCTTGTCCGGGAACAGCCGCCGCTGCACGATCCAGCCGGCCGCGGCGAGCACGATCCAGAGCACGGTCGAGGTGATCTGCTCCCAACCTGCCTGCGGTTCGTGCAGGAACGCGAGGGCGTCGGTGGTGCGCCCCAGGCCGGTCAGGATCATGCTCGCACCGCCGATCGAGGTGAGCCACAGCAGCGCCCGGGCCCGGTACTTGTCGGCGAGGAACGCGGCGGCCACCGCGACCGCGAGGATCACGATCGCGCTGAGCGCCCAGTTGTTGTCCCCGGGTTGGAGCACGTCGGCGATCTTCGCGCCCGCCATCGCGCCGGTCAGGCCGCCGATGAAGTACGCGGAGAACTTGAAGATCAGCGTGGTGACCACCCACGAGGTGACGGCGCCGATGAGCGCGAACAGGAACAGCGTCGTCAGCGAGGCGTTGAACAGGTCCGCGACCAGCCAACCGAGACCGAAGCCGGCGGCGAGCACCGCAACGTGCAGCGAGCCGATTCCCCAGAAGCAGAGGACGACTCCGACCAGCAGTACCGCGAGACCGCTCATCATTTCTCGTTCCCTTCGATTCGCGCGAGGACAGCGTCGGCCAGTGCGTCGGTTGCTTGTTCCGGAATCCAGTGGCTGACGCCGTCGAGTTCGACGAATCGGTATGGGGCGTCAACGAACTCGCCGCAGCGTTCGGCGGCCACCCGGCCGAGAAACGCGTCGCCCGAGCCCCAGACGTAGGTCGTGGGTACCGCGACCGCGGGCAGGCCGCGGAAGTCCCGCATCGCCCGATACCAGGACAGGGCTGCATCGAGTGCCCCTGGTGCACTCAGTGCGCGTACGTACTCGTCGACCTGGGCGCGGTCGAGATCGCCGAATGATGAGCGCAGCCGCCGCGCATCGTCGGCGAGGAGCAGGTCCGCAACGGACTCGCTGTACCGGAACGCACCGAAATAGGAGGAGCGCTTCTGTTGGTCTGCATCCTCGCGGATCGCCAAGCCGAATGCGGCGAGGTGTGGCGTGGAGACCGCGGTCAGGGTCTCGACTCGGTCCCGATGGTGAGCGGCGAGCCACCAGGCCACGGACCCACCCAGGTCGTGCCCGACCAGATGCGCGGACGCAACGCCCAGTGCGTCCATCAAACCGAGGATGTCGTCGGCGAGATGCTCGATCGCATAGTGCTCGACGCCGACCGGTCGGGCACCGGGGGAGTAGCCCCGCTGCGACGGCGCGATGACCCGCAGGCCGGCGGCGGTCAGCAGCGGCGTCAGGGGTCGCCAGCAGGCCAGGGTCTGGGGGAATCCGTGCAACAGGACCACCGGGGTCCCGTCGGCGGGACCGGACTCCTCGACGTCGAAGGTGAGGCCGCCGACGGTCACTGCGGTGGGAGTGTGTGCGTCCACGGAATCCACTTGTCCTTCAACGCTCGTCGTTGCCGTGCCCCGTACGGCCCGAGATTACCGCCCGGGGCGCGAAAAGGGCGGCATTCGTGGTGGGCCCCACCGGTGGCGCGATCGGCGCGGCGCACGGGTTGGATGACGGTCCGGTGAGCGCATCCGCCGATCCGGTTCGCCCGGTTCCGGATACGTGCTAAGTATCTGTGGGTATCAGGTGACCTGGGGCAGCACTCAGGGCTATCGGGAGTGAACTGTGACGAGTCTCAATGGCGGGATCCGCGATGACGAGCCCCTGCGCATCGCAGGGCGGTCGGTGGCCAACTGGCTGGACGCCGCCGCGACCGACCTGACCGTCGCGGTGATCGAACGCCTCGTGGACGACCTCCCGATCTACCGGGAGCTGCCGGCAGAGGAGGTGCAGGGCGAGATCGCGGGGATCGTGCATCACAACATGGAACTGTTCGCGACGCTGCTCCGTGAACGCCGCCCCGCACGGGCGGCCGAATTCGTCGAGCAGCGGAACTCCGCGGCGCGGCGTGCGGAGGAGGGCGTCCCACTCGATGCCGTGCTGCACGCCTACCACGTCGGCATCGGGATGGCGACCAAGGAAATGTTCGCCGACGCGGAACCAGGCGACATGGCCGATGCGCAGACGATCATGGCGATGGTGCTCGATTTCCTGCGCCAGCTGACGCTCGAGGTGAGCTCGTCCTACCTCGAGGAGCGCCAGATCATGGACAGTCAGGAGAATTCGGGCCGCCGCTCCCTGATGACCGCGCTGGTCGCGGGCGAGCCCCTCGACGCCATTGCGCAGCGGACCGGACTCCGCCTCGCCCCGCACTACCTCGCGATGACCCTGTCGATCGGGGAGCACGCCGACGAGCGCAGTGAGGGCGTCAGCGGCACGGTGGCGGGCAGGCGAAAGCTGCGTCGGCTGCAGGCCGAGCTGGATCGCATCACCGGCGAGCCCGCGCTCACCGTGATCGACAGCGGAGGCGGGACGGCGCTGATCCCATGTCCGGGGAACCCGCCGGAATGGGACGCGTTGCAGCGGATGATCGAACGCGCGCAGGCGGTGGTCGGCACCGAGATCCGTGCCGCCGCAGTGGTCGCGGCGCCGACGGAGGTGCCCGCCGCCGTGGAGCAGACCGCCGAGATCATCGTGCTCGTCTCGCGGTCGAGGCGCCCGCCCGGGCTGTACCGGCTGCGCGACGTCCTGCTCGAGTATCAGCTGAGCAGACCGAGCCCTGCCCATCCCGAGCTGGCCGGCCTGCTCGAGCCGCTGGTTGCGAGGCCGGAGCTGATGCAGACGCTCGAGGCCTACGTGGCCAGCGGACTCAACCGTCGCGCGACGGCGACCGCTCTGCAGGTGCACGCCAACACCGTCGACTACCGCATGCGGCGCGTCGCGGAACTGACGGGGCTCAATCCGGCGGACCCGGCGGACCTTCCGCACGTGGGGGCGGCGTTGGCGGCGCGACGCGCGCTGGGGTGAGCGGCCCGACCTCGGGCATAGTGGTGGGACGAACTCGAGGGGGAACTGTGCGGTGGATGAGGCGTGCGCTCGTGGTGCTGGCGTGGCTGGCGGTCCTGGCCGCGGCGGTCGGCGTCGCGGTGCACTACCTGGACACGACGGTGACCGTGCTCGTGGTGGTCGCGTCCTTTGCGCCGTTCCTGATGGCGGCCGGAGTGGTCGGTCTGCTCGTGCTCGCCCTCACCCGGCAGCGGGCGGGGACAGTGGTGGCGGCCCTCGTGGTCGCCGCCTCGGTGTGGACCCAGCTCCCGTTGTATCTCGGCGAGTCGGCGCGGCCGGGGGAGGTGCCCGAGGTGAGCGTCCTGCAGGCGAACATCCTGTTCGGGCAGGCGGATCCCGCCGTCCTCGTCGAGCAGGTCCGCGCCCGTGAGGTGGACGTGTTGACGGTGAACGAGCTCACGGACGACGCGGTGCCGCGGCTCGGCGCGGCCGGGTTGGACGCCGAGCTGCCGTATCGGTATCTGAGGCCGATGGAGTGGGGCGGTGGCGGCACCGGGATCTGGAGTCGTCATCCGCTGTCTGAGGAGACCGAGCATCTCGGGTTCGTGCTCAACATGGTCTCGGCGCGGGTGCACGAGCCCGGGCAACGCCCCTACCGAGTGGTCGCGGCGCATCCGATTCCCCCGTGGCCCCGGCCCCAGTCGACGATCTGGAATCGCGAGATGGGCGAGGTGCGGAACATCCTGCAGGGTCTGCGCGGGCAGGGGGAACCCGTGATCGTGGGCGCCGACTTCAACGCGACGTACGACCACGCGCAGTTCCGCGCCCTCGTCGGCGACGGCTACCGGGACGCGGCCGAGCAGTCCGGTGCGGGCGTGCTCGCGACCTACCCCGCCGACCGGTGGTGGCCGCCGGTCCTGGCCATCGACCACATCCTGGTCTCCGGCGCCGTGGCCGGCGATGTCGAGTCGGTGGAGTTGCCCGGCTCGGACCATCGTGGTGTGGCGGCGACGGTCTCGTTGACCTCGTCGGACGGCTACGCCGAGTCCGACTGACCCGATCGCGACCGTTCGCGGATCAGGTCCGCGACGCCGTCGAGGATGCGCTCGAGCCCGAATCGGAGCGTGTGCACCGGGTCGCCGGTGGACTGGAACTCGAGCCCGGCGGCCTCACCGACCCGCCCGGCGATCGGGTAGTCGGCGGGGTCCATCAGCTGCTCGAGGGTCGGCGAGACCAGGTCCCACCACTGGGCGTCGGTCAACCCGGATTCCTCGGCGGTCGCGGCCACGCTGGCGAGCAGGCGGGCGGTCCCGACCACGTGGGTCAACACCAGGGTCAGCACCGAATCCATCTCGATGTCGGACAGGCCGATTCCGTCCAGCGGCCGCAGTTCGGCCTCGTACTTGCGGATGGTGTTGGGGCCGAGAACGGGGCGTACCCCGACGAGCTGCAGCATCCAGGGGTGGCGCTGGTAGAGGTCCCAATTGCGCGCGGCGATGAACTCGAGACCGCCGCGCCATCCGCCGGGCGCCCCGGTCGGCTCGCCGAGGTCCACGTAGAGGCCGCCGAGCACGCTGTCGTGCATCAGGTCGACCAGGTCCGCCTTGCCCGGTACGTGCGTGTACAG
Source organism: Rhodococcus daqingensis (assembly GCF_042665615.1). Taxonomy (NCBI): domain Bacteria; kingdom Bacillati; phylum Actinomycetota; class Actinomycetes; order Mycobacteriales; family Nocardiaceae; genus Rhodococcus; species Rhodococcus daqingensis. The sequence goes on along the minus strand of NZ_JBHTCS010000028.1, from coordinate 301,766 downwards.
CGACATGGCGCCGGCGCCGAGCCGTTCGGCGACCCTGCGCATCGAGACCGCGTCCAGGCCCTCGGCGTCGGCGAGTCCGATGCCCGCGGCCACGATCGCCTCGACGGTCAGGCCCTTGCGTCCGGTCTTCCCGTGCTGCCCCCACAACAGGGCCACCATGCGTGCCGGATCGGAGGGTGCCTCCTTTTTTGACGTCACGGGGCCATTCTCCTCGCTCACCCGCCGGCTCGGTCCGCAGCGCCGGTCGTGGGGGTCCGCCAGTTGGGCGGCGCGGGATCCGAAGCCCATGGGAGAGCCGAAGGCGACTCACCGCGCTGATCGGGTGAGGACCGCCGCCAGGACCCTGGGGTGGAAGATCCGGACCGGCGAATCGATCATGTTCGCCACACGTACGAATCGGACCAACACCTGCGGATCGCGCGCCGCGAGCGCGTGGACTCTGCCGAAGTACCAGTTCATGAACGGGGTGCCGAACGGCGCATCGCCTTGTGTTCCAGGCCAGTTCATGTCCTCCCCGGCGGCCATCCGCCACGGCGCCTCGAGCCTCCGCGGCACTCTCTTCCGGAAACGGTGGGCGATCGCATCGAGGTTGTCACCCTTGTGGACTCCCCGTTCGAGGCATTCCCGCAGCGTCATCGCGTCCAGGGCGCTGGTCGTCATTCCCTGGCCGTAGATCGGGTTGAAGCTGCACAGGCTGTCGCCGAGCACGATCAGACCGCCCGGAAAGCGGTGCATCCGTTCGTAATATCGGCGGGTGTTGGCGCGAAACCTGTACGTCACGCTCGGTGTCAGGGGCTCCCCGTCGCGCATGAACGTGTAGATGTCGGGTGCCTCGAGGCTGCGCGCGAACTCGAGAAGTCCGTCATCGTCGCGCGGCGGGTGGTCCCCGTTCCAGCCTCCGAGCATGACGATCCAGCGCTGACCCTCCACTGGGAACACGACGCCCAACCGTGTTCCGTGTGGGGGCGTGGGCGCGATGATCAGCGCATTCCACGGGCGGTCCTCGAGCGGCGGTCGGGCATAGAACCGCGTCGCATAGCCGACATCGACGTCGATGACGGACATCGCGGGTCGTTCGTACCCCATGTCCTCGAGCCAGTGCGGCGTCCGGGAACCGCGACCGCTCGCGTCGACCACCAGGTCGGCGGCGACGGTCTCCTCGGTGGTGCCGGCTCGGTGCGACTGGATCACCACCCCGGTGACCCGGCCGCTTTCGGCGGCGAATCGCTTGACGGTGCACCGATCGACGAGACTGATGTTGGAGATCTGGCCCACCCGCCGCCGGATGTGCCATTCGAGGAACGGTCGCGTCTGACACGTGATGAGGATGCCGCTGGGTACCCGCAGCTTCCACACGCCGCGGTGGTACCAGGCGAAGTCCTTCGTCATCTCGACCTCGGCCGATCCGCCCTCGACCAGATCGGAGGTGAGGCCGGGGAAGGATTCCTCCATCAGGGTCAGGCCCCGCTTCCAGATGCTGTGGACGTGGCGGCCCTGGGGCACCCCCGTACGCGGCTCGGCGTTGTCGACCAGGTGATCCTTCTCGAAAATCGTGACCGTGCCGAAGTAGTCCGCCAGGACGCGGGACGCGAGCAGGCCGGCGATGCTGCCGCCGATGACGACGGCGTGTGCGTCGCGGCGGGCCGCGGTCATGGCGCCGGCGGATGCTCGGGCGACGCGGCCACGCAGGACGATGTGGCGATCCATGGTGATACTCCCGTCTACCGGACATTCCCACCCTGATCCACGAATTCGCACCAGACGAGGACCCCCAGGGTGACCGTCTGGAACCCAAGGGGGACCGCATCGACCCCCAGGGGGAGTGGCGCCGAGTCGCATCCACTGTCGTCGGGTAGTGGAGGGGGACCGGATTGCTCACCCTTGGGTGTGTTTCGGGAGGTAGCGCGGCGGGCGAGGCTTGAAGTCCAACCTCGACACCGAACCGAACGGAGCGACATCCCATGCGCCAGACCACCATGACCCGCACAGTCCTCGCCTCAGCCGCGGCAGTCGCCGCGATCGCCCTCGCCGGGGTAGGTGTCGTGTCGATCGCCTCGCACACCGAACCGGGATCGGCGACGAGTGTCGAGGCCCCGGTCGGACCCGGGGGTGCGGTCGTGCCGGGGGCCGACAAGAGCCGCACCACGGATGACGGTGCGAATCAGCGTGCGGTCGTGGCGCCGGTCGACGCGGCGACGGCACCGGATTCGGCGCCCCCGGTCGGCCAGGCGGTCGGCCAGGCTCCGGTCGGTCAGGTTCCGGTCGGTCAGGTTCCGGTCGGTCAGGCTGCGGTCGGTCAGGCTGCGGTCGGTCAGGCTCCGGCCGGGCCCGTGGGCCAGAATCCGGCGGCCCCGAAGCCGGCGGACCCAATGCCGGCGCACCCGAAGCCCGCCGGACCGGTTGCGGATCCGGTGGTCCCGCCGCCCGCGGGACCGGTGGATCCGGGGCCGGTGGATCCGGGGCCGGTGGATCCGGGCCCGAAGCCGGGCGGTCCGGTCGTGGGTCCGGTGGATCCGCCGCCCGCCGCCCCGGTGTCCGATCCCGTCGTTCGGGACCATCGGGGAGACGGGGCCGACCCGAACCCTCCCGGTGGCGTGAGCGTCGGGCCTTCCGATGGGGCCGGACCGATCGTCCGGGACCATCGCGACCAGTCCGGGCCGATCGTCCGGGACCATCGCTAGCCGCGATGTACATCGGGACCACCCAGGGTCCGTGATGTGGGTCAACAAAGGGGTCGGCCTCCGCGCGTCGCGCGGGGGCCGACCCCTTTGTGCGCCATACTGGGCGGCCCGCTCACATCTCGAACAGGAGTTCCCCCTTGCGTTTTCGTTCGGCCACTCGTCCGCGTCTGTTCCTGATCGCCACGGCGGTGGCCGCGCTCGCCCTGACCGGCTGCGCTGCTCCGGCGGCGGAGGCGATGCCGACGGGGAGCGCGGACAACGGAATTCCCGGTGCCGGCCCGGCCGCGGGCGTGGCAACCACTCTCGCTGTGCTGGAGACGATCCCGGTGAAGGGCCGGGCGCCCAAGACCGGGTACGAGCGCGACCTGTTCGGGCCGGCGTGGACCGATGATGTCGCCGTGGCGGGCGGCCGGAACGGATGCGACACTCGCAACGACATCCTCGCCCGCGACCTGGTCGAGACGGTGTTCAAGGCCGGGACCGGGAACTGTGTTGTGCTCACCGGCACCCTGCACGACCCGTACACCGGAAAGTCGATCGCGTTCACCCGCGGTTCCGGCACCTCCAGTGCGGTCCAGATCGACCACGTGGTCGCGCTCAGCGATGCCTGGCAGAAGGGTGCGCAGCAACTCGACGTGCCGACCCGCCGCGACTTCGCCAACGATCCGCGGAACCTGCTCGCGGTCGACGGTCCGACGAACCAGCAGAAGTCAGACGGTGACGCGGCGACGTGGCTTCCCTCGGCGAAGTCGTATCGGTGCACCTACGTCTCGAAGCAGGTCGAGGTCAAGGCCGCATACCGGTTGTGGGTCACGCAGGCGGAGAAGGACTCGATCACGCGGGTGCTCTCGTCCTGTTAGTGGTCGGCTTGACCTGGGATGACGGGGTGGCGCACACAGTCTTCGATCACATCGCAGGCCCGCTCGATCCCACGCTCGGCGCGCAGCCTCTCGCCCAGCATCGCTGCGGCAGCCCGCATCCCGGGGTCGCGGACCGCGGTGCTGATGGCACTGCCGAGGACATCGGCTCGCAAGTGGGTGACGGGCAGCGGACGCGGCCCGGCTCCCAGCGCGGCCACCCGTGTCCCCCAGAACAGTTGATCGACTTGGAATGGACACACCACATTCGGCACACCGGCCCGCAGCCCCGCGCCGGTGGTTCCGGCCCCGCCGTGGTGGACCACGGCAGCGGTCTGCGGAAAGAGCCATTCATGCGGGATCCGGCCCACGACAAACATGTCCGTGCCGTAGCGGTGGGGATCGCTGGTCTCGAGAGAACGACCCTGGAGGACACCGCGGACTCCGGCTCCGCGAAGCGCGGAACACGCCAGCGCATGCACTCGAGCCTCGTCCTCGGGTTGCCAGCTGCCGAAGCCGACGTAGACCGGGGGCGGCCCAGCGCCCAGGAAATCGACCAACCCCGGCGTCGGCTCCCAGTCTGTCGGCCCCTCGGCAAACCAGTAGCCGGTGACGTGGACATGGGAACCCCAGTCGTCCGGCGGCGTGACCACATGAGGACTGAAGGCGCACAAGACGGGGATCTGCTGCCGACGCGCGCGATTCGCGGGGCCGTACCACGGCAGGGGATCGAGCCCCAGCGAGGTTGTGCGCCACCGGTTGACCGCTGAGCGAGTCAGCTGCCAGAGCACCTGGTCGACGAGCGTGTAGCCAAGGCGATTGGTCAAGCCGCCGGACCAGCCGCCGGACCAGCCGCCGGAGAACGCCATGCTGTGTGGGAACTCGCGGGTCGGCTCCCACGGTTGCATCTGCAGAGACGCGTACGGGATACGGTGGCTCTCACCGATGTGGTAGCCGACCGCCGCCAACGTCGAACTCAAGATCGCCTGCGCCCCAATGCAGGCGGCATCCGTCTCCGACAGCATCGTCTCGAGCGCCGGGCGGAGTCGCCGCCACCCATCGCGCATCGTGTGCGCGAGGCCCTTGCCGTCGGACCACACCTGCCAGGAAGGGACGGGCACCAATTCTTCGAAATCGATGCCGAGCGGTCGGTGTTCCAGTCCCGCGTCCGCCACGAGAGGTGCATAACGCTCGCCGGCGATCACCCGCACCTGGTGACCACGCAGCCGCAGTTCCCGGCCGAGCAGGATCGGTGGCGCGACATCGCCCAGCGATCCTATTGCGTGGATGATGAGGGGGCCGGGCATGGCGCACAGAACTCCTTCCTCCGCAGGACCTCAGTCCTTGCGGGCCAGCAGTCGATAGCAGTTGCTCCTGCCTCTGTCGCGAAGCGCGGCCTTGATCACCTGGTCGACGAGGCCGCCTGCGAGGATGACCGGCGCCCCGAGGGTCCAGGCCCCCACGCGCCACAGCCGACGCAAACGGGTCGCGGCGAGCGGCGACCACGGAGACAGGTCCGGCATGAGGGTGGTGACTCGGAAGAGAGCGCATCCGCCGAAGTCCAAGGGCATCTGAGCTTGTGCACGTTGTTCGGCGACCGCGGTGAGACCCCTGTCGGCCAACGCCGTTCGGAGGTTGCCGAGCGGGAAGAGGTGCTGGTGTTGCGGCTGCGACCAGCCGGGCCAGTACCGCCCGAGCAGCCGCGCCAGCGGCCACTCGGGGTCGGGAACCTCGATGAGCAGGTAGCCGCCGGGCAGCAGTACCCGCGCCGCGGCATCGAGCTCGGTGAAGGGGTCGCGCGTGTGCTCCAGGTAGTGGTGCATGCTGACCACGTCATAGCGCCCGGCCAACTCCTCGGCCAGTTCGGGAAAGGACCCGCGGAAGCCACGGGAGATCCAACCGCGCTGCTGCGCCCGCTCGACGTTCGCGCTCATGTCCAGCCCGTCGAAGACCGTGTCCGGCCACACCTCGCGTGCGGCATTGCAGAAGTGCGCCTGGCCCGTGCCGACGTCCAGCCAGCGCGTGGGTGTGGTGAACGGAGCCACCATCACCGCCCGGTCCCGATAGACCGGCGCCGTCACGGTGAAACCGAAATCCGCATTCTCCGCACCGGCACCGTCGTAGAAGTCGCGGTAGTAGAACTCCAAGCCGGCCACCGACAGCCGCGGATTCTGGAAGACATGGCCACAATCGAGGCACCTGTCCAACCGAAAGATTCCGGGCTTACGCTGGCTGAAGTCCGGCGATTCGACCGATTTCCGCAACGCATGACCGCCACACCACGGGCAGGTCTCGCGACGACTCTCGAAGAATCGGGCCGTGCCGGATGCGAGGTCCCGCGAATATCGTTGCCTGGCAGCGGCCTCCACTTCGCGCTCCCGCTCCTGTTCCGGCGACCGCCATGTGCCCAAGGCCGTCCTGATCCAGGTGTATGGCTCGCGGACAGGCCGCAGCCAAGCCCACCGCAGGTCCCGGGGACGCAGCGGGCCCCCGGCCACGACGAGGTAGGGCTGGGCACAGTACGCGAGTACCGCGGCCACACCCCAACCGCGATGGGCGCAGAACCCGGCGGCCAGCAGTACATATCGGACCACCATGGGGGTCAACGCCCACACCCCTGGAAATCCGGTGGCTTCCAGTGCGGCTCGCCGCTTGCCGAGGTCGACGTCAACCGCCTCGAAGGGGGGAGCCACCACCAGGTCCGTGTCCGAGGGGGCGCATCGTTTCGCCTCGGCGGTGAACTTGGTGATCTCCACCGGATCCAGCCCGGCGATCGTGTCGATCCCGGCTCGCTCCAACACCGTCGGCTGGACTGCGAGGGCATGTGCCGCACCGCGTCCGACGCACAGCCGCTCGGTGCGGTAGGTGGCGGGATCCACCACGCGGGCCAGGTCGAGCGCGGCCTCGACCGGCAGGTCCGCCGGCACGAGATCGAGCACGGCGAGCCCCCGGGTGCGTGCATGGGCCGCCGCCGAGCGCTGGACGGCGTCGGCCAGAGTGACGCCTTCCGCGGTGACGAAACGCACCCACCCGCCGGCCGGTGCGTCGGCCGGCGCCAAGGTTCGCAACGCGGAGAGCCGTCGGCGCAGCCGCCAGCCGTTGCACATCAGCCCACCGGCAATCAACAGCGGCAACACTCCGGACGGTCGCAGGCGGCTCATGCCAATCCCTCGAGACACTCGGCCGCGGCCACGGCGCCGCCGGCGCCCGCGAAGGAGGCCTGCACCCGTAAGGCCGCCTGGCGGTAGGACGGATCGTCCAGGACCGTCAGCATCGCTTCGCGCAGCTCGGCGGCCCGAACCCGGCCGAACTTGACCCGTATCCCGGCTCCGGCGCCCTCGACCTGCGCGGCGACGACCGGGTTGTCGTCGCGGATCGGGGCCACCACCAGCGGCACGCCCATGGAGAGGGCCTCGCAGGTCGTGGTGTGCCCGGCGTGGCACACCACGACATCGAGATGTGGCAGCAGTTCCAGATAGGGCACGAAGTCGCGCACCAGTACATCCGGCCCGGCCGAGTCGACCGACCCGGGTGGGGCGACCACGATCAGCTGGATTCGATCCGTCAGGGGTTCCACCGCCTCGATCGCAGTAGCGAGAAAGCGCCGCCCGACATCGCGGCTGACGGTCCCGAGCGTCACGAGCACATGTCGACGGGCCGGATCGAGCCGCTCCCAGGGGAAGTCGCCGCCACGGGGAAAGTTCGAGGGTCCGACGAACCGGTAGTGGTCGGGGAATCGGTCGAGCGGGCCGACAAGCGCCGCCGTCGTGAAGGCCAGCACCAGGTGCTCGGAGAAGCGCAGGTCGCCCGCCTCGGCAGGGTCCGAACCCAGACCGTCGAAGAGGCGCACGAACCCGTCCACGCGCTCCGTGACCCAGGCCTGCAGTGAGGGCCCCAGGGCATCAACCAGTTCCGCGGACATGATGGCCAAGGTGGCCCATGGCAGGCGGCGAGCGCGGGCGACGAGCGCGCCGGCGAGGGTGTGCTGGTCCACGGCCAGCACGTCGGGGCGGAAGGCGTCGACGGCGGCCCCGATGCCGGGCACCATCGAGGTGGCGAGCGGGATCAGGAACTCCTCCCACAGGAACACGAACGCCGCCGGCCCCCGCATCCCCATGCGACGACCCTGCATCGACTCGCCCCACTGCCGCGACCCCACCGGTTCGGCGGATCCGCTGTCCGGGTAGCCCACCTCGATCAGGCAGGCGCCCGCCGGCAGCATGGGCCTGATGTAGTCGAGGTGGCCGACCCACGCGACGTCGTGACCGCGCGCGACCAACTCGGCTCCGACCGCCGCGGTCGGGTGGACATGTGCGGCAAGTGGCGGCACGACGAACAGAAAACGGCTCATGGGATCGGCCCACCATCCAGCCGCGCGAGGACCCGGTAGGCAGCACCCCGGTTGGTATGGCGGGTGAACCCGTCGAGGATCGGGTCGGTCAAGACACCGGCGGCCAGCAGGGGCGAGCCTCCGACCCATACACCGGCTTGCCATATCCGGCGTGGCAGCGTCGCAGGGGTCTGCGACCAGGGATAGTCCATGTGCGGCATCAGATTCCGCAGGAACTGCACGGCGGCCTGAGTGAGATCAGCGCCGATGTGGGCCCGCCCACGCTCCTCGGCAACTGTCGTGAACCCCAGATCACGCAGGGTCCGTTTGAGGTTGGCGATCGGGATCAGGTGCAAGTGCTGTGGCTGGAACCACGGCAGCCAGTACCTGCCGAGGAGCCGGCCCAGCGGCCACTCGGGATCCGGCACCTCGATGAGGAGGAATCCGCCGGGCGGCAGTACTCGCGCGGCGGCGCCCAGTTCGGCGGCGGGATCGCGGGTGTGCTCCAGGTAGTGGTGCATGCTCACCACGTCGTATCGACCCGCCAACTCCTCGATCAGTTCGAGGAACTGGCCCCGGTAGCCTCGGGAAATCCAGCCACGTCGCTCGGCCTCCTCGATACTGACGGACATGTCCAGCCCGTCGAAGACCGTCCGGGGCCAGACCAGGCTGGCGGCCGCGCAGAAGTGGCCGTAACCGGTCCCCACATCCAGCCACGACTTCGGCGTCGTGAACGGAGCGAGCATCGAGGCCCGGGCCTGATACATGTCCTTCGGGTACGGGTGCGCGAAGGCCCCCTCCTGCCAATCCGCGCTGAGGCCGTCGTAGATGTCGCGGTAATAGAACTCCAGCCCGGCCAGGGTGAGCTGCGGATTCTGGAAAGTGTGTCCGCATTGCCGGCACTGTTCGAGCGTGAATCGTCCGGGCTTGTGTTGGCGGAGGTCCGGTGTGGTGACGCGGACCAACAGCTCGCTCCCGCCGCACCACGGACAGCTGGTCCGACGGGGTTCGAAGAACCGCCCGATCCCGGCGGACAGGTCGGCCGCGTATGCGGGTCGCCGGTCTGCGACCAGGTCGCGCCAGGTCTTCGCCTTCGGCGCGGGACCGCTCAGGGTGCGCCACCACCGCCGCGGGCCGCGAACCAGCCGGAGCAGCGCGGCACCGTGTAGATCGGTGGGAGCGAATCGGTGGCGTTGTCCGGCAACGATCAGGTAGGGCTGGAGGCAGAACAGGGCCGCCGCTGCCAGACCCCATGCCGGATTGACGAGAACGCACAGCGTGAGAGCCGCGTAGCTGACACCCGGTACGGCCAACGCGACCTGATGCCCGACGGGGAAGAGCACCCGCAGGATCGCGCGGCCCTTGTCGCTCTGCTCCGGCATCGCGTGCAGACCCGGCGCAACCACCACGTCCGTGGATGCGAAGGCATGCAGTTTGAGCAGCAGCGTGATTCGGGCCAGCTCGGTCAGCCCTACTCCGTCGTCCGAGATGACGCCCGCCCGCTCGAGAACGTCCTTGTCGGCGAGAATCGCGTGGTATGCGCCTCGCCCAGGCGCGAACGGGTCGGTGCGGTAGGTGGCTGGGTCGATTCCCCTCCCGAGGTCCATCACCCGATCAACCGACAGATCAGCGGGGACCAAGTCGAGGACGTCCAATCCTCGGCCGCGCGCGAAGGCGCTCGCGGCTCGCCTGGTGTCCTCGTCCAGCTCCACACCAGTTGCGGTGAGGAAACGGTGGGTACCGCTTACTGGTTCCGTGGCCGGCTCCAGCACGGACAGGCGTCGCAGGCGACGCCGAAGCCGGATGCCGTTGACGAGGACGCCGGTAGCGAACAGCAAAGGCAGCCAGTCGGTCCACCTCCGGCGATCCCCTGCGAGCGAGCTCATGTCGGTGCCCCTTCCGGTACGACCTCAGGCGACGCGCCGAGCGCTACGCGCGGTGGAGGTGGCGGTTGTGGTGGACAGCGACCGCGGTGGCGGCCGGCCCTTCCGGCGAAACGCGTGCGCGATCGCCGACCGGACGGCACCGACCTGCTCGATGCGCACCAGGGCGATCACCGGGAGGCCGCTGTCGTCGACGACCATGCGGGCCCCCAGGGCGCCCGCCTCCAGTGCCGCCGCCACGACCAGGTCCTGCTCGGGACTGCTCCACCCCGCCTGCCACAGGGCCGCGTGCGATGCGGTGAGTAGCGGTCCAAGGCCTCGCACGTCGTCGGTGTGCAGCAGCGCCGCAGCCTGTCCGGGCAGGCTGGGGCCACCGGCGCCGATTCGGCTCATGGCCACGAGGTCCCCCTCGGCGAGGTGCCGGCGCACCCGGGTGTCGACGATCAGCAGCCGAAGCCCCGCATCCCTCAAGTTCAATCGGAGGCGGTCGCGGGAGCCGCTGCGGCCATCGCACGCGAGCGCCTCGCCGCCGTCCAGCAGCAGCGACGCGGCGACGAGCCCCGGCGCCGCGAGGGGAACCGAAAAGGCCTGCAGCCCAACGCTGACCAGGTCGATGAGGTCGGTGTCGGGTAGGTCGAGTGTGAGCAGGTCGCGAAGGGCAAGTCCGGTCGCGCACGCCGCCGCCACCGGCACCGCCGGTCCGCAGCCGCGCGGGAGGTCGGTCTGGACGGTGATGGCCGCACCGCCGAGCGAGTACCCGAACTCGCGAAACGCCCACACCACGGCAAGCGGTTCGACGGACCAGTCCGGATTCGATGCGACACCGGAGCCGGGCGAGTAGCTCGCGGCGTCCACCGAGGCCCGCTCGGCCAGCCGGTTGAGAGACCGCAGTTCGACGGTGTCGCCGTCCCGTGGTTCGACGGCCACGATCGCGCCCCATTCGGTCGCGGTCGCGACCGCCCCGGCGTCGTCGCTCAGCAGGGGGAGGGCACCCGGCGCCTGCCAGATACCGGTTGGACTCCGACCGTGGAGCTTCTGGTAGAAGTGGGCAACGAGCCGCAGGTCGAGGGCCGCGTCCAGCTGCGAGACCAGGTCAGCCATGGTTGCCTCCACTCCACGCATGCGCAGGCGAGCGGTCCGCCGGCTCCGCCACGTGACCGGCCGCCGTCGCGGCGCCACCGGCCGCTTCGAAGCGGCTCATCGTCGTGCACCCGCGTGCGAGCCCAGCCAGGACACCACGACCTCGCTCAGGGGGTCGGTCGCCTCCCGCAGCAGGGTGTGGGCCAGCCCAGGCAGCACCTTCACCGTGCAGTCCGGGACCTGATCAGCCAACTCGCGTGCGGCGCCGACCATCTCGGAGTGCTCCCCGAACACCGCCAGCACCGGACAGGCCATCTCGCTCAGTCGGGCCGGGTCCACCGCGGGCGCGGCGGCGAGGTCCTCGATCAGCGTCGTCTCGTTGAGCAGCGCGTTGATTCCGATGGCTTGCCTGGCTATCTTGCGCCATCCCACGGCGGCGCACTGTTCCCCGATCCGTTCGACCTCGTACTGCAGGGCAGCCGCGCTGAGCGTGTTGATCATGCGTTCGAGCCACTCGTCGACGATGTCGCCGGCAAATCCGGCATCGATCAGTACCAGGCCCGCGACGCGTTCTGGCCGAGCCAGCGCCGCACGCCCGGCCAGAATTCCGCCATAGCTGTTGCCGATCAGGACGACAGGACGGCAGATATCCACGGCGTCGAGGATGGCGAACAAATCTGCCACCGCGTCGTCGAGGCCATAGCCTTCGGGCGGCCGCTCCGACAGGCCCTGACCACGCTGGTCGTACAGGATCACCTCGAAGCCCGCCTTGGCGACCGGGTCGGCGAGTGTGTAGTAGAAGCTCGAGAGGTCGTCGACGGCGAGGCCGTGGAGGAACACGACCGTGGGGTGGTCGGCCGGGAGGTGCTGATGCCGCGCCGGTGCCACCCGCTGCACGTGGAAGCGCAGGCCGTTCGCGAGGACCTCAGCCATCGGGCACCTCCAGGAAGCGGACCAGCAGATCCGCCAGCGGCTTCCTTGCGGCGACCTGCAGATCGTGGGCGCCCGGCAACACGCGGCAGGACGTCCCCGGCCACACTCCGGCGATTTCCTCGGCCGCCGCACGGTACGGCGACTGGGCGCCGACGACGATCGTCGTCGGAATTCGGGCCAGTTCTCGCACGTCGGCACCGGTCAGCGGGGGTTCGGCTTCGAGCTCGGGCAGGATCGTCGTCTCCTCGATCAGGTGGCACAGGGCCAGTCCAGCCCGGTGCCGCGCGCCGGGCCGCGGTGTGGCGGCACGTGCCTGCTCACGCGTGAGCAGGCTCTGGTCAGGCGTCCACCAGGGGCGTGCCCCGTCCGCGAGTGGCGGATCCACGAGTGCCATTCGGGTGACGCGGTCCGGCTGGGCGATCGCGAAGCGCACCGCGACGATCGCCCCGAAGCTGTGTCCGACGATCGCGAACCGCTCCAGGTCCTCGGTCAGCGCGGCGAGGTCCCGGGCCATCTGGTCGGAGCCGTAGCCCGACGGTGTGCGCTCGCTCAGACCATGGCCGCGCCAGTCGATGAGCCGGATCCGAGCCCGATCGGCGACCGCGGGCGCCACAGTCAGATACCAGGAGGCGATGCTTCCGGTGAACAGCCCGTGCAGCATCACCACCTGCGGTCCGGAAGACCCCAGCTCCACCGTGTGGAACCGAGCCCCGCGAGCGGTCACGAACGCCATGGAATCGATCACCTCGGGCCCGAGGGGTGCGCGAGGCACTGCTCGATGTAGGAGACCAGCCGGTCCATGTTCATCGCCATGATCTCGTCGAGGTCCATGTCTGCGACGAACTCCACGAAGTTGACCCGCTCGCCGTAGCGCTGCTGGAGCTTCTCGCCCAGCGCCACGAACTCGATGCTCTCCATCGCGAGGTCATCGTTGAACGTCGTGGACCCGGTGATCTCGACATCCAGCAGGAAATCCGCACCGATCACCTCGGTGAGCATGCAGACCACCTCGTCGAAGACTCGAGTGTCGGTGCCGTCGGCCGTCATGGCTCTCCCTTCTGGTGTTCGGAAGCCGGGTCCGTCCACGCCACGACGTATGCGGCGTCCGCTTCCCTGACGAGCGTGGTCCGAACCCGCCACACCGGGTGATCGCACTCCCTGCGAGACACGGTGAGAACGGCGTCGGTCGCGGCGGTGGGGGTGGACTCGCTGACGACGAGGTCGTCCGAGCGGGTGGGCGGGCCCAGCGCCTTGGCGACCGCCCGTGTGGCCGCCGAGAACCGGGTTGACGACGTCGCTGGATCACCGTCGTCGCGCTCGGCCAGGGCCTGAACGTCGATCCCGACAGGACCCGTCCCGACGAGGGCGGCTCCCAGCGCCGGCGTTCTGCCCCGGCAGCTGGTGTCGGCGATCGAGACCCGCAGGCCGGCAGGGACCCGGCCGCCACTGACGTGCGGCCATCCGGCTTGGTCGTCGTGGACGGTGAGCTCACAGGGATACAGGGGACCGGCACCGCGGTCCCACAGCCAGTTGCGCACGCCGTCCTTGGCGGCGATCCGGCCGAGCAGCCACCGTCGCTGTTCCAGTGGATCGAGCCGGGCGTACTCGGCGCGCTCGGCCGAACAGAGGTAGCCCCGCATGGCCAGCTCCCGCGACCCGCTGTCCGGCCACCGTTCTTTGACCAGACACCAACCGCCGGTCTGCATCTCGCCGACACCGTGGGACTCCGGTGCGAACTTCATCGGCCAGGTGACCTCGTCGCTGGCAAATCGATGGTCGGTCCAGCCCTCGATCCGGGCCCACAGCCGGCCCGCACTGTCGACGAGCTCGGAGTCCGCGCGGACTTGTCGGGCGGTGACGTCGCGGATCCAGACCGTCTGGGAAAGCTGTTCTCCGACTCGGGGATACGGACCGTAGAGGTGAATCGCTGAGAAACCCACGGGAAAGACCGTCTTGTCGGCGACCAGGCTGATCTGCGCCCAGTGCCCGATGAGTTGGCCCGCCGCGTCGAGCAGCGCGCCACGTGTCGGCAGGTTCACCAGGACGCCGCGGTGGCCGTCGTCCGCGCTGCACAGGATGTTCGCAACTCCGGCAAACCGCGGGCCGTGGAAGGCCCAGTGTTCGGTATAGATCTCGGGCACGTCGACCACCGGCGGACGTTCACCGGTGAGTGGCTCGTGGCTGGGCGCCGGCGGCTCGGGGTGGTATGCGGCGAGCAGGACCGTGCCGCTCGAATGGCCCTCGATCGTGACGGCTACCCGGTCGACCCCGTGGCTACCCCGGCCCTGGGCGACCGCCCGGATCGTCGCGGTGGTCGGCGGCGCCACGGGCAGCCAGCGGAGGGCGCGGACGTCGACCCACCCGATGACCACCGCGCCGGGAATCAGGGCGCGAGCGGCGTCGGCCATCACCTCGAGCATCACCGTCAGCGGAACCACCGGGAAGCCGTCGGAGGGGTCCGGCCACCCGGGTGGCACAGGCCGGAGCGAGTGGTCGATGAGCTCCGGCATCCGCTCCAGCGAGAACACCTGGACAGTGGTCGCTTTCAGCTGGGTCGCGGCATCGCCCGCCGAGGTGACCGGCACAGGTGGGTCGCCACGGGTTCGCCAGGCATCGACGACCGCGTTGGCATCCGCGGTGACACCGGCAGCGAGGGCGTCGAGCTCGGCGAGGACGGGGTGGCCGGAGTCTCGGGTCCCGGCCGACAGGTCGGGCGGTACATCCAGCGGCGGGAGGGCACCGTCGAGCCGGATCAGCGGGTTGCCCAGATCGAGTCGCATCGTGGTGGCCCGCGGCGCTGCGGGCGGCCGGGGGCCTGGGAGCCGCTCGAACCGCGGTGCCAGACCGGCGGCCCACAACGCGGCAGCAACTCTGCGGAGCTGGTCGAGTCCGCCGCGCTCCGGAACGTCGGCGGACACGACCACATGCTCCCGGCCACGCAGCGTGTCCTCGACGAATCCGGGCAGGCTGCCCGGCCCGACCTGGACGAAGGCAACCACTCCTCGGGCGTGCAGGCGCTCGATCAGTTGCCGGAACCGCACCGGCTCGACGAGGTGCCGGATCACCAGCGCCCGGACCTCGTCGGGGTCGTCAGGGAAGGGTTCGAGGGAGGTGGCCGACCACACCGGGGTATGGGGCCGGCCGAGCGGGAGGCGGCGCAGCGCCTCGTGCGCGGGCCCGAGCAAGGGCTCGATCATCGGCGAGTGGAATCCGGTGCGGACCGGGACCATCTGGGCCAGCACGCCGACGCCACGTAGTCGGTTGATGGCGGCGTCGACGCGGTCCGGGCGGCCGCAGATCACCGACTGGTGCGGGCAATTGTCGTGCGTGAGGACGACGCCATTCGGACCGAGAAGGTCGCCGAGAACGGTCCCCGCGCGCTCGGCCGAGCAGCCGAGCGCCCCGTACACCAGGTCGGGCGCGCTCGCGAAGCCCGGCCGCAGCGAGTCGAGGAATGCATCGATTCCTTGGCGTTGGTAGAGGCCGGCGACGATCATCGCGGTCCACTCGCCAAGGCTGTGCCCGGTGAGCACGCCCGGGACCACGCCGAGCTCGCCGAGCGCCGACGCGAGCAATCGACCCATCGCAATGAGGTCGACGGCCTGCTCGATGAAGTCGTCGCCGTGCCGCAATGCCTGCGCGGGAATCCCGAAGTGTGACGCCACCTCGTCCACGCGAGGCTCGAAGCCGGCTTCCAGGCCGGGGAAGACGAACGCGAGGCCACTCGAGTCGGTGAGCAGTGGACGTGGCGCGAAGTGGATGTCGTTCCGGCCGCGCCACGGCGTCGCGCGAGCGACTATCTTGCGCGCCAGCGCAATTCGCTGCGGAGTCGGGCCAACGATGGCCAGCCGGGCCGGTCCACCGTCGGTGTGCGGGAGGGGGGCGGCCTGGGCGAGCAGCGCCTCGCCGTCGGCCTCGAGCCGGCGTGCGATCGCTTCGGGGGTGTCCCCGGTCAGGAGCAGTACGCGTTCGACGGAGCCGTGTCCGTTCGGGCGGGGACGAGCATCAGGGCCGGCGATGATCGCACCGGCGGAACCGGCGGAACCGGCGGAACCGGCGGAACCGGCGGAACCGGCGGAACCGGCGAGCCGTCTCCGGCCCGAGTGCCCCGTGGGCGGCTGTTCGACGACGACGTGCGCGTTGATCCCGCCGAACCCGAAGGCGTCCACCGCGGCCCGGCGCGGAGTGTGTGCCTGGCTGTCCCAGGGACGAGCCTGGGTGATGGGGACGAACCGGCTGCCTGCCAGCCCACGATGCGGCTCCTCGCAATGCAGGGTCGGCGGCAGAACACCGTGGTGGACCGCGCAGACGGCCTTGATCAGCCCGGCGATCCCGGCGGCAGGCATGGCGTGGCCGATCATGGACTTGACCGAACCGATCCCGATGTCCGGCGCCGCTCCGATGATCGGCCCGAAAACCGTTGTGAGGGTGTCCAGCTCGGTCGCGTCACCGGTCGGCGTCGCGGTCCCGTGGGCCTCCACCAGGCCGATCGCACCCGGCTCGGTGGGGTCCAGGCCGGCCGATCGCCAGGCCCGCTCCAGTGCGAGAACCTGGCCTTCCATCCTGGGTGCCATCAGGGTCGACGCCCGCCCGTCGCTCGAGACCCCGGTACCGCGGATCACCGCGTATATCCGGTCGCCGTCACGCTCGGCGTCGGCGAATCGCTTGAGCGCAACCATCCCCGTGCCCTCGCCGATGAGCATGCCATCGGCCTCTCGATGGAACGGGCGAATCATCTGGCGGTGGCTGATCGCGCCGAGCTGGGTGAAGACGGACCACATCACGATGTCGTGGGTGTGGTGCACCCCGCCGGCGATCACCATGTCGCAGCGGCCGGTGGCCAGCTCGGAGCGGGCCAGGTCGACTGCGACCAGCGCGGAGGCGCAGGCGGCATCCACAACGTATGCGGGACCGTGTAGGTCGAGCCGATTGGCGATCCGCGATGCGGCCAGGTTCGGCACCAACCCGATCGCGGCCTCGGGTCGTTCGGGTCCCAGCCGCTCCTGGAAGGCCTCGCGCACTCGCACCAGCTGGTCCTGCGCCAGCCCCGGTACCAGTTCGCGCAGAGTCGTGACGAGCTGATGCGCCGTGCGGACCCGTTGGTCCAGGCGCGCGCCTGCAGCCGACAGGTAGCCGCCGCGGCCCAGAATGACCCCGACCCGGCTGCGATCGGGCAGGCGTCCCTCACCGCCTGCGTCCGCAATCGTCTCGGTGGCCACGCGCAGCGCCAGCAGTTGGTCCGGCTCGCTGCCCGCCGCGGCGTGCGGCATGATGCCGTGGGCCGCGGGATCGAAGGTCGCCAGGTCGTCGATGAACCCGCCTCGGCGGCAATACATCCGGTCGCTCGCGGCAGGCGCTTCCGGCTGGTAGTAGGACGGGTCCCACCGGGTGGCCGGTACCTCGGTGATGGCATCGAAGCCCGTCACGATGTTTCGCCAGAACACCTCGGCGTTCGGCGCGCCTGGGAACACCGCACCGATCCCGACGACCGCTACATCCCGGCCGTGGGGGCCGCTGCTCTCAGTCATCGCGGGAACCACTGCTCTGTGGCCCCACCGGTGCACGGGCATCGGCGCCGAATGCCGCGGCGGAGCCACCCACGTACAGGACTTGTGCCTCTCCGGTGCTCCCGCCCTGAGCCAGCTCCCGCAACAGGCAGGCGACGCCCTCCTCGGGGTCGATCGCCTCGATGCCCCGGCGGGCATACTCCCGCAACAGCTCAGCCGAGACCATGCCGCCCCCCGACGAGGCCCAGGGACCCCAGTCCACCGACACGACGCGTCCCGCGAAGCGGTTCGCCCAGATGTGCGCGAGGGTGTCCAGGGCGTCGTTCGCCGCGGCGTAATCCACCTGACCACGGTTGCCGTAGACACCCGACACGCTGCCGAAGAACACGAGAAAGGCAAGGCGGTCCGGGTCCACCGCGTCGGCGAGTGCCCGGGCCCCGTCGACCTTGGTCGAGTAGACGCGTTCGAATCCCTCCGGACTCTTGTCACGCAGCATCCGGTCGTCCAGCACGCCGGCACCGTGGACCACGCCATCGAGCCGACCGTGCCGCGCGTAGACATCCTCGACGACGCGTTTCACCCGGTCGGAATCTCGAACGTCGACGGCGTGGTACCGCACAGAGGCGGCATACCGGTTCAGCTCTGCCATCGTGGCACGGATCTCCCGCTCAGCGAGTAGCCGGCGGGTGCGCGCCTCGACCTCGGACGGCACGATGGTGCCGAGGTCGATCACGGCACGTCGCAGAGACACCGAATCAGGTGCGTCCGCGGTGGCGGGATCCTCGTCCTCGACCGGTTGCGGTGTCCGGCCCAGCAGCTCGATGTGGCACCCGCTCGCGCGGGCCAATCCGATCGCAACCTTGGCGGTGATGCCGCGAGCGCCGCCGGTCAACAGGACAACCGAGGAAGCATTCAGCCCCAGATCCGGCGCGCCCGCCGCACCCTCGAGCGGGGCCGCCACGATTCGCTCCGACGCGCGCTCGCCGTCGCGGTACCCGACAACGACGGGCGATTCCTCATCGGCCCAGAGCAATTCGGCCAGCAGGTGCGTGGCAATCCGCTCCGCGGCATCCTCGGGGTCGACGTCGACGGCGCGCACGACGAGGTCGGGGAACTCCTGCGCGATCGTTCGTACCAGCCCGTGCATTCCCAGGCCCGCGGTGCGCTCGCCGTCCGGGCACCCGTGACCGAAGCGGCCGCCGAACCCCGTCACGACCAACAGCCGCCGCGCGCCGCCGAGGACGGCCTCGCGCATCTCGCCGAAACCGTCCGGCAGCACCGGCGGTCCCTCCGAGGCAACCGCACCCAGGTGGACGACGGTGTCGGCGTCGGAAGGCGGCCTCCGCCCGCTTCCATTCGGCAACCACCCGTCCACCGCGGCGCCGTGCTGCTGCAGCAGCGCTGTCAGTGCGCGGCAAAGGCCGTGATCGGTGTCGGTGATCGCGAACCGGCGCCCGGCCAACAATGTCGCCGGATCGGACCCGTTGCCTCCGTGCACTGACTCGGGCAGTGGGGGTAGCGGGGTGACCCGCGCCAGGTAGCGTGAACACCGTTCTGGGGCAGGCTGTTCCGGCTCGGACCGCTCACTCTCCGGGATCTCGCCGGGCGTGGGTGGCTGCGGGGATTCGTCGGCCCGGGCCAAGAGCCACTCGACGATCGCCCGCAGAGTCTTCAGCTGGGCAAGTTGCTCAACGGCCGACTCGTCGGTTGAGGTCTGACCGACTCCAAGGAAGGACGTTCGCTCCTGCAGGGCGCCGACGATCTCGATCCGTTTGATCGAGTCGATGCTCAGGTCGGCTTCGAGGTCGAGATCGGGTTTCAGCATCTCCTCCGGATAGCCGGTGCGTTCACTGACGATCTCCCGCACCGCTTCGAGCGCGCGCTCCGGCGTGACCGGGGCACCGTCACCCGCTGAATCAATTTCCTCCGCAGATGGTTCGGGTCCAGCGGGTACCGGTGGCCTCGTCGGCGGCGCCTGCGCCGGCGCGCCGAGGTACGCCAGCATGACGTCACGCTGCGCAGCCATCAACTCGCGCGCCGACCGCAAGTACTGCAAAACCGCGCCGTCGCGGTCGTGTTCGGCTTGGCCGGCTGCGGCGGGGAGGCGTTGCACTTCGAGTTCGCGCGCAGGCCGAAACGCACCGGGGAGGTACTGGCCGTCGGCGGTCCGGATCAGATGGCCGTTGACTATCCATCCGGGTCGGCGTGGGGGAGCGGACGCCGACACGGCCGTCGCGTCCCGGCCCTGGAAGAGGGGCGACAGGTCGAGCGGCACGCCCGCCACCGCGAGTTCGCCGAGCGCGAGCAGCAACCGTCGCAGCCCGGGCTCGCCCGGCACATCGCAGGCCACGGCCGTGTGCGGGCGCCCGGCGAGAATCTGGTCGACAAGCCCGGTCAGCACCCGGCCCGGACCGGCCTCGACGAACACCCGGATTCCGGAGGTGTACATCGCCTCGATCTGGTCGGCGAAGCGCACCGGCTCGGCGATCTGCCGCACGAGCATCGCCCGGATCGCCCCGGGCTCGCCGGGATACGGTGTCGCAGTCGTGTTCGACCAGACCGGGATCGACGGTTGGGCCACCGCGAGTCGGCCGAGTTCGGCGGCCAGGTGCTCGCCTGCACCGGCGACGACCGGGCTGTGGAACGCGCACGCCACATGCAGCTTGGTGGCCGTCAGCCCGTCTTCGGCGACGCGGGCGAGTGCGGCCTCGATCGCGGGGGTGGGGCCGGAGATGACGGTCTGCCCTGGAGCGTTGTGGTTTGCGATGACCACCGCTGCGCACTCCGCGTGCCCGGCGAGGACGGCCTGGACCCGCTGCGGAGCGGCGGGCACAGCTGCCATCGCCCCCGGATCCCCGTCTGCCGCCGACACTGCGGCGGCGTGGATGGCCTCGCCGCGCGCGATGCTCAGGTCGAGCAACTCGTCCGCACCGAACACACCCGCCGCGTACAGCGCAACGAGCTCGCCGTAGCTGTGACCGGCAACCGCGTCGGGCCGGACACCGAGCGAGGTGAGCAGCTGGTGTGTGGCCATGCCCGCCGCCCCCAGTGCCCGCTGCGCGATCCTGGTGTCGGCCAAGGTGGCTCGCTGCCATGCCGAATCCTCCGGCGAGAAGGCCGCGGGCGGGAACATCGCGCCGGCAGTCTCGTCGTCCCGCACCAGATCCCGCAGCCTGGGGAAGGCCACGAACAGGTCGGCGAGCATCCCCACCCGGTGCGAGCCCTGACCAGGGAACAGAAAGGCCACCTGCCCGGACTCGGCCCGCGGCTCACGGGCGAACACGCCTGCGGAAGCATCGGTCTCGAACGCGCGGGCCGGCTCCAGCTTCGCTGCGAGCTCGTCCAGGTCACCGGCCACGAGTGCGACCTGCACCGGCAGGTCGGCGGTCGACTGCCAGCGCGCGGCCGCGAGCGCGAGGTCGCGCAGTCGCCAGGGTCGTCCCGCCGCGTCGTTTGCCGCAATCAGGTCGGCTGTGTGATCGATTTCCCGCACCGCCGCGGCCTCGTCGGCGCCGCGGAACAAGAACAGCTCGGCGGGCCATTCATCGAGGCCGTGCGCGGGCTCGGGCGCGCCGCCATAACCCGACACCACCGCGTGGAAGTTGGTGCCGCCGAAGCCGAACGCGCTCACCCCGGCGATCCGTTCGGTCGCGGGCGCGAACCAC
Organism: Rhodococcus daqingensis; assembly: GCF_042665615.1. Taxonomy (NCBI): domain Bacteria; kingdom Bacillati; phylum Actinomycetota; class Actinomycetes; order Mycobacteriales; family Nocardiaceae; genus Rhodococcus; species Rhodococcus daqingensis. The sequence continues at coordinate 280,830 of NZ_JBHTCS010000028.1, read as the reverse complement.
GGCCGGGGAGCGGTGTCGAAGGAGAACGGGCTGCTTTCGCGCTGCCAGTACTCATTCGGACTCTGTAGTTGGCCGGTCGGCGGACGCACTCCCGCGTGCACTGCCCGCGCCGCCTTGATCAGGCTGGCCAGGCCCGCAGCGCATTTGGTGTGCCCGATCTGGGACTTCACCGATCCCAGGGCACAGGCTCCGGCGGGTGCACCGGCCTCGGTCAACAAGGTCGTCAACGTGGCCAGTTCGGTCTTGTCGCCGACAACGGTTCCGGTGCCGTGCGCTTCGACGAGCCCCAGCCGAGCGGGCGACATGCCGGCCATGCGGTAGGCACGCTCGAGCGCCAACCGCTGACCCTCCGGCCGCGGGGCGGTCAGCCCGCGCGAGCGCCCGTCGCTGGAGCCGGCGAGGCCCTTGATCACCGCGTAGATGCGGTCGCCGTCGCGTTCGGCATCGGTGAGACGCTTGAGCACGACGCACCCCACCCCCTCGCCGAGCGCGATGCCGTCCGCGGCACCATCGAAGGTGCGGCACCGCCCGGTCTTGGACAGCGCGCCGACTGCGGCGAAGAGCAGGTAGTCGTAGATGCCGTTGTGGGTGTCGGCGCCACCGCACAGCACCATGTCGCTGGTCCCGGCCCGGAGCTCCTTGCACGCTGCGTCCAGGGCCGCCAGGGACGAGGCGCACGCCGCGTCGACCGTGTAGTTGACGCCGCCGAGGTCGAGCCGGTTGGCGATGCGGCCTGCGAGCACGTTGCCGAGCACGCCGGGGAAGCTGTCGTCGGTCATGGCGGGCAGGTGAGTATCCAGCTCGGGCGGCAGGGTCCCGAAGTAGCCGGGGAACAGGGCGCGAAACCCGTACGCAGTCCCGAGGTCGGTGCCGGCCTCCGTGCCGAACACCACCGAAACGCGTTCCCGATCGAACTCGCGGCCGGTGCCGCCGGTGCCCAGTGTCCGGTATCCGGCATCGCGCAGCGCGCGGACGGCCACCTCAAGCGCGAGAATCTGCACCGGTTCGATGGAAGCGAGCGATGCGGGCGGGATGCCGAACTCGAGTGCGTCGAACGGCACGTCCGGCAGGAAGCCGCCCCATTTGGAGGGGGTCTTGCGCCCGCCGGCGGGTCCCACCGCCTCCGGGTCGAAGTACAGCTCCGGATCCCACCGGTCGGGTGACACCTCGGAAACGGCGTCCACGCCGCCGACTGTGTTCGACCAGTACCGCGCCAGATCTCCGGCCTCGGGAAACACGCCTGCCATCCCGACGATCGCCACGTCCAGCGGTGCCGCCGCACGCTCGCGTGGCCCGCCGCGATCGGCGTCGAAGCCGAGCTCGGCCGCGCGCGACCCGAGCAGTTGGGTGGCCCCCTCGCTCACCTGGGAGTGCAGCACGGGCACCGTCGTCGTGGCCGACCGCAGTGCGGCGACGTCGCCGATCATGACCATCCCGTCGGCGCGCTGGACGTCCTCGCCGACCGGGCCGATCTGCTCGCCGTGCCGTCGCAGACCCTTGCTGGCAATGCGGAGCCGGCCCAGGTTCAGCTGCTCCAACTCCGCCCACATTTGCTGCTGGGTCGCCCCATCGGCGACGAGCTGCCGCTTGGTGTCCAGGAAGGCGCGCACATAGGGCGTGTCCGCGCACCGGGTGGAATGCCCGGGCGAGGTCTCGAGGAGCACGGTGCAGTCGCAGTCCAGTGCCGCCTGCTGGAAGGTCGGCATGATCGCGCCCGCCACCACCGCCTCCTCGGTGAACAGGTAGGCGGTGCCCACGAGCACCCCGATCCCTGCGCCACGCTCGACAAGCGGAGCGCCAAGGGCGGCCGCCATCGCCGCGGATCGCTCATCGTGAATCCCGCCCGCGAAGAGGATCTGCAGGTCCTCGAAGAATCGTTCGCCCGCCGTCGCGGCTCGCTCGCCGAACGCGAGCAGGTGCTCGACCTGGACATCCCACAGCGCGAAGCTGCTGCGCGGACCGACGTGGCCGCCGCATTCACGCCCTTCGAACACGAACCGCCGCGAGCCCTGAGCCAGGAACTGGTCGAGCAGCCCGGGCGAGGGCACATGAAGGAAGGTCGGGATGCCCGCCGCCTCGAGCTCCGCACCCTGCGAGGGCCGTCCACCGGCAATGAGCGCGTAGGGCGGTCGGACCGCGAGGATGGCCTCCATCTGGGCATCCCGTACCTCGGCCGGGACGAACCCCAGGATCCCGGCCCCCCAGGGCGCGTCGCCCAGCAGCGCCGCGGTCTCCTCGAGGAGCGCCCTGGTCTTCTCGCCGGACAGCAGCGAGAGTGCGAGGAACGGCAGACCGCCGCCGGCGGCGACGGCCGCGGCGAAGGCCGGCCTGTCGCTGACATGTGTCATCGGTCCCTGCGCCACGGGGAATCGCAGGCCATGTGCGGCGGCAAACGCCCCGCCGGCCTCGAGCGGCCGGCGCTCGACGACGGTGTTCAGGTCGGCCGCTATCGAGGCGCGCACCCCTTGGACCACCGCTCCGGCGGTGACGTATCGCTGTGCCAGCCCCGCGGCCACGACACCTTCCTGGCCGACCGGAAGCAATTGAGTGCGCAGGTCACGCGCGCCGAGCCGCTCGGCCGGATCTGGTGCGGCCTCCCCGGCTGCGGCTGCGAGCTCCGCAACGGGCAGGTCAGGGCGCACGTAGATGCGGTGGCCGCCGACGACCGCCGTCTCGCTGCCGTCCATCGCCCGGATCGCCGCAGCGACAGCGGGGGATAGGTCCATTTCCGCGACCAACGCCAGCTGGGTGTCCAGCACGACCCCCACCGCCCCACCGGCGACGGCGGCCGACGCGGAATGCATCCCGATCCCGCCCGCGGCCCAGACCGGCACGGTGATTCGCGGATCGGAAAGGAGCCGTTGCAGCAGCACGAACGTCGTCAGCTCCCCGACTCGGCCACCCGCCTCACTTCCCCGGGCGATCAGGCCGTGTGCACCGGACGCCACTGCCGCGCTCGCCTCGGCCGCCGAGACCACCTCGGCCAGCAGCCGCTTGCCCATCACACCAGCGGTGTGCCACGGCGACTGCGCGCCGGACAACAGGGGCGCAGGCAACACAATCGTGTCGACTCGGTCGGGCAGATCGGCGGGGATCATCTCGCAGCCGGTCGATGGCACTCGGACCCCGAAAGTTCCTGCCCACCAACGGCACACATCGGACAGGGCGGTGCGCGCGATGTCCGGACTGCGTCCCAGATCTAGGACGCCCATCCCTCCGGCGCGCTCCACAGCTACCACCAAGCGGGCGTTCGGCTCGGCGAATGGGGTGACTACTACAACCAGGTCTCGCGGCTTCGCTGGACTAGCCATCGGCGCCTCCACGCTGACGTGACTGGCGACCCTCAGGTACGAACAGGAATGCTACTCGCCTCCGGCAAGCAGACAACCCCGCGAGGTCAGCGCCGCCTACCGACTGTGGGTCACCCATGCGGAGGAGGGCGCGATCACCCGCGTCCACTCGGCCTGCGGGCCGGCTGCGGTGCCGCGTGGCGCGCACCCGCGCCGATGGGCTGAAATCATGAGGGGAAGAGTCACTTTGGCCGGAAGGCCTTCTGGGTGACGGCGCGATCGACCTGAACGGGACCGCGCCCGTCCCGGTCAGGTGCTCCTGGGCGGATCGGACGGGATCTGGCGCGGCCGCCAGCCGCTCATCCCGATCATGATCAGTCGTAGCTGACGCTCGGCGCGCGCGATCACCTCGCGTTCGTCGCGGGCGCCGCGCTGCTCGACCTCTAGGACGCTGACGACGGTGGACATCATGGTGCCGACGATCAGATCCGCGGCCATCTCGAGGTCCTCGACCTCCCAGTCGGACAGGCCCGGCATCCGTGACAGGTCGATGGTGAGTTCGCTTGCGAACAAACGCAATTCGGATGCGATGGCCCGGCGCACCTCGGCGACGCCGCCGTAGCGTTCGCGGCTGAGGAACCGGAACTGCGCCTCGTGGGCATGGACCTGCCTCAGCAGGATCTCCAGCGACGTGCCCGCATTCTTCGTGCTGGGGTCGCGGCGGGCCTCGCGCAGCATCCGCCGCAGCATGCGCATGCTGTCCTCGACGAGCGCGACGCCGAGATCGTCCATCGAGGCGAAATGCCGATAGAACGCGGTCGGCACGATCCCGGCCGATCTCGCGACCTCGCGCAGGCTCAGATTCGCGAAGCTGCGGTCCTCCAACAGCTCCAGGGCCCCGGCGAGAAGCGCCGTCCTGGTGCGCTCCTTGCGTTCGGCCCTGCTCTCCGGTTCGGTCACGTAGCTCAGTGTATGTGTGTTCACTTCTTCCGTGTACACCTTGGCTGTAACGGGCATCACATCACGCCTGGGGTTGACACCTACCTGGTACTTCCTGACACACTTGTTTGTGTACGAGTGTTCACTGAAACTCGACCCAGGAGGTTGTGGTGACCCTGCAGACCCGGATCGGATCCCGCCGGCTGTCGCTGATGTCGCTGTTCGAGGCGATGGCGGCCCCGCACCAGATCGACCGCTATCTCGAGCTCGTGAACCCGATGGCGACGGTGCGCGACCTGCGGGCCGAGGTCACCGGTGTCCGCCGCACGACCGCGGACACCGTGACCCTGACGCTGCGCCCCACCCGGCAGTGGCGGGGGTTCGAGGCCGGCCAGTTCGTCCAGGTCGGGGTCGTGATCGACGGCGTCCGGCACACCCGGTGCTACTCACCGGCCTGCTCGCAGCACCGCCCGGACGGCCGCATCGAGCTCACGATCAAGGCGCACCCCCAGGGCATGGTGTCGCGGTACCTGCACGCCGAGGCCCGCGTCGGGCTCGTGGTCAGCCTGTCGCAGGCCGACGGCGTGTTCCGGATGCCCGCCACCCGACCCGAGAAGATCCTGTTGATCAGTGGCGGCAGTGGCATCACCCCCGTGTTGTCGATGCTGCGGACCCTCGTCGACGAGGGGCACGAGGGCGAGATCACCTTCCTGCACTACGCCGATACCGAGCGGGATGTGGCCCACCGAGACGAGCTGGTGGAGATCGCGGACGGCCACGCCAACGTGCGGTTGGTCCTGGCCTACACCGGGCAGGCGGAGGGCGGTGATCTGCACGGCTTCTTCGGGCAGGAGCACCTCGAGGCGGCGGCACCCTGGCACGGCGAGGCCCAGACCTACCTGTGCGGTCCTCCCGGGCTGATGCGCGGGGTTCGCGAGCACTACGACCGGATCGGGCTCGGGGCCCGGCTGCACAGCGAGGAGTTCGCCGCGCCGGTCGCCGCCGGTGACGAGGACGCCACCGGCCTGCTCACCTTCACCTCGTCCGGGGTGACGGCGCGGAACTCGGGAGCGAGCCTGCTCGAACAGGCGGAGGCCGCCGGTCTCACGCCCGAATTCGGGTGCCGGATGGGGATCTGCTTCTCCTGCACCGCGGTTAAGACCTCCGGTTGTACGAGGAACCTGCGGACCGGCGAGACGGATACCGACCCGGATCAACCGATCCAGCTGTGTATCTCCGCCGCCGTCGGCGACGTCTCCGTCGACATCTGATCACGCCGAGATCGCACCCACATCGACCAAGGAGAACACCATGCTCGGATTGACGCTCCCGACGCTGCCGTTCCTCGGTGGCACGAAGAAGCAGGAAGCCGCTGTCCCGATCGTGCTCAGCTACGAGCAGGTCGAGGAGATCGGCCGCGAACTCGACGAGCTGCGCGCCCGGATCGTCGCCGATCTCGGCGAGCAGGACCGCGAGTACATCTATCGGATCATCAAGGCGCAGCGCGGATTCGAGGTCGCGGGCCGGGGGCTGATGTACCTGGGGTTCCTGCCGCCGTTCTGGCTCGCCGCCGTCGGAGCCCTCGGCATCTCGAAGATCCTGGACAACATGGAGATCGGCCACAATGTCATGCACGGCCAGTACGACTGGATGCGGGAACCGGGCCTGAACTCGCGGGTCTTCGAATGGGACACCGTGTGCCCGGCCGACCAGTGGCGGCACTCGCACAACTACATGCACCACACCTACACCAACATCGTCGGACGCGACCGCGACATCGGCTACGGCATCCTGCGGATGGACGAGGCCCAGAAATGGAATCCGTACTACCTGGGCAACCCGGTCTACGCGTTCGCGCTCATGGTCTTCTTCGAGTGGGGCGTGATGCTGCACGACCTGGAGACCGAGAACATCGTCAAGGGCAAGCGCAAGTGGCACGATGTCAAGCCGCTGCTGCAGGGCATGTGGCGCAAGGCAGGTCGCCAGGTCCTCAAGGACTACCTGGTCTTCCCGGCCCTGACCGGCCCGCTGTTCGTGACCACCCTGCTCGGCAACGCGAGCGCCAACCTGGTCCGCAACCTGTGGACGTACTCGATCATCTTCTGCGGGCACTTCCCGACGGGCGTGCAGACCTTCAGCGAGGAGGAGACCGCGGAGGAGACGCAGGGGCAGTGGTACGTGCGGCAGATGCTCGGCAGCGCGAACATCGAGGGCAGCCCGCTGTTCCACATCATGTCCGGCAATCTCTCGCACCAGATCGAGCACCACCTGTTCCCCGACATCCCGGCGCACCGCTATCCCGAGATGGCGCCGCACGTGCGGGCGCTGTGCGAGAAGCACGGCCTGCCCTACAACACCGGCGGGTTCTTCAAGCAGATCGGATCGGTGTGGGGCAAGATCTTCACGCTCGCCTTGCCGCCGTTCCTCACCGGCTCCCGGGCCGCTCCCGGTGTTATCGTCGAACGTCAGAAGGCCGCAGCGTGAGAGGTGACGCGTCCATGGTGAGCAAGTTCGAGCGACGCAAGGACACCGTGCAGGAACTGACGGAGTCCGGGGCCACGCACGTCGGCAGGATCGCGATGATCATCGCCGGCGCTGTGCGGGACGTGACCCGCGAGATCGGCGACTGGATCACCGACGGCATCGAGATGCGCGAGGCGTCGAGGAAGGCGCAGGCGGACGCCGCCGACGAGGAACCGGACGTCGCGAAGGGTGACGTGGACGGCAGCGACGGCCCCGCTGCGAAGTAGTCGCCGCCCGTCTGTGGCGCCTCGCACCCGGCGCGTGATAATTGATCCAGCTGATGATGATCGGCGGGACGACGACACGTGCCTGCCTGGAGTAGTGGATGCGGAGAACGGCGATGAGTGAGGCAGTTCAGGTCGGGGACCTGGTGCATATTTCGGACACTGCCGGCACCTGGGCGGTGGAGGAGATCCGCTCCGGGATCGCCCTGCTGCGTGGCAGCGACGACAAGCGGATCTCCTCGCGGCTGCACAAGCTGACGGTGGTGCGCAAGGCCGCGTCGAAGTAGCGGGCGCCCGGTTTCGCGGACTCGTCTTCCCGGGGCGCCCAGTCACCTCATGGCGTCGCCAGGAATTTGTCGAACGCGGGCAGCACCTTCGGATTCGAGTCCTTGATCCCGTTCATCGCGCCGGCTCCCGCGCCGATCACGCCGCCGAGGATGCAACCGGCGATGAAGTTGGGGAAGATCGTCAGGCATCCCACGCCGACGCCGACGCCCAGTCCGATCAACGCGCCCTGGGCGCCGCCGTTGTTCCAGCCGACGGCGGCCTCGGCGGCGAGGGCGTCGAAGGCGGACTGCTTGCTGGGATTGTCGGGCCAGATCGCGTCCGAGACGGCCTCGGCGCCCGGTGGCGGTGCCAGCGGTGGTTCGGCATAGGCCGTTCCCGCGCCAGCGCCGAGGGCGGCGACCACGAGGACGGAGGCGGCAAGGGATTTGGTCGGATTCATTGCAGGGCTCCAATACTGGTTTGGATGGCCAAGATCCAATTCAGTCGTCGCTGGGACGGCGGGCCTGATCGGCGGTTGATGGCGACGGAGGTCGCGCGGACATGAGAGCTCGGATCGCGCCGTTCGATGCGGCCACTTCCATAGCGCACCTCCACGGGGGTCGCCAAGAGTCAGGTAGAAACACTAGCGCGGTGGTCGCCGATCCACGAGGGGCATTGTGCCGAACGGCGCGATCGTGCCCGGGCCGTTAGGTCCCGCCGGCGGGAAAGGGCCCCCGGCCCGCGCGAGAAAGGGCCCCCGGCCCGCGGGCCGAGAGCCTTCCTGCGGTGGGGTCGGTCACGACCCGAGGCTGCCCCCGCCGAGGCTGCCGAGCGGGCCGGCGCCCTCGCCTCCGCCACCCTGCATGCCGCCCATCATGTCCATCACCTTGATCATGAGATCGATCAGCTTCTCGAGCATTTCGAGGTCCATCTTGTTGCCACCTTCACGGGTACTTCACGGTGTGAGCGGTGTGATCGCAACTGAATGCGAGGCGCACCAGTCGAGCATTACCCGCCCACCGCTCGTGAGGACGGCAACGCCGATCGGACTTCCGGAAGCCACGGCAGGGCTCCGGAGTCACTGAGCGCGATCAGAGAACGCGCGGTCGCAACGGCGGTGGGGAGCGGCAGGTGGCGACCGCGACATGCCCGCGGCCTGCTCTGCTGCCCGCTCCGGCGCGCCGGGCGGTGCAATCGTCCGTCATGGGACTCACCTCAACCCTGTGTATCGCTGGGCTTCGGTTCAATGTTGCAGGAATCGGCCGCCGATTTTGTCGTTACCGGTCAGGAGATCGCGTCAACTCATACGAAGGCGTCGCCGCACCCCCGAGCCTTGAGCCGATCGGTAAGCATCAACGACACCAAAAATGCGTCTGACCTGCTGTTCTATTTCGTAGTGGTTCCTGGTTCGGTTGCTTGCGCAGGTACGATTGAGGTGTGTCGGGGAGATTGGATCGGCTCTCGACATGGGAGGTTTTGATCATGTGGGGCTCGATTGACTTTGGTGTCATGGTTGACGCTGGGGTCAGGTTGTGGAACATGTTCCTGCTCAGCATTGGTCTCGGCGTTTTCATCAGGTAGAAGCGACGCCCGGCTTTCGTAGGCGCGCGCCGGAGAATCAGTCCCTCTGTCGCGCGCTGTGGGTTGGCTGCGCGGCCGGGCTCATTCACCCGTCGGCGGTGCGGTGATGTGCTCCCGGAGGCGGCGCAGAAACCGCTCGCGATGCTGGTGCAGCAGCTCCGCCTCGGCGGCGTCCACGGCCTCTTCGTGCTGCTCGACCCTGCGCAGCTGGAGTGCGCGCGTGACGCGAGCCGGGGCGGTTGCCTTCTGCAATGCGCAGGCTCGGGCGGCGGCGGACTTGTCGTCGAGCAGGTAGGCGGCGGCGCGGTCGCACTCGATCAGTAGTCGCTCGTATCCCAGGCGCAGCGCAGACCCCTCGTCGAGCCGCGTCATGCCCTCTTCGATGAGCTGGAGCGGGATGCGGGCGAGGCGGTACTGGAATCTCAGTAGAGCCGCCGCCGCGCCGCCGATCACGCCCCCGAGCCTAGCGTGACGGGGAAGGGGAGCTGTCTGGAAAAGCGAAGGTTCGGGGAACGGACCCAGATCGGAGAGCGACGAGATCGCATACCCGCACAGGTTTGTGCCCCCGGCAGGAATCGAACCTGCGACCTAGAGATTTGCAGGTATGGGGATATGGGATGACCCACCAGAACCCAGTCGGGCGAGGTCAAAGTCCATGTCAGGGGCGTTTGGGGCCTCGTGGGTACGCATGGGTTTTCATGGGTGGGTGCCCATAGTTGGTGAATAAACGGCGGATGGAGCGGATAAGCGGCGGATGGAGTAGGCGCGCCTCGCCGAGGACCGCCTCTCTCGCGCGTGTACAGGCGCGCGTACGCGGACGGGAGGCAGAGTGCGCCCATGCTTCCCCTCGTGGCGTGTTGCGTTAGCCGGTGAGCATGGCGGTGGCGATACCGGTCAGCACGTCCCGCCCACCCTCCGCGAACAGCCTGGCCGTCGCAGTGAGCGCGCTGCGCTTGGTCTCGTCGGGCTCGGTGTCGGTGGCTTCTTGCGGACATCCGAGCGAGACGCACAGGCATGTCGGCCATTGATGATGCAATCAGCGGCGGAGGTGTTCATTGCTGGCCAAGTGTGCCGATTGCGACGTGACGTTCGACCCTCGACCCACCGGGCGTGGGCCGAGCCGTCAGCGCTGCCCAGAGCACGTCAAGCGGCGTAAGCAAGAGCTCATCCGAGCTCGCGACATGCTTAATCGTGCGCAGGAGTGGGGGGTCGAGACCGAGCTCGTCATCGCCCGAGAAGTGTTCGAGCGAGACGGATGGATCTGTCACCTGTGCGGGGAGACGATCCCGGAGCTCTTGCGGACAACCCGGGTGCTCGGGGGCACGCACGAACCTCTATCCCCGGTCATCGACCATGTGATCCCGCTGTCCAAGGGTGGCCCCCACACGATGGAGAACTGCCGGGCTGCCCACTGGACGTGCAACGCCCGCAAGTTCAACACCGTGTCCGATGCGGCGACTCCTACCGAGGATGAGCCGCTGCCCACGGTGCCGAGCCAACCCAGTGTGGAGGCTGAGGGCCGCCGGTGTGAACTGGTCGGGTGTGAGCGCCCGCATTACGCACGCGGGCTATGCACGCCGCACTACAGGCGGCTGAGGAAGCATGGCGACCCCAACAAAGTCAGGTGCGGCTGCGGCTGCGGTGAACTGATCACTGTGGGAGGGCACGTTGCCGTCGTCACCTACATCGACGGCCACGGCGTCACGGGTGTTGCGGATTCCACTGAGGCGAAGTTGCGTAAGAACGTCACGAAGCAGGCGGTGTCGGAGCGCGGCAAGATTTTCCACAGGTTGACGGACGATTGCCTGGTGTGGACCGGCGGCAAGAACCCGGCGGGGTATGGCCTCGTCTACCTTCGTGTGCCGGGACGGAACGTTCTGGTTCACCGCCTCGCGTACGAGTTGGCGAATGGCGATGGGTCCGCACACAACCTCACGATCGACCACCTGTGTGGCGTCCGGTTGTGCTGCAACCCGAACCATCTGGAGGCGGTGACCATCGCCGAGAATCTCCGGCGAGCTGCCGTCATCATCGTGGCGTGCCCGGAGGGGCACCCGTACGACGGGGAGAACACGGACTACAGCTCCGAAGGGCACCGCCGGTGCCGCCAGTGCAACACCGACCGCTACCACGTCGCTACCCACGGACACGCGTTCGTGGATGACCCGGACAACCCCAGCAAGGTGCGCCGACGCTGCCTGATCTGCCGACAGCGCGAGGAGATGACTCCGCAATTCTGTCCACAGGGGCACGAATACACCCCCGAGAACAAGCGGGTTGATACGCGGGGCAAACGGGTGTGCCAGCAGTGCATCTGGGACCGGACCCATGTGCCACAGTTCGGCCACTCGTTCGTACCCGACCCGGACGGGCCCGCCAGGAAGCGCAGATGCCTCACCTGCTTCGAGGCGAAGCCCGAACGAACTCACTGCGTCAATGGACACGAGTACACCGAGCTGACAACCGAGTACACCGCTAAGGGGCAGCGCAACTGTGCTGCGTGCCGACTCAACGCCAACCATGTCCCGAAGCACGGCCACGAGTACGTCATCGACCCGTGCAGTCCTATCACCGAGCGACGATGCCTCGTCTGCGTCGAAGCGAAGCAGGCGACGCCCCAGTTCTGCCCGAACGGTCACGAGTTCACACCGGCGAACACGAGGCTCAACAGGGGATGGCGCAACTGCCGCGCGTGTGAGCGCAACAGGGGGCACCGCAAACTGTTCGACCACGACTTCGTGGCCGATCCACACAGTGGCAAGCGCGTTCGTTGCCTTCACTGCGCCGAGCCCCGACTAGACCGGTAACCCACAGCGGGCGCCGGGCGAGCCGCCGATGGGCTAGGCGGCGGGCACCTTGGCCGCAGCTTCGGCCTCGTAGGAGGTGCGGATGGCGGGGCCAGCTCCGTTGGTGATGGCGTAGCTCATCCACCAGGTCTGGCGGTGCGACTTGTCGAGGTCACCGAGGCGGTGGGGTGCGGTGAACGCGAGCAGTCGGGGGTCGATGCCGTCGGCGAGTGGGGTGAGGATGCCCCTGCCTCGGAGGGTGTTCGCGTGCGCGTAGACGGCGTGCAGCTCCACCACGAGGCGGTCGGCCTTGTCGTAGATGTCGGGGTCAGCGGGGCCATCGAAGATCGTGCGGTGTCCGTGTTCGACCACGTGGGCGGCGGGGGTGACGAGATCGAGGACGATCGACTCGGCCCAGGGGGCGAGGATGTCGGCGACGATGGTGTTGCCGAGCTTCCGCAGGACACGGTCGGCCTGCTGGTCGTATCGGAACGCGAGCTTGTTGTAGAGGCGTCGCTCGTCGCGGCTGGGCGCGCTCTGGCGGACCTTGGTGACGGCGGCGGATACCGACAGGTCACCGCTGACGATGGCGTCGGCGATGTCCTCGGTGAGGTTGTCGTTCTCCTTGAGTGCGTTGTCGAGTTCTGCGCGCGCGGTCTCGTACGCAGCAGTGATGGTGTCGAGCTTCTCCATCGCGGCCTTGAGGTCCTTGCTGGGGACGACGCCGGAGTCGGTGAGGAGACCGCGCAGGGTGTCGCGGGCTTCGTCGGCGGTGTAGACGAGGGCTTGAGGTGCAGCGGGCATGGCGTTCTCCTGTGGTCGAGTCGGATCAGGCGACGGTGGTCGTGCGGACGGGGGTGGCGCGGAGGGTGCGAAGCTCCTGGCGGGTGGGCAGCTCGGCGAGGTCGATCAATGCGATGTCCACCAGCGTCTGAAGCTGCTGGGGTGCTGCGGCCCCGCCTTGCGCGTGGATGGCGTGTGCCCTGCGATGCAGTCGGGCCAGGGTCGGCGCGAACATGCTCATCTCAGGCTGGGCGAGGATGCGGCGGTGCTCGGCGCCGAGTCCTCGGACGGAGGCGGCGAGGTACACGAGGGCCACGAGCGGGTGATCCTCGGGCAGCTGGGGCAGCGGGCTGCTGACGATCCTGGGGACCTTGTTGGGGTCGGGTCGCCTGCCTTCGGCTGCTGCGCGGGCGGACATGTTCGCAATGCTAATGAGTTCGCGCGCGTGAAGTACACCCACAAACGTACGGCTGCAAACGTGAAAACCGTTGAGGTGTCTCGGGTTAGAGCAACCTGGTCGGGGAAGCCTGCCCAGAAACGACGGAGCCCCCGACCGCTTTCACGGCCAGGGGCGGACCCGTAGTGCAGCCATCCGCAACGTCTAGCAATCGTTGTTGAATGATCCGATCCGACGCCGGGCGTCGGACCCGGCGACGTCACCGAGCATAGCCGTGGGTGCTTCGGGGAGGGAACTCGCCAAAACGCGCTAGCTGCAACATGTCTCGGGTTAGCTCAACCCATTGAGGTGGAATCTAGAAATATCTGCTCACCGGACCGGCCTGACGGCGAGAACGGGAAGTCCGACCGAGATATAGTCGCAGGTCAGATGCCTTTTGCTGCTGCAGATTTGCAGCTAGCGACGCGGGATCACTCCTCGTCCGAGGCCACGGTGGCGGCCCAGGCGGTTTGCTTCTCGGTCCAGAGGGCCTCGAACGCGCCGCGCTCGGTGTAGTAGGCGTCCTTCTGGCGTTCGGTCCAGGTGCTCTCATCCAGGCCGGGGATGGCGTGGCGGGCGGTGAATGACCGCATGAACTCCTCCGAAGCTCGGGCATAGGCGCCCATGAACTCCATGTACGTCTTGCCTGCGAGGCGGTCGGTCATCGCGTGCTCTCCTGGATGCGGGGCTGTGCTTGCTCGGCTTCGGCTCGGTCGGCGATACCCGCCATGAGGACGTCGGTGACGGACTGCACACCCATGTAGGCGGGGCTGACGACGATAGCGCGGATCTTGTTGAGTATGGGCAGGGTTAGCACCAGGACGTGCCAGCCCTGCACGCCGGGTAGGAGATCGTCGGTGGCGTCGTGGGCGTGCCAGCCGGTGGGAACGTCTTCGTAGGCGGCTGCCCGGCCTGCGAGGGGTGTCCTGTGGGTGCGGGCGGATCGCAGGGTGGCGGTGATGTTGCCGTGCCGGTCGAAGTCGAAGGTGGTCCGGGCGGATTCGAGCATGGGGTCATGTCCTTCGTTAGCGCAATCCGGCTGCGGTTCGGCGGATTTCGCGGCCTGCATGGACGGTAGCGGTTGGGTATGACGCCATGGGGTGGCGTGCGCCCTGCGTTTACGCGGCCCAGCTGTTCGGGTGGCGTGGCGTCGGCTCCACTCGTCGGGGGTGTACCGAATTGACGGCTGTGCGGCCCGTGGACGGCTTTTCAGGGCGGGGGCGGTGTCCCTGGATGGTTTCGGCCGCCTGGGGCGCCGTGGCGGGTCCTGCTGTGGGGCTGGTTGCGGTGGGCGCCAGTCGAGAATTCCGGTGCCTCGGTACAGCCAGCGGCCCTCGGTGAGGGACACCCGTTCCCAGAGTCCGGCGTGGACGCCTTCGGTGAGGAGTGTGGTGGTGCCGCGCTTCGGGTATCGGGCGGCGGTGAGCAACTCGCGGCGGGTGTGCCACTGCCGGTCTGCGAGGAGCCGGCCAACGGCGGCGAGGGCTCGGGTGGCGCGTCGGTCGGTGCCGTCGAGGGCTCCGTCGAGGATGGTCATGGTCGGGGCTCCGGGAGGCGTAAATGCGTGCGTGGCGGGAGGGTTGCGGCGCGGCCGCGAGTGAGGTCCTTCCGGACCGCTGGCGCCTTCTGCTCGGGCGGTTTCGGTCGGGCGTCTGCGCCTTCCTGGGAACGCCGTTCCTTCCGTTCCTCCCCTATGGGGTGAGGAACGGGGAACGTTACGGTTTTCACGTTCCGTTCCTGACCGTTCCTAGGAACGTTTTTTGCCATCTGACCTGCTGGTTTTGTTCGCACAGGTCGACTGTTCCTGACCGTTCCTACCGTTCCTAAGGAACGGTCGTTTCTCAGCACCGTTCCGGGAACGGTTTTGGGCCATCCGGGAGCTCTCGAAGGATGCCCTCGGTCGGCGGTGTGGGCGCTCATGCGGCGTCCTCTCCGGCAGCGATCCCAGGGGCCTCGTCGCGGTCTTTGCGCTGTCGGAGTGCAGCGCAGAGGACGTCGTTGCTGCCTACTCGCTCGCCGTTCTTCTTGAGGAGGTCTTTGGCTTTCGCGTTGGAGATGCTGTTTGGGGCTCCGAGCCGGTCGAGGGTCGCGTTGACCGCTTCGTACTCGGCGCGGTGGGCGTCGATGCTGTCCCAGACGATGCCCCCGCTGCCTGCCTTTCCGGTGGGGATGACGTGTCCGAGTGGGGTGTCGGTGCGGCGGAGGTGGATTTCTTCGGCGTAGCCGTCGAAGCGGGACCGTTCCAGGGTCAGCGTGAGATTGTCGCGCTTGCGTGGGTCGGCGGCTAGAACCCAGTGCGTTTCGAGGTCGCTCATCTTCTGGCTGGACCCGCGTGCACCCTTGGTCTCGTCCTTGCCGGTGTGGTCGAGCCTGATGATGGTGATGTCGGGGCGCGCTCGTCGGATCGGCATGATGGTTTCGCGGTAGAAGTCGGACCACACCTGCGAGCTGTTCTCGTCGCCGCTGACGGTCCGCGACACGGTGTCGATGATGATGACGTCCGGCTTCACCATGGCGACGAGGAGTGCCAGTTCCTTACCGCCTTCCCGCGTGTTCAGCGCGGGCAGCGGGGGGTACTGGGCCACCTTGAGGTGTTCGCCGACCGTGGGCGGGAATGTCATCTTGGTGAGTTGGTTTCGCAGCCAGTTGGGGCCGTTCTCGAAGTCGAGGTACAGCACCGTCAGCGGGTCGAATTTGCGGGCCGAGTCGAAAGCTGACCGTCCGAGCGCCCAATGTCCGGCCATCCAGTAAGTGAGGATCGACTTGCCAGACTTGGCGGCGGCGGTGAGGCCGTAGTACCGGCCCTTGGCGATGAATCCTTCTTCGAGCCAGTTCGGCGGCTCGGGTGGCGTGGCCATCAGTGTGGGGATGTCGACCATGTAGTCGTCGTACCGCGCGCGGGCGGTCTCGACTTCCTCGTTGACGATCTCGCCGTCGAGGATCGGGCCAGCGTCGAGCGGTTTTGGGCTATTGAGCGCGCCGACGAGGGCGAGCGAGGATTTCATGTGTTCGGGGTCCTCGTAGTTGTCGATGTCTTCGCCGCTGCGGAATGCCGCCCAGTCGCCGCTGTAGAGGGTGAACTGCACGTACTGGGCGATGGTGTAGGTGCCGGACTCCAGCTGGGGATGCGACTCGCTGAACACGTGCAGCGGCCACTGACCGTCGTGCCCGGCGTTGTAGTCCTCGCCGCAGCCCTCGGCGTGCACGATGGCGGATCGTGCGGACGACGCGGCGGGGTGCTGCCACTGGCGGCATTCGGGACCGCAGCCGCCCGAGCCGGTTTCGGTCCATCCGTCGCCGGTGAGCAGTACGCCCCAGTTCTGGGCGCGCCCCCAGTTGTCGAGCGGCGTCGTCCCCTGATCCGGAGCGACAGCTCGGAGGGTTCGGGAACCTCTAGCGCTGCTAGCGGGCTTCCGCGTGCTCTTGACGTTCTTGAGCAGCCAAGGGCCAGCGACGCCGATTCGAGCGCCGGTGCACTCGTAGCGGCCTTCGGTCCGCACCGAGCCGGGCAGCAGGGCGTACTTGCCTTGCTCGCCGATGATCGACCATTTGTCGGGGTCGCTGCCGACTGTGCCGCTGCCGCCCTCCTCGCCCTCCGGGAGGACGAAATAGGTGTGCCCACCATCAGAGTGCACCCAGTTGCCTTGGGCATCCAGCTTGCCTGGGGTGCGGACCGTGGGTCCGTGCTCGCGGTGTTCGGTGTAGGCGTCCGGGTCGCCGAAGCGCAGCGCCCTCTCGTACGCGGCGACTTCGGCGGGCTTGTCGTAGTCGGCGAGCAGCAGACCGGACGCGTGCAGGTGCACGGCGAGGTTCGGCAGCCGTCCGTCCCCCAGATGGTGTTTCAGGTACTCCCTGGTCATCTGGCGGACCCTGTCGGGGTCGTTCGTGAACAGGTAGACGCCCTTTAGGCCCTCGAACTCGTCGGACGCCTCCTGTTCTTGGGTCAGGCAGTGCTGACGGAATACTGGGGCCTTCTCGAACTCTGTCGGCTTGGTCGGGTCGGGGCCACCACCGACGGGGTATGTGATGCCGATGTGTAGACCCGCACCACAGCACGCCTCGACAGCTGCGCCGAACTTCGCTGCAGCTGCTTCCTTGGCGGCTTCGGTGTCGTCGGCTGCCTGCCAGCCGTCGTTGAGGAGTCGGAACGCTTCGGCGATCTTCTGGGCGCGCGCAGCGGTCCGCATCTCGGGCAGTCCGTCGCCGAGCACGACGCCACCCGGGACAGCAGCGAAGGGCCTGCTCGGGGTGCTGCTCGCGCTGCTGGCTGGCTGCTCGCCGCTGTTAGCCTGGTCATGCATTGGGTTTGGCTCCTTTCTGGTGGCGCCCCTCGGATTCGGCGGTCCGGGGGGCGCCGTTCTGTGTGAGGGGTTAGGCGGCGAGGCGTGCGGCGCGCTGGCGGGCCTTGTACCGCCGGTTGCGGAACCTGTGGCAGATGCGGCAAATCCGCTCGCCGCGCGAGTTGATGTAAAGGTTTTCCCCGGCGAGGAGGTGCCTTCGGTCGCATTCGAGCTTCGCGGCGTTGATGGCGGTGGGCCCGTTGCCTCGTAGGACGTTCTCAGGGTTGGTGACTTCTTCGAGGTGGTCGACGTTGACGCAGCTGGGGACCCGGCACAGGTGGTCGAGGACCAATTCAGGGTGTGGGTCTCGGGCGTAGGTGAGGGCCCAGGCGACGCGGTGGGCTTTCACTTCTTGTCCGGCGAGGCGGACGATGCCGTAGCCCTTGCTGTTACGGGGGCCGGTCCAGAGGATGTGGGCGTCGGCGGTGATGGCGGTTCTGGCGTTGAACTCGTCGGTGAACTGGCGGTATTGCGGGCCGGTCATGGCGTTGAGGACGTCACGGATCGGTCGGATGTTGTACACGGTGGGGCTCCAATCTCCTCGCTGGTCACCCCCTGGTGGGGCGGCCGTCAGCTGCCGTACCTGTCGAGATGGGTGGTGGCGCTGGGTGGTTGGAGATGTGGGGCCCGCGTGGGCGCTAGTTGCGCTGGGCGGTTCCGGGTCGGTCCTGGTCGGCTCGGTGGTGGTCGGTCAGGGCCGTGCGGACGACGTCGAGGACGTCGAGGCTGCGGCTGGTCGGGTGCACGACCGCGAGGTAGCGGTCCCCGTCGGAGTCGGCAGCCGTGAATGCGAGTTCCCAGCCTGGTTTCGTTGCCCAGTAGCCAGGCACGACGTGCGCGGGCAGCCGGTGTGCTCGGGTGAGCTGTGCGGCGGCGTGCTGGGCGAGGGTCCTCGGGCTGGCGGCTGGGTCGGTGAACTGTCCGAGCAGTTCGAGGTGTCCAGTGTGCGCGTGGGCTCGGATGAACGACACCGCGAGCAGCTTTCGGCGGCGAGCGGTTCGGTCGGTCTGGTGGTAGATCATCGTGGTCACGCGTCCTTGCCTTCGATGAAGTCGATGACCTCCGAGGTCTTGTATCGATACAGGCGGCCGATGGGGTACGCCGTCGGGCCGTGCCCGCTGGCGCGCCAACGCTGGAGGGTGTTCTTGGAGATGCCGAGCAGCTGTCGGCATTCGGCGGAGTTGATGTAGCTGCCGAGGGCGATGGTCGCGCCTGTCGGGGAGGTGACGAGTGGTCCGGCTGTGGTCACGGTCCGTGCCTGCCTTTCGCGGGTGCTGAATGATGCCTACGAGGCGTCAAGCTATCGGAAGGTCACCGCGATTACACCCTCTGACCTGGGTATTTGCGCTAACTCGGGACATCTTCATGGAGTGTGTGGTCCCGCGTAATTGCTAATTGCCTGTGCCGCATGGCTTCTCGTTGGAGCCTCTAGCTGGGGGAATGCGGGTGTTGCGCTAATGCGTGACAGCCCTTGATATTTCGGGTTCTCCGCATATGTAACGATTTAATAACGCAGCCTCTTGGGTGCTGCTGGGTCCGCATGGAGCCCCGTAGTGTCGAACCTGCTGCTATTCCGCCTCTAATCGCGCCGCAGCCGATCCACCTTCTCTCGCGTGAAGTCAGCGCACCACCTCACGGAGGCAACCCAGATGGCCGGACGTCCACCCCTGCCCTTGAACTCGCACGGCGAGATCTCCCGTCGACAGCTCCCGGACGGACGGTGGCGCGCCCGCTGTCGGTTCAGGGGCGCCGACGGCATCACCAGGTCCGTGCAGAGGGACTCGCCACCGGGTGGCCGGGATGCGCGCGGCAAGAAGGCCGAAGATGCGTTGAAGGCGGCCCTGGAGAGGCTGGTCGGCGACGGCACTGGTGGACGCGTCACCGGGCGGACGGTTCTGGCTGACCTGCTCGACATGCACGTTGTGGATCTGCGTGATCCCGATGCGGGCTACGCGGCACGGACCGTCGACACATATGCGGCCGTCGCGGCGAAGCTGCGTCCGAAGCTCGGTGGACTCCGGGTCGAGGAGGTGACCGCTCGCAGCCTCGGACAGATTCTCGCCGCGCTCGGGAGGGCGCACGGCCGCACCACGGCGAAGCAGGCGAAGACGATCCTGTCCGGCATGTTCAAGATCGCGGTCGCCGAGGGCGCCGTGCAGCGCAGCCCTGTGCGGGACATCGACCCGGTGCGGGCGAGGTCGACGCCGCGCCGCCTCGCGCGTTCACTGACCGGCGAAGACCTGGCGACCCTGATCGAACACCTACGGACCTCGGATGCACCGCTGCCGCCGATGATCGGCGCCAAGAAGTCGACCACGACGCGGACGGTGTCGGCGTTCGCACGAGACGTCGACCTGCTCGACCCCATGGTCATGCTTGCCGGTACGGGACTGCGTCGCTCCGAGCTGCTCGGTCTCGTGTGGTCGGACTACAGCCGCCGCGAGAGGACCATCACTGTCACCGGTCACGTCGTGCGGGCCGGGAAGACCGACGACACCAAGTCTGTACTGATCCGTGAGGAGGCGGTGAAGACGGAGGGGTCGGCGCGGGTGATCGCCCTGCCTGACTTCGCGGTCGAGATGCTGAACCGGCGACGCCGTGAACTGCGCCCGGTCAACGAGGGCGTCCCGCTACTGATCTTCCCGACGACCGCCGGGACCATCCGCGACCCCGACACGTTCGCGTCGCAGTGGCGGCGGGTACGCGGTGTCATCGGGTTTGGCTGGGTCGGCACCCACGCCATCCGCAAGACGGTGGCGTCCCTTCTGGACGAGGCCGGGCTGTCGGCGCGCGTCGCGGCGGACGTCCTCGGCCACGCTCGGCCGTCGATGACACAGGACGTATACATGGGGCGTGGCGGTGTCCACACGGCCGCCGCCGAGGCTCTCAGCAGGGTGTTCGCTGCACATTAATTGCGAATAAGCGTGGGATCGGGCCATCTGTGGCCCGGTCGCGCCCCGGTTACCGGGGCTCTGACCTGCGCACATGTGTGCCCCCGGCAGGAATCGAACCTGCGACCTAGAGATTAGAAGGCTCTTGCTCTATCCAACTGAGCTACGGAGGCATGATCCCGCGAAGGACCGGCTCAGGAGTCTACCGGTAGGTCGGGCCGAAATTCGATAGGTTCGCTTACGGGTCGGCGAACCTGGACGAACCCGGCGGGCGCGCGCCTCCTACCCTTGTGGGCATGGCATCACCCGAGCTGGCCCCCTCCGCACCGCCGATCCGCACGGCAGGGGTGAACTCGGTGCCGATCTTCGCGACACTCGGGATCATCGCGGGGCTGGTCGCGGCGATGGTCGTCGGGTTGTCCGCCTCGGATGCGCTGGTGTTGCTCGGCATCCCCGACCCCGGCCCCCTCACCACCTACGGGCTGCCCGCGATCAAGGCCGCGGGCGAGGTCGCCGCGGTCCTCGCGATCGGGTCGCTGCTGCTCGCCGCGTTCCTCGTGCCGCCGCAGCGCAGCGGGGTGCTCGACGTCGACGGGTACCGGGCGGTCCGGACCGCGTCGAACGCCGCCATCGTCTGGGCGGCCTGCGCGCTGGTCCTGGTGCCGCTCACGGTCTCGGACACCTCCGGGCAGCCGTTGCGCAGCGCGCTCGAGCCCGCCAACCTGTGGAAGGCCATCCCGCAGATCGAGCTCGCCGGGGCGTGGCGGTCGACCGCGATCCTGGCGGTGCTGCTCGCGGTGGGGACCCGGCTGGCGCTGCGCTGGGCGTGGACCCCGGTGCTGCTGGTGCTCGGCGTGGCGACGCTGATCCCGCTCGCGCTGACCGGGCACTCGTCGTCCGGCGGATCGCACGATCTGGCCACCAACAGCCTGCTCTGGCACCTGATCGCGGCGGCGTTCTGGGCGGGCGGGCTGTTCGCGCTGCTCGCGCACGCGCGCAGGCGGGGCGCCCACACCGACGTCGCGGCGCGGCGATTCTCGACCGTCGCCACCGTGGCGTTCGTGGTGATGGCGATCTCCGGCGTCGTCAACGGCCTGGTCCGGATCCCGCTGAGCGAGGTGTTCACCAGCACCTACGGCTGGCTGCTGGTGGCCAAGACCGTCGCGCTGGTGGTGTTGGGCGTGTTCGGGTACGCGCAACGGCGCAGCGCGCTGCCCGCGCTGGCCGCCGACCCGAGCGCGCGTGGCCCCCTGCTCCGGTTCGCGGGCGGCGAAGCCATCGTCTTCGCGGCGACCATCGGCATCGCCGTCGGGCTGGGCCGCACACCGCCGCCGGCGGAGAACATCAACCCGACTCCGGCCGAGGTGCAGTTGGGCTACAACCTGGACGGCCCGCCGACCTTCGCGCGGCTCGCCTTCGACTGGCGGTTCGACCTGATCTTCGGTACCGCGGCCATCGTGATGGCGGTGGTCTACCTGCTCGGCGTGCGACGGCTGCGCGGGCGCGGGGACACGTGGCCGGTCGGCCGCACCGTCGCCTGGGTGCTGGGCTGCGCGACGCTCCTGGTGGCCACCTCGTCCGGGCTGGGCAGGTACTCGCCCGCGGTGTTCAGCGTGCACATGGGCGCACACATGGCCCTGTCGATGCTCGCCCCGGTGCTGCTGGTGCTCGGTGGGCCCATGACGCTCGCGCTGCGGGCGCTCAAGCCGGCCGGGGCGGATGGCGTCCCCGGCCCGCGGGAATGGCTGCTGGCCGCGCTGCACAGCCCCGTCTCGCGCTTCCTGACCCATCCGCTGGTCGCGTCGGTGCTCTTCGTCGGCGGTTTCTACGCCCTGTACCTCGGCGGCATCTTCGGTGCGACGCTCGACTCACACGGCGCGCACCTGTTGATGAACGCGCACTTCATCCTCAGCGGCTACCTCTTCTATTGGGTGGTGATCGGGATCGACCCGGCGCCGCGCAACCTGCAGCCGATCACGAAGCTGGCGATGGTGTTCGGGTCGCTGCCCTTCCACGCCTTCTTCGGCATCGCCCTGATGAGCATGGGCGAGGTGATGGGCGGCTGGTACTACCGGGCGCTCGGGCTGGACTGGAATGCGGACCTGATCGGCGATCAGCGTCTCGGCGGCGGCATCGCCTGGGCCACCGGGGAGATCCCGCTGGTGCTGGTGATGCTCGCGCTGCTGGTGCAGTGGTCTCGCAGCGACCAGAAGACGGCCAAGCGGGTCGACCGTGCCGCCGACCGCGACGACGACGCCGAGCTGGCCGCGCACAACGCGATGTTCGCCGAGTTGGCGAAGCGCGACCGCGAAGGCGGTCAGTGACCACGCGCGAGGATGTCCTCGCCGCGAGGCGCAGGGTCGGCGGGCGGGTCCGCCGGACCCCGGTGTCGCGGGTGGTCCTGCCGACGCCCGGCGGGGACCTCCCGGTCGCGCTCAAGCTCGAGCAACTGCAGCTCGGCGGTTCGTTCAAGATCCGCGGCAGCCTCAACGCGATCCTGAACCGGGACGCCGCGCACCGTGATTCGCCGGTGGTGATTGCGTCGGGTGGCAACGCCGGGATCGCGGCGGCGACCGCCTCCGGAATGCTGGGAATCGGGTGCACGGTGGTCGTTCCCGCCTCGGCGCCCGCGGTGAAGGTGGAGCGGCTGCGGGCGCTCGGCGCCGAGGTCGTGCTCGACGGCGAGCGGTACACCGACGCCTACGTCCGGGCGACGGCCATCGCAGCGCAACGCGGTGCCCAGCAGTTGCACGCCTACGACCTGCCCGATGTGGTCGCGGGTGCCGGGGTGATCGGGCTCGAGCTGGCCGAGGAGGCGCCGGAGGCGACCACGGTGCTGGTCGCGGTCGGCGGCGGCGGGCTCGTCGCGGGTATCGCCGCCGCGCTGGCCGGGGACAAGCAGGTCGTCGGGGTGGAGCCGAGCGGGGCACCGACCCTGCACGCCGCGCTCGCCGCCGGCTCACCGGTGGACGTGGTGGTGGACAGCATCGCGTCCGACGCGCTCGGTGCGACCAGGCTCGGCGACATCGCCATGGACGTCGCCCGCCGCGCCGCGATCGGTTCGGTGCTTGTGGAGGACGAGGCGATCGTCGAGGCGCGAAATCTCCTGTGGCGCAACTTCCGCCTGGCCGTGGAGCACGCTGCGGCCGCGCCGGTCGCCGCCCTGCTCAGCGGTGCGTACACGCCGGTCGAGGGGGAGCGGATCGTCGCCGTGATCTGTGGCGCGAACACAGACCCGACGACGCTGCCCACGGATTAGCGTCGCCCGGCGGGCAGGCGGGGTTCCCGGCCCGCGGCCCCGGTGGCGTCGGTGCTCGGACCCGGACCTGCGGTGAGACCTTGACTCAGCTGTATATACAGGACTATACATACTCATCGAACGTGTGACTCACCACACAGCGCGACGGGCCCGCCGGGCCGAATCGCCACCGCACAGTCCAGGGAGATCGATTGTGAAAGACACCGCCGCGGCGCTGACCCGAGGTCTGACGGCACGCCACATCAGGTTCATCGCACTTGGTTCGGCCATCGGGACGGGCCTGTTCTACGGGTCGGCCGAGGCGATCAACCGGGCCGGGCCGTCGGTGCTCCTCGCCTATCTCATCGGCGGGGCGGCGATCTACATCGTGCTCCGGGCGCTGGGCGAGATGGCCGTGAGCAATCCGGTGTCCGGGTCGTTCGGCGAGTACGCGAGCAAGCACCTCGGCCCGCTGGCCGGGTTCATGACGGGGTGGACGTACGCCTTCGAGATGATCGTCGTCTGCCTGGCGGACGTGACCGCCTTCGGTGTCTACATGGGTTTCTGGTTCCCGGACGTGCCGCGCTGGATCTGGGTGCTGGCGATCGTCTTCTTCATCGGCGCGATCAACCTGCTCAGCGTCAAGGTGTTCGGCGAGGTGGAGTTCTGGTTCACCCTGGTCAAGGTCGCCGCGATCGTCGCGATGATCGCGGGCGGCATCGCGATCCTGATCTTCGGGTTCGGCATGCACGACACCGGCACCGGGGTGAGCAACCTGTGGTCCGACGGCGGGTTCTTCGCGACCGGCTTCGGCGGGTTCGTCAGCTGCTTCGCGATCGTCATGTTCGCGTTCGGTGGCACCGAGATCATCGGCATCACCGCGGGCGAGGCCGAGGACCCGGAGCGCACCATCCCACGCGCGATCAACACCGTCCCGGTGCGCATCATCCTGTTCTACGTGCTCACCCTGGCCGTGATCATGGCCATCAACCCGTGGCAGTCGATCGGATCCGAGGGCAGCCCCTTCGTACAGATCTTCCAGGGGCTCGGCATCGGCCCGGCCGCGGCCGTGCTGAACATCGTGGTGATCACCGCCGCCCTGTCCGCGATCAACAGCGACATCTTCGGCGCCGGCCGGATGATGTACGGGATGGCCCAGCGCGGCCAGGCCCCCGCGGTGATGAAGCAGGTCTCCCGCAACGGCGTGCCCTGGATGACCGTGGTCATCATGACGGTCACGCTGCTGGTCGGGGTGCTGCTCAACTACCTGATGCCGGACAAGGTGTTCCTGGTCATCGCGTCGATCGCGACCTTCGCGACGATCTTCGTGTGGCTGATGATCCTGCTGTCGCACTACCGCTCCCGTAAGCAGATGAGCCCGGCCGAGGCCGCGGCCCTGAAGTTCCCGGTGCCGTTCTGGCCGTACGGGCAGCTGATCGCGATCGGGTTCCTGGTGTTCGTGATCGCGGTCCTCGCGTTCGACGCCGACACCCGCGTCGCGTTGGTCGTCGGTGTGGGGTGGCTGGCGCTGCTCGCCCTCGCCTATCGCCGATGGGTGCGACCCGTTCCGGTGCCGCCGGAGCCCGCCGTCGCGATCCCGCTGTCCTGACCGACCGACATCTTCTCGATTTACCGCTCATTCGAAACGGAGAACAACCATGAGCACGAACACCCTCTCGCACGTGGAGACGCGCGCACAGGACAAGCCGGCGGCCGTCGTGGTCGGGGTCGGCGCGGTGAGCCCGGAGGAGGTGGTGCGCGTCGCACGATTCGGCGCACCGGTGCAGCTCTCCGAGGAGGCGCTCGCGGCGATCGGGGCCAGCCGGGCCCGGATCCAGGCCCTCGCCGAGGACCCGAAGCCGGTGTACGGAGTGTCGACCGGGTTCGGTGCCCTCGCCACCCGGCACATCCCGCTGGAGCTGCGGGCGCAGCTGCAGCGCAGCCTCATCCGCTCCCATGCCGCCGGATCCGGTCCGGAGGTGGAGCGCGAGGTGGTGCGGGCGCTGATGTTGCTGCGCCTGTCCACGCTGGCGACCGGCCGGACCGGCGTGCGTCCGGAGGTGGCCCAGGTCTACGCGTCGCTGCTGTCGGCCGGCATCACCCCGGTGGTGCACGAGTACGGCAGCCTCGGCTGCTCGGGTGACCTGGCGCCGCTCTCGCACGTGGCGCTGGCCGTGATCGGGGAGGGCACCGTGCGGGACGCGGACGGCGAGCTCATGCCGGCCGCCGAGGCGCTGGCCGCCGCCGGGATCGAGCCGGTCGAGCTCAAGGAGAAGGAGGGCCTGGCCCTCATCAACGGCACCGACGGCATGCTGGGCATGCTCGTGCTCGCCTGCCACGACCTGCGCAAGCTGCTGTCGCTGACCGATGTCACCGCGGCGATGAGCGTCGAGGGACTGATGGGCACGGACAAGGTGTTTGCGGCGGACCTGCAGGCGCTGCGCCCGCAGCCCGGTCAGGCGGTGGCGGCCGCCAACATGAGCCGGGTGCTCGCCGGCTCCGGAATCGTCGCCAGCCACGCCAACCCCGACTGCACCGTGGTGCAGGACGCCTACTCGCTGCGCTGCGCGCCGCAGGTCGCGGGCGGCGCCCGGGACACCCTCGCGCACGCCGAGCGCATCGCCTCGTACGAGCTGGCGAGCGCCGTCGACAACCCGGTGGTGACCCTGGACGGCCGGGTCGAGTCCAACGGCAACTTCCACGGCGCCCCCGTCGCCTATGTGCTGGACTTCCTCGCGATCGTCGTCGCCGACGTCGCGAGCATGAGCGAGCGCCGCACGGACCGGTTCCTCGACAAGGCCCGCAACCACGGCCTGCCGCCGTTCCTCGCGGACGACCCCGGCGTGGACAGCGGCCACATGATCGCGCAGTACACCCAGGCCGCGATCGTCTCCGAGCTCAAGCGGCTCGCGGCGCCCGCGAGCGTCGACTCGATCCCGTCCTCGGCGATGCAGGAGGACCATGTGTCGATGGGCTGGTCCGGTGCCCGCAAGCTGCGGCGGGCCGTCGACGGACTCACCCGGGTGCTCGCCATCGAGGCGCTGACCGCCGCGCGCGGCCTGGACCTGCGGGCCCCGCTCGAGCCGTCCCCGGCGACCGCGGCGGTTCGTGACACGATCCGCCAGCACGTCGAGGGTCCCGGCACCGACCGGTACCTGGCGCCGGAGATCGAGGCCGCGGTGCAGCTGGCCGCCTCCGGCGCGCTGCTCGAGAGCGCCGAGTCCGTGGTCGGCACCCTCAGCTGATCCGGTCTGCTCCTAGCCGTCGAATGATGAATCGGACTTCCGGTGAAACCGAGTACGGGACAACGTCGTTCCGTACCGCGGCGTCCGACCGCAGGGTGGTGCCTTGGCTCAACGGCCGGGGCACCACCCAGGTGGTCGCAGCGACCGACCAGTGGCGGGTGAGCATCGCCGAGGAACCGACCGAGTCGAGGTTCTCGGTCATCGATGGGGTCGACCGATTGATCACCCCCATCGGCTCGGTATCCCTCGAACTCATCGGGCCGTCCTTCGTCTCTCCACCGGGCTCGGTCGATGCGGTCACCGTGGTGCGCCACGTCGTCGAGCCGTTGCACACCTTGGCTTTTCCGGGCGAGTGGGCGCCGGCATCACGGGCATCGTCCCGTACCCGGGCCCTCAACGTCATGGGGAGGCGGGGAGAGGTCGACATGTCGGTGGAGATCGGGCCTTCAGAGATTCCCGACCGCTCCGGTTCGGTCCGGATCTGTCTCGATCTCGTGACCGAGGACGCCCTGATCGTGCCGCCCGGCGAATTGATGCCACCCGTGCCTCCGAGAAGGTGCGCGATCATCTCGATTTCGCGCACTGGGCCGCAGGCACTTCGGGTGTCGTCGACTGACTGACGATGGTCCGGGGCTTAGGTCGCGCACAGACTGGGCATTTGGTAGCGGCGACATCGGACAGCATTCGAGTCGCCACATCAGCCCGAAGTTCACGATGCCCTGGGAGAGATCCCCACTTGTTCGGTGAGTTGGTCTATCAGATCGCTGTATAGCCGCTTCACGGTCGCTCGATCGGTCTCTTCCTCACGGAACATAGTGTTCCACGAGGGATTCCAACCAGTAGGACCCCTGTACGTATCGGGACGACTACCGTCGGACGACTCAAGGGTGGTCCGCAGCTGAGCATCGTTCCCAGGACCTGTAAAGGTCTTGAAGAGTTGCGATATGAAGTCGTTGTACGCATTCACGCACGAACCGCTCAGGTAGGGGCGGTTGACGTGGATGGAGTGATCTAGTTTGCGTTTGAGTGCGATCACGTCCACCGGCGAGAGCTCCTTCCATCTGCCGATCCAAAGGAAGTAGCAGTACAGATCATTCAGGTCAGGTGCGATCGTGTCCACCAAAGAAATACGTTTCTCGACGAGCTTCTGATTGCGCCATTGGGCGGCCTCAATCCGTTTGGTGAGACGAGCAACCCACCAGCCGAGGCCGGCGACGCTGAGGGGTATCAACGCGGCGACGACAAGCTTTGCTATTTCGAGGGTGGTCCACACAGGTTCAGGTTCCATCGGCATCAGCGACCTTGGTCGTCCCGGCCGGACATGGCCAACCGCACAGGTCCTTGTTGCCGAAACCAATTGCAGAGCAGACCGCGCCGTGAGTCGATGATGGCTTTCGCCTCGACGTCGTTGTCGAGGTGGAGGCCCTTCACACACCATTGAACGATCATCTGCCCGCCCAGTTGGCTCCGACTGAGTCAGTGAGTGCTCGCCCCAATCTTATGCGTGGGGCGCACGGGACCAACCCGAAATCAACGAACCGTGGAAATCCCCGACTCGACGCGGCGGCACGGCGCACGCGTCGAGCCGGGGACGGTGGGGGATCGGGCTAGGCCCGATGAGCGAGCGTGGTCGCGACGATCCGGTGGATCAGCCGCGCCGCGGTCCGCGCCGTGCGGTTATCCACGTCGAGAGCGGGATTCAGCTCCGCGACGTCGAACAGCCTCAGCTTGCCGCTGCGCGCCACCAGGTCGCACACCCGCTGGATCACCTCGAGGGGCACCCCGAACGCGGCCGGGGCGCTGACCCCGGGAGCTACCGCGGCGGGCAGGACGTCGAGGTCGATCGTCAGGTAGACGACATCGACCTCAGCGAGGAACTCCTCGACGAACGACTCCACCGCCGGCAGGTTCGCCGCCGTGCAGTCGTCGTCGAGGAGGTGGCGCACGCCCAGTTCGGCCGCCGTCGCGAACAGCGCCGCGGTGTTGCTGGGTTGCGAGATGCCCAGCACCGCGTAGTCGAGGGCCCGGCCCAGTTCGGTTTCCCGGTCGGCCATCTGCCGGAACGGCGTTCCGGAGCTGGGCCGCGCGTCGGACCGCAGGTCGAAGTGCGCGTCGAGGTTGAGCACGCCGAGGCGCGCACCCGATGCGACGGCCGCCGAGTTCGCGATGCCGAGGTAGCTGCCGTACGCCACCTCGTGTCCGCCGCCGAGGACGGCGACGAGGCTCCCGGCGTCGAGCAGGCCGGTGACGGCCGAGCCGAGCCGGTCCTGGCCGACTTCGAGATCCTCGCCTGCGACCTCGACGTCACCCGCGTCGAACACCCGCATCGGGGTGGCGAGCGACATCGACGCGAGCGCCCGGCGCAGCGCGGCCGGGCCGTCGGCCGCGCCGGGTCGGCCCTTGTTGCGGCGCACCCCCTCGTCGCTGCGGAACCCGAGGAGAACACCTGCACCGGAATCGGTTCCGCCCTCGAGCGGTGCGACGGCGCCGTGCCAGCGCAGGTGTTCGTTGCCGGGTCCGTCGTCGCGCCCCGACCAGGCCGTGGGGGCAAGGTCCACTGTGGTCATCGTCGGTACCCGTCCTTCCAGACCTCGCGCACCAGCGCCACCCCGGGCCGGTAGGCCAGGTGCAGGTGGGACGGTGCGTCCAGCGCGATCAGGTCGGCTCGCGCGCCGACCCGGATGTGCCCGATGTCGGTGCGCTGCAACGCCGCCGCGCCGCCGGCCGTCGCCGCCCACACGGCCTCGTCCGGGCTCATGTGCATCTCGCGCACCGCCAGCGCGATGCAGAACGGGATGCTGGTCGTGTAGCAGGTGCCGGGATTGCAGTCCGCGGCCAGCGCGACCGTGGCGCCCGCATCGAGCAGGGCCCGCGCGTCGGGATACTTGTTGCGCGTGGAGAAGTCCGCCCCGGGCAGCAGCGTGGCGACGGTGTCGCTCGCCGCGAGCGCCGCGACGTCGGCGTCGGTGGTGTACGTGACGTGGTCCACCGACGCGGCGTTCAGCTCGACGGCGAGCTGAACGCCCGCCCCGTAGCTGAGCTGGTTGCCGTGCACGCGGGGCGTCAGTCCGGCCGCGATGCCGGCCTCGAGGACGGCCCTCGACTGGTCGGCGTCGAACGCCCCCTCCTCGCAGAAGACGTCGATCCACCTGGCGTGCGGGGCGCACTTGGGGATCATCTCGTCGATCACCATCTGTACGTAGTCGTCGCTGCGACCCGCGAACTCCGGCGGCGTGACGTGCGCGGCGAGCAGCGTCGTCTCCGCGGTGTGCGCGGCCGCGACCTCGAGGCTGCGCAGCTCGTCGGGAACCGACTGCCCGTAACCCGATTTCGTCTCGATCGTGGTGGTGCCCGAGTGCAGCGACTCGGCCACGAGCCGGGCCACGTTCGCGCCCAGCTCGGCGTCCGAGGCCGCCCTGGTGGCGGCGATCGTGGTCCGGATGCCGCCGGCCCCGTACGGGGCGCCGGTCATCCGGGCCGCGAACTCCTCGGCCCGCTCGCCGCCGAAGACGAGGTGGGCATGGCTGTCGACGAACCCGGGCAGCGCGGCCCGGCCGCGCAGGTCGTACCGCGACCCGGCGCTGCCCTCGGGGATCCGGGAGCGGGGGCCCACCCACTGGACGAGCCCGTCTCCCATGACCACCGCGGCGTCGTGGATCAGGCCGAGAGGGCCGTCGCCGGCCTCCGGGTCATTGGTGACGAGGGTGCCGATGTTGTCGATGACCGTCCACCGGCCGTCCTGCCCGGGTGCGTCGTACACGGTTACGCCTCCTGCATCGGGATGCGAACGCCGCGCTCGGCCGCGACCTGGGTCGCGTGCTCGTACCCGGCGTCGGCGTGCCGGATGACGCCCATGCCCGGGTCGTTGGTGAGCACCCGCTCCAGCTTCTGCGCGGCCAGCTCGGTGCCGTCGGCGATGCACACCTGACCGGCGTGGATGGAACGGCCCATGCCGACGCCGCCGCCGTGGTGGATGGACACCCAGGAGGCGCCGGAGGCGGTGTTGACGAGGGCGTTCAGCAGCGGCCAGTCGGCGACGGCGTCGGAACCGTCGGCCATGGCCTCGGTCTCCCGGTACGGCGAGGCGACCGATCCGGAGTCGAGGTGGTCGCGACCGATGGCGAGCGGCGCGGAGAGTTCCCCGGAGGCGACCATCTCGTTGAACTTCAGTCCGGCCTTGTGGCGGTCGCCGTACCCGAGCCAGCAGATGCGGGCGGGCAGGCCCTCGAAGTGAACCTTCTCGCCCGCCATGGTGATCCAGCGCTTGAGGTGTTCGTTCTCGGGGAAGAGCTCCAGGATCGCCTTGTCGGTGGCCTCGATGTCCTTGGGGTCGCCGGAGAGGGCGGCCCAGCGGAACGGGCCGAGGCCCTCCTCGAAGAGCGGGCGGATGTAGGCGGGAACGAACCCGGGGAACTCGAATGCCCGCTCGTAACCGCCCTTTCGGGCCTCGTCGCGGATCGAGTTGCCGTAGTCGAAGACCTCGGCGCCTGCGTCCATGAACCCGACCATCGCCTCGACGTGCGCGGCCATCGACTTCTGGGCCTCGAGGGTGAAGTGCTCGGGGTCCTTCTCTGCCATCGCGTGCCAGTCCTCGAGCGCGATCCCGACCGGCAGGTAGGACAGCGGATCGTGGGCGGACGTCTGGTCGGTGACGATGTCGATCGGGGCGCCCATCGCGAGCAGGGCCGGGAAGACCTCGGCGGCGTTGCCGACCAGGCCGATGGACAGCGGCTTGCGGGCGTCGCGCATCTCGATTGCCAGCGCGAGGGCGGCGTCGATGCTCTCGGCCTTGGTGTCGAGGTAGCCGTGCGCGATCCGGCGATCGATGCGGGACGGGTCGACGTCGACGCAGATGGCGACACCGTCGTTCATGGTGACCGCCAGCGGCTGGGCACCGCCCATGCCGCCAACACCTCCGGTCAGGGTGATGGTCCCGGCGAGGGTCCCGCCGAACCGCTTGCGCGCCACGGCGCCGAAGGTCTCGTAGGTGCCCTGCAGGATGCCCTGGCTGCCGATGTAGATCCAGGAGCCGGCCGTCATCTGGCCGTACATCATCAGGCCCTCGGCCTCGAGCTTGCGGAAGTGCTCCCAGTTCGCCCAGTCGCCGACCAGGTTGGAGTTGGCCAGTAGGACGCGCGGCGCCCACTCGTTGGTGCGGAAGACGCCGACGGGCTTGCCGGACTGCACGAGCATCGTCTCGTCGGACTTCAGCGTCTGCAGGGTGCGGACGATGGCGTCGTAGGCCTCCCAGCTGCGCGTGGCCCGCCCGGTGCCGCCGTAGACCACCAGGTCGTCGGGCCGCTCGGCGACCTCGGGGTCGAGGTTGTTCATCAGCATGCGCAGCGCGCCCTCCTGCTGCCAGCCGAGGCAGGTCAGCTCGGGGCCGTGCGGTGCGCGGACGGGCCGGGGTCCGGCGGTGGAGTGGTTGGTCATCTCGAGTCTCCTGACGAAGTGGTGTGATGCCCATGACACCGTGCCGGTGAACCCCGGAACAGTGCCGCGGCCGAAGGTTCTCGGATACGAGACGGGTTGCTCTGGCGCGCCCCGGCCGGGTGGCGAACGACCGGCCGATAGACTGAACTGAACGAGGGTGCCTACGACCGGGCGGGATGTGGATGGTGACGAGGGTGGCGATCGACGAGTCCGACGTGGCGTCGCTCTATCGGGCCCGAGGGCACGAATCAGCGCCCGCCTATCAACGGGTCAAGAATCTCATTGCCGAGCAGATCGTCTCGGGCCGTTGGTCGGAGGGCGATCAGTTGCCCTCGGAGAACCAGCTCGTGAACACGCTCGGGCTGTCGCGGATGACGGTCAACCGGGCGCTGCGCGAACTGAGTGCGGACGGGCTGGTCGTCCGGCTGATGGGGGTCGGCACCTTCGTCGCCGAAAGAAAGGTCAGCTCAGCGCTTTTCGAGGTGCGCAACATCGCCGACGAGGTGGTGCACAGGGGACACCGGCATCGCAGCGAAGTGGACTTCTTGCGCGCCGAACCCGCCGAAGCGCTCATCGCGCACCAGCTGGGAGTGCTCGAGGGGAGCCCGTTGTTCCATTCGCGGCTGGTGCATTTCGAGGATGACCTGGCCATCCAGGTCGAGGATCGGCACGTCAATCCGGAGATCGCACCCGACTATCTCGACCAGGACTTCACCGCTCAGACGCCCAACAACTACCTCATGTCCGTCGCGCCGCTCGGCCGCGGCGAGCACGTGGTGGAGTCGGTGCTCGGGACCGCGGACGAGTGCCGGCTGCTGGGGATCGCCGAGACCGAGCCGTGTCTGCTGATCCACCGTCGGACCTGGTCCGAGGGCCGGTTGGTCAGCACCGCGCGGCTGGTGCATCCGGGCTCCCGCTATCGGCTCGAGGGCACCTTCGACACGCAGTGAGCGTCGTCCGGCCGCCCGGACGACGCCCCGCTCAGGCGCTGCCGACCAGGCTCCGGATCTGTCGCACGGCAACGGACATGGACGCGACGTCGACGGACGGGTTCTCGAAGATCGCGTCGAGTGTCGAGCGTGCCCGCCGGATGCGGGTGGAGTTGCGCTCCTCCCACCGCGTGATCATGTCGGCGGCGGATTCTCCGGCGCCGGGCCGATGTCCGAGCAGGTCGAGGCACAGTGCGCGCAGAGAGCCGTAGAGCTCGTCCCGCATCGCAAGGCGGGCAAGGGAGTTCCAGCGGTCGTCGTAGGCCAGCCGCGACACCGACTGCAGCAGGTGCACGGCGCCGAGATGCTGGCTCAGGGCGTAATACAGCTCCGCGACGTCTGGCACCTCGCGGCCACTGACGTCGGCCACCTCGATGATGTCGAGCAGGCTGAACTGGTCGAGCAGCAGGTGAACGCGGGCCGCGAGGTCGTGCGGGACGCCGGCCTCGACCGACCCGGCGACTCGCGCGTGCAGGTCGGCAAGCTCCTGTCCACGTAGCCAGTCCGGGACCAGGTGCGCGTGCAGGGCGAGCCGCGGCGCGAATCGGTCGATCTCCGCACCGATGTCGAGGGGCTGTGGTCGGTTGGCCAACAGCCACCGCGAGGCCCGGTCGAGAACCCGCTGGGTGTCGAGGGTCAGGGCGTCGGTGACGGCGGTCGGCAGGCCGCTCTCGGCGATCTCCGTCCACAACCGGTTCAGGTCGAATATCCGGGCCGCGACGACGTGGGCACGCACGGCATCGGACCCGATCGCTGCCGAGTCCTCGGCCAGGCGGAATGCGAAAGTGATTCCGCCGTGGTCGATCACGTCGTTCGTCAGCATCGTCGCGACGATCTCGCGACGCAGGCGGTGCTCGCCGAGGTGGTCGCCGAATCGGCGCCACAGGGTCTCGGGGAAGTAGGCGCGCAGGCGGTCGCGGAGCGCCGGGTCGTCCGGCAGGTCGCCGGCCAGCAGCTCGTCCTTGACGGCCAGCTTGACGTGGGCCATGAGGGTGGCCAGCTCCGGCGAGGTCAGCCCCTGACTCTCTTGGGCGCGCCGGGACAGTTCGCGCTTGTCGGGCAATGCCTCGAGCGCGCGGACCAGTCCCCGGTCGTGCTCCAGTCGGGCGATCATCCGGGCGTGTACGCCCAGGGCGGCGGGCGCGTTGGATCGGCTCACCCCGAGGATCCGATTCTGGGAGCGATTGTCCGTCAGGACCAGTCGGCTCACCTCGTCTGTCATCGACCGCATCAGTCCGTCGCGGTCGCCCGGGGCGAGGCGGCCTGCCGCGACCAGGCCGGCGAGCGCGATCTTGATGTTGACCTCGCGGTCGGAGCAGTCGACCCCTGCCGAGTTGTCCAACGCGTCGGTGTTGACTCGGCCCCCGCCGCGGGCGAACTCGATACGGCCGAGTGGGGTCAGCCCCAGGTTTCCGCCCTCGCCGACAACGCGGGCGCGCAGGGCGCCGGCGTCGACCCGGACCCCGTCGTTGGCCTTGTCGCCCACCTCGGCATGGGATTCGGACGAGCCTTTGACGTAGGTGCCGACGCCGCCGTTCCACACCAGGTCGACCGGGGCGCACAGGATCGCGCCGATCAGGTCGGCCGGAGCGAGGGCGGTGACGTGGTCGGCGAGGCCGAGCGCGGCCCTGATTTCGGCACCGATCGGCACCGACTTCGCCGAGCGTGCCCACACCCCGCCGCCTGCGCTGATCAGCCCGAGGTCGTAGTCCGCCCAGGACGAACGGGGCAGGCCGAACAGTCGACTGCGCTCCGCGAACGACGTCGCCGCGTCCGGCGCGGGGTCGAGGAAGATGTGCCGGTGGTCGAAGGCGGCGACCAGCCTGATGTGCTCGCTGAGCAGCATGCCGTTGCCGAAGACGTCGCCGCTCATGTCACCGATGCCGACGACCGTGAAGTCCTCGCTCTGGGTGTCGCGGCCCATCTCGCGGAAGTGGCGCTGGACGCTCTCCCAGGCGCCGCGCGCGGTGATGCCCATCGCCTTGTGGTCGTAGCCGACGGAACCGCCGGAGGCGAACGCGTCGCCGAGCCAGTAGCCGTACTCGGCGGCGACCTCGTTGGCGATGTCGGAGAAGGTGGCGGTGCCCTTGTCCGCGGCGACCACCAGGTAGGTGTCGTCCGCATCGTGGCGGACCACGTCGCGGGCGGGAACGACCGCGCCGGTGGCCGAGTCGATGTTGTCGGTGACATCGAGCAGGCCTGCGATGAACTGCCGGTAGCAGGCGATGCCCTCGGCCAGGTGCGCCTCGCGATCCGTCGCGTCCATGCCGGTCGGGGAGGGCGGCTGTTTGACGACGAACCCGCCCTTGGCGCCGACCGGCACGATGACGGCGTTCTTGACGGCCTGCGCCTTCACCAGCCCGAGCACCTCGGTGCGGAAGTCTTCCTTGCGGTCCGACCACCGGAGGCCGCCACGGGCCACGGTGCCGAACCTCAGGTGCACGCCCTCGACCCGTGGTGAGCAGACATAGATCTCGAATCGTGGTCGGGGGTGGGGGAGTTCATCGATCTGGTTCGGATCGAACTTGAACGAGAGCAGCGGTGAGCTGCCGCCGCGGGTGAAATAGTTGGTGCGCAGGGTGTTTCGAATGAGTGTAGTGAAGGCTCGCAGGATGCGGTCCTCGTCGAGGCTGACCACCTCGGCGAGAGCCTCGTCGAGGCGGCCGGTCAAGGCCTCCTGCCTGCCCTCGTCGTTCCCCGTCGGGTCGAAGCGGGCTCCGAACAGTTCGACCAGCGACCGGGCGGACTCGGGGTGTGCGGAGAGGACCTCCGCGATCCGCACCTGGCTGTACGGAAAACCCGCCTGGCGCAGGTATTTTGCGTATGCCCGCAACATCGACGCCTGCCGCCAGGTCAGCCCCGCGCGCAGCACCAGGTGATTGAAGGTGTCGACCTCGGCGTCGCCGCGCCATGCGGCGGCGAAGGCCTCGGTGAACCGGGCGGCCATGCCGAGGTCGTCCGGTTCCGGATCGACGTCGAGGGTGAGGCCGAAGTCGTAGATCCAGCACTGACTGCCGGTCGAGTCGGTCATCGGATAGGGGCGCTCGTCGAGCACCTCGACACCGAGGGATTGGATCACGGGCAGGATCCGGCTGAGCGAGACGGCGTCGCCGTCGATGTAGAGCGTGAGGCGCAGTTGGCCGCGTGCCGCGCCCGTCGGCGGGTGCAGGGCCACCTCGAACGAGTCGGTCCGCAGCGCCTCGATCCGGGTGACGTCCGCGGCGGCGCGCGCGGGGTCGAAGTCGTGCTTGTATGCCTCCGGCAGGGATCCGATGTAGGACTTCGCCAATACCGGATCCGCCATCCGGTCACGGAAGTCGTCGTCCCAGGCCTGCGTCATCGTCGGCTTCTCCTCATGCGGCAGCGGTTGTATATACAGGACTGTACAACCATGTGAACTGCCTCACAAGGCCCGAGGTGGTGTGTCCGCCCGCTCAGCGCGGAGCGGGGGCGTGGCCAGAGATGTGGGAGGTCAGGCGCTCCGCGCCGCCCAGCAGGGTCTGTCCCACGGCCTCCGGCTCGGGATAGGCCAGCTGTTTGCGCCAGGTGGTGCTCAGCGCCGCGACCGCCCGGCCGTTGTGGTCGAAGACCGCGGTACCCACCGACCGCAACCCGGTCGTCACCAGGTCGACCTCCTCGGCCCAGCCGCGCGAGCGGGTCTCCGCGAGGGTGCGGCGCAGTTCGGTCAGCGTCCGCGGGCCGTGTCCGGTGCGTGTGATGAAGTCGCTTCGCCGGGAGAACAACGCCTTGACCTGGGCGTCGGGCAGGGCGGCGAGGATGGCGCGCCCATTGGCCGTCAGGTGCGCGGGCAGCCGAACGCCGATGTCGGTGATCAGTGATACCTCGGCGGCCGGCCCGGACGTGGGGCGTTCCTTGAGCAGGTACACGGTCTCGTTGCCGTGCAGGATCCCCAGGTGCACGGCCTGCCCGAGGTGCATGGCCAGCCGGTGCAGGATCGGTTGCGCGAGCCGCTCGAGTGGCTCGTGGCGCAGGTAGGCGGAGCCGATCTCGAAGGACGTCACGCCGAGCCCATACGCCTGCTCGCCGGGCACGTACACCACGAAACCGCGCTCCACCAGCACCGACAGGATGTGGTACACCGACGAGCGGGGCAGGTCCAGGTCGCGGGCGAGAGCGGCCGCCTGCACCGGACCGGGGCGTTGCGCGAGCCGGACCAGGATGTCCAGCGCGCGACCGACCGCCGGTGATGTGCTGGAACCCGCTGCCCTGACCACCCCGTCGATTCTGCCAGCAGCCGGCGGCACCGAGCGGTGTGCGCTCGGTCGACGTGTCACCTGGAATGGCTTGGCCTGGCTCGCCGTTGCGCTGCGAGGTCGGTGCGCTGGGGGGTCAGGCCGATCGCCCGGCCCGCGCCCCGTAGCGCTCACGCGCCGCCGCGGGGGTGACGGTCTCCGTCCGCACCGGCGGTGTCCCGTTGAAGTGCTGGTCGAGCACCGAGTGGGTCATCGGGAGCAGGGGCTTGATCACGGCCAGTTCGGTTCTCGGGTTGGTCGTGGCGCGCACGGCGACCCGCGCGAGTGGCGCAACGACCCGGTCGACAACGGCGGGCTGATCGAAGCCGCCGAGCTCGCGCATCCATTTCGGCAGGGTCGCGATCGTCGCGGGCGCCATGAGACGGCTCATCGCCCACAGGGAGAGCCTGCCCTTCCCGGCCCTGGTCCGGAGCAGATAGTGCATGCCCTCGACGGCCCGCTCGGAGGCGCACAGTCGCGGCCGCACCGCGGCGAAGTACTCGTGCACCTCCGTGCGCGAGCGCGGGATGTCCGCGGACTTGCAGGTCTGCAGCTCGGCGGCGACGGCGCATTCGGCCCAGTAGCGCGCCTCCTCATCCGGACTCAGCGGTCCGGGACCGAACATCTCGTAGCACTTGAGCACCGAATGCCAGCCCGTGACGTGGATCCACAGCTGGCTGTCGGGGTTGTTGGCGCTGTAGCGCTGCCCACTGATCGGCTCGATGCCGGTCGCCTTGGCGTGCACCCGCATCAGCAGCTCCGACGTCTCGATCGCCGAGCGGGTGTCACCGACCGCCACGATCAGGAAATAGGACAGGGTGCCGTCGAGGCGACCCCTCGGGTCGAGGTAGATCCCCTGGGCGTCGGCGACCGCGGCGGTCAGGAACGGGTCGAAGTGCTCGAGTGTGACCGATCGCTGAAAGCCGATCAGGGCGGTCGGGTTGGTCCACACCTTCCAGGTGGGTGATCCCGGCCCGAAGAACCCGTTGTCCTCGCGGCGGCGAGCTGGGTCGAACGGCCAGCCTCGGTCGGCCAGCATGCGGGGTTCGCTCATCGTGTGCTCCTGCGGATCGTCGTGGCTGTGGGGTGGGTTCGGCCGGTCGCCGGCGCGGTCAAGGCGTCATCTCGTAGGCGCCGGAGAGGGCCGCGACCTGCTGCCAGACGCGGTCGGCCCGCGCGGGGTCGACGGCGGGCCTGCGGATCGCGGCCGTCGCCCAGTCGGCCTGGGTGTCGCTCGCGGCAGCCTTGCCGAGCAGATCGGTCGCGCCGGCGGAGAAGTCCCGGACCAGGGTCTCGAAGATCTGGTCCAGGACGTCGGCATCGAGTCCGATGATCTGCGACTGCTCCAGGACGAGTCCGCCGTAGACGACGAGTGTGAAGAGTTCACCCACCGCGAGCTGAAGGTCCATGTCCGACCCCTTCACGCCGTCCGGATCGGCGGCGATCAGCGCCGCCAGCGATTCGGCCTGCTCGGTGAAGACCGCCACGTTCAGTACGTCGGCACGCGCCCGGTAGGCGGACCGCCAGTCGTGGAAGCGCACCTTCCCCAGGCCCGCGGCCGCGCCCTGCCGGAACAGGAACTCGTCGTCGGCGGCGTCGTCACGGGTGGGCACGGGCGGGAGGTCCCGCGGGTCGAGCAGATAGGCGGGCATGAACTTCAGGATCAGCGCGAGGTTGACCGCGACGGTCCCCTCCAGCTTGGGCAGCCCGTCGACGTCCACCTTGGCGATCGGCAGGAACGCGTCGTTCTCGAAACCCTTGGCCGCCACGATGTCCGAGAGCAGCGCGATCACCCGTTGTGCCTCGGTGGTGACCTTCATCTTCGTGACGGGGTTGAACAGCAGGTACCGGCGGTCGTCCGGGGTGGCCGAGCGGAAGTAGTCGACCGCCCGATCGGAGAACAGCCGCATCGCGATGAGCCGGGAGTAGGCGTCGACGAACTCGCGGCGCACGTGGGCGAAGTTCGTGACCGGGCTGCCGAAGAGGATCCGGTTGTGCGCATGGGTGATCGCCTCGTACAGCGCGTGCGTGCACAAACCGATCCCGCCGAAGCAGAGGTTGAACTTGCCGATGTTGACGGTGTTCAGCGCCGCGCTGAAGGCGTCGGCACCCGTGTGCAGGATGTCCGCCCGACCCACCGGGTACCCGTCGAGCGCGAACTCCGCCACGTACATCTGGGACGGGACGATGTTTTTGACCACGGAAAAGCGGGGATGCTCGCTGTCGGCGAGGAAGAAGACGTAGCCGTCCTGGCCCTCGACACCGGCGATCCGGCCGAAAACCGACACGATGCGCGCGCAGTTGCCGTTCCCGATGTAGTACTTGCTGCCCGATGCGGTGTAGCCGCCGCTGCCGTCGGGTGTGAGCACCATGTCGGTGGAGTAGATGTCGGCCCCGTGCGACCGCTCCGACAACCCGAACGCGGCGACCGCGCCCTCGTCGAGCAACTCCGCCGCCCGCCGTCGGGCGGCGGAGTTTCCGCTCTGCCAGACCGGGCCGAGGCCGAGGACGGTGACCTGCCACGGGTACCAGTAGTTGAGGCCGTAGAAGCCGAGGATCTCCGACAGCATCGCCACCCGGGAGGTGTCCCAGCGCTTGTCGGGGTGCCGGTCGGCGTCCGCGGCGGGAGTGAGCAGTGTCGCGAACAGCTTCTCCTTGGCCGCGAACGCCAGGAAGTCCGAGTAGAAAATCTTCGCGTGGTAGTCGGAGACGAGCCGGCGCTTGCCGCGCGATTCGAACCAGTCGATCGTCGCGCGCAGGAGCCGGATCGTCTCCTGGTCGAACCGGTCGGGGGCGAAGCGGATCGGGTCGAAAAGCAGCGTGCCGGTCACCTGTGTCATCTGTGTCAGTCTCCTCGGCCCTGGGCGTCGCGACACCCCGCTTCAATGAATACAACGCGACCGTAGCAATTGCCCGTGATGAATACAACGGTTGCGTAGTATTGATCCGGTGAGGCGCGGCCTCGAGTGGCGAAACCCTAAGGTGAACGCGGAGGTGGGCAGATGACGAGAGCGCAGACCGCGGACGGTCGGACGAGGCGCAGGTATGCGCCGCGACTGCCGCCCGCCGAGCGACGCGCCCAGGTGCTCGACGCCGCGGTCGAGGTGACGCGGCGATCCGGCCTGCACGAGCTGAACATGGAGGCCGTCGCGGCCGAGGCGGGCGTCGGCAAGCCCGTGTTGTACACCGTGTTCCGCACCCGGGCGGAGTTGGTCGAGGCGCTTCTGGAGCGCGAGCATCGTCGCGCGATCGAGCAGGTGATGGCGGCGATGCCGACCGACCTGACGACGCTCGGTCCCGCCGCCGCGTACGCGGGCACGGTGTCCTCGTTCGTGTGCGCCGTGGTGGAGAACCCCACGAGGTGGCGCCTGATCCTGACCGCGCCCGACCATGCCCCGGCCGAGTATCAGGAGCACCTGCGCGCCTCCCGTGCGGCGGTGCTGGCGAGGGCGGAGGACCTGGCCCGGGCGGGAATCGCGCTCGAGCCGGGACTGGCGGGTCTGGACCCGGTGCTGCTCGCGCACACGATGCTCTCGTTCGCCGAGATGCTCGGCAGGCTCGCGGTCGGAGACCCGGACACCTTCACCGGTGAACGTCTGGTCACCTATGCGGGCGCGCTGGCCGCCTCGATCACCTCGGGGCCCTTCGGCCTAGCACGCGCGGGCGACCAATAGCGTTTCCGCATACCCGTTTTCGTGAACCTGTGGATGTCCGATCGGTTCATCCACAGATTCGCCTGCGGTCTCCTGTCGGCATGCGGCCGGGGGAGGCTGGGCATCGAGGGCCGCCCGGCCCACGGACGCGAAGGGGGAGTCACATGTACGAGACGCACACCGCGGTGGTCGGGACCGTAGTCACCAACCCGGTCAAACGGCCGACGAACTCCGGGGACGAGGTGCTCAGCTTCCGGATGGCGAGCAACGCGAGAAGGCAGGACCGCGCGACCGGGGAATGGACGGACGGGGGCACGCTCTATCTGACAGTGACCTGCTGGCGGCGCCTGGTGTCCGGGGTCGGCGCCTCGCTCATGAAGGGCGATCCGGTGATCGCCTACGGGCAGTTACGAACGACCGAGTACACGACAAAGGACGGGGTCGACCGGTCGGATCTCGAGATGCGGGCCAGCGCGGTCGGGCCCGACCTGGCCCGCTGTCGCGCGCGGCTCGACCGGACGCCGAAGCCGGCGCAGTCCCCGGAACTGGACGCGAACGGGGAGGCGGGGGAGCCCGAGCGTGTGACTGTCTCCGGCTAGCGGCGGCGAGGTCATCGTGGGGTGACGACGATCCGGGCCTTTCCTGCCGGGACGTTGGTGATGTTGCGAACGCGTCCGTGTTCGGGTTTGCCGGCGCCAGGGAGCGTCAATGTATGACGGGTGAGGATCTCGCGCAGCACCGTCGTCCCTTCCATCAGGGAGAAGCCGGCGCCGATGCAGCGCCGCACGCCGCCTCCGAAGGGCAA
The DNA here is from genome assembly GCF_042665615.1 of Rhodococcus daqingensis. NCBI lineage: Bacteria > Bacillati > Actinomycetota > Actinomycetes > Mycobacteriales > Nocardiaceae > Rhodococcus > Rhodococcus daqingensis. The sequence goes on along the minus strand of NZ_JBHTCS010000028.1, from coordinate 239,154 downwards.
CCAGGTGTTGGGGGCCACCTCACCGTTGAGGAACCGTGAGGGCCGGAACGCTGTTGTGTCGGCGTAGTTTTCGTCGCTGCGGTGGGCGAGCAGGATCGAGGTGTTGACCACGGTGCCCGCGGGCAGCGGCCAGCCGCCGATCGTCATGTCGCGGGTGAGTTTGCGTGCGGTGGAGGCGATCACCGTGTGCAGTCTCATGGCTTCCTTCATGACGGCCTCGAGGTGCTTGTCGTCGTCGGCGAGCGCGGCGTCGCGGGCCTGCCGTTGGATGTCGGGGTTGGCGGCGAGTTCGTAGAGCGCCCAGGACAGTGCGGCGGCGGTGGTTTCGTGCCCGGCGAGGAGCAGGGTGATGAGCTGGTCGCGGAGTTCGGCATCGGACAGCGGTGCGTCGTGATCGTCGCCGGTGCCGACATGTAGCAGGCGGGAGAGGACGTCGGTCCGGTCCGCGAGGTCGGGAGCACACCTGCGGTCGGCTATCTCGGCATACAGGAGGGTGTCGACCTCTTCCTGGTTGTCCTGGAATCGTTTCCACGGTCCGAATCGGCGAAGCCTGGGGATCATGTAGCCGACGAACACCAGCGGGTTGAGGGTGACGATCCGGTGCAGCCGAGGCGCGAGCTGGGCGCGGGTGCTCTCGTCCGTGACGCCGAAAACCACTCGCAGGATGACCTCGAGGGTCAGGGCGTTCATCCGGTCGAGGGTGATCACTGTCGAGCCCGGGGTCCATCGGTCGAGCTCGGCAGCGGCGATCCCGGTGACGAGGTCCTGGTAGCCGCGCAGCGACGCCCCGTTGAATGCCGGCATCAGCAGTCGACGGGCGCGGGCGTGTTCGCCTTCGTCGGTCAGGAGGAGGGAGTGCTCGCCCATCACGACGCCGAGGATCTGGTTGCCTTCGCCTGCGTGCAGGTCGCGGGGGTCGGCGGCGAAGATCTCCTTGATGTGTTCGGGACGCGAGAACACGACGAGATTGTCGGCGTACGGCGGCACGCGCAGGGAGAAAACGTCGCCGTACCGGCGGGCCACGGCGGGCAGAAACTGCGCGCGGCGGCGCTGGAACAGGATGGTCTGTACAGCTGCGGGTAGCCGGGATCCGGGTGGGTAAGTGGTGCCCATGGGTTCTCCTCCGATCCAGGCAGCCTCCCCGAACCCTAAACGAATGTATGACCTCGTCACGTGACATCTCCCCGGGCATCGGGGGCCGCATCAGCGTTCGACAGGCAATTCGGCGAGGCGCCACTCGAGCATGCCGTCGTCCAGCCGCATCGCCTGCCTACCGGACTCCGCGAGGAGGCGGACGGCGTCGTGGGCGAGGACGCAGTAGGCGCCACGGCAGTAGGCGACGATCTCCTGATCCGCCGGCAGATCGGCCAGGCGGTGTGCGAGCTCGTCGAGTGGTATCGAAACGGCTCCGGGGATATGGCCCGCGTCGTATTCCTCCCGCGGCCGCACATCCAGGACCGTGATGTCCCCTGACCGTGCGCGGTGCAGCAGTTCGTCCCTGGTGACCCGATCGGTGTCCGGGCCGAGATATGCGGCCCGAGCGGCCTCGACATCGGGCAGGTGAGCGCTGGCGACGGACCGGGCCAGGGCGAACAACTCTGCGACGTCGTCACCGGCGAGTCGGTAATGCACCTTGGTGCCCTCCCGCCGGGTGGATACCAGGTTGGCCTGCTTGAGGGTTTGCAGGTGGGCCGATGCCGTGGTCACACCCAGCTCGCAGGCGCGCGCGAGGGCGTCGACGGTGCGTTCGCCCTGGGCGAGCAGATCAAGCAGTTCCAGGCGCTTGCCGCTGCTGAGTGCCTTGCCCACGCGCGCGAATTGGTCGAACAATTCCGACTTCGCGAGGCGGTCACCCATAGCTTTCTCCAATCATCTTTGGAATAGTGTAGAACATCAGATGGGTGCTGCACCGAAGCAACCGACAGGCCAGCAGAGGAGAAGGCCATGGCCGCGGTCGAACTTGTTGCGCTCGTCGACGAAGGACTCGGCAACTCCGCATACCTCGTCGACCTGGGAGACGGACGGGCGCTGGTGGTCGATGTCAGTCGCGACCTGCGTGCGGTGCACGCGGCCGCTGCGCGGCGCGGGCTCAGGGTGGCGTTCGCGGCCGACACCCATCTCCACGCCGACTTCCTCTCCGGCGCCCGCCAACTCGGCGCGACACTGGGAACGCAGATCCTGGCTTCCGCTGCGGGGCACCGGGAATTCACCCACACCGGGCTGCGCGATGGCGACGAAGTCGACCTCGGCGGGCTGCGGCTGCGGGCCTGGAGTACCCCCGGCCACACCCACGAGCACCTCTCGTTCCTGCTCCTCGACGGCGACCGGGAAGTCGGCGTCTTCACCGGCGGGTCGCTGCTGGTCGGCTCCGCCGCCCGGACCGACCTGGTCTCTCCCGACCGCACCGAAGCGCTTGCGCGCGAACAGTTCGGATCGCTGCGCCGCCTCGCCACCCTGCCCGGTGATGTGGAGGTCTGGCCGACCCATGGCGCCGGATCCTTCTGCTCGGCGCCCCCGGGAACGGACCGAACCAGCACCATCGCCACCGAGATCGCCACCAATCCGTTGCTCCGCGCCCCCGACGAGAACGCGTTCGTCACCGCGTTGATCGGATCCCTCGGCAGCTACCCGCCCTACTTCCTCCGCCTGGGTGAACTCAATCGACTCGGGCCCGCGGTCCTCGATCGCGAACCTTCCCTCGCCCCGCTGGACGTCGACACCGTGCGCCGTCTCCTCGTCGACGGGGCGGCCCTGGTCGACGTGCGCCCTCTGACTCGTTTCGCGGCAGCGCACATTCCCGGTGCGCTCTCCATCCCGCTTCGCCCGGTGTTCGCCAGCTGGCTGGGTTGGCTCGCGACCGCGGACAGGCCGCTGATCATCGTCCGTGATCGCGACCAGGACGCAGACGATATCGCCTGGCAGGCAGCGAAGATCGGATACGACAACCTGATCGGCGAGCTCGCAGGCGGCATCGACGCCTGGAGGGCTGCCGAACGCGACATCACGTCCACGCGGCTGGTGGGCGCGGACCAGATCGAGGACGTCCGCGTCCTCGACATCCGGCAACGGCCCGAGTACCTCGCCGGTCATGTCCCGGGAGCGGTTCACATCGAACTCGGCGCCCTTGCCGGCCGGGCCGACGACTTGCCCAGGGAGCCGACGGTGGTGATGTGCGGCCACGGCGAACGCGCGATGGGTGCGGCCAGCCTGCTCGAGCAGGCCGGCCACCGCGGAGTCACCGTGCTCGAGGGCGGACCCGACGACTGGGCCCGGACCACCGGTCGCCACCTGGAGACCGGCGCGTGAGCACCACCGCCACACGCCCGCCGCGACTCGGGCTGCGCCCCAACATCGCCCAGTTCACGCTCCTGGTGGTCGTCAACGCGCTCGTCGGCGGCATGCTCGGCCAGGAACGGACCGTGCTGCCGCTGCTGGGCGAGCAGGTGTTCGGGCTCCGCGCCTACACCGCCGGGCTGTCGTTCATCCTCGTCTTCGGCGTGGCCAAGGCCGCCACCAACTATTTCGCCGGCACCCTCTCCGACCGGTTCGGCCGCAAACCGGTGCTCGTATGGGGCTGGCTCGTCGCGATCCCCGTCCCCCTGATGCTCATCTGGGCACCGTCGTGGTCCTGGGTCATCGTTGCGAACGTGCTGCTCGGCATCAGCCAGGGGCTGACCTGGTCCACCACCGTGGTGATGAAGATCGACCTGGTCGGCCCGGCCCGCCGCGGACTGGCGATGGGCCTGAACGAGGCCGCCGGATACGGCGCGGTCGCGGTCACCGCCCTGGCCACCGGATACCTGGCCGAGTCCTACGGCCTGCGCCCGGCGCCGTTCCTGCTCGGTATCGCGTTCGCCGCGCTCGGCCTGGGCCTGTCCACCCTTGCCGTCCGCGAGACCCGTGGCCATGCCCGACTCGAGGCGGCCACTCACGTCGCCCACGCCGACGGCCGCCACGACCACCTGCACGACAACCTGACCAATCGTGAAGTGTTCACCCAGACCAGCTTCCACGAGCCGGCCCTGTCGTCAGCCAGCCAAGCCGGCCTGGTCAACAACCTCAACGACGGCCTCGCCTGGGGTCTGTTCCCGATCCTGTTCGCCGCCGCCGGACTGTCCGTCGGAAAGATCGGCCTGTTGGCAGCGCTGTACCCCGCGGTCTGGGGGGTCGGACAGCTGATCACCGGCGCACTCTCGGACCGGTGGGGGCGAAAATGGATGATCGCCGCCGGAATGTGGCTCCAGGCAATCGCGTTGGGCCTGATCGCACTCGGCGAGTCCTTCGCGGTGTGGGCCGTCGCCGCCGCCATGCTCGGCGCCGGCACCGCTCTGGTCTACCCGACGCTGCTCGCCTCGATCGGAGACGTCGCCCACCCGGCCTGGCGAGCCCGAGCGGTCGGAACCTATCGACTGTGGCGGGACGGCGGCTTCGCGGTCGGCGCACTGCTTGCCGGGGTCGTCGCCGATGCCCTCGGCGTCCGCGCCGCCATCTGGACCGTCGCCGCCCTGACGGCGGTGTCCGGTCTGGTCGTCGCCGTCCGGATGTACGAGACCCATGCTCCCGAGACCCCGAGATCCCCACATCCCTGAGGCTCCGCCGTCACATCCCGGGGATGGCCTGCGCCTCGTGGACCTCGATCTCGCAGCCGCCCGGCATGTTCAAGTGTGGATGCCCCTGAGCGAGCTCCAGAGCGGCCGCGAAATCGGCGGCCTCGATGATGCTGTAGCCCGCGACCTCTCGGGTGCTGGGCGACGTCCCGCTCGGGGTGACGCGAACGCCGCCGGCGAGGGGGGTACCGAAGTCGACCATGCGCTCGCCGACGCGACCGGCCCACGCGTTCCATTCACCCATGACCGCTTCCATCTGCTCCGGGGTGGGCGGTGCGGCCTCAGCGGGAGTCATCGGTGCGTGGTTGATGAAGACATACTTTCCCATTGCCTGCTCTTCCTTCTGTGGAGGTGCCGGGCTGTTCCCGGCCGTGTTCGGTGTCAGTCGGGGTCAGGCGCTCACGCGGCGAGCGGCGTTCGCCCGGAGAACGCGGCAAGCCGGTCGATTGCGGTGGCGTCCCCTGCGGGGGTGGCCTCGTCGGCGAAAGACGACCCCCGGCCGCCGGGGACGATCTTCTCGGCGAGGCCGCGGAGGTAGTCGACGAGCTCGTCGGAGATGTGCACGGACTGCCCGCTCCCCTGGGCGAGATCCCAGCCGTGGAGGGTGAGCTCGAGCGGCAGGATTCCGGCCGCGAACGAGGCAGGCATCTGCACGCCGCCGGGGCCGGGCACCGTTCCGGCGAGGTCGACCGTGCGCCAGGCGTCGATGGCCCGGCCCGCCAGAGTGGAGACGCGGTCCTCCAACGATCCCGCCGCAGAGTCTGGCACGGTGGCGCCGGCCATGGCGCCGAGCTGGCCCAGTGAGGTCAGGAGGTGCTCGGCAAGCTCGTGGCACGTGAACTCCGCGCACGGCGTCGGCCGGGGACGGTCCTCGGCGGTCAGATTGCGCAGGATCGGCTGCAGCACCGCCAATGCCGCCTCGGCGGCCACGACCGGGGTGAGGTTCTCCGGCGCGTAGGCCCACTCATCGGGTCCGGCATCTCCGGTGGCGGCCAGGCGCTCGAGCCGCGCGAAGTAGTGATCCCAACCCTCGGCGTGCGACCTCGCCTGCTCCTCGGTGAGCCCCTCGTGCACCAGGGTCACCAGCGAACCGCCCTCGGTTGGCTCCACGGTCACGGTCACTGTTGACCCGTCGTACGGCAGGTCGGCACTGCCGTCCCAGCCCCAGCCGAACACGATCCGGCGGCCCGGCTCGACCTCGCGGAAGGTGCCCGCCGCGATGTGACCAGGCGTGACGGTCCACTGGTAGGAGCCACCCGCGCGCAGATCGACCACCGCCGAGACGGTCTGCCAGCGGCGCAACCGTTCCGGCTCGGTGATCAGGGCGAACGCCTCATCGGGACTGACCGGCAGGATTGCCCTCTTCGTGTAGCTCATGAATTTCTCCTCAGGGTGTGCGCGTCGGCGACGAGCTGGTCGAGTTCGTCGGTCCAGAACTTGTCGATCTCGGCCTGCAACTTCAGCAGCCCGCTCGGCAGGACCCGGTAGATCCGCTGTCGGCCCACCTTCTCGGCCTCGACCAGGCCTGCGTCGGCCAGCACCAGAAGGTGCTGAGAGATCGCGGACCGGGTCACCGGGAACTCGGCGGCGACCTGGCTGACGGTCCTCGGTTGCGATGCCAGCAACTGCAGGATGCGTCGCCGGTTCGGCTCGGCAGCGGCAGTCAGCGGGTCGGTCACAAGAAATACGTTAGTCGTGACTAACGCATCTGTCGAGCTCCGTGTCTGGCGTTGACCCTGTTCTATATCTGTCCTTATCGGTCTCGTTGGCGGGGGCGGTCGAGTCGTTCTTCGAGCAGGGCTTGTTCGGCGGGATTGTGGGTCAGTTCGAGGGCACGCTGGTCGGCGGCGCGCGCATCCTCTTCGCGCCCGAGCTCTCGGAGCAGTTCGGCGCGGGTCGCGTGGAGCAGGTGATAGTTCGCCAACGAGCCGGCAAGGTCGTCGACGGCGGTCAGTGCCGTTGCGGGGCCCTCGGTCCTGGCCCGCGCGATCGCTTGGTGCAGTCGGATCACGGGGGATGGCGTCAGTGCCAGAAGTAGGTCATAGAGCACGACGATCTGGCGCCAATCGGTGTCGTCCCAGGTAGGCGCCTCGGCGTGGCAGGCGACGATCGCTGCCTGCAGTTGGTAGGGGCCGGGGCGCCGCGCCCGGCCCGCCTCGGTCAGCAGCCGTACCGCTCGCGCGATCGCGTCGCGGTCCCACAGCGTGCGGTCCTGGTCGCGAATGAGCACGATCCGGCCGTCCACGTCGAATCGCGCGGCAGCCCGGGCCCGGTGCAGCCGGATCAGGGCGAGCAGTCCCATGATCTCCGGTGTGGAGGGCAGGAGCCGGTCTGCCAGAGTGGCAAGCCATTCGGCGTCCGCGGCCAGATCCCGGGCATCGGTGGGCTCGGTGCCGAGATAGCCCTCGTTGAACAGCAGGTAGATGACGGCGAGCACCTCTGGCAGTCGGTCGTCGAGCTCGTCCTCTGCCGGAACGCGATAGGGGATTCCCGCCTGCGTGATCTTGCGCTTGGCGCGCGTAATCCTTTGCGCCACTGTCGCTTCCGAGAGCAGGAACGCACGGGCCAGTTGCGCGGTGCTCAGCCCGCAGACCATGCGCAGAGTCAAGGCGAGCTGGGCTTCCCGAGACAGGGCGGGATGACAACAGGTGAACATCAGCCGGAGCCGGTCGTCGGTCTCCTCGTGCACCGGCCAGCCCAACTGCCGCAATTTGTCGCGGTAGTTGGCCTCGCGGCGCAGCAGGTCGAGGCCACGTCGGCGTGCGACGGTGAACAGCCACGCCTGCGGGTGCTCTGGGACACCGTCGACCGGCCAAGTACGCAGGGCCTTCTCCACCGCGTCGGCGACGAGATCCTCGGCCGCGGAGAAGTCGCCGAGTAGCGCGACCAGCGACGCCGCCAGGCGGCTACCGTGCTCGCGCATCACCTCCACGAGCACGGTTTCCGCACCGGTCTCGGTCACATCAACACCGGACGGATCTCCACGAGCGGGCACGCCGGCCAGGTCTGCGCCAACCGGATCGCCTCGTCCAGATCGGCGACCTCCACCTCGACGTAGCCGCTGACGACCTCCTTGCCCTCGATGAACGGACCATCGGTGACGATGGAGCCACCCCTACCGTCGAGCCGGACCGTCGTCGCCGTCTCGGGGCCGGTGAGCTTGCGGTTGTGCCGGATCTTGTCCGAATGCTCGGTCAACCACGCCTGGACCCGCTCGAAGCCGCGATCGCGTTCGGCCTGGTCCATCGCCTCCCAATCCTTCTCCCACTGCTCCGTCTCGCAGAACATCAGCACGTATTTCATGCTCGGATCACCTCCTTCACCCATTAGACGATCGGCGCCACCCCGAATCCGACAAACCATCGTGTGTCGCAACGAGGGTCTCGGGGAACCTCTATTCCCTGTCACGCGGAGGGACCTAGGACTCATTGAGGTTGCGCTACCCTAAGATCGACGAATGCTTAACAAGCTCCCGGTGGACGAGCGTCGCGCCCAACTCGTCGAGTGCGCCCTGGATCTCGCCGAACGCGGCGGGATTTCCGCTGTGACGGTCCGCGCCGTTGCGGCGCATGCCGGTGTATCGCTCGGCATGGTGCACTACTGCTTCGAGGGCAAGGACGAGCTCCTCGCCGCCATGGCCGAAAGGCTTGTCCTGGAGTTGAGTGCGTCGGCTCGCCAGGTGTTCGCAGCGGTGCGCGAGGCGCCGGAGGTGTCCGGGGTGCGGGGGCTGCGCGAGCTGCTCCAGAGCGGGGTCGATGGCATGTGGTCGACCATGGAGGCCAACCCGAATCGCCGGTTGCTGACCTACGAGATCACCACGCATGCCCTGCGGTTCCGCGCGGCCGGATCCCCGCCCACCGGCGCCGTCGCGGACGAGCAGTACGCGGTCATGGACGCCGAGGTCTCCGCGTTCCTCGACGAGTGCGCCGAACGGACCGAGACCACGTGGACCGAGCCGGTCGCGGTGATCGCGCACCGGAGTCTCGCCGCCCTGGACGGGCTGGTGCTGCGCTGGCTCGTCGACCGGAACACCGAGGCGATCAGGGCCGAACTGGACGAGGTCGTGCTGGCCATCACGAGCAAAGCGGTCGAGAAGCCGCCGGGACGCCCGGTTCCCCGCGCGAGCTGAACGAAACCGGGCAATTCGGTCACCGTGTCGGCTTAGGCTGGACGGGTCTTCCCGTCTGGTGAGGGGGCGGCTCGCGTGGCACGCCTGAGATTGCTGATCCCGGTGCTGATCGTCTGCGTGCTGACCGCTGTCCCGGTCGGGTTCGGCGCATCTGCGGCGCCGCCGCTCGCGCCCGGATCGGTGATCGCCACCCAGGAACTGCCGAGGGAACTCTGGATCCCGGGGACCGGGCGGGCCCACCGCGTCACCTACGCCACCACCGACCATCGGGGCGCCCCCGCCACCAGCACCGGGGCGGTCTACCTGCCCCCGGGGCCCGCGCCCCTGGGGGGCTGGCCGGTGGTGTCGTACGCGCACGGAACGGTCGGGGTCGCCGATTACTGTGCGCCCTCGACGGTGGGGTTGCAGCGCATCGAGTCCGACTACCTCGCGAGCTGGCTGGCGCGGGGGTATGCCGTCGTGGCGACGGACTATCTCGGGCTCGGCACGCCGGGCGTGCTGCCCTATCTCGACGGAAAGGCCGCGGCGCACAGCGTGATCGACATGGTGCGCGCGGCCCGGACGACGGACACGGGGATCGCGCCCCGGTGGATGGTGATCGGGCTGTCGCAGGGCGGTCACGCCGCGTTGCTCACGGCGCGCCTGGCGACGGCCTACGCCCCCGACCTCGACTACCGGGGCGCGGTCGCACTCGGGCCGCCGTCGAGCCTCGACCAGTTGTTCCCGTTCGGCGGACCGGGCTTCCCGAATCTCGGACTCCGCGGCCTGACGGTCTTCTCGCTGTACACCATCGTGGGGCTGCGGTCGGTTCGCCCCGACCTCGACCTCGATGGGTACCTGTCGCCCCGGGGGGCGGAGTTGGCGGGGCTCGCCGAGCGCCTGTGCACGATCGAGCTGGCGCCCCACGTCAGGGGGGTCCAGGTCGGCGAGTTGTTCGCTCGGTCACTCGGCACCGGCGAGGTCCGGTCGGCGCTCACGGAGTACCTGGGGGTTCCGACCAGCGGGTACGACCGCCCCGTGTTCATCGGACACGGTGTCGTCGACACCGTGGTGCCGATCGTGCTGACGCTGACGCTGGTCGGGGACCTGCAGCGCAGCGGAACCGACGTGCGGTTCGTCGCGTACCCGGGCGTCGGGCATCCCGACACTCTCGCGGCGTCCCTGGCCGACTCCCTGGCGTTTGCCGAGCCCCTGACCCGGTAGACCGGCAGTTCCAGAGTGCCGGAGCGGGATCGGGCCTGGACGGGCGTCCGGTTTGTCGCGTCCCGGTCGGGCCGGGGTACTACGCTGCACCCGGTCCAGGTACTTCGGGTGGGGACACAATCAACCAAGGGTGGGGAACACAATGAAGGTCGTTATCGGGCGCCGGTTGGGCGCGGCCGCGCTCGCACTCCTGTTTCTCGCGGCACCGGCCGCCGGGCACGCCGCAGCAGACCCGGCCCGTGACCCCGGCACGGTGGTGTCGAACGAGGCGCTGCCGACGTCCGCCGAGGTCGCCGGGGCGAGCGGGTCGCGACAGCTCACCTACTGGACCGAGGGGCCCAGGGGAGAGGCGGCGCTCAGCACCGGGGCGGTGTACCTGCCGAACGGGACCGCGCCTGCGGGCGGGTGGCCGGTGATCTCCTGGGCGCACGGCACCACGGGCGTCGGCGACGACTGCGCACCCGCGCTGGGGTTCGACGTCACCTCGCTCACCCGCGACTACGTCTCCGCCTGGCTGACTCGGGGGTATGCGGTGGTGGCCACCGACTACGTGGGGCTCGGCACCGAGGGGGTGCACGCATACCTGCACGGGCGCAGCGAGGGCCGCGCGGTGATCGACATGGTCCGGGCGGCCCGCGAGGTGACGCCCGAGCTGTCACCCGCCTGGGTGGCCGTCGGGCACTCGCAGGGCGGGCACGCCGCCATGTTCGCCGCTCACGAGGCGACGAAGTACGCGCCCGAGCTCGACTATCGCGGAGCCGTCGCGACCGGGACCCCGGCCAACCTGGAGCATCTCTTCCCGCTCGGTGGTCCCGGGTTCCCGAACCTGGGACTGAACGGGCTGACCGCGTTCGCCGCCTACGTGGTCGCAGGGCTGCAGCAGGCCCGGCCGGACCTGCCCGTCGACGACTACCTCACCCCGCGCGGCCTGGAGCTCGTCGAGACTGCGAAGAGCATGTGCTTCCTCTCGCTGCACAAGTACGCCGGTCCGATCGGCGTCGGCGAGATCATCAGCCGACCGCTCGACAACGAGCTGTTCCGCTCGGCGCTGCGCGACTACCTCGCGGTACCCACGACGGGCTACGACCGGCCCGTGTTCATCGGGCACGGACTGCGCGACCAGACGGTGCCGTATCCGCTGGGTGCCAAGCTCGCGGCGGACCTGCAGCTGGCGGGCCAGCCCGTGACCTTCCGCTCTTACGATGCCTTCCACGGCTCGTCGGTGTTCGAGGCGTTGCCCGATACGACCGCGTTCGTGCGGTCGCTGTTCGGGACCGCCTGACCGCCCGAGCTGACCTGCGGCGGGTCGCGAACCCGTCGCAGGTCGGCGCGGACCGGGCGGTGGGGGCGTGTGGATTGGGGCGCCGCCTGCCGTCCCGATACTCTGGTCGCCATGGCGGAGTTCATTTACACGATGAAGAAGGTGCGCAAGGCGCACGGCGACAAGGTCATCCTCGATGACGTCACGATGAGCTTCTACCCGGGCGCGAAGATCGGTGTCGTCGGCCCGAACGGCGCGGGTAAGTCCTCCATCCTCAAGATCATGGCCGGACTGGACCAGCCGGGCAACGGCGAGGCGTTCCTCGCGCCCGGAGCCAGCGTCGGCATCCTCATGCAGGAACCGCACCTCGACGAGGCCAAGACGGTCCGCGAGAACGTCGAGGAGGGCCTCGGCGAGACGATGGTGCAGCTCAAGCGCTACAACGAGATCGCCGAGCTGATGGCCACCGATTACTCCGACGAGCTCATGGAGGAGATGGGTGAGCTCCAGGAGAAGCTCGACCACGCCGATGCCTGGGAGATCGACTCCCAGCTCGAGCAGGCGATGGATGCGCTGCGTTGCCCGCCCGCCGACGAGCCCGTCACCCATCTCTCCGGTGGTGAGAAGCGCCGCGTCGCGCTGTGCAAGCTGCTGCTGAGCAAGCCGGACCTGCTGCTGCTCGACGAGCCCACCAACCACCTCGACGCCGAGTCCGTGTTGTGGCTCGAGCAGCACCTGGCCGCCTACCCGGGTGCCATCCTCGCCGTCACCCACGACCGGTACTTCCTCGATCACGTCGCGCAGTGGATCTGTGAGGTCGACCGCGGCCGGCTCTACCCCTACGAGGGCAACTACTCCACCTACCTGGAGCAAAAGGCCGCGCGACTCGAGGTGCAGGGCAAGAAGGACCAGAAGCTGCAGAAGCGCCTCAAGGAGGAGCTCGCGTGGGTGCGCTCCGGCGCGAAGGCCCGCCAGGCGAAGAACAAGGCCCGTCTCGACCGCTACGACGAGATGGTCGCGGAGGCCGAGAAGCACCGCAAGCTCGACTTCGAGGAAATCCAGATCCCCACCCCGCCGCGTCTGGGCAACGTCGTGGTCGAGGTCGAGAACCTCGACAAGGGCTTCGACGGCCGTCTGCTGATCAAGGACCTGTCCTTCACGCTGCCGCGCAACGGCATCGTCGGTGTGATCGGCCCCAACGGCGTCGGTAAGACCACCCTGTTCAAGACCATCGTCGGGCTGGAGGATCCGGACTCGGGCACCGTCAAGGTCGGCGAGACGGTCAAGCTCAGCTACGTCGACCAGACGCGCGCGAACATCGACCCGACGAAGACGGTGTGGGAGACGGTCTCCGACGGACTCGACTTCATCGAGGTCGGCCAGAACGAGATGCCCTCGCGGGCGTACGTCAGCGCGTTCGGGTTCAAGGGACCGGACCAGCAGAAGCCCGCGGGCGTGCTCTCCGGTGGTGAGCGCAACCGGCTGAACCTGGCGCTGACCCTCAAGGAGGGCGGCAACCTGATCCTGCTCGACGAGCCGACCAACGACCTGGACGTCGAGACCCTCAGCTCGCTCGAGAACGCGCTGCAGGAGTTCCCCGGTTGCGCCGTCGTGATCTCGCACGATCGCTGGTTCCTCGACCGGACCTGCACGCACATCCTGGCCTGGGAGGGTGCCTTCGGCGACAACGAGGCGGCCTGGTACTGGTTCGAGGGCAACTTCGAGGCGTACGAGGAGAACAAGGTCGCGCGCCTCGGCCCCGATGCGGCCCGCCCGCACCGGGTGACCCATCGCAAGCTCACCCGGGGCTAGCGCGTGCCGAACAAGACCTTCACCTGCGAGGTCGAGGTGCGCTGGGGCGATTCCGATCGCCTCGGCCACGTGAACAACACCCTCTTCCTGGAGTACACGCAGGAGGCTCGGGTGAAGTTCTTCCGCGATCGGGTCTTCCCGGCGGGCGTGCGGCCCTCGGCGATGGTGGTACGCAAGATGGAGATCGAGTTCCTCAAGCCGATCACCGACGCGTCGGGGCCGGTCACCGTCGAGGTGTCGATCCTCGCGGTCGGGAACACCTCGTTCGGCATCCGCCAGGTCATCCGCGACGTCCACGGGGCGACCTGTGGCGTCGCGGACGCGGTGATGGTGCGCTTCGACGCGAAGACCGAATCATCGGTTCCGCTGACGGAACTGGAGCGATCGGTGTTGTCGGAGTACTCGATCACGGAAGCGGCACACTAGCCGGCCACGTCAGTTCACCTCTCGGCCCGCTCCCCGCGGTTAGGCTCGGACGTGCACACCCGTCACGTCAGTTCGACCAGGGGAGTGGGCCGCGAGATGACCGAACCTGCCGATCGCTTCGACCACGGCGCCGCGGTGGCACTGCCCGCGGCCCTCGCATCACACCTGGCGGATGTCCGCGACGCATACTTCCGGAACATCGACTGGGCGTGGTCACAGGGTCGGCTGCACGCAGCCGCCGAGACGGTGTTCAGCAGCCACCTCGACCTCGCGCTGCGGCGCCCGGCCGGCCACTCGGTGTCGAGGGTTCTCGAGCCCCGACCGGGGGAGCCGGCCCTGCAGATCGTCACCGACGACATGCCGCTGCTCGTCGAGTCGGTCATGGCGCTGCTCGCCCGCCTCGGTGTCACGGTCACCGAGCTGATCCATCCGATCCTCCAGGTCCGGCGCGACGGGGACGGTGGCCTCCTCGACGTCTTCGCCAACGGCACGGTGCCCGGCGAGGCAACGCTCACCGAGTCCTGGATGCATGTGCAGCTGCATCCGACCACCGACCCGGAGCTGCTCGCCACGGTCGATGTCGCGGTCCGGGACGTGCTGTCCGACGTGCGGCAGGTGATCGCCGATGCCGACGCGATGCGCTACCAACAGCTGGTGCTCGCCGAACAGCTCGACGCGCTGGCGAGCGGCGAACCGCAGGGTTTCCAGGCGCTCGATCTCCGGGACACGGCGGGGCTGCTGCGGTGGATGTCCGAGGGACACTTCACCACCCTCGGCTACCGGCGGTACGAGTTCCGGGATCCGGGTGAGCACGGCCGCCCGCTCGCCCACATCGCCCCCGAGAGTGGGCTGGGGGTGCTCGGTGCGGCGTCGGTGACCGACCACCGAATCGATCTTCCCGCACCCGAATTCAGTGTCGACCGTCCCATCCTCAGGCTCGCACAGGGGCACGCGCCCGCCACTGTGCACCGGTCGGTGTACCCGTTCTTCGTCTCGGTGACCGGCCTCGCCGCCGACGGGACCATCACCGGCGAGCACCGGTTCGTCGGCGTGTTCACGGTGACCGCGCTGCACGAGAACGTCCTCGACATCCCCGTCATCGAGCGCCGCGCGCGCACCGTGATCGAGCGGGCCGGGTTCGATCTCGACTCGTTCTCCGGTCAGCGGATGCTCGAGGTCATCCAGTCCTTCCCGCGCACCGAGCTCTTCTCCAGCGATACCGACACCCTGTTCGACACCGTGACCGCGGTGATGGCGATCGGCCTCCGCAGGCAGGTGCGGCTGTTCCTCCGGGAGGACCGGTTCGGGGGCTTCACCTCCGCCTTGGTCTACCTCCCCCGCGACCGCTACAACACCCGGGTCCGCCTGGCGATGCAGTCGATCCTGCTGCGGGAGTTGGGCGGGGGCACACTCGAATACAGCGCACGGGTCACTGAGTCGGATCTCGCGATGGTCCATTTCACCGTCCGCAGGGACCCGGATGCGGCCGAGGCCGCGGTGGCCATCTCGGCCGCAGGCCGAGGCCGGATCGAGGCGATGCTGGCGGAGGCGACCAGGGCGTGGGAGGACGACCTCCTCGACGCCGTCGCGGCCGAGCCGAGGGTGACCTCGGTGACCGCGCAGCGTTTTGCCGCGGCGTTCCCGGAGGCGTACAAGCAGGACTTCGACGCCGCACGGGCGGTCAGGGACATCGCCCGGCTGGAGGCGCTGTCGGGCGACGCGATCGATCTGAAGTTGTACCGGCTCAAGGAAGCCCGACCGGGTCAGTGGCGATTCACCCTGTACATCAGCGGTGCCGGGGTCTCGCTCAGCCAGGTGCTCCCCGTGCTGCAGAGCCTGGGGGTCGAGGTGCTCGACGAACGGCCGTACCGGGTGGTCCGGCCGGACGGGGTGCCGTGCTGGATCTACGATTTCGGGCTGGCCGCGGCTCCCGAGCTGGTGGACGCGACGGTGGGGGAGAACCTGGACTCGGAGTTGGACGAGGTGGACCGGACCGTCGAATCCACGCAGGCGCTCGCCCTGCAGCACCGATTCACCGACGCCTTCACCGCCGTCTGGCACGACCGGTCCGAACCGGATCGCTTCAACGAGCTGGTGCTGCGCGCCGGGCTCGAGTGGCGGCAGGCCACCGTGCTCCGCGCCTATTCGAAGTACCTGCGGCAGGCGGGGTTCCCGTACAGCCAGTTCCACATCGAGGGCGTGCTGCTCGAGCACGGACAGACGACCAGGTTGCTGGTCGAGCTGTTCCGGTCGATCTTCGACCCCGGTATGGCGTCGTCGGAGCGGGCGGAGCAGCTCGCCGCCGAGCTGCGCGGCCGGATCAACGAGGTTGTCAGTCTCGACGCGGATCGAATCCTGCGAGGGATGCTGGGACTCATCCTGGCCACGCTGCGGACCAACTTCTACGTGACCGACGGGGCGGGCACTCCCCGCGACATCCTGGTGTTCAAACTCAACCCCCAGCAGATCGCCGAACTACCGAGGCCGCGACCGCGTTTCGAGGTGTTCGCCTATTCGCCGCGGGTCGAGGGAGTGCACCTGCGATTCGGTCCGGTGGCCCGCGGCGGGCTCCGCTGGTCCGATCGTCGGGAGGACTTCCGAACCGAGATTCTCGGGCTGGTCAAGGCGCAGGCGGTGAAGAATGCCGTGATCGTGCCGGTCGGCGCGAAGGGCGGATTCGTGGTCAAGCGGGCGCCCGCGCCGACGGGCGACCCGGCCGTGGACCGGCAGGCCCTCACGGCCGAGGGGCAGGCCTGCTATCGGTTGTTCATCGCCGGGTTGCTCGATGTCACCGACAACGTCGAACCCGCGAGCGGCACCGTGCTCCCGCCGGACCGGGTGGTACGGCGGGACGGCGACGACACCTATCTCGTCGTCGCCGCGGACAAGGGCACCGCGCAGTTCTCCGACATCGCCAACGACGTGGCGGCGCGGTACGACTTCTGGCTCGGTGACGCATTCGCGTCCGGCGGCTCGGTCGGGTACGACCACAAGGCCATGGGCATCACCGCCAAGGGCGCCTGGGTGAGCGTGCGGCGGCACTTCCGGGAGATGGGCATCGACACCCAGGGTGAGGACTTCACCGTCGCGGGCATCGGTGACATGAGCGGCGACGTGTTCGGGAACGGGATGCTGCTCAGCCCGCACATCCGGCTCGTCGCGGCCTTCGACCACCGGCACATCTTCCTCGACCCCGACCCCGACGCCTCGCGGTCCTTCGTCGAACGGCAGCGGCTCTTCGCCTTGCCGCGGTCCTCGTGGGCGGACTACGACACGGCCCTCATCAGTGCGGGTGGTGGGGTGTGGGACCGTTCGCGCAAGTCGGTGCCGCTGACCGCGCAGGCGCGGACGGCGCTCGGCCTCGCCGAGGACGTCACCGAGTTGTCGCCGCCGGAGCTGGTGCGGGCGATCCTGCGTGCGCCGGTCGACCTGCTCTGGAACGGCGGGATCGGCACCTATGTCAAGGCCTCCACGGAGAGCCATGCGGAGGTCGGGGACAAGTCCAACGATGCCGTTCGTGTCGACGGACGCGAGGTGCGCGCCAGGGTGATCGGCGAGGGCGGCAACCTCGGGGTGACCTCGCGGGGCCGGATCGAATACGACCTGTCGGGCGGTCGCATCAACACCGATGCGCTGGACAACTCGGCAGGCGTGGACTGCTCCGATCACGAGGTCAACATCAAGATCCTGCTGGACACCGCCGTCAGCAGCGGCGCGCTGCCGCGGGCCGAGCGCAACGACCTGCTCGCGTCGATGACGGACGAGGTGTCGCGTCTGGTGCTGCGCGACAACATCGACCAGAACGAACTGATGGGGACCTCGCGCGCGGACGCCGCGGCGATGCTGGGGGTGCACGCGCGCCAGCTCGCCGACCTCGAGGAGCGCCGCGGTCTGGACCGCGAACTCGAGGCGCTGCCCTCACCCGCGGAGATCGAGGTCAGGATCCAGGAGGGCGTCGGCCTGACCTCACCGGAGCTGGCAACCCTGCTCGCCCACGTCAAGCTCGACCTCAAGGACGACCTCCTGGCCAGTGAGCTGCCCGACAGCGACACCTATGCGGTGCGGTTGCCCAGGTACTTCCCGCGGCCGCTGCGCCAACGGTTCGCGCCGCTGATCAAGACGCACCGGCTGCGCCGCCAGATCGTGGCCACCATCCTGGCAAACGAGGCCATCGACTTCGGGGGCATCAGTTTCGCCTACCGGCTCGCCGAGGAGGCGGGCGCCAGCAGTACCGATTCGATCAGAGCCTTCACCGCGGCCACCGAGATCTTCGATCTGCGCACGGTGTGGAGCGACATCCGCGATGCGCCCGTCGATTCGACGGTGGCCGACGAGCTGACGCTGGAGTCGCGCCGCATGCTCGACCGCGCGGCGCGGTGGCTGCTGTCGAATCGCCCGCAGCCGGTCGCGGTGGGCGCGGAGATCAACCGGTACGCCGCGCGGGTCCGCGCGCTGACCCCGCAGATCCCGGGCTGGCTGCGTCGGCATCACGTCACCGAGCTCGACTCCCGGATGGCGCACGCGGTCGGATGCGGCTGCCCCCACGACCTCGCCCGCCGGGTGTACGGGCTGCTCGACGGGTTCCCGGTGCTCGACATCATCGACATCTCGGACATCAGCGATCGCGAACTCGGGGAGGTCGGTGAGCTCTACTACGCCCTCGACGAGCGCCTCGGCATCGACGGATTCCTCACCGCCATCTCGGGTCTCGAGCGCGGCGACCGGTGGCATTCGCTGGCCAGGCTCGCCCTGCGCGACGACCTGTACAGCTCGTTGCGCTCGCTCACCCTCGACGTCCTGGCGGGCGGCGAACCCGACGAGAGCGCCGAGGAGAAGATCGCGGACTGGGAGTCCACGAACTCCTCGAGGCTGAGTAGGGCCAGGGCAGCGCTCGACGAGATCGCGGAGTCTGGGACGCTTGACCTCGCGACGCTCTCGGTGGCGGCGCGTCAGGTTCGCAGCATGGTGCGCGGAGCGGGCACCTGATCGAAAGGGATCGAAGGTTGAGCGTCGAAACGGCAGGGTCGATGACCGAGGCTGTGGTCGGGTTCCACACGAAGGTCGGCGTGCGCTGGTCCGACATGGACGTCTTCCAGCACATCAACCACGCAAGGATGGTGACCCTGCTCGAGGAGGCGCGCATCCCGTGGCTGTTCGAGGACGGCAGGCCGACGGTCACCCTCCGCGACGGCGCGGTGATCGCGGACCTGCACGTGCGCTACCGCGGTCAGTTGCGGCACGACGACGGCCCGCTCGACGTGCTGATGTGGATCGAGTCCGTCCGCGCGGTGGACTTCACCATCGGGTACGAGGTGCGCGCCGGAGGTGCGGCGCCGGACTCGGCGCCGTCGATCGTGGCGTCCACGCAGATCGCCGCCTTCGACATCGACACCCAGCGGCTGCGCCGGCTGACCGCGCCCGAGCGCGAGTACCTGGAGCGGTGGAAGCGTGCATGAGCGGGTGCTGACCATCCCGGACCGCGGCGAACGGGAGAACCTCGCGACCTTCCTCGCGAAGGCGATCCGGTTGGACGAGGCGGTGATCGTCCGGATGCGGCAGCGGGACACGGGACAACTGGTCGCCTTCGTCCCGACGGGATTCGACGCGCTGGCCGCGCGGGTGGTCTCGGGCCGGATCAGCCCGGACGACACCTCCGCCGCGGGCGACGAGCTGTTGCGCGGGGTGACCGCCGCGACCGGCGCGGACATCGATCCGGGCTTCTCGATGGATTCGGCGTGGCGGGGCGCGTTGCCGCCGGAGGCGGGGTTCGAGCACATCGATGACGTCCCGGCCCGGGTGCTGATCGACCTGGCTCAGCAGGGCGCCGCGTTGGCGAAGGAGCACGGCAGCAGCCACGGCCCACCCGCATCCCTGCTGGAGCAGGAGGTGCTCAGCGTCGAGGGCGCAGGGGACGTCGTCGGTGTGTCGATGCGGACGGTGTTCGCCCTGGCCGCAATGGGTTTCATCCCGCACGTCGGTTCGGACCCGCTGACCGCCGATGTCGATCTCGAGCGCATCGACGCGGCGGAGATGGTGCGGGTGCGGGCGACCAGGACTTGGCTGCGGCTGGACGCCCGCTTCGGCACCGTGTTCAGCAGGCGCGGCGGCGAGATCGGGCTGACCGTGCGCCGCTGAAGGCGCGGTCAGACCAGCCAGGCCGCCGCGTTCGGGGGTAGTTCCCCGTTCACCAGCGGGGCGCTGGAGAGCAGCAGTTCACCCGGCGGCAGCGGGATGGGTGCATCCGTGGCGTTGAGCGCGCACACCAGCCCGCCGCGTCGACGGAAGGCGAGGCACCCGGACGGGCTTCCGTACCAATCGATCTCGTCGCCGGAGAACTCGGGCCGCAGGGCCCGCAATTCCAGTGCGGCCCGGTACAGCGACAGCGTGGACGTCACGTCCTCGATCTGCGCCTCGACGGTGCGATCGGCCCACTCCGGCGGCATGGGCAACCACGACGCCTCTGTCGAGCTGAAGCCGAACGGCGGGGCCAGACCCTCCCACGGCAGCGGGACGCGGCAGCCGTCCCGACCGCGTTCGCTGTGCGGGGAACGCTCCCAGACCGGATCCTGCAGCGCCTCGTCCGGCAGCTCGACGTTCGGCAGTCCCAGCTCGGCGCCGTTGTAGATGAAGACCGCCCCGGGCAGCGCGAACTCGACGATGGCCATGGCGCGGGCCCTGGCCAGGCCGATCTCGCCGCCCCCGTAGCGGGTGACCTCACGCGCGACGTCGTGGTTCGACAGCGTCCAGGTGGGGGTGCCGCCGACCGCGGCCACGGCGCCCAGCGAGTTCTCGATGGCCTCGCGCACGCTGTCGGCCCCGAACTCCGCCTCCGCGAGCCGGAAGTTGAAGCCCAGGTGCAGCTCGTCGGGTCGGATGTACTCGCCGAACCGCTCGTTGTCGCGCACCCAGATCTCGCCGACCGCGACCGTGTCGGGGTATTCGTTCATCACCTTGCGCAGGCCGCGATGGATCTCGTGGACGCCGGGGTTGTTGAACCTCGGATCGTTGTCGTCGTTGTGCAGGAGTCGATTGGATTCCCAGTCGTAGTCCGGCAGGCCCTCCGGCTTGGCCATGCCGTGCGCGACGTCGATGCGGAAACCGTCGACACCGCGGTCCAGCCAGAACCGCAGCGTCGTCGCGAGGTCGTCGGCGACCTCGGGATTGTCCCAGTTCAGGTCCGGCTGTTCGGCGGCGAAGATGTGCAGATACCACTGGCCTGGGGAGCCGTCCGGCTCGGTGACCCGCGTCCAGGCGGGCCCACCGAAGATGCTCGGCCAGTTGTTCGGCGGCTCGGAGCCGTCCTCACCCAGGCCGTCACGGAAGTGGTACCGCGCCCGCTCGGCGCTGCCCGGCTCGGCCGCCAGCGCGGCCGCGAACCACGGGTGCGCCACGCTGGTGTGGTTCGGCACCAGGTCCATGGTGACCTTGATCCGCCGCGCGTGCGCCTGCGCGATCAGCGCGTCCATCACCTCGAGGTCGCCGAACAGCGGGTCGATGTCCCGCGGATCGGAGACGTCGTAGCCGTGGTCGGCCATCGGCGAGCGCATCACCGGGCTCAGCCAGATCGCGTCGACGCCGAGCAGCTCGAGGTAGCCGAGCCGGTCGCGGACGCCGCCCAGGTCGCCGACGCCGTCGCCGGTGGAGTCGGAGAAGGAACGCGGATAGATCTGGTAGAACACCGCGTTCGTCCACCAGGGATCGGTCGCCTCCGGCGCGGTCTCGTCAGTGGTCACAGGGACACATAGTGCCAAACCCGCCCGGCCATCACGACTTCGAACACGATGTGGCCAGGTCGCTCGATCAGATCGGCGAGTTCACCATCGATGCGGCGGCCATGTCCATGTAATCGATGAGGGCGCGGCGATGGGCGTCGTCGAGGGTGGCCTCGTCGATCGAGGCGATCGCGATGTGCATGCAGCGCAGCCAGGCGTCGCGCTCGAGCGGACCGATCCTGAACGGCTGGTGCCGCAGCCGGAGCCGGGGGTGCCCGCGCTCGTCGGAATAGGTTCGCGGACCGCCCCAGTACTGCTCGAGGAACATCCGCATGCGGCGTTCGGCCGGTCCGAGGTCCTCCTCGGGGTAGAGGGGCCGGACGATCTCGTCCTTCGCCACTTCCTCGTAGAACCGCGCGGTGAGTTTGCGGAACGTCTCGGCTCCGCCCACCGCTTCGTAGAAGCTCACTTCGGCATCAGTCATGTCGGCGTCCATTGTGCCCGTTCTCGCGCTGTGACGTCGACGCGCTGCCGTTGTCACCGGTTGTTCACCAAATGTCCTGCATCTTTGTCCGAAATGGACGTGCGCGAGCCGGTCATCCGTGGTCAACTTGGGAGCAATCTTCCCGGAGGTCGCATGAAGAACTCGCACAGCGCCCGAGCGCACCGACAACTCCAGCCCACTGATGCCCGCGTCGAGCGGGGATCGGGGGCTTCGCTGCAACTGATAGACGAGGGACTCAGACCCTCGACCCCAGGTGAGGACGACGCGGTGCCTGCCTGGGTGAAGCGCCGGGTGCTGCTTCTGAACGCCACCTATGAGCCGCTCACCGCGCTCCCCGTCCGCAGAGCCGTCGTACTACTCGTCTGCGACAAGGCCAGCTCCGTGCACGAGGACCCGCTCGGGCAGGTCATCCATTCCGCCGGCTGGTCCGTGCAGGTCCCCTCCGTGATCCGGCTGCGCAACTATGTGCGGGTGCCCTATCGGGCCCGGATCCCCATGACCAGGGCCGCCCTGATGCACCGTGACCGTTTCCGGTGCGCGTACTGCGGCGACAAGGCCGAGACGGTGGACCACGTGATCCCGCGCAGCCGCGGCGGCGGGCACTCCTGGGAGAACTGCGTGGCCTGCTGCGCGCCCTGCAATCACCGCAAGGCCGACAAGCTGCTCAGCGAGCTGGGCTGGACGTTGCGGGCCGCGCTGGTGACGCCCAAGGGGCAGCACTGGCGACTGCTGGCGAGCACCAAGGAACTCGACCCGGTGTGGTTGCGCTATCTCGGTGAGGGCGCCGCGTAGCGACGGCGCTCGAATGCGGCCCCGACGGTCCATTTTTGGGCTGACTGGGCTACGGTTTGGGACGTGAGCATTCTTGAGACATCGCTGATCTTCGTAGGGATTCCTGCGCTCATCACGGCGATCATCGCGGGGCTGTGCTACCTGGCCAAGCCGGTAGCAGGCACCACCCCCGCGCATTACTCGCTGGACGAGGAATGGACCCACAAGCCGGTGCTGTGGTCCGCGGTCGACGAGGTGACGGTCGGTCACCACGGCGCGCATGCGGCCATCGAGTCCGGATCCGCAGATCTGATCGGAGGTTCGGCAAGTGGCAGGTGGTAACCGTTTCCCGGCGGTGATCGAGTCCGAGCTCCCGGTGGGCTCTGTGGTGACCGCGAGCGGCCGCGTCTCGAACGTGCACCGCATCGGCGATCCCTACGACGATCTGCCGTTCAGCGTCGACGAGCTGGTGGCGCTCGACGATGCGCTGACCGACGCGACGAGGTCGACCAAGGTGCGCTTCAACGCGTACATCGGTGACCTCGGCGAGGACACCGCGGCGGGCGCCGATGCGCTGTTCCCGAAGACCCCCGAGGCCGAGCGTTCGGTGCTGATCGCGGTCTCCCCGAACCAGCGCGCCGTCGAGATCCGTTCCGGACGTCGGGTGGCCGGTCGGGTCACCGACCGTGTCGCACAGCTCGGCGTGACCGCCGCGGTGTCGTCCTTCGGTGAGGCCGACCTGATCGACGGCTTGGTCAGCGCGATCCGTGTGATGAGCGCCGCCATCGCGGTGCGTTAGTCCGACTTCGCTTCGACCGGAGGTGCCCCTCCCGCGGTCAGCCGCGGGAGGGGCACCTCCGGTTGTCTGCGGGGCAGGTCAGCCGGCGTCGGATGCCCGTGCCTTCAGCGCGCGCACGATCCCGGCCTTGCCCTCGACCACCAGCCTGCGCAGCGCGGGCGGATGGTCACCGGCCAGGAAGTCGTCGGCGGCCGCGACCGAGGCCTCGGAGATCGACCAGGCCGGGTACAGCCCGACGACCACGGTCTGCGCGACCTCGCTGGAGCGTCGGGCCCACACGTCGGGGATGTCGGCGAAATAGCGGGCCACGTACGGCTCGAGCAGCTCGCCCTGGCCGGCGGGCGCGAATCCGCCGATGATCGCGCGGGCGGTGATGTTCGGGACGGAGTCGTCGCCGACCACGGTCGCCCACACCTGCTCCTTGACCGCCGCCTGCGGGCGGGCCGCCCGCGCCGCGGCGGCCTGCCGGACACCGGCCGCGGTCGGATCCCGCTGCGCCTCCGCGTCGATGAACGGCGCCTCGGGGCCGTCCGCGTCCACCTCGCCCGCCGCCGCCAGCGCCTGCACCACTCGCCAGCGCAGGTCGGTGTCGACCACCAGGCCCGGCAGTCCGACGGTCGCCGGATCGGCGTCGAGCAGCTCCTGCAGCACCTCCGTGTGCCAGGCCTGCAGGCGCGCCCCGGTCAGCGAGTTGACGAAGGCCAGCTGATGATCGGACCCCGGCTCGGCCTCCCTGGCCAGCTCGAGCAGCCGGTTCGCGAAGCCGGGCCAGCCGGTCTCGGTCGCCCAGCCGGGCTCGGCGTAGCTGCCGAGCGCGGCGTGCGCCTGCATCAGCAGCCGCGACGCGACACCGACCTCCGTCTCCGCGCCGACACCACGCTGCACCAGCTCGACGAAGTCCCTGGCCTTGAGCTCGGCCTGCCGCGTCATCTCCCAGGCCGCCGACCACGCCAGCGTCCTGGGCAGCGGTTCGGCGATGTCGCCGATGCGCTCGATCAGCACGGCCAGCGAGTCCGGGTCCAGCCGCACCGAGCAGTAGGTGAGGTCGTCGTCGTTGACGAGGACGAACTTGCCCCGAGCGACCCCGACGAGCTCGGGCACCTCGGTCCGCGGTCCGTCGACGTCGAGCTCGATCCGCTCGGTGCGCACCAGCTTGCCGTCCACGTCGTCGTAGATGCCGACGGCGAGGCGGTGCACGCGGAGCTCGCCCGCGCCCGGTTCCGCGCCGCCCTGCAGCACGGCGAAGGAGGAGAAGGTGCCGTCCTCGGCGACGGTGAACTCCGGCCGCAGGATGTTCAGGCCGGTGGTCTTGAGCCACTGTGCGCCCCAGTCGGACAGGTCCCGGCCGGACGCGCGCTCCAGCGCGGCGAGCAGATCGTCGAAGGTGGCGTTGCCGAACGCGTGCTCCTTGAAGTAGGCGCGCAGGCCGGCGAGGAACGGCTCGAGGCCCACATAGGCGACGAGCTGCTTGAGCACGCTCGCGCCCTTGGCGTAGGTGATGCCGTCGAAGTTCACCTCCACCGCGGCGAGATCCGGGATGTCGGCCGCGATCGGGTGCGTGGAGGGCAGCTGGTCCTGCCGGTACGCCCAGGACTTCTCGGCGTTCGCGAACGTGGTCCAGGCGTTGACGTACTCGGTTGCCTCGGACTGGCACAGCACCGAGGCAAAGGTCGCGAAGGACTCGTTGAGCCACAGGTCATCCCACCAGGTCATGGTGACGAGGTCGCCGAACCACATGTGCGCCATCTCGTGCAGCACCGTCTCGGCGCGGCGCTCGTAGGACGCCCGGGTCACCTTGGACCGGAACACGTAGTCCTCGAGGAAGGTCACCGCGCCCGCGTTCTCCATGGCGCCCGCGTTGAACTCGGGGACGAACAGCTGGTCGTACTTGCCGAAGGCGTACGGCACCTCGAAGTTGCGGTGATAGAAATCGAAGCCCTGCTTGGTCTCGGTGAAGAGCCGCTCGGCGTCCATGTGCTCGGCGAGCGAGGCACGGCAGTAGATGCCGAGCGGGATGTGGCCGTGCTCGTCGGTGTAGTTGTCGGTCCACGACGCGTACGGCCCGGCGATCAGGGCGACGAGGTACGTGCTCATCCGCGGGGTGGTGCGGAACCGGTGCAGTCCCGGTGTGGCGGCCAGGGTTTCGACCACGGATGAGTTCGAGATGACCTGCCAGTCGGTCGGCGCGGTCACGGTGACATCGAAGGTGGCCTTGAGGTCGGGCTGGTCGAAGCAGGCGAACATCCGCTTGGCGTCGGCGGTTTCGAACTGCGAGTAGAGGTAGACGGATCCGTCGGCGGGATCGACGAAGCGGTGCAGGCCCTCTCCGGTGTGCGAGTACTCGCAGTCCGCCTCGACGATCAGTTCGTTGCGCTCGGCCAGGCCGGACAGTGCGATGCCCTCGGATTCGTCGTACCCCGAGACGTCGAGGGCCGCGCCGTTGAGGGTGGCGCTGCGGATGGCGGTCGCGATCAGGTCGATGAAGGTGGCGCCGCCCGCCGTCGCGCCGAAGGTGACGGTGGTGCGGGAGGAGAAGGTGTGCTCGCCGGGCTTGCCGTCGCCGTCGGTCAGGTCCAGCTCGATGCGGTAGTTGTCGACGCTCAACAACTCGGACCGCTGTGCTGCCTGCTCGCGGGTCAGGTTCGGTGGGGCCACGTCGGACGCTCCTCGTGCTCGGGGACAGATGTGTGTCGAGGCTTGATCTCTCGGGTCCATCCCATCACGAGACGCGGACGATCACGACCGGTCAGGCTCGACTTCGCCACGCAGGCGGGCCGCCCGCAGGACGAGGTAGTCCCGCTCGGCAACGCTGGGGGTGGTGTTCGCGGCGACGGTGTAATCGGTGACGGCGCGGGATGTGTCGCCGGCCATCTCGTAGAGGTGGGCGCGGACGGCGGCCAATCGATGGGTGCGGGGCAGTCGGTCCGGGCACGCGGCGATCAGGTCCAGACCCGCGGCCGGGCCGTACACCATGGCGGTGGCGACCGCGAGGTTGAGGGTGACCAGCGGATTCGGGGCGACGCGCTCGAGCAGGCGGTACAACGCCAGGATGCCGCCCCAGTCGGTGGCGTCGGTGCTGGGGGCCTGGGCGTGCAGCACCGCGATCGCGGCCTGGATCCGATAGGGGCCTGTCAGCCCGTACGCCATTGCCGCGGTGGTCAAGCGGACGCCCTCGGTGATCGCCGCGCGATCCCACCGCCTCCGGTCCTGCTCGGCGAGGGGGATCAGTTCCCCGCGCGGGCCGGTGCGTGCGGCGCGGTGCGCGTCCGTGAGCAGCATCAGCGCGAGCAGCCCGGCGACCTCGGGATCATCGGGCAGCAGGCGGTGGACCGCCCGCGCCAACCGGATCGCCTCCGCCGACAGGTCCGCGCGCCGCACCTCCGGCCCGGAGGTGCTGGCATGGCCCTCGGTGAAGATCAGGTACAGCACGTGCAGCACCGCGCCGAGGCGCTCGTGCCACTGCCCGGGCGGGGGCATCGCGAACGGGCGATCGAGGGTGGCCACGCGCTTCTTGGCGCGGGTGATCCGTTGTGCCATGGTCGCTTCCGGGAGCAGGAAGGCGCGCGCGATCTCCGCGGTGGTCAGCCCGCCGACCGCGCGCAGCGTCAGTGCGATCGCACTCGCGGGCGGAAGCGCCGGATGGCAGCAGAGGAAGAACAGGGTGAGCGTGTCGTCCCGATCGGGCGTCGTGACGTCGGGCGGCCGCGTCGGCTCCAGCCCGGCGGCGATGGACTCACGGTTCCGGCGGGCCGCGTCCGCGCGGATGGCATCGGTCATGCGACGGTGCGCCGCCTGGATGAGCCAGCCGCGTGGGTTGTCGGGCAGACCGTCGACCGGCCAGTGGGTCGCGGCGGCGAGCAGCGCTTCCTGGAGGGCGTCCTCGGCGGCGGCGAGGTCGCCGAACCTGCGCACCAGCGCACCGAGGACCTGCGGCCGCAGCTCGCGCAACAGGTCCTCGGTGTCGGCCTGTGGTGTACCGGTCACAGATCGGCTGGCGGGGCACTCATGATCGCGCGTACCTCGATGTACTCACCGATCGGCTTGCCGCCGGGACCGGGCGCGGCCGAGGCCTGCGCGGCGATCTCCACGGCCCGATCGGGGCCGTCCACGTCGACGATCCAGTATCCGGCCAGGAATTCCTTGGTCTCGGGGAACGGCCCATCGGTCACCACCGCGGCGGAGCGGCCGTCGGAGCTGACGATGCGTGCCTCGTCGGGTCCGGCCAGCCCCTGGGCATCGACCAGCTCGCCCGAGGCGGCGAGCTGCTCACCGAGTGCGCGCTGGAAGTCGATGTGCGCCCCGATCTCCTCGGGTGTCCAATCGGTCATCGGGGTGTCGCAGTAGGCCGCCTGGCTGTAGGTCTTGACCAGCATGTACTTCATTGTCGGTTCCTTTGCTCGGGTGCGCCCCGTGGCGCTCTCGTGAGTAGGACGGAGCCGTCCCGGTGACTTCGACACATTTGCCGCGAAGGGATTGTGCTTCGGATCACACTGAGATCAGAGGGGTGTCGACGGGTCCGACAGTCGGGCCGGATCAACCGGTTCGCCCGAGGTGATCAGGTCCTTGATCCGGTCGGTGACGTCCCAGATGTTGACGTTCATCCCGGCCAGCACGCGATCGTCCGGGCCCAGCCAGAACGCGATGAACTCGCGCCGCGTGACGTCGCCGCGCACGACGAGGCGCGCGTAGCTGCCCGCGGGGGCGTACCCGACGTATTCCATCCCCAGGTCGTATTGATCGGTGAAGAAGTACGGCAGGTTGGCGTACTCGGCCCGCCTGCCCAGCATCGTCGCCGCGGCGATGGCGGGTTGGTTGAGCGCGTTCGCCCAGTGCTCGACGCGAATCCTGGTGTCCAGCACCGGGTGCTGCTGCGCCGCGATGTCCCCGATCGCGACGATGTCGGGGTCGCTCGTGGTCAGGGCGGCGTCGACGAGCACCCCGCCGTCCACCGCGAGCCCGGCCTGCTCGGCGAGCTCGACGTTCGGCTGCGCCCCGACCGCCACCAGCACCGTGTCCGCGGGCAACACGTCGCCGGACGCGAGGCGGACCCCGGTGACCCGCCCTGCGTCGGTGGTGATCTCCTCCACGGTGGCCTCGAAATGCAGGTCGACGCCGTGCTCGCGGTGCAGTTCCGCGAACACCGTGCCCATCTCGGGGCCGAGGGACCCGAGCAGGGGCAGCGCCGCGGCCTCGATGACGGTGACGATGACGCCACGCTCGCGGGCCTGGGCGGCGACCTCGAGCCCGATCCACCCGGCGCCGATCACGACCAGTCGGGAATCCGTGGTGAGGGCACCGATCAGGGCATCGGATTCCTCGACGGTGCGCAGGTAGTGCACGCCCTCGGCATCGGACCCCGGGATCGGGGGGCGTCGCGAGCGCGAGCCGGTCGCCAGCGCGAGCTTGTCGTATCCCAGCGTCGAGCCGTCCGGCAGCCGTACCTGGTGGGCGTCGCGATCGAGGGCGGTGACGGTGGTGCCGAGCCGCAGGTCGACGTGGTGGTCGCGGTACCAGTCGCCGTGGTGCACGGTGAAGTCGCCGAGTGACTTCTTGCCCGCGACGTGTTCCTTGGACAGCGGCGGGCGTTCGTAGGGGAGGTGGTCCTCCGCGCAGAGCAGGACGATCGAGCCGTCGAAGTCCTTCTCGCGCAGGGCTTCCGCGGTCTTTGCCCCGGCGAGCCCACCGCCGACGATCACGAACGTACGGTTCGGTGACATGTCCTCACACTCCGTTCGAGACACTGAGTCTGTGACGAAAACGGTCCTGGTGGCGCTGTCCTCGACCCTACTGCCGACCGTCATCCGGTAGGGGGCTTCTCGGCCGGGAAGCATTCGGGCCGGTCCGTGGTTGGCTACGGATGGACCCGCACAGGACGGGTCCCCACCAGACGAGCGCGCCGACGGCCGCGACGAGAAGACAGGGGAGCAGCCCGTGAGCGACACCAGGGACACCGCCGACTTTTGGTTCGACCCGCTCTGCCCGTGGTGCTGGATCACCTCGCGCTGGATTCTCGAGGTCGAGAAGGTCCGCGACATCGAGGCGAACTTCCACGTGATGAGCCTCGCGGTGCTCAACGAGGGCCGCGAACTGCCCGAGCAGTACCGGGAGATGATGGACAAGGCGTGGGGCCCGGTGCGCGTCGCGATCGCCGCGGCGAAGGATCACGGCGACGAGGTGCTGCTGCCGCTGTACACCGCGATGGGCACCCGCATCCACGATCAGGGCAACAAGGACTTCCCGACGGTGATCGCGGAGGCGCTGGCCGAGGTGGGGCTGCCCGCCGACCTGGCATCGGCAGCCGACACCGACGTCCACGACGAGGACCTGCGGCACAGCCACAAGGCGGGCATGGACGCCGTCGGTCCCGACGTCGGCACCCCGACCATCCACGTCAACGGCGTGGCCTTCTTCGGGCCGGTACTCTCGCGGATCCCGCGCGGCGAGGACGCGGGCCGGGTGTGGGACGGCACCGTGGCCCTGGCCTCGTACCCGCACTTCTTCGAGCTCAAGCGCACCCGGACCGAGGACCCCTCCTTCGAGTAGGCGCTACGCGCCCGTGCGCGGTTGACGAGTCTCTGCACTCGTCAACCGCTCACGGGCGGCGGAGCCGCCTAGGGCAGCACCAGGATCTTCACGTGCTCCTCGGGGTCGCGGAGAGCGGTGAACGCATCCGCGACGCCGTCCAGGCCGACCCGGCCGGTGATGATGGCCTCGGCATCGATCTCGCCGTCGGCCAGGCGCTGCAGGGTGATGTCGTACGCGTTCTCGTACGGGCCGTGCCCGAAGTTGATCGCGATCCGGCGGAACTGCCCGACCACGGGGATGATCACCTCGTCGCCGAACGGTGCCGCCAGCACCTGGATCCGCGAGTTGAACGGCATCGTGTGCATCAGGGTGCCCAGGATCCCGGCCCTGCCGCTGCACTCGTAGGCGATGAGGATGCCCGCGCCCGCCTGTCCGACCAGGGTGTTGCCCTCGGCGACCATCTGGTTCCACAACTCGATGGGGTCTTGTTCGTTCGGGTCGACCACGATGTCGGCGCCCATCTTCGCGGCGAGCTCGCGGCGCTTCGGCGACGGCTCGGACGCGATCACCAGCTGCGCCCCACGTGCCTTGGCCGCGACGATGGCGCCGAGTCCGATGGTGCCGCAGCCGATCACCAGTGCCGAGTCGGCGGGGGTGAGGCCGGACTGCTGCATGTGCATCTCGCCGACGTGCAGCGGTTCGGCGAGCGTGGCGTGCTCGAGCGAGAGCCCCTCGGGGACGTGCCGCACCCAGAACGCATCGACCACGATGTGCTCGCCGAAGGCGCCGTGGTACTCGTTGGAGAATCCGATGATCTTCGGGATGCCGGTCGACGTGTCGGTCGCCAGGCCGATGCCGGCCACCCGGTCGCCGACGGCGAAATCGGTGACGGCCGAACCGACCTCGGAGACGATGCCCGCGTACTCGTGGCCGAGGACGACGGGCCGATCGGTGTCGAAGGTGGCCAGCGGATAGCCCGCGTTCTCGGCCACGTGCACGAACCGGCACGGATCCTTCGACATGCTGAGGTCGCTGCCGCAGATGCCGCAGGCGGTCACGTCGATGCGGAGCTGAGCGGGTGCGAGCGCGGGTGCGTCCGGGACGTCGGCGACCGTGAACGCGCCGTCGCTGAACTGTGCTGCCTT
This sequence comes from Rhodococcus daqingensis, assembly GCF_042665615.1. Taxonomy (NCBI): domain Bacteria; kingdom Bacillati; phylum Actinomycetota; class Actinomycetes; order Mycobacteriales; family Nocardiaceae; genus Rhodococcus; species Rhodococcus daqingensis. The sequence continues at coordinate 208,259 of NZ_JBHTCS010000028.1, read as the reverse complement.
CATGCCTGTGCTCCTGCGGTCTCGGCGGGCTGGCCGTAGTAGTCGGTGTGCGCCTTGGTGATCGCGCCGATCAGGCCTCCGATCAGGTAGTCGCGATTGTCCTCGGCGAACTGGAGGCTGGCCTCGCGGCCGACGTTGCGGTTCTTGAAGTGCGGGATCACCTCGGAGGCGAACAGGTCGTAGCTGCGCTTGGTGTCCTCCCAGTTCGCCATGTCCACGTGCAGGATCAGCATGGTGCCGAATCCGCCGGTCTTCTCGATCAACCGCTCGATCTGGGCGATCGCCTCGTCGGGTGTGCCGATGATCGCCTGGCCGAACTCACCGAGGGTGTCGTTGCGCCACTGGTCGATGATCCCCTTGGGGGTCTGCGCCCAGTCCGGGTTCTGCCCGGTCTGCCGGTTGACGTAGGCCGCCATCGAGTCGATCCGGCGGCTCACCGCCCGCTCCGCGTCGGCCCTCGTCTCGGCGAGGAACATCGGGTTGACCAGCCGCCAGGTGGACCGGTCGGCGACATGGCCGTTCTCGGCGCAGACCGTCTCGTAGACGCCCCAGTTGCGGTCGAGGACGTCGAATCCGCTGGGGGAGCTGGCGGCGAGCGAGAGCAGCGAGAGGCCGTGGGTGCCGGCCAGTACCGAGCCGTTGGGCGACATGGTCGAGGCGGTCGCGATCTCGATGCCCGCCGAGTTGTAGGTGGGCAACTGGGCGCGGGCGTCGCGCAGGGTGAACCAGTCGGTCTCCATGTTCACGACCTCGCCGCGCAGCAGCGCCAGGATCGCCTCGAGGGCCTCGCCCTGCATCCGGCGCTGGTCCGAGGGATTGATCCCCATCATGTGCGCATCGAGCGGGATCTTGCCCGGGCCGGTGCCGAAGACGAGTCGGCCGCGGGTCTGCAGGTCCAGCTGGGTGATCCGGTCCGCGGTGACCAGGGGATGGTGGTACGGCAGTGAGGTGACCCCGGTGCCGAACCGGATCCGTTCGGTGCGCTCGGCGGCGGCGGCGATGAACAGGTCTGGGGCGGGCACGATCTCGGCGCCGGTGGAGTGGTGTTCTCCCATCCAGGCCTCGTCGAATCCGAGGTGATCGAGGTGCTCCATGAGGTCGATGTCACGGCGCAGCTGCAGTGCGGGGTCGGCGTTCAGTGGGTGGTACGGCGCGAGGAAGGCGCCGAACTTGATCGAATCGGTGGTCCACACGGGCGTCATCTCCTTGACGGGTGAGTGCCGGCCCTCGGGAGAGGCAACGAGGGTGATCGGCTTCCAGAGTGAGCGGCATCACATCCGCTCTGCCCTAATTCCTATCATTCGATTGGATCAACTGATCCAAAAAGTTCCCGCTGAGTGGACACTGCCGAGGGGAGGGGATCGCCGTCTCCGGCGGCGGCTCAGGCGCCGAGCAGTCGGTCGACCCCGCCGACGACGAAGAGGACGAGGTCGTCGTAGAAGGCGGTCAGGTCCTCGGGGGAGAGGCGTCCGCCGCCGTGGCTCCATTCGTCGGCCCGGCTCAGGGCCTGGATGAACCCCATCACCGAGATCGCCCAGCGGAGCGCGAGTCGATCCGGGTCCGAATGTGGGTACGCGCGGCGGACCTGGTCGAGCAGCGTCTCGGGAAGGTGCTGGCCCGCGGCCTCCAGTGCGGGATGGCCCTCCGGGGAGATCTGCGCGATGATCTTCACCCACCTCATGCCGCGGACTCGTTGGCGCAGTAGTAGTTCGAGGTAGGGGTCGGTGACCGCGCGAACCAGGGCATCCGCGGTCGGCGCGCCGGGCGAGGCGGCGAGTCGCTCCACGTTGGTCCAGATCTCGTCGCGCACCGCGGCGCCGAGATCGACGAGAACGGCCGCGAGCAGATCGTCCTTCGTGCCGAAGTGGTAGTGCACCGAGGCCGGCCCGAGCCCCGCCGCCGCGTTGACGGCGCGAATCGAGACCGCGTCCACGCCCTGGGCCGCGAAGAGTTTCTCGGCCGCCTTCACCAGGCGCGTTCGGGTGGCATTGCCCTGTCGGTTCTGGGTCGGGGTGGACATGCCGAGAGTTTTGCACACACTTGACGCCGAACGGCCCCGTGACATGAAATAGAGCGAACGATTCAATCAACTGAACCAGTTGTGTGATCGTCCTGGGAAGGGGCATGTGCGAGATGCAACTCGAGGTGGACCTCCGCGAGTCTGATGCGACCGTGGAACTGACGGGTGTCGACGAGTTCACGAGATTGGCCGTCACCGTGCGGGGTGAACCCGACCCGGAACGGACCGCGGCCGCGCTCGCAGGATGGGGCGTCGTGGACGGGGACCACGTCTGGCTGGACATCGGCGTGCTCGAGGACGCCGTGCGCAGGCACCCCGGGCGCGGCGAGGGCTGGCTGCCGCAGTTCGTGTCGATGATCGATTACGCGGAATCCAAGGGCTGGGTGGATTCGGACAACCGCAGGGTGCGCGCGCACCGTGAGCTGGTGGGGGCCGCCGGCTAGAAGATCCGGCCGTGGCGGGAGCGGTCCCGGAGGGCCGCGGCCCGCCAGGTCAGCACCGGGTGGCTGGAGAGGACGTTCACCAGCCAGGGGAAGAACCCGCGCTCGGTACGCGCCCGGTCGGCCATCTCGTCGAATCCGACCAGGCCCATCAGGTACTTGCCCGCGGCGAGCACCCCGATGGCCCCCGGCGCCCCGTACGGGCGGTTGCACAGTCCGTGGTTGTCCGCGGTGTACTCCTGCGCGCGCGAGAGCGAGGACCCGATCACCGGGATGTAGTTGGAGGCGAACATGCCGAGTTGGCGCCAGTACGACGCGTGGCCGGCGGCGATGTGCCCGACCTCGTGTCCGATGATGAAGGCGAGCGCGTCGGGATCGCGTGCCTGGCCGCCGATCTCGAACATGTCGCTGTAGACCACCACGTACCGCCGGAACCCGTGCCCCGAGGCGAAGGCGTTGATCCGGCCGTTGCCGAGGATGACGTAGCCGTCGGGAACCTGCGGCATCCCGAACCGCGCGGCGGCCTCGGCCAGCATCCGGTAGCCGTCGGGGAACTGGGTCGGTGTCATCTTCACGCCGTTGACCCGCTGCGAGGCGTACATCTGCCCGCGGGCGAGGAACAGCAGGATCGGGGCGAGCAGCACGATGATCACCCACATGTCCAACGTGCCCGTGGCGATCAGGGCGACCGACACCAGGTAGGCCACCGTCGTCGTCGCGATCGACAGCACCAGCAGCGGGATCTCGAGCCGGTGCCGGATCGGCATCCCCCACGGCGAGAGACCGCGCGCCGGGTGCATCTGCGGCGGCGGGAATCCCGGCGCCGCCTGGACGGGTGGGTGATGCGCGACCACGGGTGAGAACTGCTCCATGGGCACTGACCCTATTCGTGGTCGGGTCGGGGGCCGCCGGTCCGACCTGTCAGAATTGGCACATGCGCGTATACCTAGGTGCCGACCACGCAGGCTTCGAGCTCAAGAACCAGATCAAGGACCATCTCACCGCGAACGGCCACGAGGCCGTGGACTGCGGCGCCCACGTGTACGACGCCGTGGACGACTACCCGGCGTTCTGCGTCGAGGCCGCGCGCCGCGTGGTCGAGGACGAGGGCAGCCTCGGCATCGTGCTCGGCGGCAGCGGCAACGGCGAGCAGATCGCCGCCAACAAGGTGCCCGGCGCCCGCTGCGCCCTGGCGTGGAGCGTGGAGACCGCGCAGCTCGCCCGCCAGCACAACAAGGCCCAGCTGATCGGTATCGGCGGCCGGATGCACTCGCTGGAGGAGGCGCTGGCCATCGTCGACGCGTTCCTCGAGACCCCGTGGTCGGGCGAGGAGCGGCACCAGCGGCGCATCGACATCCTGTCGGAGTACGAGCGCACCGGCGTGCCGCCGGCTCTGCCCGAGGCCTGAGTGCCCGAGGGCCACACACTTCACCGCCTCGCACGGGAGCACCAGCGACACTTCGCCGGTGCTCCCGTCCGTGTGTCCAGCCCGCAGGGCAGGTTCGAGGCCGGCGCCGCGAGCGTCGACGGCAGGGTCCTGGTGCGGGCCGAGGCGTGGGGCAAACACCTACTGCACCACTACGAATCGGGCCTGATCGTGCACGTGCACCTCGGGCTGTACGGCAAGTTCACCGACCTCCCGCTGCCCATGGGCGCGCCGGTGGGTCAGGTCCGGATGCGCATGGTGGGGGCCGAGATCGGGACCGACCTGCGCGGGCCGACCGCCTGCGAGATCTACGACGAATCCCAGCTGCGCTCGCTGGAGGACCGGCTCGGGCCCGACCCGCTGCGGCCCGACGCGGATCCGGCGAGGGCCTGGCACCGTATCTCCCGGTCGCGTACGGCGATCGGTGCGCTGCTGATGGATCAGGCGGTGCTCGCGGGCGTCGGGAACGTGTATCGCGCCGAGGTGCTGTTCCGGCACGAGATCAACCCGAACCGGCCTGGCACGGATCTGACCTCCGCGGAATGGGACGCGCTGTGGGTCGATCTCGTGGCGCTGATGAAGGTCGGTGTCCGACGCGGGAAGATGCACGTGGTCCGGCCCGAACACGACAACGGCGACCCCGCGTATGCAAAGGACCGCCCGCGGACCTACGTCTACCGGAGAGCCGGATCGGCGTGCCGCGTGTGCGGCACGCCGATCGCTGCGTCGGTCATGAAGGCGCGCAACCTGTTCTGGTGCCCGACCTGTCAGGCCGGCTAGAAGTCCATCCCGCCGAAGTCGCCGCCGCCACCCCAGTCGCCGCCACCGGCGTCGCCGCCCCAGTCGCCGCCGCCCGTGTCTCCGCCGTACTCGCCGCCGGCGTCTCCGCCCGCATCGCCACCACCGGCGTCTCCGCCCTCGCCGGCGCCACCGGCGTCGCTGCCGTCGCCCTGGCCGTTCTCGAAGGCCTGGGCGTCATAGGGCACCCCGGCCATGCCGCCGAACATCGCGGAGAACAGGAACATCGAGCCCACGCCCCACGCGCCCGCGACGAGCGCCGGCTTCCACCAGGGCTCGGAGTACCAGCCGGCCGGGACGGGCCGACCCGCGACACGGCCGCCCGGGTAGTAGTTCGGGGTCCGTGGTGACGGGTTCGGCGAAGCCGAGACCTGACGACCCTCGAACTCGATGTCCCGGTTCTCGGTCACCTCACCGGCGGCGCGCTGACCGTCGATGCTCGGCACCTCCGGGCCGGGGTCCATCCCCATCGCCGTACGCGCGGCACGGATGTAGTAGAGGCCCTCCAGCGCAGTCTGTTTCGCGAGGCGAGCCTGCGCCGGGCTGTTGGCCTGGTCGATCTGCGAGCCGGCCGCGATGTGGCGCTCGGACGCGTCGGCGAGGGCCTGCTTCGAGGCCATGTCGGTGCCGGTCAGGTTGTAGACCTGACCGCCGAGTCGCTCGATCGCCTGGCGCGCGTCCGCCTTGGCGTCCTCGAGCTGGGTGGCGGTGTGGCCGACAGAGCGCTTCTGGCTTTTCATCACCAGGAACACGACGACACCGATGACGGCGAGGATCAGGAGGAGTTCCACTGGGGGCCTTCCCATGGGGACAAATCGGACGAGTTCCAGCCTACCGGCGATCTTGACGTAGCCGCCGTCCGCGGAGCCGCCGCCTCGATCCCGGCGGTCAGCCGCCGCGCACCCGGTCGCCCTCGAGAGTTCGGCGAATCGCGCTGATGCCGAGCTCCATCACGGCCGCGGTGCGGTCCGCCAGCGCATCCGGCAGCAGGTCCGCGATCCACACGAACCGGGTGCGCCCATCGCTCTCGGCGAACACCTGAGCGGACCCGTTGTGATGCTCGTAGGGCCCGCCGACGATCGACCACGACAGGCGGCGAGCCGTCTCGTCCAGTGCGACCAGCCGTTCGCGGACCACGGAGCCGTCGCTGAACGTGACGATCCGGTCGGCCCCGGCGATGGTGGTCTCCGTGACGAACCCGACTGCCAGGCGCTCGTGCAGAGCGCCCCAGTCGCGGAGCGCATCCCATGCGCGCTCGGGGGTGGTGTCGACGAGGGTTTCGGTACGTAGGTATGCCATGACCCGAGGGTGCCGGTTCGCGCGCCGGCCGTCTTGAACATTCTTGCGGCCGGGTGTCGGTGGCGGCGCGTAGCGTTTCTCGCATGCAATCGGCGGTGCAGATCGCAGAGCTGCCCCAGTTCAGTGCCTGGGCGGTCACCTGCGCCGGCGAGCACGCCGCGTGGTCGGAGCCGGAGTGTCATGACGATCACCGGCTGGTGCTCGTGCGGGCGGGACGGTTCCTGCGACGGGCCGATGGTGCGGAGTCGGTGCTGGACCGGACGACCGCCTACCTCGGCCGACCGGGCGAGGAGGAGCGGTTCGCGCATCCCGCCGGCGGCGACCTCTGCACCTCGATCGATATCGGCGCCGAGCTGTGGCACTCGATCGCGGGTGACTGCGGGACGCAGCGTGCGCCGGACCTCTACGTCGACGCCCGGGTGGAGCTGTGGCACCGGCGGTTGCTCCGGGCGGCGGGAAGCTCCGATGTCGGGTTCGCGGTCGCGGAGGAAGTGGCGGGCCTCGTCGCGGAGATCGCTCCGCGCGTCGGGGGCGGCGCGGTGCCCGCGCGGATCCGGTCCGGCGCGCGCGGTCGCGCGCTGGCGGCCGCCGCCCGGGCGGCGATCCTCGACGAGGTTCCGGGATCCGGTGGCCTGATTCCGCTGGCCGACCTGCTCGACGTGTCGCCGTTCCTGTTGAGCCGCACCTTCACCGCGGTCACCGGCGTCTCCGTCACCCGCTACCGCAACCGGGTCCGGGTCGGCCGGGCGCTGGCGCGGCTCGAGGAGGGGGAGCGGGACCTCGCGGGGCTCGCCGCGGACCTCGGGTTCGCCGACCAGGCCCACCTGACCCGAACGATGCGCGCACACCTGGGCCGGACGCCGAGCGGGGTACGGGCCCTGCTGCCGGCCTGACGCCTCTCGGGTGCCGCGGGGGGAACCCGAGTGTCGGTGTCGAATGCGAACATGTGTTCGTGTCTGATCGTGCAGCGTCTCCGTCGTCGTCCGGCGAGCCGGGCCCCGGCCGCTCCCGGGCCGAGGCCACGATCCTGCATGCCGATCTCGACGCCTTCTACGCCTCGGTCGAGCAGCGTGACGATCCCTCGCTGCGGGGCCGGCCGGTGATCGTGGGCGGGGGAGTCGTGCTCGCCGCCAGCTACGAGGCGAAGGCGTTCGGCGTGCGGACGCCGAGCAGTGGGGCACTGGCGCTGCGGCTATGTCCGCACGCGGTGGTGGTGCGGCCGCGGATGGCGGCCTACGCCGAGGCGAGCAAGGCGGTGTTCGAGGTCTTCCGGCAGACCACACCGCTGGTCGAGGGCATTTCGATCGACGAGGCGTTCCTCGACGTCGGGGGACTGGGCCGCGTGTCGGGCACGCCATTGGAGATCGCCACCCGGCTGCGGCACGAGGTCCGTCAGCGGGTCGGGTTGCCGATCACCGTCGGGATCGCGCGGACCAAGTTCCTCGCCAAGGTGGCCAGCGCGGTCGGGAAGCCGGACGGGCTGCTGCTCGTCGAGCCGGACCGCGAACTGGAGTTCCTGCACCCGCTTCCGGTCGAGCGGTTGTGGGGTGTCGGCGCGGTGACATCGCGCAAGCTGCGGGACTACGGGATCGAGTCGATCGGACAGATGGCGGCGTTGTCCGAGCGGGAACTGATGGCCGTCGTCGGTCAGGCATCGGGACGTCACCTGCACGCACTGGCCTGGGCCCGGGACCCGCGACGGGTGCAGACGGGCACGCGGCGGCGTTCGATCGGCGCCCAGCACGCGCTCGGCCGTCGGCCGCGGTCCCAGGACGAGATCGATGTGCTCGCCGCGGCGCTGGTCGACCGCGTCACGCGGCGTCTGCGCCGGACGGACCGGGTCTGCCGCACCGTGGTCGTGCGGATGAGGTTCGCGGACTTCACCCGCGCCACCCGCTCGGTCACGCTGCCGCGGGCGACTGCGCGCACCGAGACGATCCTGTCCGCCGTGCGTGCGCTCCTCGATCAGTCGCGACCGCTGATCCTCGCCCAGGGGTTGACGCTGATCGGCGTCGCGTTGACCAATCTCGACCGGGACGGTGCCGAGCAGTTGGCGCTGCCGTTCGAGGCGGACACCGGGACGGTCGATCCGGCCGCCCGCGACGTGACGGCGCTCGACACCGCCCTGGATTCGGTTCGTGAGAGGTTCGGGTCGGTGGCCGTCACGCGGGCCGCACTGCTCGGGAAGGACCGCGGCGACACGACCCCGATCCTCCCCGATTGAGCCGCGGTCAGGCGTTCGCGGCCGCGTTCAGCTGCTCGAGGGTGCCGGTGGCCTCGAGGTATTCCTGCACCCACCGCTCGATGACCGCCGAGGTCTTCTCGACCTTGGTGAACTGGCCCACGACCTGTCCGACCGGGTTGAAGGCGACGTCGACGGTCTCGTCCGGGTACTTGTGGGTGGCCGCGACGGCCATCCCGGACACCATGTACTGCAGCGGCATGCCGAGGGGCTCGGGGTTGCCGTCCTTTTCCCAGGCGTCGGTCCAGTCGTTGCGCAGCATCCGGCAGGGCTTGCCGGTGAACGAGCGGCTGCGCACGGTGTCCCGGCTGGACGCGTTCGCGTACGCGGCCTGCTGGACGGTGGTGTTCTCGGCCTCCTCGACCATCAGCCACTGCGACCCGGACCAGGCGCCCTGGGCGCCCATCGCGAGCGCGGCCGCGATCTGCTGGCCACTCCCGATGCCGCCCGCGGCGAGCACCGGGACCGGCGCGACCTCCTTGACGACCTGCGGCCACAGCACGATCGAGCCGACCTCGCCGCAGTGTCCGCCGCCCTCGCCGCCCTGCGCGATGATGATGTCGACGCCCGCGTCGGCGTGCTTGCGCGCCTGGTACGGCGAGCCGCACAGCGCCGCGACCTTGCGGCCGGCGGCGTGGATGTGCGCGATCATGTCCGCCGGCGGCGTGCCGAGGGCATTGGCGATGAGCGTGACCTTGGGGTGCTGCAGTGCCACCTCGACCTGAGGGGTGGCGGTCGCCTCGGTCCAGCCCAAAAGCTGCAACGCGTTCTCGCTGCCGTCGGTCGGCACCGGCACGCCGTGGTCGGTGAGGATCTTGCGGGCGAAGTCGAGGGTCTGCTGCGGCACCATCTTCTGCAGCATCGTGGTGAGTTCATCGGCGGACAGGTTCGAATCCATGCCCTCGTACTTGTTCGGGATGACGATGTCGACGCCGTACGGATGGTCGCCGATGTGCTCATCGATCCACTTCAGCTCGATCTCGAGCTCCTCGGGCGTGAAGCCGACCGCACCGAGCACGCCGAAGCCTCCGGCCTTGCTGACGGCGACCACGACGTCGCGGCAATGGGTGAACGCGAAGATGGGGAACTCGATGCCCAGGTCGTCGCAAAGGGGGGTGTGCATGCGGCACTCCTACACTGTGAGCGGTGGAAGACTGAAACAGGTTCCACCCTAGTTGGGAGCGTCCGGATTGGTGGCCGACTACGAATCGTCGATCGGGCCGGGAATGACGCAGCACGTTGCAGGCGAGCCGTGCCGGAGAGGCCCTCGGGGAACGTCTCTCGAGGCCGTCGGATCGGCCCTCGTGGGCGCGTACGGGCATGAAAAAACCCGCCCCTGTCTGCGCAGGTGGCGGGCGGTTTCGAGACTGTCTCGAACAGGTGGAGGGGATGACGGGAATCGAACCCGCATCATCTGCTTGGAAGGCAGAGGCTTTACCACTAAGCTACATCCCCGTGCACACGACAACTTGGGATCGCCATCGATGTCGTCTGCGTTGAGAGACTGTACCCAACCCTGTTCTGGATTCGCCAATCGGGTGGCCGGGGATTCGCCACATCGGGTGGCCGGGAACTCGTCGAACGGGTGCCCGTAGGATTCACCTTCGGCGGCAGCCGCGCGGATCTCCAGCGCGGTCGCCGTGTCGCGGACCTAACGGGGTGTAGCGCAGCTTGGTAGCGCATCCGCTTTGGGAGCGGAGGGTCGCAGGTTCAAATCCTGTCACCCCGACCAGGGACAACGTCATAACAGCGCGGAACTGAAGACCAGGGCCGCGACGCAACGAGCAAGACCACACGAAGGAGCATGTCCGTGAAGAGCACCGTCGAGCAGCTGAGCCCGACGCGGGTCCGTATCAATGTTGAGGTGCCCTTCGAGGAGCTCAAGCCCGATTTCGACAAGGCGTACAAGGCCCTCGCGCAGCAGATCCGTCTCCCCGGCTTCCGTCCGGGCAAGGCGCCGGCCAAGCTGCTCGAGGCCCGCGTCGGTCGCGGCGCCGTGCTCGAGCAGGTCGTCAACGACACCCTTCCCGCGCGCTACTCCGAGGCCGTGACCACCGCCGGCGTCAAGGCGATCGGCCAGCCGGAGATCGACATCACCAAGATCGAAGACGGTGAGCTCCTCGCGTTCACCGCCGAGGTGGACGTCCGTCCCGAGATCGACCTGCCCGACTACAGCACCCTCGCTGTCACCGTCGACCCGGTCGAGATCACCGAGGCGGCCGTCGACGAGCAGCTGCTGTCGCTGCGTCAGCGTTTCGGCACCCTTACCGGCGTCGAGCGCGCCGTGCAGGACGGCGACTTCGTGTCGATCGACCTGTCGGCCGTCGTCGACGGCGAGGCCGTCCCGGAGGCAACCGCGTCCGGCCTGTCCCACGAGGTGGGCTCGGGTCAGCTGATCGAGGGTCTCGACGAGGCGATCGTCGGACTCAAGGCGGGCGAGTCGAAGGACTTCACCACCAAGCTCGTCGCCGGTGAGCACGCCGACAAGGAGGCCGTCGTGACGGTCACCGTCGGCACCGTCAAGGAGCGCGAGCTGCCCGAGGCCGACGACGAGTTCGCCCAGCTGGCGAGCGAGTTCGACACCCTCGACGCGCTGAAGGAGGACCTGCGCGAGCGGGTCGGCCGGGTCGCCAAGGTCGAGCAGGCCGGCCAGATCCGCGACAAGGTCCTCGAGACGCTGCTCGAGACCATCGAGGTCCCGCTGCCCGAGACCGTGGTCAAGGCCGAGGTCGATGCGCAGCTGCACGAGGCCGTGCACGGCCTCGACCACGACGAGGAGCAGCTGAACGCGCTGCTCGAGGCGCAGGGCACCACGCGCGAGCAGTTCGACAAGGACGCCGTCGAGGCCGCCGAGAAGTCGGTGAAGACCCAGCTGCTGCTCGACGCGATCGCGGACCAGGCCGGTACCGAGGTCGGCCAGCAGGAACTGACCGAGCGGATCATCTTCCAGGCCCAGCGTTACGGCATCTCGCCGGACCAGTTCATCCAGCAGGTCCAGCAGGCGGGCCAGCTCGGCGCCGTGTTCGCCGATGTCCGTCGCGGCAAGGCGCTCGCGACCGTCGTCGACCAGGTGGCCGTCACGGACACCACCGGCGCGACCGTCGACACCGCGGAGCTGTTCGGCGGCCCGGAGGCCGACGAGGCCGAGGCCGCGGACGAGAGCTAGATTTCACGCCAATAGCGAACAGGGACGGCACCGGGACTCCGGGGCCGTCCCTGTTCGTTAGTGTCAGTGTCAAGAACCATCGAAATTCAGTTATGGAGAAGGCAGGTACCGTGACTTCACAGAACCCGGGGGCTTCGTTGAGCCCCGCCATGACTTCAGCCACCTCTGGTCTGAATCTCAGCGACTCGGTGTTCGAGCGCCTGCTTCGGGAACGCATCATCTTCCTCGGTACCCAGGTCGACGACGACATCGCGAACAAGCTGTGCGCGCAGATCCTGCTGCTCTCGGCCGAGGATCCGACCAGGGACATCTCCCTCTACATCAACTCGCCCGGCGGTTCGGTGACCGCGGGCATGGCGATCTTCGACACCATGCAGTTCGCCGAGTGCGACATCGCGACCTTCGGCATGGGCCTGGCCGCCTCGATGGGTCAGTTCCTGCTCTCCGCGGGCACCAAGGGCAAGCGCTACGCCCTGCCGCACGCGCGGATCATGATGCACCAGCCGTCCGCGGGCATCGGCGGTACCGCCTCGGACATCGCGATCATGGCCGAGCAGTTCGCCCACACCAAGCGCGAGATGGCGCAGCTGATCGCCGAGCACACCGGCCAGACGGTCGAGCAGATCACCGCGGATTCCGATCGTGACCGTTGGTTCACGGCCTCCGAGGCGCTCGAGTACGGCTTCGTCGACCACGTCATCTCCCGCGCGCGGCAGGCCGGCGGCACCGGCAGCAACTAGCCGACCCCGCCCCGACGCACCTCACCCATTGGAGAACCGATGACCAATCTGTTTGATCCCCGCCCGCTGGGCGGTCAGGCCCCCGCCGCACCCCAGAGTCGCTACATCCTGCCCTCCTTCATCGAGCACTCCAGCTACGGAGTGAAGGAGTCGAACCCGTACAACAAGCTGTTCGAGGAGCGCATCATCTTCCTCGGCGTGCAGGTCGACGACGCCTCCGCCAACGACGTGATGGCGCAGCTGCTGGTGCTCGAGTCGCTCGACCCCGATCGCGACATCACCATGTACATCAACTCGCCGGGTGGATCGTTCACCTCGTTGATGGCGATCTACGACACCATGCAGTACGTCCGCGCCGACATCACCACCGTCTGCCTCGGGCAGGCGGCCTCGGCGGCGGCGGTGCTGCTCGCGGCGGGCACCCCCGGCAAGCGTCTGGCGCTGCCGAACGCGCGCGTGCTGATCCACCAGCCGTCCACCGGCGGCATCCAGGGTCAGGTGTCGGACCTCGAGATCCAGGCCGCCGAGATCGAGCGGATGCGCCGGCTCATGGAGTCGACGCTGAGCAAGCACACCGGCAAGGACGCCGAGGTGATCCGCAAGGACACCGACCGCGACAAGATCCTCACGGCGGCCGAGGCCAAGGAGTACGGGATCATCGACGACGTGCTCGAGTACCGGAAGCTCTCCGCACAGAAGTAGCAGTCGTCCGCCCTCCGGGGCACCGAAGCCGGTAGGGCTCCGCGACACGCCGCGTTCGTCGGGATGCGGCGGGTCGGGGAGCCGACCGGTCAGGCTGAAACCCCCGGTCGGAATCGGGGCGGCACGGTCGACGGAGATTTGTCTCGGCTGCGCGTCGAGTCGAATCATCGGCAACTGGTCGACCTCGTTCCGGAACTACGGGTACGGTCACATCAGGGGCTTTGTCCGCCCAGGGATGTGGGTCGTGACGACCCACACGCGGGGCGGGGGACGGTCACCAACGCTGAGAAGGAAGTAGGGACCTGACGAGATGGCACGCATCGGTGACGGCGGCGACCTGCTGAAGTGCTCTTTCTGCGGCAAGAGTCAGAAGCAGGTGAAGAAGCTCATCGCGGGACCAGGGGTCTATATCTGCGATGAGTGCATCGACCTGTGCAACGAGATCATCGAAGAAGAGCTCGCCGAGTCGAGCGAGGTCAAGCTCGACGAGCTGCCCAAGCCGGCCGAGATCCGGGACTTCCTCGAGAACTACGTGATCGGTCAGGATGCGGCCAAGCGCACTCTCGCGGTCGCGGTCTACAACCATTACAAGCGCATCCAGGCCGGCGACAAGGGTCGTGACGCCCGCGGCGAGACCGTGGAACTGGCCAAGTCGAACATCCTGATGCTCGGCCCCACCGGTTGCGGCAAGACCTACCTCGCGCAGACGCTGGCGAAGATGCTGAACGTGCCGTTTGCCATCGCCGACGCGACGGCGCTCACGGAGGCGGGATATGTCGGCGAGGATGTCGAGAACATCCTGCTCAAGCTGATCCAAGCCGCGGACTACGACGTCAAGCGCGCCGAGACCGGCATCATCTACATCGACGAGGTCGACAAGATCGCCCGCAAGAGCGAGAACCCGTCGATCACCCGCGATGTGTCCGGTGAGGGTGTGCAGCAGGCGCTGCTGAAGATCCTCGAGGGCACCCAGGCGAGCGTGCCCCCGCAGGGCGGGCGCAAGCACCCCCATCAGGAATTCATCCAGATCGACACCACCAACGTGCTGTTCATCGTGGCGGGTGCGTTTGCGGGACTCGAGCGGATCGTCTCCGACCGGGTCGGCAAGCGCGGCATCGGTTTCGGGGCGGAGGTGCGTTCGAAGGCGGAGCTGGACACCCAGGATCACTTCGCCGAGGTGATGCCCGAGGACCTGATCAAGTTCGGCCTGATCCCGGAGTTCATCGGCCGTCTCCCGGTCGTCGCCTCGGTGACCAGCCTGGACAAGGACTCCCTCGTCCAGATCCTGTCCGAGCCGAAGAACGCACTGGTCAAGCAGTACACGCGGCTGTTCGACATGGACGGGGTGGAACTCGAGTTCTCCCCGGACGCGCTCGAGGCCGTGGCGGATCAGGCGATCCTGCGTGGCACCGGTGCCCGCGGCCTGCGCGCCATCATGGAAGAGGTCCTGCTGCCGGTGATGTACGACATCCCGAGCCGCGACGACGTCGCCAAGGTGGTCGTGACGGCCGAGACCGTCAACGACAACGTGCTGCCGACCATCGTCCCGCGCAAGCCGGAGCGGCCGGAACGTCGCGACAAGACGGCGTAGTCGGCACAGCGGACAACGAGACACGGAACGGCCGGTGGGATTCCCACCGGCCGTTTTCCGTCTGTCGGTGTCACCCGCGAGCTAGCGTGACCCGCATGGCGACCACAGGCCCGATCCTCGTGCTCAACGGACCCAACCTGAACCTGCTCGGCCGGCGACAGCCCGACGTGTACGGGGCGGCCACTCTCGACGACGTGGTGGCACTGTGCCGGCAGGCCGCCGCCGGGTACGGCCGCGAGGTCGACGCGCGCCAGTCCAATCACGAAGGCGTACTGATCGATTGGATCCATGAGGCCCGCGACGGCGCGTCGGGCGTGGTGATCAATCCGGGCGGCTACTCGCACACCTCGGTGGCGCTGCGCGACGCCCTCGCCACCGTCGGGGTGCCGGTGGTGGAGGTGCACATCAGCAACATCCACGGCCGTGAGGCGTTCCGGGACCGGTCGCTCGTGTCGCCGGTCGCCGACGGCGTGGTGTGCGGCCTCGGGGTGGAGGGCTACCGCGCCGCCGTCGAGTGGCTCTGCCGACGGCCGGCGTCAGTCGGCGACGCCACCGAGCGAGGCGATCGCCGCCCGTAGCCGCGTGGCGGCCTCCGTCGCGACGGGCCCGAGTGCGGGTTCGCCGGTGACCTGCACCATCAGGTCCGGATTCATCGCCTCGACGATGACGTTGCCGTCCGTGCTGGTATCGGCGCGCACGATCACGTTGCAGGGCAACAGCAATCCGATCTGCCGGTCGATGGTGACGGCTCGGTGGGCGAGCGGCGGGTTGCATGCCCCGAGGATGAGGTAGTCCTCGATGTCCTCGTCGAGCTTCGCCTTGAGGGTGGCCCGCATGTCGATCTCGGTGAGCACACCGAAGCCCTGTTCCTGCAGGGCGATTCGGGTCTTCGCGACCGCATCGGCGAAGGAGGACTGCAGCGTCGTAGACAGTGCGAGGTTCATGAGTTGTCTCCGTTCCGGGTGTGGGTGGTGTCCTGGACGCGCTCGAGGCCGAGCCGCTGCATCAGCAGGCTCGCCGGGCACCATCCGACGGCGGCGTACAGGAGCAGGTTCGCGGCGACGAATCCCGTCAGGATCAGCCACCAGGACGAGAACGCGACGGTGAGTGCGACGCTGAGTAGGACCATGGTGCCGGCGAGGAGTGGTACGAGCCTCTCGACCGTCCAACCCTGGTGGCGGGGAAGTGTTGCCATGTGGGATCTCCTTGTGTCGGGTCAGCCGTGCGAGAAGCTGATGTTGGGCAGTGCCCGTCGCAGCCAGGTGGGGGACCACCAGGCGGCGTGCCCGGTCAGCCGCAGCAGGACCGGCAGCAGGACGAGTCGGATGAGTACCGCGTCGAGCAGGACGGCGACGCCGAGGATGATGCCCATCTCCTTCGGCGGGAGCGGATCGGCGAGCGCGAACGTGAAGAACACCGCCACCATCACCGCGGCCGCGGCGGCGATCACTCGGCCCGAATGCGCGAGCCCGTCGACGTGCGCGATCTTCGGATCGCCGGATCGTTCGTAGTGCTCCTTCGCGGTGGACAGCAGGAAGACCGTGTAGTCCATCGCGATCGCGAAGATCATCGCGAAGAAGAACACGGGTCCCCAGCCGTCGAGGAATCCCTGCGGGGTGAAGCCGAGCAGGCCCGCGCCGTGTCCGTCCTGGAAGATCAACGTGGCGACCCCGAACGCGGCGGCGGTCGAGAGCAGGCTCACCACGGTCCCGAGGATGGCGATCAGCGGTGCCTGCAGCGCGACCAGCAGCAGCAGGAATCCGAGGACCAGGATGATGCCGACGATCAGCGGCAGGTAGTCGTTCAGTGCCTGCTGCAGGTCGAGGTTCTCGGCCGGGGCGCCGCCGACCAGGGCCTGAGCGGGCAGCTCGGACCGCAACTGGGTGAGGATCGAGCCCATCGCCTCGTCGGAGGGGTCGACACTCGGGATCGCCTGGAGCATGACGTGGCCGGAACCGTCGATCGCGGGCTGCGGCGGGGTGACCATCGCGATCCCGTCGACGGCGGCCGCGGCATCGGCCGTGGTCTCGGCGTCGGATGCCGGGGCGATGATCTGCAGCATTCCGGGCGCGCCCTCGCCCAACTGTGCCTGAACGAGCTCGTAGCCCTGCCGGACCGGTGCGTCGGACGGGACCACCTCGATCGACGGCATCGCGACCTTCAGGCCGAGCACCGGGAGGGACAGCGCGATCAGGATCAGGAGCGAACCGATCGCGAACGGCCACGGGTGCTTGTGCAGGAGGTTGGCCCACGCAGCGAAACGCGGCGAACGGTGCTGCTGCCGCTTGGCGTGGGGGAGCGAGCCGGCGTTGACCTTGGCGCCGAGCTTGCCGAGGACCGCGGGGAGCAGGGTCAGCGTGGCCGCGAGGACGAAGGTGACGGCGAGCATGATGCCGACGGCCATCGTCCGCACCGCCGGCGCCGGGACCAGCAGCACCGCGGACAGGCTCACGAGCACGGTCAGCCCCGAGAGCACGACCGCCTTGCCCGCGGTGTCCATCGTCTCCGCGACCGCGGCGCGCGGGTCACCGCTCTTGCTCAGCGCATCCCGGAATCGCGAGACGATGAACAGGGCGTAGTCGATGCCGAGGGCGAGGGCGAACATCATCGCGAAGTTCATGGCCCACACCGAGATCGGCGTGACCGTGTTGAGCAGGACCAGACCGCCCGCGGAGGCGATCAGGCCGGCCATGGTCAGCAACAGTGGCAGTCCCGCGGCGACCAGCGACCCGAAGGCCAGCACCATGATCGCGAGCGTGACCGGCCAGGAGAGCATCTCGGCCTGGATCATCGCGTCGTGATTGGCCTTGTTGAAGTCGCTCCAGAGCGCCGATGCGCCGGTGGGATAGACCTCGATGTCCCCCGTGGACAGCGCGCCCAGTTCACCCTTGAGCTCGTCGACGGCCTTGACCATGTCGTCGGTGCTCGCGTTCGCACCGGCGATCAGGATGCCGGTGTGCCCGTCCGGGCTGATGGACATGCCGGGCTGCGGGGCGATGACCTCGCCGAACCGAGGGTCGTCCGCGAACGCCGAGGTGGCCTCGGCGATCACGTCCTGAACCTGCGGATCCGTGACGGCGAGGGTGTCCGAGTGCACCACGACCTGCACCGCGGCGGAGGAGTTCCCCCCGAAGTGCTCCTGGGCGAGCTCGCGGACCTGCACGGATTCCGAACCGTTGGCCTGCCAGCCCGCACCCGCCAGCGACGTGAACACCGACGGCGCGGCGGCGCCGAGCGCGACCAGTGCGATCAGCCAGATGCCGAACACCCACCGCGCGCGCCCGACCATCGCTGCGCCGAGCCGGCCGAGGAGTCCTCCCGCCGGCGCGGTCGGCGGCGGGCCGTCGCCGACCGCTGTTGCCGACCGGGTTTTGTCCACCTCGGCTGTGTTGCTCGTCATGCCTGTCTCCTCGATATGCCCCTGGGGGTATCTGGCTGGGTATGCGTCGACCATACCCCAGGGGGTATAAGAACGGGATGCGAGAAGCGCCACAGGAGTGATGCCTGGAGACGTGCGGCGTCAGGCGGGTTTGATCCGGGCCTCGCCGCTGTAGACGTTCATGGTGTCGCCGCGCAGGAACCCGACCAGGCTCAGCCCGGACTCTGTGGCGAGATCGACGGCCAGCGATGAGGGGGCGGACACCGCGGCGAGGATCGGAATGCCCGCGACCACGGCCTTCTGGACGAGCTCGAAGGACGCGCGCCCGCTCACCACCAGGATCGCCTCGCGCAGCGGTACCCGGCCGTCGGTCAACGCCCAGCCGAGCACCTTGTCGACCGCGTTGTGTCTGCCCACGTCCTCTCGAACCGCGAGCAGGGCGCCGTCGGCGGTGAAGAGCCCGGCGGCATGCAGGCCGCCGGTCGAGTCGAAGACCCGCTGTCGCGCGCGCAGGCTCGCCGGCATCGACGCCAGCGTCGTGGTGGTCACGATCGGGACGGGATCGGTGAGGTCGTAGGGCGAGCGGACCCGGACCGCCTCGAGCGAGGCCTTGCCGCACACCCCGCAGGCCGAGGTGGACAGGAACTGGCGGTCGGGGCCGGTCGGCTGCGGAACGCCGGGAGCGAGCGCGACGTCGAGCACGTTGTAGGTATTGGCGCCGTCGGCATCGACGCCGTCGCAGTATCGGATCACCGAGACGTCGTCCGCCGAGCCGATGATGCCCTCGCCCAGCAGGAATCCGTGCACCAGGTCGATGTCGTCCCCGGGGGTGCGCATGGTCACCGACAGTGATCGGCCGCCGAGTCGGATCTCCAGCGGTTCCTCCACCGCGAGGCTGTCCGGCCTGCGAACGGTGGCGCCCTCGCTGATCCGCAGCACCGGCCTGCGCGTGGTGACCCGCCCCATCAGTGCACCCCGGCCGGTTCGAGGCGCACCAGCACCGCCTTGGACACCGGTGTGTTCGACTTCGCGGCGACGTGATCGAGTGGGATCAGCGGGTTGGTCTCCGGGTAGTAGGCGGCGGCATTGCCCTTGGGCGTGCTGTACTCGACGGCCCGGAAGTCCCGCACCCGCCGCTCCTGCAGCACGCCGTCCGGCCCCGTCCACTCGGAGACGATGTCCACGGCCGCCCCGTCGACCAGGCCGAGTTCGGTGAGGTCTGCCGCGGATACGAAGATCACCCGGCGGCCGCCCTTCACACCGCGATAGCGGTCGTCGAGGCCGTAGATGGTGGTGTTGTACTGGTCGTGGCTGCGCAGGGTCTGCAGGATCAGCCGGCCGGGGGGAGTGGGCAGCCATTGCAACGGGCTGGCGCTGAAGTTGGCCTTGCCGGTGCTGGTGGGGAACTCGCGCCGGTCGCGCGGCGGATGCGGCAGCTGGAACCCGTCGGGCTGCCGGACCCGTTCGTTGTAGTTCTCGCAGCCGGGCACCACCCGCGAGATCGCGTCGCGGATCCGGTCGTAGTCCGCCTTGAAGTCGGCCCACGGCACCGAATGATCAGCGCCCATCAGGAATTCGGCGAGCTCGCACACGATCGCGACCTCGCTGCGAAGGTGTTCGCTGACCGGTGTCAGGCTGCCACGCGAGAGGTGCACCATGGACATCGAATCCTCAACGGACACCATCTGTTTCCCGCCGGCCTGAATGTCCTTGTCGGTGCGTCCGAGGGTGGGCAGGATGACGGCGGTCCGTCCGGTCACCACGTGCGAGCGGTTGAGCTTGGTCGAGACCTGGACGGTCAGCGCGCACGAACGCAGCGCCTCCTCGGTGGCGTCGGTGTCCGGGGTGGCCCGGATGAAGTTGCCGCCCATCGCCATGAAGACGCTGCCAGGGTTCTCGCGCATGCCGCGGATGGCGGAGACGGTGTCCCAGCCGTGCTTTCGGGGGCTGACGATCGAGAATTCGCGGTCCAGTGCGTCGAGGAACGAGTCGGGCATCTTCTCCCAGATGCCCATGGTGCGGTCGCCCTGGACGTTGGAATGCCCGCGGACCGGGCAGACGCCCGCACCGGGCTTGCCCATCATGCCGCGCATCAGCAGCAGGTTGGTGATCTCCTGGATGGTCGCGACCCCATGAGCCTGTTGGGTGAGTCCCATCGCCCAGCACGCGATCGTCCGTTCGGACCGGGCCATTGCGGCGGCGGTCTCGCGCAACTGCGTCATCGTCAGTCCGGTGGCCTCGAGCACGACGTCGAGATCGACAGCGCGGACATTCTTCTCGTACTCGGCGAACCCCGCGCAGTGTTGCTCGATGAAGGCGCGGTCCACCACCGAGCCCGGGTCCGCGTCGTCGGCCTCGAGCAACAACCGGCCGAGTCCCTGGAACAGGGCCATGTCGCCGCCGAGTCGGATCTGCAGGAACTCGTCGGCGATGTCGACGCCGCGACCGAGCACGCCGCCGACCTTCTGCGGGTCCTTGAACCGTCGTAGCCCCGCCTCGGGCAACGGGTTCACCGCGATGATCTTGGCGCCGTTCTCCTTTGCCTTCTCCAGGGTGGAGAGCATCCGGGGATGGTTGGTGCCGGGGTTCTGGCCGGCGATCAGGATCAGGTCCGCGTACTCCAGGTCCGGCACCGTCACCGAACCCTTGCCGATCCCGATCGACTCGCTCAACGCGCTGCCCGAGGATTCGTGGCACATGTTGGAGCAGTCGGGCAGGTTGTTGGTGCCGAAGCTGCGAATCATCAACTGGTAGAGGAATGCGGCCTCGTTGCTGGTCCGGCCCGAGGTGTAGAAGACCGCCCCGTCGGGACTCGGCAGCGCGCGCAGGTGGTCGGCGATCAGGCGGTAGGCCTCGTCCCACTCGATCGGGGTGTAGTGGGTAGCGCCCTCGCGGAGGACCATCGGGTGCGCCAATCGCCCTTGCTGTCCGAGCCAGTAGTCGGTCTTGCCGGCCAACTCCGCCACCGAGTGCTCGGCGAAGAACTCGGTGTCGACCCGGCGCAGCGTCGCCTCCTCGGCGACGGCCTTGGCCCCGTTCTCGCAGAACTCGGCGGGCCTGCGGTGCCCCGGCGTCTCGGGCCAGGCGCACCCGGGGCAGTCGAACCCGTGTCGCTGGTTGAGCCTGGCCAGCGTCCGGGCGGTGCGGATCGCACCCATCTGCTCGAAGCCGCGCTGCAGGGAGACCAGGACCGCGGGGATGCCCGCCGCGTGGTCCTTGCTGTGCGTGACGACCAGCGCTGTTTCGTCGATGTCGCGTTCGGGTCCCTTGCGAGTCATGCCTCCATACTGGTCCCGCGACAGGCCCGCCGAAAGTGGGCTCAGCCACTCTGCCTACTATTTCGGCTAGCCTTACCTAGCTTGGTTGACGATGGAGGAGAGTCGATGGCAGACGTCAGTAGGTTGACGCGGCGGGGATTTCTGATCGGGACGTCGGGCGCACTGCTCGCGTTCGCCGCTGCGTGCAGCAGTGACGGCGACGGCGGATCGGCGTCCGGCGGCACCGGCGCGACCATCGGCAACAAGTACGGCGAGACCCAGGTCCCGCTCGACCCGCAGCGCGTGGTCAGTGTCGGATACAACGACCAGGACGCGCTCCTGGCGCTCGGCTCCACTCCGGTCGGCGTGTTCGACTGGTACGGCAACTACCCGAATGCGGTGTGGCCCTGGGCGCAGGACCTGCTCGCAGGCGCGACGCCCGCGATCATCGGCAGTGCGAACACCGGGATCGACGTCGAGAAGGTGGCCGCCACCGGCCCAGACCTTATCGTCGGCACCTACTCGGGCCTGACCAAGGACCAGTACAACAAGCTCAGCGCGCTCGCGCCGACCGCCGCGCAGCCCAAGGAGTTCGCCGACTACGGGGTGCCGTGGCAGGACCAGACCCGGATCATCGGTGAGGCGCTCGGCAAGCAGGACAAGGCGAAGGAGCTGGTGACCTCCGTCGAGAAGCAGTTCACCGACGTCGCGGCCGCCAACCCGGCCTTCGCGGGCAAGACGGTGATCGTGGGCGCCCTCAAGGGGCCGGGTCAGTTCGGTGTCTACGGGCCGGAGGATCCGAAGGTTCGCTTCTTCACCGAACTCGGCTTCGTCAATCCGCCTGTCACGCAGCAGATCACGACCACCAACTTCGCTCCGATCAGCACGGAGCAGCTCTCGCTCGCCGACGCCGACCTGTTGGTCTGGTACGCGGGCGGCGGCTACGGCGACAAGCTGCGGGCCGAGCTCGACAAGACGCCGGTCTATCAGGAGCTGAACGTCGTCAAGGACGGCCGCACGATCATCCTCGAAGACGAGGCCGCCGAGGCGATGACCTGGAGCACCGTCCTGTCGCTGCCGTACGCGCTGGAGAACATCCCGCCGCGGATCGCGCCGCTGCTCACCAAGTAGTTCCGGTGGTTGTTCGTCCGACGCGCTAGGGGACCAGGACGACCTTTCCGACGTTGCGGCGTTCGGTGAGGATCCGGTGGGCCTCTGGCGCGTTGGCGAACGGCACGGCATCGGACACCACGGGAGCCACGACGCCGTTCTCGATCAGTGCCCGCAGCGGCGTGATCCAGGGCTCCAGGGTGCCGCGGTCGTCCCACAGCCGCAGCATGTTGAGGCCGATCACTGCCTTGGACTCGCTCATCTGGTCGATGAGGTTGAACCCCCGCAGCATGCGTAGCGCCTGCGGCGCCGCGCGCAGCAGGTTGCGCTTGTCGCCCGCGACCACCGAACTGGCCCCGAAGGCGACGAGCCTGCCGCCGGGGCGCAGCTGGCCGTAGCTTCGTCGCAATGACTCCCCGCCGATCGCATCCATGATCACGTCCATCGGCGGAAGCCCGCTGTCCCATCCGCGTTTTCGGTAGTCCAGCGCCACGTCGACGCCGAATCCCCGGATGGCGTCGTGTTTGCCTGGCGACGCGGTTCCGTAGACCTCGGCGCCGTAGTGCTTGGCGAGCTGTGTGGATGCGATTCCGACCCCGCCCGCCGCGGCTTGGATCAGAACCCTCTCTCCCGCTTGGAGATTCGCGTAGCCGACCAGTCCCGCCCACGCGGTCGCGTAGTTGACGGGAATGGCGGCGCCCTGCTCGAAGCTGAGCGCGTCGGGCAATGCGATCACGTCACGCGAGTCGGCGCACACCTGCTCGGCGTACCCGCCGAATCTCGTGCCCGCGATCACCCTGTCGCCCACGGCGAGACCGGTCACGTCGGGTGCGACCTCGCCGATCGTGCCCGCGACCTCGTAGCCCACGGTGCTCGGCAGCGGCGGGGCGTCGGCGTACAGGCCGAGCCGGGCCATCACGTCGGCGAAGTTGACGCCCGCGGCCCGGACGTCGATGCGGACCCCGCCGGGACGGAGCGGCGGCGAGGGACGTTCCTGGACCTGGAGGACGTCGGCGTCCCCGTGCTTGGTGATCACGACTGCGCGCATGGGGGAAGGTTAGTACGCGCAGGCGTCGTCATCGGAGTGAAAGTCGCGGTGGTGCGTTCACTCCGATCGCGTCATGCCGTTGCCGGGGTGAGGCGCTCGTCGAAGTCGATGTGGTGACCCTGTAGCCACATCATCGACTGGCCCCCGTCCTTCGCTCCTGCTCGGAACGTGAACGGCAAGATCAGGTCACGGATGACACGCATGAACGGGCCCGCGGCTTTGTCGGCGGAGGACTTGTGGCCGTTGGCGACGATGCGCTCCACCCGCTCGCGACGAAGCGACTCGTAGGTCGCGAAAGCCGATGCGGTGTCGGGGCAGTCACGCAGACACTGCGCGAGGGTCACGGCGTCCTCGAGCGACATCGAGGCGCCCTGTCCGGCGGCCGGGGATGTGGCGTGCGCGGCGTCACCGATGACGATCATGCGCGAGCTGTCATGCCAACGCTTGACGACCGGCATGTCGTAGGTTGCCCAACCCATGATCGGTCCGGGAGCGGCGTCGATGATGTCAGATGCCGGCCCCACGTCACCGTCCATCAGCTCGTGCAGCCATTGGCGCCACTGCGCGTCGGACATGGCTGACAGGACGCCGCGAGGTGGTTCCTTGGCCATCGGCGGGTTCGCGAACCAGATCGTGCCTCCGTCGCCGGTCGGCATCCAGGCGAAAAAGCACTTGGTTCCGAACTGCATGCGGAAGTCTTTCGGCGGGACATCGACCGTGAAGTCGGGAATGTAGCCGCCGGTGTTGAGCACGGGAACGTAACGCGGCGCCATGGCGCCGGGGTCGATGATCTTGCGGATGCGTGAGTGGATGCCGTCGCATCCGATCAGGATGTCGCCGGTCGCCTCGGTCCCGTCCTCGAAGCGGGCGACGACACCCGTCCCGGTGTTGCGGGCGTCCAGGAGTCGCTTGTTGTGGTGCACGGCGATGCCGTGGTGGACAGCCATGTCGGTCATCGCGGTGAACAATCCGGCGCGGGGCATCATCCGTGAGGTGAGTCCGTCCGGGCGGCGGAACGCCATCGGGAGCTCGCCGAGAACGCGGCCCTTGCCGTTGACGAAGCTCATGGTGTC
Organism: Rhodococcus daqingensis; assembly: GCF_042665615.1. Classification (NCBI taxonomy): domain Bacteria; kingdom Bacillati; phylum Actinomycetota; class Actinomycetes; order Mycobacteriales; family Nocardiaceae; genus Rhodococcus; species Rhodococcus daqingensis. The sequence goes on along the minus strand of NZ_JBHTCS010000028.1, from coordinate 183,968 downwards.
GACCGGGTAGCCCAGCTTCCCCACCCAGCTGCCGGCATCGATCGCGCGGAGCGCATCGAGCCCGTTGGCCTGGAAGTTCAGCCACGAGCCCCGCTGATCGGCGTCCGCCGGCAGCTGCTCGAAGATCTCCACTTCCATCCCAATCCGTCGCAGCGCCACCCCTAGTGCGGGGCCGGCGATGCCGGCGCCGATGATGACTGCCTTGGTCATGAGCTCGTCTCCCATCTGTAGTACCTTGATGATCAAGCAATCTTGCAGCAAAGGAATCTTGAATGTCAAGCGACTTGAACGTCAAGGGATATGTGGTGGGGCAAGCCATGCAGCGCTACCAGGCGGCCGTCGACGACTTCGATCGGGAGATGGCGAGGCTGCTGGGCGTGAACAACACCGATCTGCGCTGCCTCGAGATGCTTCTGGACGAACAGGAATCCGAGGTCACCCCGCGCGCGATCGCAGACAACCTCGGCCTGACGACGGGGAGCGTCACGACGATGCTCGACCGGCTCGAGCGCGCCGGCTACCTCACCCGGGCCCGGCATACCAGCGATCGGCGAAAGGTCCTGGTGCATGCGACGCCGGCCGGCCGCGAATGCGTATGGAAGATGCTCGGACCGATGCTCGAGGATGCTACGCAGAACGTGACGGCGCACTTCACGGTCGACGAGCTCGACGTGGTGGAACGCTTCGTCACCCGAGCCGCAGAGGTCCAGCGCAGGCATGTCGAGCGGCTGCGTGCGCGCGACACACTCGCCTGAAGTCGCTCGAGGTAACCTGCGTCATTCCGCTGAGGTCGGCGCGCTGGTCCGCTTCATGCGATGAGAATTCCCCGGTGGGGGAGAGTCGCCGGGGAATCCTCGTGTTCAGGCGAACGGAATCCTTCTCCGCACCGCGCCGCGAGCCCTGGCCGGTTCGCCACGGAATCGTGAGGCCCGGCCGTCGATTCGGCAGATCCTCCACATCACACGTGACACCGGGTTCATCAGTTCCGTCTCCACGGCCAGCGCCCGCACGTCGCCGAAGAAGTCGGCGAGCAACTCGCGCGATTCGGGACTGCGCCAGTACACATCCCGCAGGACCGACCTCGGCACGGAGAAGGTGGTCCGGAACTCGCGGGTGGGAACGGCGATCAGGTCGCACGTGATCCGCATGGTCGGCGCGAACAGCAGTGAGAGCACGAACCTGCGGATGCGGCCCATCGCGGGCACCCGGTGGCGCAGGTACTCGTGCGCGAACGAGATGTGCCGGGCCTCCTCTGCGACGTGGATCGACATCACGCGCTCGACCATCGGGTGGCCGGCCGCTCCGGCCCGCAACACGCCCTTCTGTGCATGGTCGATCGGCTCCTCGCCCGCGAGCACCATGACGAAGAACCATTCGGGGAAAGCCGAGGCCAGGAACGGGATCAGGGGTCCGATCAGCTTGATGCTGCGGCGCATTCCGGGGACATCGGCCCCGAGGCGGTTCACCACCTCCTGGAACATCATGGTGTGGTTGCACTCCTCGACCGCCTCGTGGGTGCAGTACCGATACTCGGGGGATCCGTTCGGCAGACTGAAGACGTATTGCATCAGGCCGCGGATCAGGATGTTCTCGAACTGCAGGCCGACCTTGGCGATGTTCGCCTGCCGCCACAGGCCGAGCGCGATCTGCCGGTCTTCGGGCAGCGACAGATACCACGGATGTCCACCCAATGGGTCCTGAGCCGGCAGCTTCCACCGCGGATCTGTGGGGTCAACGGCGAAATCCGGTGAGTCCCACGCGATGTCGAGGTACGGGTCGAACCGGCGATGAACCGAGCCGTGCGAGAGCGTCCGCAGCAGCTCGGTGTACTCGGTGGGGGTGTCGTCGCCTCTCGCGTCGGCGAGGGTGGTGCTCGTCTCGGATGGTGACATCGGTGTCCCTTCGACCAAGCCATGCGAGCGCGACACGCTGTCGCGCTCATCGCGTACGGTACCGCCGGTCTGGGATCGAGGACAAGGCCCGGCCCGGCGAACGGCGCGGAAGTGGCTGTGCGGGAGCCGAGGGGGTGTGGGTGGGTCAGCCGCGGTTCGACGCGGCGCCGAGAAGGTCGGCGATCTGCGCCTTCGGATCGAGGACGACGCCCCTCGCTCGTGCGTGACCGTCGATCAGATACCAGATGGATGACGTCAGGAGGTCGGCCAGCCGCGCCGCGTCGAGCCCTGACGGGGAAGTGTCCAGCCACCTCGTGACCATGCCGTCCACCATCGAGACCACGCCGAATGCGCCCGAGTCGATCGCGGGATCGCTCTGCCCGAGCATCGCCGCCACGAGCGTGACCATCTCGCCGAGCTGGGTCGCGATGGCCGCCTTCGTGCCCGCAACCAGGGCCTGTCCCGAGGGGGCCTCGCTACCCGGTCCCCGCTCGATCCACTCGTGCATGCGCGGGTTCGCCGCGACCATCCGCACGTAGGTGTCGACCACGTGGAAGATGGCGTCCTCCAGGCTGCCCTCGAGGCTCAGCGCCGGGACGAGCTGGGCCGTCGCCTGCTGGACCGCGAACTCGCGGATCCTGTGGTCGAGGTCCTGGCGGTCGGCGAAGTGGCGGTAGATGACCGATCGCTTCACCCCGGCCCGATCGGCGATGAGCTGTACCGGGATGTCGGCTCCGGGCGGGCTCTCCCCGATCACCGCGATCGCGGCCTCGAGGATCTGACGCCGCCGCTCGGCGTTGTGGTCGCCCCAGCGACCACCACCCGCGTCCGTCGCGCCGACTGCCATGCGTCCAGCATCCCAAAGTCGATGACGAATGGGCCAGCCGGACCCGCCGGTGGCGTCAGTTCACTGCGGGTGAGTTCGAAAACCCCTTGCGGGCGGGCCGTTTCCGAGTAGACTCGAACATATGTTCTATTGATCTCGGGGGGTGGTGGACATGACGGCCTCGGTGGTGACCGATCACGAACGGTCCCTGCTCGACGCGATCGCCGAGACCTCGCGCGTCGAGAATGCGGCGGCGGCCCGGTTGATCGGGCAGATCATGGAGTATGCCAACTCTCGGGGCACATTCGACCACCGTGCTCCCGGCGCCGGGTTCGACACCGAGCAGGCGGAGCGGTCCGCGATCGCGGAGGTCGCGTTGGCGCTGTCGAGCACCTTCAGGTCGGTGTCGTCGCTGATGCGACTCGGGTTCACCCTCGAACGGATGCCGGAGGTCCGCGACGCCTTCAAGGCGGGACGGGTGTCGTTGGCGAAGATCCGGGTGATCGACGAGCGCACCCGCAAGGCCACCACCGCCGCGGTGCTGCGCCTCGACGCCGACATCCTCTCTGCCGCGCGGCGACTCGCACCTACCCCACTCGGAATCGAGATCGACCGGTTGCTGATCGAGGACGACGCCGCCTGGGCGGAACGCGCCCGCGACGAGGCCGAGGCCACACGCAAGGTCCGCTCCCGTCGCCTGCCCCACGGGATGGGTGTGCTGTCGGTGACGTTGACGGCGACTCAGTTGGCTTCGGTCACCGGGCTGATCGTGACGGTTGCCAAGACGGTGTGCCGGGCCGATCCGCGTCCCCTCGATGCGCGGTGTGCGGACGCGTTCGTGGTTCTGATGCAGGGCGGGAGGGCCCTGGCCTGCGAATGCGGCGACAAGGAATGCGCGGCCACCGGCAATCGCGAACCCGCTGCCCCGCAGGTCAATCTGAGCATCTCGTGCGGGCTGGAGACGTTGCTCGGGCTCGCCGACAACCCCGCCTACCTCGAGGGCTACGGATATCTCGATGCCGGGCAGGCCCGCGCCATCGCCGGTGACGCAACCTGGCAGGCGATCATCGACTGTGCCACGCAGACACTCGAACGCCTACAGCGCGAGATTGGTGTAGACCACGACTGCACCGACGGTGCCGACGACCCAGGTGCCGACCCGTGCGACGCCACCGACAGCGGTGATGGCACCGAAAGTGGCGGCGACGTCGATGCGCAATCGGACCACTCGCCGACCGGCAACGGGGCGGAACCCGAAGCGCACGAACCTGACCCGCCATACCCATCCGACCCGCGAGATCCGTGCCCCGAAGCCGAAGCCGAAGCCGAAGCCGAAGCCGAAGCCGAGCCCGACGCGCCGCCCGAGCCGACCACCGATTCCGGCCTGCTCGTATTCAGGAGCCCAATCCTGCCCGCGGGCACGATCGCGCTACCGGTCCGCAAACTCCCTCAGCCGGGGATCGTCTCGCCGGCCGACGCCATCGCCGGCCTGTTCCGCACCATCCTGGACAACCCCGCGGACCTCGTTGCCGCGTTCCCGGACGGCCACGGCGGCTTCACGCAGCCGCCGCCCGGCGCCCTCACCTACCGACCCAGCGACCTACTCGCCGCGGCCGTTCGGCTGCGCGACGGCACCTGCCGCCACCCCGACTGCCTCATCCCCGCCGCCGACTGCCAGATCGACCACGTCGTCGCGTTCAACAGGAGCAGCCCGATCCTCGGCGGCTGGACCATCCTCACCAACCTGCAATGCCTGTGCGTCCTGCATCACCAACTCAAGACCGCCGGACTCTGGCGTCACGACATGCTCGCCGGCGCGATCATGCACATCTACAACACGATCGGACAGCACGGCCTCACCCTCCCCGTCCGGCGGTAGGGCGATGAGCCGGAATGGACGGCCCGAGGGTCGCTACTCGGGCGCCGGCTGCCGCAGGTTCAGGATCACCACGCCGGCGATGATCAGGGTGAGTCCGAGCACCTTGATCGCCGATGACTCTTCGCCGAGAAAGGTCATGCCGATGACGGCGACCGTCGCGGTGCCGATCCCGGACCAGAGCGCGTACGCCAGGCTCACCGGCAGCGACCGCAGCGCCTCGGCCAGACAGGCGAAGGACGTGGCGTAGCCGAGCAGGACGGCGACCGTCGGCAGCGGTCGGCTGAACTGCTCGGTGCTGCCGAGGGACACCGTGGCAAGGATCTCGCAGGTGATGGCCGCGGCGAGGAAGGCCCACGCCCGCTGACGGTCGCTCATCCGCCGCCGCCGAGGTTGAGTGCGACCACGCCGGCAACCACCAAGGCGATGCCGAGGATTCGGCTGGCCGACCGAGGTTCACGCAGGACCAGCATCCCGATGGCGGCGATCGCGGCGGTACCGACACCGGCCCAGATGGCATACGCGACACCGACGTCGAGGGTCCGCAGCGTCAGCGAGAGGCAGTACAGCGCCACGCCGTACAGCGCCAGCACCAGGACCGTCGGCCCCGGTCGCCGGAAACCCTCGGTTCGGGGCAGCAGGCTGGTGCCGAGCACCTCCGCACAGATCGCCACCGACAGGAACAGCCATGCCACCGTCATACCTACAACGTAGGGGGCGGCCGGCGTAGTCCGCTCGCTGCCGGCCGCGCGGCGGCGAGCCGACAGCCGTCCCCGGCGGTAGCCTCACGCCATGGCCGCCGTCACGGTACGACCCGCCGCCCGCTCCGACATCCCCGCCGCCGCACGCGTGCTGGCCGCGGCCTTCGATGACGACCCGGTCATGGAATGGATGTGGCCGGAGGTCTCGTCCCGCCGGGCCGGGCTGCCGCGGCTGTTCGGGACGTTCATCCGGCACCATCACTTCCCACTCGGCGGCGTCGAGATGGCGCTCGCGCCGGACGGGTCGGTGGCCGGGGCCACCATGTGGGACCCGCCGGGGCGCTGGCGGCAGTCGGCACTGAGCCAGCTGCGGGCGATGCCCGGACTGGTCCGCGCCTTCGGTAGCCGGATCATGGTGGGCGCCGAGTTCGCGGGCGCGGTGGAGAAGGCGCACCCGGAGGAGCCGCACTGGTATCTGAGCACCATCGGTACCGATCCCTCGGCGCGTGGCGCGGGTCACGGCAAGGCGCTGCTGAACTCGCGGCTCGACCGCTGTGACGCCGAGCGTGCGCCGGCGTATCTGGAGTCGAGCAAGGAGTCGAACGTGCCGTATTACGAGCGATTCGGCTTCGAGGTGACGGGCGAGATCGTCATCCCGAACGGCGGTCCGACGCTGTGGGCGATGTGGCGGGCGCCGCGCTGACCGGACGGCGGTGTCGGGGGACCCCGCGGGTTCTCTAGAATCACCGGGTGACCAGTGCCGTGCCGCAGGACCCCAAGAACCCCGCCGACGCCCTCCCGAAGAGCTGGGACCCCAGCGCGGTAGAGCAGGAGTTGTACGAGGGTTGGGTGGACGCCGGCTACTTCACGGCGGACCCGACCAGCGACAAGCCCGGCTACTCGATCGTCTTGCCGCCGCCGAACGTGACCGGCAGCCTGCACATGGGCCACGCCCTCGACCACACCCTCATGGACGTGCTGTCGCGCCGCAAGCGCATGCAGGGCTACGAGGTGCTCTGGCTGCCCGGCATGGACCACGCGGGCATCGCCACCCAGAACGTGGTGGAGAAGCAGCTTGCGGCGGACGGCAAGACGAAGGAAGACTTCGGACGCGAGCTGTTCATCGACAAGGTCTGGGACTGGAAGCGCGAGTCCGGCGGCACCATCGGCGGCCAGATGCGCCGACTCGGCGACGGTGTCGACTGGAGCCGCGACCGGTTCACCATGGACGAGGGCCTCTCGCGGGCCGTCCAGACCATCTTCAAGCGGATGTACGACGCGGGGCTGATCTACCGGGCCGAGCGCCTGGTCAACTGGTCTCCGGTGCTGCAGACGGCCATCTCCGACATCGAGGTGAAGTTCGAGGACGTCGAGGGCGAGCTGGTGTCGCTCCGCTACGGCTCGCTCGACGACAACGAGCCGCACGTGATCGTGGCCACCACCCGTGTGGAGACGATGCTCGGTGACACCGCGGTCGCGGTGCACCCCGACGACGAGCGCTACCAGCACCTGCTCGGCACCACCCTCGAGCACCCGATCACCGGCCGCCAGATCCCGATCATCGCCGACGACTACGTCGACCCGGAGTTCGGCACCGGCGCGGTGAAGATCACTCCCGCGCACGACCCCAACGACTTCGAGATGGGCCTGCGGCACAACCTGCCGATGCCCACGATCATGGACAAGACCGGCAAGATCGCCGACACCGGAACGCAGTTCGACGGCATGGACCGATTCGAGGCCCGCGTGAAGGTGCGTGAGGCGCTCGCCGAGCAGGGTCGTGTGGTCGCCGAGAAGCGCCCTTACCTGCACAGCGTCGGGCATTCCGAGCGCAGCGGCGAGTCCATCGAGCCGCGGCTGTCGCTGCAGTGGTGGGTCAAGGTCGAGGAGCTCGCCAAGGCGGCGGGCGATGCGGTCCGTAACGGCGACACCACGATTCACCCCGCCAGCCTGGAGCCGCGCTGGTTCGGCTGGGTCGACAACATGCACGACTGGTGCATCTCGCGTCAGCTGTGGTGGGGTCACCGCATCCCGATCTGGTACGGCCCCGAGGGTGAGGTCCGCTGCGTCGGTCCCGACGAGACCGCGCCCGAGGGCTGGGAGCAGGACCCCGACGTCCTGGACACCTGGTTCTCGTCCGGGCTCTGGCCGTTCTCCACGATGGGCTGGCCGGAGCAGACCCCGGAGCTCGAGAAGTTCTACCCCACAAGCGTTCTCGTCACCGGTTACGACATCCTGTTCTTCTGGGTGGCCCGGATGATGATGTTCGGCACGTTCGTCTCCGAGGACGACGCGATCACCGGCCGGGGCGAGCGAAGCGACGGGGGAATCAGCACCGGCGAGGGCAAGTCCGGCCCGCAGGTGCCGTTCAAGGACGTGTTCCTGCACGGCCTGGTGCGCGACGAGTTCGGCAGGAAGATGTCCAAGTCGAAGGGCAACGGCATCGACCCGCTCGACTGGGTGCGCGAGTTCGGTGCGGACGCGCTGCGCTTCACCCTCGCCCGGGGTGCCAACCCGGGCAGCGACCTCTCCGTCGGCGAGGACCACGCGAAGGCCTCCCGCAGCTTCGCCACCAAGCTGTTCAACGCCACCAAGTTCGCCCTGATGAACGGCGCCGCACCGGCGCCGCTGCCCGCCGAGCTCACCGATGCCGACCGCTGGATCCTGGACCGGCTCGAGCAGGTGCGGTCCGAGGTCGACGCCGCGTTCGACCGTTACGACTTCGGCAAGGCCTGCGATGCGCTGTACCACTTCGCCTGGGACGAGGTGTGTGACTGGTACCTCGAGCTCGCCAAGGTGCAGTTCGCGGGACAAGAGGCCGAGGGCACCAAGGCGGTGCTCGGCAACGTCCTCGACGCGCTGCTGCGCATGCTGCACCCGGTCATGCCGTTCGTCACCGAGACCCTGTGGAAGGTGCTGACCGGCGGGGAGTCGGTGGTGATCGCCCAGTGGCCGACCGAGACCGGCGAGACCGTCGATGCCGTTGCCGCGCAGCGCATTGCCGATGTGCAGCGGCTCGTCACCGAGATCCGCAGGTTCCGCAGCGACCAGGGCCTGAATCCCGGTCAGAAGGTGGCCGCGCGGCTGACCGGCATCGGCGAGGCCGACCTCGAGGGCAAGCAGGCCGCCGTTGCCTCGCTGGTCAAGCTGACCGACCCGGCCGACGACTTCGCCGCGACGGCCTCGCTGGAGGTCCGGCTCAGCCGCGGCACCGTCACCGTCGAGCTGGACACCTCGGGCACCGTCGACCTGGTCGCCGAGCGCAAGCGTCTGGAGAAGGACCTGGCGGCGGCGGAGAAGGAGCTCGCGGGCACGGCGGCCAAGCTGTCCAACGAGGCGTTCCTCGGCAAGGCACCGGACAACGTGGTCGACAGGATCCGTGCCCGGCAGACCCTGGCCGCCGAGGAGGTCGAGCGGATCACCGCCCGACTCAAGGCTGCTGACATGAAGAACGTGGATCTGAAGGCGCAGTCGTGAACGCCGACACACCCGAGCGGTGGGACGGGGGATCGCAACCCTCGCCCGTCGACCTGGCCGAGCTCGCCCTCGTCGAGGCCGAGCTGGACAAGCGCTGGCCCGAGACCAAGATCGAGCCCTCGACCGCCCGCATCGCGGCCCTGATGGACCTGCTCGGCTCGCCGCAGCGCAGCTACCCGGCCATCCATGTCGCGGGAACGAACGGGAAGACCTCGGTCACCCGGATGATCGACGCGCTGATGACGCGGCTGCACCGTCGGGTCGGGCGGACCACCAGCCCGCACCTGCAGTTGGCGACCGAGCGGATCAGCATCGACGGCAAGCCGATCTCGCCGCGCCACTACGTCGACACCTACCGCGAACTGGCGCCCTACGTCGAGATGATCGACGCGCAGTCCCAGGCCGCGGGTGGCCCCGCGATGAGCAAGTTCGAGGTGCTCACCGCGATGGCCTTCGCGGCCTTCGCGGAGGCTCCGGTGGACGTCGCCGTGGTCGAGACCGGGCTCGGTGGCCGCTGGGACGCAACGAATGTCATCGACGGCCAGGTGGCGGTGATCACCCCGATCGGGCTCGATCACGTCGAGTTCCTCGGGCCCGACATCACCGATATCGCCGCCGAGAAGGCCGGGATCATCAAGAAGGCGCCGGAGTCGCTGGTGCCGCGCGAGACCGTCGCGATCCTCGCGGAGCAGACCCCGGAGGTGACCGAGGTCCTGCTTCGTCGGGCCGTCGAGACCGATGCCGCGGTAGCGCGCGAGGGTTCCGAATTCTCGGTACTGGCACGCCGGATCGCCGTCGGCGGACAGCAGTTGGAACTCCAGGGACTCTCGGGCGTCTACAGCGACATCTTCCTGCCGCTGCACGGCGAACACCAGGCCCGCAACGCCTCGCTCGCGCTCGCCGCGGTGGAGGCGTTCTTCGGGGCCGGGGCTGATCGCCAGCTCGACGTCGACGCGATCAGGGAAGGCTTTGCCTCGCTGACCAATCCGGGACGTCTCGAGCGGGTGCGCAGCGCGCCCACGGTATTCCTGGACGCCGCGCACAACCCACACGGGGCGCAGGCGCTGGCCGCCGCGCTCGTCGCGGAGTTCGACTTCCGCAAGCTGGTCGGGGTCGTCGCGGTGATGGCCGACAAGGACGCGGCGGGGATCCTGACCGCGCTGGAACCGGTACTCGACGAGATCGTGGTGACACACAACGGATCCCCACGCGGCATGGATGTCGAGGAGCTCGCCAACCTGGCGGTGGCCCGGTTCGGGGACGAGCGCGTCGTGGTGGCGGAAACGCTCCCGGATGCGCTCGAGACCGCGATCGGACTCGCCGAGGAGGTCGCCGAACCCGGTGAGTCGGTGTCGGGCGCCGGTGTCGTGGTCACCGGATCGGTGGTCACCGCGGGCATGGCCCGCACCCTGTTCGGAAAGGACCCGGCGTGAGTACACCTGAGGGATCGAACACACCCGACAGCGCGGACGACGGGGGCGCCCCGCGGTTCCGGCCACCGGTGAACGACCCCTGGAAGGGCTTTCGCGGGGTCTGCGCGGGCACGCTGATCCTCGAGGCGATCGTCGTGCTGCTCGCGCTGCCCGTGGTCGCCACCGTCGGCGGCGGGATCACCTGGCTGTCCGGGGTCTACCTGGTCGGACTCGCGGTGCTGATGGTGCTCGGCGGAGGTGTGCAGGGCAAGTCGTGGGCGATGGCCTACAACTTCGCGTTGCAGGCCGCGCTGATCGCCGGCTTCTTTGTGCACCCGGCCATCGGTGCGGTGGGACTGCTGTTCGGTGCGGTGTGGGGTTACCTGCTGTACCTCAAGCGGGACCTCACCGACCGGATCGAACAGGGTCTGCTTCCGGGGCAACGGGACTGACCCCTTAAGCTGTCCGCCGTGACTGAGCGCACCCTGGTACTGATCAAGCCCGATGGCGTCGCCCGCCGATTCGTCGGAGAAATCCTTTCCCGAGTCGAGCGCAAGGGGCTGACCATCACGGCCCTCGAGCTGAAGTCCGCGGACGAGGCGCTGGCGGGACAGCATTACGCCGAGCACCTGGGCAGGCCCTTCTACCCGGGGCTGATCGAGTTCATCACGTCCGGACCCCTGGTCGCCGCGGTGCTCGAGGGCCCGCGCGCGATCGCGGCATTCCGTCAGATCGCGGGCGGCACCGATCCGGTCGAGAAGGCCGTCCCCGGCTCCATTCGTGCCGACCTGGCACTGGACGGTCAGCAGAACCTGGTGCACGGCTCCGACTCCGTCGAGTCGGCCGAGCGGGAGATCGCGCTCTGGTTCCCGGAGCTGGCCGGCCGCTGATCCGCGTACCGTGACGCGGTCCGAACCCGCCACGCTCGATCGGTGCCGGTGCGCCGTTGGCGTGGTCGGGCCGGCCGGTGTGGGATACTGATGGCGGTCGACCCGCGATGTGTTCCATACGGGTCCGATCGGATGACACCACGGTTCGATGCCCGGTCATCGCTGCCACGGCACGCAGGAAATCCCTCGCGGTCGTGAGCATGCTGGATGATCAGGCGCACGGACCACGGAGAACGGCCATCCAGCCAGGCGCCGGGCGAGCTGGCAGTGATTTAACGGGTCACTGCGAGACGTGCGGGGCGAGACCAGACAATCTCATGCCCACCGGTATGAGTACACAAGCAGCGCCCTCGCGTGGCCGCGTCACACCCGGTAGGAGTCTGGGTGGACGCGCCCGGGGGTCCGAGGAGACTACGTGGCCGATCAAGCGCCGCCCGAAAATTCACAGACTTCATCCGCAGCGAATGCGGTGCCGACCTTCCCGGACAAGATTCGGGTTCACGCGCTCGCCAAGCTGCTGGGTCTGACCAGCAAGCAGGTGCTCGCGCAGGTCGCCGAGTTCGGAGCCGAGGTGCGCAGCGCGCAGTCCAGCGTGGACCGTGCGCTCGCCGAGCGGGTGCACGCCGCGCTGTCGCCCGCCACCGAGGCCGAGCCCGCGGCCGTGGCCCAGCCCGAGGCGGCGCCCGTGCCCGAGGCGGCGCCTGAGGCCGTGGCGCAGCCCGAGGCCGTCGCCGAGCAGGCCCCCGCGCCGTTGTTCACCCACACCGCTGAGCCCGAGGTGCACGTCGTCGCCGACGTCGCGCCCGTCTTCCAGGCCCCGCTGTTCCTGCAGCCCGACGCCGCGGCAGCCGAGGCCGCACCCCGACGTCGGCGCGCCCGCCGCGGCGCGGCAGCGCCCAGCGAGGACGCGCCCATCGAGGTGACCACCGTCGTCGAGCACGAGGAGCGCGTGGCCCCTGAGGCCGACACCTCGGTGGTCGAGGAGGTCGCACAGGCAGAGGTCGAGGCCGAGTCCGAGGAGGAGGGCGGCGAGGCGCAGGGCCGCCGCAGGCGTCGCGGTCGTCGCGGTCGTGGCCGCGGTCGTGGCGAGCAGGCGGCCGACGAGGAGCAGACCGAGGCCGAGGGCGTGACCGAGGGCGGCGAGGCCGCCACCGAGAGCGCCGAGCCGGCCGAGCCCGCCGAGTCGGAGGCCGAAGCGGCCGAAGCCGTCGAGGCGGAGGAGGCCGAGGAGGCCGGGGACGGATCGAGCCGCCGGCGTCGTCGTCGCCGCCGTCGCAAGGGCAGTGGTGACGGGGAGACCGCCGCCGAGGATGACGGCGTCACCACCGTGGTGCACGAGCGCGAGCCGCGTACGAAGGCCCGCGTCAAGGACGAGGTCCAGGGCATTTCCGGGTCGACCCGGCTCGAGGCCAAGCGTCAGCGCCGCCGCGACGGACGCGACGCCGGCCGCCGCCGCCCGCCGATCCTCACCGAGTCCGAGTTCCTGGCGCGCCGCGAGGCCGTCGATCGCGTCATGGTGGTCCGGGAGAAGAACGGTGCGCACGCGGAGGGCCTGACGCAGGTCGCCGTGCTCGAGGACGGGATCCTCGTCGAGCACTTCGTCACCAGCTCGGCCTCCGCGTCGATGGTCGGCAATGTCTACCTCGGCCGCGTCCAGAACGTGCTGCCCTCGATGGAGGCCGCGTTCATCGACATCGGCCGCGGCCGCAACGGCGTGCTGTACGCGGGTGAGGTCAACTGGGAGGCCGCGGGGCTCGGCGGTAACAGCCGCAAGATCGAGCAGGCCCTCAAGCCGGGTGACCAGGTGTTGGTCCAGGTCAGCAAGGACCCGGTCGGACACAAGGGTGCCCGCCTGACCACGCAGATCTCCCTGGCCGGGCGATTCCTGGTGTACGTGCCCGGCGGCAGCTCCACCGGCATCAGCCGCAAGCTGCCCGACACCGAGCGCAAGCGACTCAAGGAGATCCTGCGCGAGATCGTGCCGCCGGAGGCAGGCGTCATCATCCGCACCGCGTCCGAGGGCGTGAGCGAGGAAGAGCTGGCCCGCGACGTCAAGCGTCTGCAGACCCAGTGGGACGACATCGAGAAGCAGGCCGCGGCCGCGGACAAGGGCAAGGGGAGTAACCCGAAGGCCCTGTACGAGGAGCCGGACCTGCTGGTCAAGGTCGTCCGCGACCTGTTCAACGAGGACTTCGCCAAGATCGTCATCGAGGGCGAGAAGTCCTGGTCGACGGTGGAGAACTACATCAAGACCGTCGCGCCCGACCTGCTGCCGCGGGTCGAGAAGTACGAGGGCAACGGCGGCCCCGACGTGTTCGAGGCGAAGCGGATCGACGAGCAGCTGGCCAAGGCGCTCGACCGCAAGGTGTGGCTGCCCTCGGGCGGCACCCTGGTGATCGACCGCACCGAGGCGATGACCGTCGTCGACGTCAACACCGGCAAGTTCACCGGTGCGGGCGGCAACCTCGAGGAGACCGTCACCAGGAACAACCTGGAGGCGGCCGAGGAGATCGTGCGCCAGATGCGGCTGCGCGACATCGGCGGCATGATCGTGGTCGACTTCATCGACATGGTGCTCGAGTCGAACCGGGACCTGGTCCTGCGTCGACTGACCGAGGCACTCGGCCGCGACCGGACCCGTCACCAGGTCTCCGAGGTGACCTCGCTCGGCCTGGTCCAGATGACCCGCAAGAAGCTGGGCACGGGGCTCGTCGAGGCGTTCTCCACCACCTGCGAGCACTGCCACGGCCGCGGCATCCTCGTGCATGCGGAACCGGTCGAGGTGCGCTCCGGAGAGGACGCCGGACGCTCGGGCGCGCCGAAGGGCGAGTCCGGCGGACGCAAGAAGCGTGGACGTGACAAGTCCGGTGCCGCGGAGTCCGCGGCCGCAGCTCCCAAGAACGGTCAGGCGCCCGCAGTCGAGGTCGACGCGACCGTCAAGCGCGCCCACCCGGTGGCGCTCGCGATGGCCGCGCATCACCACGACGACGAGTCCGCCGAGCGCCGGGCGGAGGCCGGCGAAGCCGCGCCCGCGGCCGTCTCCCCGGAGCCGGCAGAGGTCGAGGTCGAGGTCGCTGCTGAGCCGGTGGTCGAGGTCGAGGTCGCGGTCGCAGCGGAGCCGGAGGCCGAGGTGGCCGCCGAGCCCCCCGCGGCGCCCGCGAAGGGCAGGCGTCGTTCCCGGCGCGCGTCCCGTTCGGCCGCCGCCCCCGCGACAGAGGCCCCGGAGGCGGCCGAGGCCGGCGCCGTGGTCGTGATCGAGTCCACCGAGCCGGCCGAGCCCGCGGTTGTCGAGCCGGAGGTTGTCGAGCCCGCGGTCGTCGAGCCGGAGGTTGTCGAGCCGAAGGCTGTCGAGCCGAGCGTGGTCGAGACGGTGGCGGCCCCCACCGCACCCGCTCGCAGGCCCCGCCGTCGGGCCGCGGCCAGGCCGGCGGGACCGCCGGCGGACGTCGACGCCTGACCGACGGCCGGTCGAGGGGAGTGGGAGTCCACCAGTTTGACCCTGCGGTTCTCCATCCCGTAACCTTGACCGGTCGCTACCCGGCGATATGGCTCTGCTGCGCCCGTGAGGGCGGCGGCGGGCCGGCCCGAGGTAGCAAGCACACCAGACCAGTCGCGCGGTTCAAGCCGCGCGAGCACGTTCGAAGAAGCAAGGGGTAGCCCTCCGATGGCAACGTACGCGATCGTCAAGACCGGCGGAAAGCAGTACAAGGTCGCTGTCGGCGACCTCGTCAAGGTCGAGAAGATCGAGGGTGAGCCCGGCACTGCTGTCTCGCTGGCCCCGGTTCTCGTCGTCGACGGTTCCGAGCTGACCACCGACGCCGCCAAGCTGGCCAAGATCACGGTCACCGGCGAGGTCGTCGAGCACACCAAGGGTCCGAAGATCCGCATCCACAAGTTCAAGAACAAGACCGGCTACCACAAGCGTCAGGGCCACCGGCAGAAGCTGACGGTCCTCAAGGTCACCGGCATCAAGTAACTAGCGCTTCTTCAGCTGATTTCACCCGAGGAGGGTCAACAACATGGCACATAAGAAGGGTGCATCCAGCTCCCGTAACGGTCGCGATTCGAACGCCCAGCGACTCGGCGTGAAGCGCTTCGGCGGCCAGTCCGTCAGCGCAGGCGAGATCCTGGTGCGTCAGCGCGGAACCCACTTCCACCCCGGCGTGAACGTCGGCCGTGGCGGCGACGACACCCTGTTCGCGCTCGCCGCCGGTGCGGTCGAGTTCGGCACCAAGCGTGGACGCAAGACCGTCAACATCGTCCCGGCCGCGGCAGAGGCCTGATTCTGCCGCGACTTTCGTCCGATCGTTTCTCGATCGAGGCGTGACGCGTTCTAAGCTCCCCAATAGGGGCGGGCCAGGGTCTCATACCCGGCCCGCCCCTATTGCTTTTTTCCAGACTGAGGAAGGATCCGGCAGTCATGTCCCGATTCATTGACCGCGTGGTGCTGCACGTCAGCGCCGGAAAAGGCGGCAATGGTTGCGCCTCCGTTCACCGCGAGAAGTTCAAGCCGCTCGGCGGACCGGACGGTGGTAACGGCGGGCGTGGCGGTGACGTGGTGCTCGTCGTCGACGAGAACGTGCACACCCTGCTGGACTTCCACTTCCACCCGCATGCCAAGGCCGGCAACGGCAAGCAGGGCGCGGGCGGCAACCGTGAGGGCGCCAACGGCTCGGATCTGGTCCTGCGGGTGCCGGACGGCACCGTGGTCCTCGACACCGACGGCAACGTCCTCGCCGACCTGATCGGCACCGGCTCCCGCTTCGACGCGGCCCCCGGCGGCCGCGGCGGCCTCGGCAACGCGGCGCTGGCCTCGAAGGCCCGCAAGGCGCCCGGCTTCGCCCTGCTCGGCGAGGAGGGTGTCGAACGCGATCTGGTGCTCGAGCTCAAGTCGGTCGCCGACGTCGGACTCGTCGGCTTCCCCTCCGCGGGCAAGTCTTCGCTGGTCTCGGTGCTCTCGGCCGCCAAGCCGAAGATCGCCGACTACCCGTTCACCACGCTGGTGCCGAACCTCGGCGTGGTCTCGAGCGGCGACACCACGTTCACCGTCGCCGACGTGCCGGGACTGATCCCGGGCGCCAGCGAGGGACGCGGGCTGGGACTGGACTTCCTGCGGCACATCGAACGCACCGCGGTGCTCGCGCACGTGGTGGACTGCGCGACCCTCGAGCCCGGCCGAGACCCGGTCTCCGACGTCGACGCGCTGGAGGCCGAGCTCGCCGCCTACAAGCCCGCGCTCTCCGGTGACGCGAGCCTCGGCGATCTCGCCGATCGGCCCCGGATCGTCATCCTGAACAAGGCCGACGTCCCCGACGCGGCGGAGCTCGCGGAGATGATCACCCCCGAGTTCGAGGCGCGCGGCTGGCCCGTGTTCACGATCTCGGCGGTCAGCCGGGAAGGGCTGCGCCCGTTGACCTTTGCTCTCGCAAAGATGGTCGAAGAGTACCGTCTGGCGCACCCGAAGGCCGAGCCCAAGCGTCAGATCATCCGCCCGGTTGCCAAGGACGAGACGGGCTTCAGCGTCATCGCCGATCCCGAGACCCCGGGCGGCTTCATCGTCCGCGGCACCCGGCCCGAGCGCTGGATCCGGCAGACGGCATTCGACAACGACGAGGCCGTCGGCTACCTCGCGGACCGGCTCGCCCGGCTCGGTGTCGAGGACGCGCTGGTCAAGCAGGGTGCCGAGCCCGGCTGCTATGTCACCATCGGCGATGTGAGCTTCGAATGGGAGCCGCAGACCCCGGCGGGCATCGACCTGACCCGCACGGGCCGCGGCACCGATCCGCGACTCGATCAGGTGGATCGCATCGGCGCCGCCGAACGCAAGCACGCGCACCGGATCCGGCGTGGCCTCGAAGGCCTGGATCCCGAAGAACAGTGATGGACGAGGCGGTTCGTTCGCTCTCGGAGACCCGCGCCACCATCGCCGCCGCGCGCAGCGTGGTCGTGAAGATCGGCTCCTCGGCGCTCACCAGCATGGAGTCCGGGATCGACCTGCGGGCCCTCAATGCCCTCGCGGACGCGATCGAGGCCAGGATGCGGGCCGGCTCCGACGTCGTGGTGGTGTCCTCGGGCGCGGTCGGGGCGGGCATCGCCCCGCTCGGGCTGACCAAGCGGCCACGGGATCTCGCCACCAAGCAGGCGGCGGCGAGCGTCGGGCAGCTGGCGCTCGCGCACGCCTGGGGCACCTCGTTCGCGCGGTACGGCCGGACCGTCGGCCAGGTGCTGCTCACCGCCGACGACATCGCCCGGCGCACCCAGCACCGCAACGCGCAGAGCACCCTCGACCGGCTCCGCGCCCTCGGCGCCGTCGCCATCGTCAACGAGAACGACACGGTCGCCACCACCGAGCTCCGGTTCGGTGACAACGACCGGCTGGCCGCGATGGTCGCGCACCTGGTCGGGGCGGACGCGCTGGTCCTGCTCTCCGATGTCGACGGCCTCTACGACGGTGACCCCCGCAAGGGGGGCGCGACCCTGATCCCCGAGGTGACCAGCCCCGAGGACCTCGACGGCGTGGTCGCCGGGTCCGGGGGTGCGCTCGGCACCGGCGGGATGGCCTCCAAGCTCTCCGCGGCCCGGCTCGCGGCCGACTCCGGCGTGCCGGTGTTGTTGGCCGCGGCCACCGATGCCGCCGCCGCGCTCACCGGTGCGGCCGTCGGGACCGCCTTCGCGGCCCGGCCGACCCGGCTGTCCGCGCGGAAGTTCTGGGTGCGGCACGCCGCGGACACCCGGGGCGGGCTGCACCTGGATGCCGGCGCCGTGCGGGCCGTGGTCGACCGGCGGCGCTCGCTGTTGCCCGCGGGGATCACCGGCATCGACGGCCGGTTCTACGGCGGCGACGTGGTGTCGCTGCTCGGGCCGGACGGCGCGGCGGTCGCGCGCGGCGTGGTCGCCTACGACTCGGTGGAGCTGGGCGAGATGCTGGGCCGGTCCACCGTCGAACTGCCGTCCGAGCTGCAGCGTCCCGTGGTGCACGCGGACGATCTGGTCCCGCTCTAGAGAGCGGCGGTCACGGTCTCGAGTGTCTGCGAGCAGCCGTCCTCGAGCTTGAGGGTGGCGTACTCGTCGCCCCGGGTCGGACCGCGGTTGACGATCACGACGGGGATCTCGTTCTTCGCGGCGTGGCGGACGAAACGCAGTCCCGACATGACCGTCAGCGAGGACCCGAGCACCAGCAGCAGCTCGCAGCCGGCGACCATGGCGAAGGCGGCCTCCACCCGATGTTTGGGGACGCTCTCGCCGAAGTACACGATGTCCGGTTTGAGGATCCCGCCGCAGCGCTCGCAGTCCACCATCCGGAAGTGCGCGGTCTCGTCGATCACCGCGTCGGCGTCGGGTGCGATCTCGACTCCCGTTGCCGCGGAGACGGATTCGGCGAAACCGGGGTTCGCCTCCTCGAGTCGCTGCGCGAGCGTGAAGCGCGAGATGCGGGATTCGCACCCCATGCAGCGCACCTGCGCATAGCTGCCGTGCAGGTCGATGACGTTCCTGCTGCCGGCCTTCGTGTGCAACAGGTCCACGTTCTGGGTGAGCACGCCGCCGACCACGCCCGCGCGTTCGAGCCCGGCGAGCGCGCGGTGTCCGGCGTTGGGGCGGGAGGCGTCCATGAACCGCCAGCCGAGGTGGTTGCGGGCCCAGTAGTGCCGTCGGAACGCGGCGTCACCCATGAACTGCTGATAGGTCATCGGGGTGCGCTTCGGGGAGTCCGGACCCCGGTAGTCGGGGATGCCGGAGTCGGTGGACATGCCTGCGCCGGTCAGCGCGACCGTGCGGCGCCCGGCGAGCAGGCCGACCAGGCGCGCGTGGGCCTCGCCGGGCGTAGCGGTCGCGAGCGGGGGAGCCGACATGGCATCCAGGCTAGCCGTGTCGCGAATCTTCAATCCCGCACCCGCCGCTCCGATCGACACTGGTGGACATGAGCACAGTCAACCCCGTTCCCGCCGGATACCGGACTCTCACGCCCTACCTCGCCGTGAAGGACGGTCAGGCGGCGCTGGACTTCTACCGTCGCGGCCTCGGCGCCGAGGTCGTCGATGCGATGGACGCCCCCGACGGCGGTCTGATGCACGCCGAGCTGCGGATCGGCGACTCCACGTTGCAGCTCTCGGACGACATGCCGGAGTACGGACTCAAGGCACCCGAACAGGGCTGGGTGCACAGCTCGGTGGTGGTGTACGTCGAGGACGCCGACGCGTTCGTGGACCGGGCGGTTCGCGAGGGCGCCACCCTGGTGAGCGCCGTGGCGGACACGTTCTCCGGTGACCGGCACGGGGTGTTCGTCGACCCGTTCGGGCACCGGTGGGCGGTGTGCACGAAGGTCGAGGACGTGCCCGCCGCGGAGGTGGCCCGCCGCGCCCGCGAGCTGTTCTACCCGTCGGGCGCGGAACGACCCTGAGGATCGGGCGGACCCGACGCGCCGCGAGTACGGTCGATCGCATGGGTGTTATCGGTGAGATGTTCCCCGGGAAGAAGCTGGAGAACGACGACAGCCAGGACGGCGGCGGGCAGATGCATCAGCCGCGCCTCGAACTCGACCTGGACGCGGGCGTGATCCGGGTGTCTCCGGCGAAACAGCCCGTCACTCCGGACGAGGAGTCCGGTTCTCAGTAACCCGCGACCGGGTCGATCCGCGCCAGCAGTTCCTCGCCGGCCACGAACCGTTGCACGTTCGTCGCGACGTGGTCGGCGAAGGCGGGCGGGCGCACTGCCGGCGGGTTCGAGTCGTGCGGGGTGATGATGGCGTTCGGCAGCGTCCAGAGCGGGTGACCGTCGGGCAGCGGCTCCGGGTCGGTGACGTCGAGTCCGGCGCCGCCGATCGTGTTGTCCCGCAACGCCGTCACCAGTGCATCCGTGTCGACGAGTGAGCCCCGCGCGACGTTGATCAGCCACGACCGCGGACCGAGCTCCGCGATTTGCGGTGCGCCCACCAGGTGCCGCGTGGCGGCCGTCGCGGGGGCCGCGACCACCACGTGGTCGACGCGGCCGAACACCTCGTCGACCCGGTCGGCGGCCAGCGTCTCCGCGGCGCCCGGCACCGGCCGGCCGGACCGGTTCACCGCGACCACGATCGCCCCCACCGAGGCGAGCATCGGGATCAGGGCCCGCCCGATCCCGCCGGCGCCGATGATCGCGACCCGCGCCCCGCGCAGCGTCCCGACCTTGTCGAAGAACTCCCGCTGACGCCAGGTGGTGGCGGCCAGGTGCTCGGGCAGCGCCCGGACGCCTGCGAGCAGCAGCGCGAACGCGTGCTCGGCGACGGTCGCGGCGAAGGCGCCCGCCGCCGAGGTCCACACGACGTCCGGGTGCCGCGCGATGATCCCGGCGGTGAACCAGTCCTCGACCCCGGCGGAGTAGAGCTGGACCCACCGGATCGACTCCGGCAGGTCGTCGGGGAACCGATCGGGCTCCGCCGCCCAGACCAGCGCCCGGGCGTCGGCCATCGGCGCCCACTCGCCCCCGCCCCGAACGATGGCCTCCATCAGCAGGGGGTCGGCGTGCGGGCCGAGGGCGATGGGCACGGGCGTCATGTCGGTCTCCTCGGGTGCCGGTCCCGCTAGCCGGGGATCTCGATCAGCGGATAGACGCCATTCTCGTCATGGACCTCGCGGCCGGTGACCGGGGGGTTGAACACGCACAGCATGCGCATCTCGGTGACCGGCTCGACCCGGTGCCGCTCGTGCCCGTCCAGCAGGTACATCGAGCCGGGACCGAGCTGGTGGACGACGCCGTTGTCCAGGTCGGTGAGGATCCCGTCGCCCTCGATCAGCCAGACGGCCTCGACATGGTTGGCGTAGTGGAACTCGTTGACGGAACCGGCCCGAATCGTGGTCTCGTGGAACGAGAATCCGACGCGATCCGCGCCGAGCACGATGCGCTTGCTGCGCCAGTTCCCATCGGCGCTGGTGACGTCGCGGTCGGTGCCGGTGATCTCTTCGGTGGTGCGGACGATCATCTTCGGGCCCTCCTCAGGCGCAGACCTTGGCGGTGGCCTCGGCGAGAATGCTCAGGCCGTGGTCGAGTTCGGCGTCGGTGATCGTCAGCGGCGGCAGGAGCTTGACCACCTCGTCGGAGGGGCCGGACGTCTCGGCCAGCAGGCCCTCGTCGAACGCGAGCCCGCACACCTTGACCGCCCGGCCCGGATCGTCGAACACCAGGCCCTGGACCATGCCGCGGCCGCGGGTGCTGACCCCGGGGAACTGGTCCGACAGGTTGGCGAAGATCTGCGCGATGCGCTTGCCCTTCGCGGCGGTGGAGCGCTCCAGCGTGTCGTCGGTCCAGTACTGCTCGATGGCGGCCGTCGCCGTCACGAAGGCGGGATTGTTGCCGCGGAAGGTGCCGTTGTGCTCGCCGGGAGCCCACACGTCGAGCTCGGGCCGCAACAGTGTCAGGGCCATCGGTAGGCCGTAGCCGCCGATCGACTTGGACAGCGTGACGATGTCGGGGGTGATCCCCGCGATCTCGAAGGAGAAGAACGGCCCGGTGCGGCCGCAGCCCATCTGGACGTCGTCGACGATGAGCAGGATGCCGCGGCTCCGGCAGAGCTCGGCGAGCGCGCGCACCCATTCGGGTCGTGCGACGTTCACCCCGCCCTCGCCCTGCACGGTCTCCACGATGACCGCGGCCGGACGGTTGAGCCCGCTGCCGGAATCGTCCAGGACCCGTTCGAACCAGTGGAAATCCTCGGTGGCGCCGTCGAAGTAGTTGTCGAAGGGCATCGGCGTGGCGTGTACCAGCGGAACCCCCGCACCCGCACGCTTCATCGAGTTGCCCGTGACCGACAGGGCGCCGAGGGTCATGCCGTGGAAGGCGTTGGTGAAGTTGATGATCGACTCCCGGCCGGTGACCTTCCTGGCCAGCTTGAGCGCCGCCTCGACGGTGTTCGCGCCGGTCGGCCCGGGGAACTGGACCTTGTAGTCGAGCCCGCGGGGTTCGAGGATGTACCGCTGGAAGGTCTCGAGGAACCGGCGCTTCGCCACGGTGGACATATCGAGGCTGTGGGTGATGCCGTCGCCGACGATGTAGTCGACGAGCGCCTGCTTGAGCACGGGGTTGTTGTGGCCGTAGTTCAGCGCGCCGGCGCCGGCGAAGAAGTCCAGGTAGTCGCGGCCGTCCTCGGCTCGAATCCAGGAACCGGAGGCGGAGTGGAACACGGTCGGCCAGCTCCGGCTGTAGCTGCGGACCTCGGACTCGAGGGTGGCAAAGATGCTGGTGTCTTCGAGGGTGGTCATTGCTCTCCTCCGGTGGTGTCATCGCCGATGATGTAGAGCTCTTCGGATTCGTGCTGGTCGGGAAAGTGACTGTTGGTGAACAGTTCTCGTTTCGTGATGGCGACGTATCGCATCCGCGCCAGCGACGAGAACAGGGCACGGGACGCGGTGTTGTCCGGGCTGATCGTGGTCTCGAGTCTGGTGACGCCCTGGAGGGCGAGGTGATCGAGCAGGTCGTTCAGCATCGCCGCGGCCACTCCGCGGCCGCGCAGCGATTCGTCGACCGCCACCTGCCAGACGAAGACCGTCCGGGGGTCTTCCGGACGGACGAAACCGGTGACGAAACCGCCCACCCTGCCGTCCTGTTCCGCGACCACTGATGTGTCACGAAAATCCCTGCACCACAACAGGTATGCATAGCTTGAGTTCAGATCGAGTACCTGCGAATCGCGGGCAATCTCCCACATGCGCACGGCGTCATCGATATCGGGCTGCCTTGTCGTCACCGCTCCGGGAACGGTGGTCGGGGTCGCACTCTTTGTAACGGGGCTCATCTGTCGAACGAACGTAACAATGGGCGCAACGGATTACAGCTGCCCCGGCGTATCGGCGTGCGATAAACACGCTCCCGCACTGGTGAGCACTGCTAAGTGATGCTCGTCACATCGACGTGCTCAGCTGACGCTCGCCAGGGCAAACGGCAGGACGGCCGGAGCCCCCGCCGCGCGGAGTTCGCGGGCCGCCATCGTGAGCGTCCAGCCGGTGTCGGCGAGGTCGTCGAGCAGCAGGATCGGGCCGTCGGCGCCGCTGAGGTCCGGCGCCAACCAGGCCCCCGTCAGCCCCGCCACCCGGTAGGCGGAGTTGGCCGCGGAGACCGGTGGGCGCTCGGGGTCGCGCGCGAGGGTGCCGAGGTTGCGCAGCCTGCCGACCTGCGCGAGTCGATCGGCGAGCGACGAGATCAAGTGGGGTCGGGTCGCCGATTCGAGGGCCATCACCGCGGTCGGGCGTTGCTGCCAGTCCCAGGCGGCGAGCACCGTGACACACGCGTCGACCACCGCGGCCGGCACCGGTCCGTCCGGCTCGTCGAACAGCGCGCGCAGACGCTGGCCCCAGCCGAGGTCGGACAGCCGTCCGAGGACCCGGCCCGTCTCCGGGCCGTCGGTGATCCGGCCGGACAGCGGTATGCCGAGCTTGGCGAGGCCGGTCGGCCACTGCTTGCGCGGCGCCAGGTCGACGCCGGGCCGGTCCAGCCTCGCCCGCGCCCGCGCGATGGCGTCCTCGTCCACCTCGGCGGAGTACGCGGCGCCCGCGCAGTTGTCACAGCGTCCACACGGCTGCGGGGCGGCGGACAGCCCGGGGTCGTCGAGCTGCCGGCGCAGGAACTCCATGCGGCACATCGGGGTTCGCTGGTACTCCACCATCGCCTGTTGCTCGGACTCGCGGGCCTGCTCGAGTCGCTGGTAGCGCGGTGCGTCGTATGCCCACGGCTGTCCGGTGCTGATCCAGCCGCCGCGGACCCGCTTCACGGCGCCGTCCACGTCCAGTACCTTGAGCACCATCTCCAGCCTGTTCCGGCTGAGCTCCACCAGCGGTTCGAGGGCCTGGGTGGACTGCGGCCGTTCGGGGTCGAGCACCTCGATCACCTTGCGCACCAGGTGTTCGCGCGGGAACGCGACGCTCGCGAAGTAACTCCAGATCTGCCGGTCCTCGAACCCGGGCAGCAGCACCACCTCGGCGCGGTCGGTGGAGCGACCCGCGCGACCGACCTGCTGGTAGTAGGAGATGGGGGAGGAGGGCGCACCGAGATGGACGACGAAACCGAGATCGGGCTTGTCGAATCCCATCCCGAGGGCGGACGTCGCGACCAGCGCCTTGACCCGGTTCTCGAGCAGGTCGGCCTCGAGGCTCTCGCGCTCGGCCGGATCTGTCTGGCCGGTGTAGGCGGCCACCTGGTGGCCCTGCTCGGAGAGCAACCCGGCCAGGTCGCGGGCCGCGGACACGGTGAGGGTGTAGATGATGCCGGATCCGGGCAGCCGGTCCAGCTGCTGACCGAGCCAGGCGGCGCGCTTGCTCGCCTCGTCGATGTGAACGACGGACAGCCGGAGCGACTCCCGCTCGAGGCCGCCGCGCAGCACCAGCGTCTCGGAGCCGCCGACGCCGAGCTGCGCGGACACGTCGGCCACCACGCGGTCGTTCGCGGTCGCGGTAGTGGCCAGCACGGGGATGCCCTCGCCGAGTTCGCCGATCAGGGTGCGGATCCGTCGGTAGTCGGGGCGGAAGTCGTGGCCCCAGTCGGAGACGCAGTGTGCCTCGTCGACCACGACCAGTCCCGCGTCCGCGGCGAGTGAGGGCAGCACCTGGTCGCGGAAGTCGGGATTGTTCAGCCGCTCCGGGCTGACCAGCAGCACGTCGACGGTGCCGTCGGCGATGGCGGCGTGGATCTCGTCCCACTCGGTGACGTTGCCGGAGTTGATCGTCGCGGCGCGGACCCCGGCGCGCGCCGCGGCGGCAACCTGGTTGCGCATCAGCGCCAGCAGGGGGGAGACGATCACGGTGGGTCCGTGCCCGCGCGCCCGCAGCAACTTGGCGGAGATGAAGTACACCGCGGACTTGCCCCAGCCGGTCCGCTGCACCACCAGCGCGCGTTTGCGCTGCACCACCAGCGCCTCGATCGCGGTCCACTGATCCTCGCGCAGCCTGGCGTCGGGGCCGGCGAGCTCGCGCAGCAGCTGTTCGGCGTCGGGGCGCAGGTCGGTGGCTGTGGTCATGGTGTCCATGGTGCCGGATGGGGCCGACACGGATCGGTCAGCGTCGCGAAACGGTGACCGTCACGCGGTCGCCGACGGTGATGCCCTCGGCCCTGCGGACGGCGGCCTTGAGTGCAATGAAATGGCTTCCGTCGCCCATGGGCTGTAGCGAGGTGTCCCAGGCGGTAGTGCCGATGGCGGCACGCACCGGGATCAGGCCTCGGGTCGTGTGGCCGCCGATCGCGTCCCTGACCTCCGTCGGTACCGGAACGTAGTGCCATCCCCCGAGGCCGGGGAACAGGTCGACCAGCGCGTCGAATGCGATGCCTTTCATCGGGCGGAACCGAGCATCGCGTCGATCTCCTCGCGAGTCGGCGACGACCCGGCCCCGGGCCTCGCGGCGGTCAACGCACCCGCCGCACACGCGTGACGGAGGGCCTCGTGCGGCCCGAGGTCCCAGCAGGCCACCAGCGCGCCTGCGAACGCGTCCCCGGCGCCGGTGGTGTCCACCACGTCGACCGTGGGGGCGCCGCAGTGGTGGGTGGCCCCGTCGGGTCCGCGCCACCGGGCGCCCCGCGCGCCGAGGGTTGTGACCACGTGGGGCATCCGGTCCAGCGTCGTGGCCCCGAGCTGCGCCGACTCGGTCTCGTTGACGACCAGCACGTCGACGCAGTCCAGTAGCTCGTCGGGCAGCGGCACCGCCGGTGACGGGTTGAGGACGACGGTGGTCCCGTGCGCCCGTGCGTGCCGGGCGGCGGCCGTGATCGCGGTCAGCGGGAGTTCGAGCTGGCAGAGCAGGACGGCCGCGCCCGCGATCGCATCCCGCTCGGGGTCCGTGAGCTCGACGACGGTGGCGTTCGCGCCTGCGACGACGATGATCGAGTTCTCGCCGGCGTCGTCGACGGTGATGATCGCGACCCCGCTCGGTCCGGCGACCTCGCGCAACAGCGTGGCATCCACCTCCGCCTCGACCAGGGCCTCGCGTAGGTCGAGTGCGAACGCGTCGTCGCCGACCGCGCCGAGGAACCGCACCTCGGCGCCGGCGCGGGCCGCGGCGATCGCCTGATTGGCGCCCTTGCCGCCGGATCCGGTCGAGAAGGTGTGGCCGAGGATGGTCTCGCCGGGCGCGGGCAGTCGCGGGGTCGTCGCGACCAGGTCCGTATTGATGCTGCCGAGGACGGTGATCCGCGTTGCTGAGGTGCGGGGAGCTGACATGGGCCGAGGTTAGTCGGATTCCGCGGCCGCGGTGGGTTCGATCCGGACGCAGCAGTACCCGTCGGCGGGGGCCAGTCGGGCACGGCGGCCCGGGCAGTCGGCCCCCTCGAGCAGCCCCTCGATCAGCTCGAGGTTCATGCCGCACACCATCTCGGTGTGCTGCTCGGCAAGGGCGTGGAAGGGACAGTTCACCAGCGCGATGTCGTCCCCCTCGGCGCGGGGTTCGTAGCCGCACTGCTCGAGTGCCGCCAGCAGATCGGCGTCGGTCGGCCCCGCATCGGCGCCGAGGGTCATGCCGAGATCCTTCGCCCGCCGGCCCAGGGCGGTCCGGGGCGATGCCCCGGTGAGTTCGGCGTCGACGATGGCCTGGGCGAGCAGTCGCCCCGCCAGCTCGTAGGAGCGTTCGGGCAGTTGGACCGCCACCTCGCGGTCGGAGCGCCGGTACAGCTTGGCCGGCCGGCCCGCCCCGGGGCCGGTCCGCCCGCTGCGCCGCGCGAACTCGACCGCCAACAGGTCCTCGTCGACCAATTTGTCGAGGTGGAACGCGGCCGTCTGGCGTGCGAGGCCGAGTGCCTCGGCGGCCTGGTCGCGACTCACCGGCCCCGGGTGCCTGCGGACGAAGTCGTACAGCCGTCGGCGGGCCGGTTCGTCGAGGGCCGACACGGCCGAGATGTCCGAGTGCGGGGTCGGATCCATGGTCGTCATTGTAAAACCAACCGTCGTTGACGAAATTCTCCTGTGAGTTCTATAGTCAATATACATTGATTTTAGAAGGAGGATGTCATGACTACCGCCTCGAAGGGGCAGGTGAGCGGCGTTTCGGCCCGACTCGCCGACCCCGGATATCAGGCATTTCTGGCGTTGCGCACGGTCTTCGCGGTGGCGCCGATCCTGTTCGGCCTGGACAAATTCACGAATCTGCTCACCGACTGGCCGCAGTACCTGGCGCCGTGGATCGACGGAATCCTGCCCGGGACCGCGCAGCAGGGGATGTACGTGGTCGGGGTGATCGAGGTCATCGCGGGCATCGCGGTCGCGGTGGCACCGAGATACGGCGCCTGGCTCGTGGCCGCCTGGCTGGCCGGGATCATCGTCAACCTGCTGACCCTGTCGGGGTTCTACGACGTCGCGCTGCGGGACTTCGGGCTGATGGTCGCGGCGATCGCGCTCGCGCGGCTCGCCGTCGTGTACACCGGCCCGGCGCGGGTGTCGGGATGAGCGCCCCGGTCGGCGCGCTGCCGGCGACCGCGCTACCGGTGACGCAGGTGCGGGCGGGACACCTGCGTCCGCCGGTCGACCTTCCCGCCGCGGAGCGCGCGGTGGGTGACCTGCTGCGCGCGCTGGGAAGGCATCCGGACGGCGACCACCTGTCCGACACGCCACGCCGGGTGGCCGCGTCGTACGAGGAACTGCTCACGCCTCGTGATTTCGACCTGACGACGTTTCCCAACGACGCCGGATACGACGAGCTCGTGCTGGCCCGCGACATCCCGATGACCTCGCTCTGCGAGCATCACCTGCTGCCGTTCCGTGGCGTCGCGCACGTCGGCTACCTGCCCGGCGGGCGGATCCTCGGGCTCTCGAAGCTCGCCCGTGTCGTCGAACTGTTCGCGCGGGATCTCCAGGTGCAGGAGCGGCTCACCATGCAGGTGGCCGACTGGCTGTCGGAGCACCTCGACCCGAGGGGGATCGGCGTCGTCATCGAGGCGGAACACCTGTGCATGTCGATGCGGGGCGTGCAGGCAGAGGGAACGCGGACGGTCACCTCGGCGGTGCGCGGCGTGCTGCGCGAGGACCCCGCGGCTCGCCGTGAGTTCCTGGACCTGATCCGGGGGTGACGGTCGGCCGCGGGCGCCGCGCTCAGTTCGTGTCGGCGCCGCGACGCGAACCCAGCAGCGCGTACCCGCCGCACACGGCGGCCCCGAACACGACGCCGACGACCAGCGCGGTGCGCCCGGTGGAGGTGAAGAAGAGCAGCACGACGACCATCGCCAGGAAGGCGAGGGCGAGCCAGTTGGTGACCGGCGCTCCCGGTAGGCGGTAGTCCGCGGCGGGCAGCAGGCCGGCCCGGACCGCCGCCCGGAACCTGAGGTGGCAGACCAGGATGACGCCCCAGACGAAGATGATGCCCACCGTGGACACCGAGGTGACGTAGAGGAATGCGCGGTCGGGCGAGACGATGTTGACGATCACCCCGATCACCATCGCGGCGGCGGACAGCGTGAGGCCGGCGACCGGGACCGACCGCCTGCTCAGCGCCCCGAGAGCCGCGGGTGCCTCGTGGCGGAGCGACAGGCTCCGCAGCA
This sequence comes from Rhodococcus daqingensis, assembly GCF_042665615.1. NCBI lineage: Bacteria > Bacillati > Actinomycetota > Actinomycetes > Mycobacteriales > Nocardiaceae > Rhodococcus > Rhodococcus daqingensis. Next base: position 155,416 of record NZ_JBHTCS010000028.1, on the reverse strand, counting down.
TCCGGCCGGTGGAGTAGATGCCCGAGTTGCAGGAGGACAGCGCGGCCGTGAGGAGCACGAAGTTCATGATCCCGGCCGCCGCAGGGATGCCGACCTGCTGCAGCACCTCCACGAACGGGCTCACGCCCGCGTGGAAGTCGCGCCAGCTCGCCACCGAGAGGATCACCAGCAGCGAGCCGATGTAGAAGAGGCCGATCCGGAACGGCAGCGTGTTGATCGCCTTGCGCAGGGTCGGTCGCGGGTTCTTCGCCTCGCCCGCGGTCACGCCGACCAGCTCGACGCCGACGTACGCGAACATCACGATCTGCAGGGTCATCAGCGAGGCCCCGAAACCGTTCGGGAACACCCCGCCGTCCGCCCACAGGTTGGTCACCGTCGGGTTGGTGGCGTGACCGAAGCCGAGGGTGAGCACGCCGATACCGATCAGGATCATGCCGAGGATGGCGGTGATCTTGATGGCGGCGAACCAGAACTCGGCCTCACCGAACAACTTGACCGAGATCAGGTTGGCGCCGAACAGCACGATCAGCACCACCAGCGCCGTCAGCCAGGTCGGTATGGACGGCCACCAGAACTCGACGTACTTGCCTGCCACCGTGATCTCCGCCATGCAGGTGGCCACCCACACCGCCCAGTACGTCCAGCCGGTGACGAAACCGAAGAAGCGGCCGAGGAACTCCTCCGCGTACTCGGCGAAGCTGCCCGAGACGGGTCGGTAGCTGAGCAGCTCGCCCAGCGCGCGCATGATCACGAAGATCACCAGCCCCGCCGCGAGGTAGGCCAGGATCAGCGACGGTCCGGCGTCCTCGATCGCGCCGCCCGCCCCGTAGAACAGGCCGGTGCCGATGGCGCCGCCGAGGGCGATCATCTGGATGGTCCGAGAATTCAGTCCGCGGCTGTAGCCCTCGGACGGGTCCTCGACGAGCGCCTCGGTACGGGTCTGGGTCATGGGACGTCATTTCCTCTGTTAACGACTTGGGCTGAACGATTATGCTCCCGGCCGGTCGTTACCCTGTACTCATGACCGCGGTGAGCAAGACGGTGGAGACGAACAGCGCTGCCCAGGGCGAAGGCGGAGGGCCCGCCGATCCGGGCCGCGAGGCCGTGCACGCGGCCGCCCGCAGCGCCCGCGTGGCGTCGCGGGCGCTGGCCCAGCTGACGACCGCGCAGAAGAACGCTGCCCTGCACGCGGCCGCCGACGCCGTGCTCGCCGCGACCGACGCGGTGCTCGCCGCCAACGCCCTCGACATCGAGGCCGCCAGGGCGACCGGTACCGAGGAGAGCCTGCTCGACCGGCTGCGCCTGACCGCCGAGCGGGTCGCGGGCATCGCGGCGGGCCTGCGGCAGGTCGCGGGACTCGCGGACCCGGTCGGCGAGGTGGTGCTCGGCGCGACGCTGCCCAACGGCCTGGAGATCCGCCAGGTGCGGGTGCCGCTCGGTGTGATCGGCATGGTCTACGAGGCCCGCCCCAACGTCACCGTCGACGCGTTCGGTCTCGCGCTCAAATCCGGCAACGCGGCGCTGCTGCGCGGATCGTCCTCCGCCGTCCACTCCAACGTCGCGCTCGTCGAGGTGCTGCGCGCCTCCCTCACCGCGCAGGGCCTGCCCGCCGACGCGGTGCAGTTGCTCTCCAGCGAGGACCGCTCCAGCGTGACCCACCTGATCCAGGCCCGCGGCCTGGTCGACGTGGTCATCCCGCGTGGCGGCGCCGGGCTGATCAACGCCGTCGTCCGCGACGCCACCGTGCCGACCATCGAGACGGGCGTCGGCAACTGCCACGTGTACGTCCACGCCGCGGCCGACCTCGCGATGGCCGTCAAGATCGTGCTGAACTCCAAGACCCGGCGCCCGAGCGTGTGCAACACCGCCGAGACCGTCCTCGTCGACAAGGCCATCGCGGACACCGCGGTGCCCGCCGTGACCCAGGCGCTGCAGTCGCAGGGCGTGATCATCCACGGCGACCTGCCCGGGCAGGTGCCCGCCACCGAGGCCGACTGGTCCGAGGAGTACCTCTCGCTCGACGTCGCGCTCAAGGTCGTCGACGGGATCGACGAGGCGATCGCCCACATCGACCGCTACGGCACCGGCCACACCGAGGCCATCGTGACCGCGGACCTGGCCGCGGCGCGGGAGTTCACCGCCCGGGTCGACGCCGCAGCGGTGATGGTCAACGCCTCCACCGCGTTCACCGACGGTGAGCAGTTCGGGTTCGGTGCCGAGATCGGCATCTCCACGCAGAAGCTGCACGCCCGCGGTCCGATGGGCCTGCCCGAGCTGACCTCCACCAAGTGGACCGTCTGGGGCGACGGGCACACCCGACCGGTGTAGGCCCCGCGCCACACGACCGACCGACACCGACAAGCACAAGGAGCGAGTGTGGACCGCGCACTTCCGACGACGCCGCCGATCTTCGCGAGCGTCGATGAGGTGATCACCCGGCTCGCCGAGACCGGGTACCTCTCCGACAAGGCCACCGCCACGGCGGTGTTCCTCGCCGACCGACTCGGCAAGCCGCTGCTCATCGAGGGTCCGGCGGGTGTCGGCAAGACCGAGCTGGCCCGCGCGGTCGCGCAGGTCTCGGATGCGGAGCTGGTGCGCCTGCAGTGCTACGAGGGGGTCGACGAGTCCCGCGCCCTGTACGAGTGGAACCACGCCAAGCAGATCCTGCGCATCCAGGCCGGAAGCGACAATTGGGATTCGACCAAGCAGGACGTGTTCTCCGAGGAGTTCCTCCTGCCGCGGCCGTTGCTCACCGCGATCCGGCGCGATGACCCGACCGTGCTGCTGATCGACGAGGTCGACAAGGCGGATGTCGAGATCGAGGGCCTGCTGCTCGAGGTGCTCAGCGACTTCGCGGTGACCGTTCCCGAGCTCGGCACCATCGTCGCCAGCCGCAAGCCGTTCGCGGTGCTGACCTCGAACGCGACCCGCGAACTGTCCGAGGCGCTCAAGCGGCGCTGCCTGTTCCTGCACCTCGACTTCCCCGATGCGGACCTCGAGCGTCGCATCCTCGCCAGCCGTGTTCCCGAGCTGCCCGAGGCGGTGGCCGAGCAGCTCGTGCGAACCATCCGGGTGTTGCGGGGCATGCAGCTCAAGAAGCTGCCGTCGGTCGCCGAGACCATCGACTGGGGTCGTACGTTGCTCGCGCTGGGCATGGACACCCTCGACGACGATGCGGTCCGCGCCACGATGGGCGTGATCCTCAAGCACCAGTCCGATCAGCAGCGGGCCGCCGCCGAACTCCGGCTGAACTAGCTCGTCCCGAACCGAGAGGACGGAATCCGACATGGCCGCAACGCCCCACACGCCCGGGGCCCTCGCGTCGCCGCACGGGCTGCCCGGCCACCTCGTCGACTTCGTCGAGGCGTTGCGCAAGCGGGGGATTGCCGTCGGGCCGTCGGAAACCGTCGACGCCGGCCGGGTGATGGCGGTGCTCGACCTGCTGGACCGGGAGTCGCTGCGTGAGGGGCTGGCCTGTTCGCTGCTGCGCAGGCCCACCCACCGCGCGACCTTCGACGCGCTGTTCGACCTCTGGTTCCCCGCCGGGGTGGGACTGCGCGCGGACGGCGGCGCCGAGGTGGCGATCCCGCGCACCCCCGAGGGCGAGGTGGACTTCGACGCCCTGCGGGAGCTGATCGCCGGGCTGCTGGCGGACGGATCGCCGGAGTCGCTGGCGCTGACCGAGCTGCTCACCGGGCAACTCGTCGAGGAGCTCGGCAAATACGAGTCATCCAAGGGTCCGTCCTTCTCCGCCTACCAGGCGCTCCGCGACGTGGCCCCGGAGACGCTGCTCGCCCGGATCCTCGACAGACTGATCGGCAACAGCGTCGACGGGGAGCACCCGGACGGCGACTACGCCACCGAGGTCGCGCGGCGGACCGCGGCGCAGCGGATCGCGGACTTCCGCAAGATGGTCGAGGTGGAGACCCGCCGCCGATCCGCCGAGCAGCTGGGCAAGGAGCGGGTGGCGACGTACGGGGTGCCCCGGCTGGCCGAGGAGGTCGACTTCCTGCGGGCCTCCGATTCCGAGCTCGTGGCGCTGCGTCGCAGCGTGAGCCCGCTGGCGCGCAAGCTGGCCAGCCGGCTCGCGGCGAGGCGCAAGCGCAGCCGGGCGGGCGCGATCGACCTGCGCAAGACGCTGCGCAAGTCGATGTCGACCGGCGGGGTGCCGATCGACCTGGTGCAGCGCAAGCCGCGTCCGGCGCGGCCGGAGGTGGTCGTGCTCTGCGACGTCTCCGGTTCGGTGGCCGGCTTCAGCAATTTCACGCTGCTGCTCGTGCACGCGCTGCGGGAGCAGTTCTCCCGGGTGCGGGTGTTCGCCTTCATCGACACCACCGACGAGGTCACCCGGTTCTTCGACGCCGGTGCCGACCTCGGCGTGGCCATGTCCCGGATGATCCGCGAGGCCGACCTGATCACGTATGACGGTCACTCCGACTACGGCAACGCGCTCGGTGTCTTCGCCGAACGTTTCGCGCACACCCTGACCAGCAAGAGCTCGCTGCTGATCCTCGGCGACGCGCGCAACAACTACCGCGACCCGAACGTCGCAGCCCTCACCCACCTCGCCGCGGTCGCCAAGCACACGCACTGGCTCAACCCGGAGCCGCGCGGGCAGTGGGGCAGCGGCGACTCCGCCGCCTTCGTCTATGCGGATGCGGTGACCATGCACGAGTGCCGGTCGGCGCAGCAGCTTGCCGCGGTGGTCGAGGGTCTGCTCCCGGTGTGATTGCCCGGCGGTGGGCGGCGGGGCGGCGCACGGTCGGGCCGCGCGGCGGCAGCCAGTAAGCTCGACACTCGTGCAGCAGGAACCAGGAGCAGCCCCCAGACGGCGACCGCGTCGCCTCGGGGTGATGGGCGGCACCTTCGACCCGATCCACCACGGTCACCTGGTCGCGGCCAGCGAGGTCGCGGACCGGTTCGCACTCGACGAGGTGATCTTCGTGCCGACCGGGCAGCCGTGGCAGAAGGCCGCGCGCACCGTCAGCCCGGCCGAGGACCGCTACCTGATGACCGTCATCGCGACGGCCTCGAACCCGAGCTTCTCGGTCAGCCGCGTGGACGTGGACCGAGAGAAGGTCACCTACACGGTGGACACCCTCCGCGATCTGCACCGCCAGCATCCCGACGCCGAACTGTTCTTCATCACCGGTGCGGACGCGCTGGAGAGCATCCTGTCCTGGCAGGACTGGGAGGAACTGTTCGAGCTCGCGAAGTTCGTCGGCGTGAGCCGGCCGGGATTCGAGCTCGGCGTCGGGCACCTGGCCGAACACCTGGAGGGCCTCCCGGAGGACGCGGTCACGCTGATCGAGGTCCCCGCCCTGGCGATCTCCTCGACCGAGTGCCGGCTCCGGGCCGCCGAGGACCGCCCCGTCTGGTACCTGGTGCCGGACGGGGTCGTGCAGTACATCTCGAAACGCAATCTGTACCGACCGCACGATTCCGAGCGTCTCGACGGCGCCGTCACCGTGTCGCAACCGGCACCGCACAAGATCAGTACCCATCCGCAGAACCGGGAGAACACGTAGTGAGCGCATCCGCCGAAGCCCTTGAAATGTCGCGAATCGCGGCGCTGGCAGCAGACGAGAAACTGGCGAGCGATGTGGTGGTGCTCGACGTCTCCGAGCAGCTCGTCATCACCGACTGCTTCGTCATCGCGTCGGCGGCGAACGAGCGCCAGGTCAACGCCATCGTCGACAACGTCGAGGAGAAGCTGCGCGAGGCCGGCCACAAGCCGGTGCGCAAGGAGGGCACCCGCGAGGGCCGCTGGGCGCTGCTCGACTACGTCGACATGGTCGTCCACGTGCAGCACGACGAGGAGCGGAACTTCTATGCGCTCGAGCGGCTCTGGAAGGACTGCCCGGTCGTCCCGGTCGACGGCATCGAGCCGCGGTCGAAGATCGCCGGCACCCCCGAGGACGAGGCCGTGGAGTCCCCCGACTACCCGGAGTCCGCTCAGTGACCGAACGCCCCACCCGCGGCCGGGCCGTCCGGCAGCTGATCCTGCTGCGGCACGGCCAGACCGAGTACAACGCCGGTGACCGGATGCAGGGCCAGCTCGACACCGACCTCTCGGAACTCGGACGGGTGCAGGCGAAGTCGGCGGCCAGGGTGCTGGCCGACCGCCGCCCCATCGCCATCTTCTCCTCGGACCTGCGACGGGCCCACGACACCGCCGCCGAACTGGGCGAGCATGCCGGCCTCGAGGTCGGACTCGACGAGCGCCTGCGTGAGACCCATCTCGGGCAGTGGCAGGGTCTGACCCACTCCCAGGTCGACGAGCGGGACCCGGGCGCGCGCATGGCCTGGCGTGCCGATGCCCGCTGGGCCCCACCCGGCGGCGAGAGCCGGATCGAGGTGGCCAGGCGCGCGACGCCGGTGGTGACCGAACTGGTTGCCCAGCAGGAGCGCTGGGGCGACGAGCCGATCGTCCTGGTCGCGCACGGTGGCCTGATCGCGGCCCTGACGGCCGCGCTGCTGGATCTGCCCGTCGACCGCTGGCCGGTGCTCGGGGGGCTGGGCAACACCAGTTGGGTGCAGCTGAGCGGGCACGGCGAACCGGACGAACCGAGCTGGCGTCTCGACGTGTGGAACGCCTCGGCGACGGTGGCCAGCGATGTCCTCTGAACTCGTGGACGAACTCCCCGTCGACGCCGGCAGGCCCGTCCTGCTGGTGCTGGCCGATTCGTTGTCCTATTTCGGGCCGAAGGGCGGCCTGCCCGCCGATCACCCGCGGATCTGGCCGAACATCGTTGCGGCCGAGCTCGGTTGGGACGTCGAACTGGTCGCCCGGATCGGCTGGACGAGTCGCGACGCCTACTGGGCGCTGATCCAGGACCCACGCGTGTGGGCGACGGTGCCGCGGGCGGGTGCCGTCGTCTTCGCCGTCGGTGGCATGGATTCGCTGCCCTCACCGCTGCCCACCGCGCTGCGTGAACAGATCCGGTACCTGCGGCCGCCCGCGCTGCGGCGCGCGGTCCGGTCCGCCTACGGGTGGCTGCAGCCGCGCCTGTCGCCCCTCGGCTGGCCCGTGGCGCTGCCCCCGAAGCTGAGCGTCGAGTATCTCGAGAGTGCAAGGAACGCATTGGAATACATGCGCCCCGAGCTCCCGGTGATCGGCACCCTTCCCTCTGTCCACGATTGCGACGCCTACGGCAAGGTGCATTCGGGTCGGCCCGACGCGGTCCGCGCGCTCGAGCGGTGGGGCTCCGAGAAGAAGGTGCCGCTCGTCGATCTCGCCGAAGCGGTCCGCGAGAACGTCTTCTCCGACGCCGGCAACCCGGACGGCATCCACTGGGGCTGGGAGGGGCACGAACGGGTCGCCGCCGCCATGCTGAGCGCGATCCGCGCGGCGGTTCCCGGCCGGGACCCGGTGGAGGGCATACGGTAAGGCTGTGCCCGTCGTCGTCGTCACCGATTCCTCGGCCTGTATCGCCCCCGAAGTGGCGCAGCGGTACGGGATTCGTGTCGTGCCGCTCCACGTCCTGGTCGACGGACGCGATGTCCGGGAGGGCGTGGACGAGATGCCGCATCCAATCCCGCAGGGCGCCACGGTCAGCACCTCGGGGGCCTCACCGGGCGAGCTGACCGAGGCCTACGCCCGTGCCCTGGCGGAGAGTGCAGGCGACGGCGTCCTCGCCGTGCACATCTCCCGCCAGCTCTCCGGCACCTGGGAGGCGGGACGTCAGGCCGCGGAGGGTTTCGGTGACCGGGTCCGCATCGTCGATTCCCAGTCCACGGCAATGGGATTGGGCTATCCGGCGCTGGCCGCTGCGCGGGTGGCGAAGGCGGGCGGCGATCTCCGAGCGGTCTATCAACGCGCGGTGGACGTCGCCAACCGTGGTCGGCTGCTGATCATGGTCGACCGGCTCGACCATCTGCGTCGGGGCGGGCGCATCGGCACCGCCGCGGCGTTGCTGGGCACCGCGCTGGCCATGAAGCCGGTGCTGCACGTGGTGGACGGCAAGCTCGTGCTCAGGGAGAAGACCCGTACCGCCACCAAGGCCCTGGCCAAGATCGTGGAGAGTGCGGCCGAGTACGCGGGCGACGGTCCCGCCGCGTTGGCCGTGCACCACCTGCAGGCGCCGGACCGAGCCGAGGAGATCGCGGAGGCGTTGCGGGAGCGGATCCCGTCGATCAGCGAGATGGTGGTCTCCGAGATCGGGTCGGTGATCGGCGCGCATGTCGGCCCGGGCGCGATCGGAGTGTTGGTGTGCCCGGGCGGTGCGGGCGCCGAGGACGCGTCGCCGGGGGCCGCCGAACAGGCCGACCCCGCCCATCCACAGCCCGAGAATTGATCCACAGGAGGCCCGGGATCGGGCCTGGCCGACCCGGTTCGGGCGGATCACGCTCCTAACGTCGCTGCCATGCGCAGCACCGACGAGGCCCGTGACCGGATCAGGCGACGACTCGACGCGATTGCTGCCGGGGGCCGGGTCGACACGGGCCCCGCGACCTGGGATCCGGTTGATCGGGCGAACCCCGGGCCGGATCCGGGTGACGCCGATCCGGGTCTGCGCACTCCCGAGTGGCTGACCGATCCGGCGGGCCCGACCCGGCCGCGGTCGCGGCTGGCGCCCGGCCGACGCGGGGTCGCGGCCTTGGCGGCGGTCGCGCTCGTCGCCGCGGTGATCGGGGTCCTCGCCGCCTGGCGGGACCGGCCCGTCGCGCAGGCGGTCGAGCCGCTGCCGGCGGCGGCCGTCGAGTCCGCCGAGCCCGTCGAAGCATCCGGCGCCCCCACGCCGGAGCCGACCACGGCCGAACCCGCGGGCGCGCCGCCGCCCGCGGAGCTCGTGGTCAGCGTCGTGGGACTGGTGCGGAGCGCGGGCCTGGTGCACCTGCCCGCGGGGGCGCGCGTCGCGGACGCGCTCGCGGCCGCGGGAGGTGCCCGGGACGGCGCCGACCTGCTGGGGCTCAACATGGCGCAGCGACTGGTCGACGGTGACCAGATCCTGGTCGGGCTGGCGCCCCCGGACGGGGCACCCGTCTCGGTGGGCAGCGCCACCATCGGCGCGGGCCCGGGAGCGTCCGGCGCCGCGCATTCGCCCGGGGCGGCGGGACCGGTGAACCTCAACACCGCCTCCGAGGCGGAGCTCGACGCGCTGCCCGGGGTGGGGCCGGTCACGGCGGCGGCCATCGTCGCGTGGCGGCAGGCCAACGGGCGGTTCACCGATGTCGAACAGCTCGGCGAGGTGGACGGGATCGGACCGGCTCGGTTGGAGAAGCTCCGCGCGCTGGTGAGCGTGTAGATGAGCACGTCCGGCGGCCCGGTTCCCGGTGGCCGGATGCTCGATCTCCGACTGCTGCCGTCGGCGGGAACATGCTGGGGCGCAACGATCCTGGGGATCGAGCTGGGATGGCGGGCCGCGCTGTGGGTGGCGGCAGGGGCGGCGCTCGCGGCGACGATCGTCGCGGTGTCGGGCATCCGCAGATCGGCCGCGGGAGTGCTCATCGCGGCACTGCTGGTCGGTGCCGGGTTCGCGGTCGCGGCCGGGGCCCGCGAACGCGCCGTGGCCGAGCACCCGCTCGCCGCGATCGCGTCGCGCGGAGGCCACGTGAACCTCACCGTCGTGCCGGTGGACGATCCCCGGCCGGTCCGCTCACCGGCAGGCGACACGGTGATGATCCGGGCGTCGCTGCGGTCGGTCGACGCGCGGGGTCCGGGGGAAGGCGGGTACGCCGTGGGCGGCGCGGTGGTGATCTTCGCGCCCGCCCGCGAATGGCAGGAGCTGCTGCCGGGGCAGGAGGTGACGCTGCGGGGGAAGGTGAGCCGCGCGGCCCGCCGCGACCTCACGGTCGCGACGATCCGCGCCACGGGGGCGCCCCTGTCCGTCGAACCGGCGCCGTGGACGCAGCGGGCGGCGGGGGTGGTGCGGGAGCGCTTCGCCACGGCCGCGCGCTCGGCGCTGCCGCCCGAGCCCGCCGGCCTGTTGCCGGGCCTGGTGGTGGGGGACACCTCCGCGCTGCCGGGCGGGGTCCGGGACGACTTCACCGCGGCGGGTCTCTCGCACCTGACGGCGGTCTCGGGCGCGAACATCTCGATCCTGATCGGCGCCGTGCTGCTGCTCATGCGGACGATGGCGCTGGGTCCGCGCACGTCGGCGGTGCTGGCGGCAGCGGCGTTGGTGGCCTTCGTGATCCTGGCCCGGCCGTCGCCGAGCGTCCTGCGGGCCGCGGCGATGGGCTCGATCGCGCTGCTGGCCATGATGACCGGGCGTCGCAAACAGGCGATGCCCGCGCTCGGGGCCGCCGTGATCGGGCTGATCGCGCTCTTTCCTGCGTTGGCGTTGAGTTTCGGGTTCGCGCTGTCCGTCGCCGCGACCGCGGCGCTGGTGCTGCTCGCGCCTGCGTGGACCCAGTGGTTGCGGGCCCGTGGGTGGCCTCGGGCGCCGGCCGAGGCGGTGGCGGTGGCCGGTGCCGCCTACGTGGCGACGGTGCCGATCGTCGCGGCGATGTCCGGGACCCTCAGCACGGTGGCGGTCATCGCGAATCTGGCCGTCGCCCCGGTGATCGCGCCGGTCACCGTGATCGGTGCGGCCGGGGCGGCGGCTGCGGTGGTCTGGCAGCCGCTCGGCGAACTGACGATTCGGGCGACCGGGCCACCGCTGTGGTGGCTGCTACGGGTGGCCGAATGGTCGGCGGGCGCGCCCGGCGCGACCCTCGCGGTTCCGGTCGGGCTCGCCGGCGCCGCGGCGGTGGCGGGGGTCGCCGCCGGGTTGCTGCTCGCGATCCGATCCCGGTGGCTGCGGCGGGTGCTCGCGGCCGCGGTGCTCGGATTGGCGGTGGTGTGGGTGCCGGTCCGCGTCCTGTGGCCAGGCTGGCCCGCCGGGGACTGGACGCTGGTGGCCTGCGACGTCGGGCAGGGCGACGCGATGGTGCTCGCCGCGGGCGACGGCACCGCGGTGGTGGTCGACGCGGGCCCGGAGCCGCGGCTGGTCGACGGCTGCCTCGATCGGCTGGGCGTGCGGACGATCGCGGCGGTGGTGCTGACCCATCTGCACGCCGACCACATCGACGGTCTGCCGGGTGTGCTGCGCGGACGGCGGGTCGATGCCGTGATCCTCGGACCGATGCGCTTGCCGGAGAGCGGTTTTCGTCAGGTGAGCGAGCAGTCCGCGGCAGCGGGCGTGGCGATCCGGGAGGCGCGTGCCGGGCAGGGCCTGCGGCTGGGGACGCTGACGTTCCGGGTCCTGGGCCCGACGCTGCCCGTGCCCCGCAGCCCGGCGGCAGGAGCGGAGGTGGCGAACGACCAGTCCCTGGTGCTGTCGGTGGACACCGCCGTCGGGCGGGTCCTGCTCACCGGCGACGTCGAAGCGGATGGCCAGCGCGACCTCCTGCGGGACCGGGTGCCGGTCGCCGCGGACATCCTCAAGCTGCCGCACCACGGCTCGCGCACCACCACCGCGGAGTTCCTGCGGTCGGTCGGGGCCCGGTTGGTGATCGCGTCCGCAGGCGCGGGCAACACCTTCGGCCACCCCGATCCCGCGGTGGTGCAGGAGGTCCGGTCGACCGGTGCCACGCTCGTCCGGACCGACCGGGGCGGCGACGTCGCGGTGAGCAGATCCGGCGGCGGGGCCATCGCCGTCGGACGGCGGTGACCCCACCCCCGATCGTTAGACTCGGGCCATGTCGATCACCGCGAAGCGGCCCGAGGAGTCGCGGTCGCCCAGCGGGCACGAGGCCCGGTGGGAGCAGCACAACCTCGAGCGGCAGACCCGGATCCTCGAGGCGGCGGTCGCCATGCTCGAGGAGAGGCCGGCGGGCGCGGACATCCCCGTGCAGGAGATCGCGAAGCGCGCAGGCCTCGCCAAATCGGTGGTGTACCGGCAGTTCGACGGCCGCGACGACCTGGATTGCCGGATACGGGCGCACCTGGTCGACGAGTTCTCCCGGACCCTGGACGCGGAACTGGACATCTCCACCGGGTCGGTCGAGGAGATCCTGGTCCGGACGATTCGTGCGGTGGCGGACTGGATGACCGACCATCCGCGCCTGAACGAGTTCGCCCGTACCGGGCCGACCGTCCGTGGTGCGGACATCGACGCCGTCAGCAGTCTGAAGATGCGGATGTCGGTCCGGGCCCGCGAACTGATCGCATCGATCGCGACGCTGATCGACGTCGACGACAGCGCCTTCGACTCGGTGCCGTTCGCGGTCGTGACGATGGTCGAGGGAACCCTGACACAGTGGGCCACCGATCCGGAGCCCACCCGCGACCGGTCGCAGATCGTGGCCGACCTCGCGAGGCTCGCCTGGTTCGTGTTGGACGGCGCCGCACGCTCGGCGGGCGTGACCGTCGACCCCACGGCGGAGCTGTCCGCGGTCATCGCCCGGTTGTCGGGGGCAAGCGGCGACGTGGCGGTCTGACCGCGGCCGCAGGCGTCAGGCCGCGTTGCGAGCCTGACGGTCCGGCTCGCTCCGGTAGCGAGAGCGCGGTCCGTCGATGTGCAGCCGACGCCACAACCGCGTGGTGACGGCGTTCATCAGTCCGAGTTCCTCTGCGAGCGCGCGCATGTCGCCGAAGTAGCCGCTCAAGATGGCGCGGGAGTGCTCGCTGCGCCAGAACGCGTCCCGCATGACCGTGCGCGGGATCCCGAACTCCTTGGCAAATGCCTTGGGCGGGGTCATGATCTCGCCGGCGAGCCAGCGCATGGCGAGGGGGAAGGTCACCGCGCACACCGCCTTGGAGGCGGCGCTCATCTTGTCGACGTGCGCCTTGAGGAACTCGTTGGCGAACGAGATGTGCCGTGCCTCCTCGGCGATGTGGATCTCCATGGTGCGCAGCATCGCGGGCGGGATGTTCGCGCCCTCGCGGATCAGCGCCTTCTGGTAGTGGTCGATCGGCTCCTCGCCGCCGAGGATGCCGATGAACAGGATCACGTGCGCGTAGCCACCTGCCACCCCGATGAACGGGGACAGCGCGCGGAACGGCCGCCGCATGCCGGGGACGTCGACGCCGATCCGGTTGACGAGCTCCTGGAACATCTGGATGTGGTTGCACTCCTCGGTCATCTCGTGGAGGCAGTAGCGGAACTCCGGCGACCCGTTGGGCAGCTTCATGATGTATTGCATCATCCCGCGGATCAGGATGCTCTCGAAGGCGGCCCCGACCTTGATGGAGTTCGCCTGCCGCCACTTCCCGATCGCGATCTGCCGCGCCAGCGGCTGATCCCGATACCAGCGGGTGGCGCCGAGCGGATCGATCTCGGGGGAGAGGACCCAGCGCGGGTCCGCCGGGTCGATGGTGAATTCCTCTGCATCCCAGTCGATGTCGAGGTAGGGGTCGAAGCGGCGGTGCACGGATCCCTCGGACAGAGTCTGCAGCACCTCGTGGTAGTCGGGATCGAGCAACTCGGACGTGGGTGTCGTTGACGGCGCCATCGATGGTCTCCGTGGTCGTGGGTTCGGTGCGGTTCCCGATTGCGTGAGTCCGGCCTCGGCCGGGCCGGTGATGTGCCTCAATTTACTGAGACTCCACGTCCCATGCAAGACCCGGTGGGAGGGTCGGGCGCGCGTGGGAGCGGCTCCGCGCCGCGCACTGTCGGCGCATCGTGGGACCATCGTCGGGTGAGTCCCGCATCCCCCGCGCCCGCGCAGCTACACCTGGTACTCGGCGACGAGGAACTCCTGGTCGAACGGGCGGTCGCCGCGATCGTCGCGGCGGTCCGGGCGAGCTCGACGAACGCCGAGGAGCTACCCGTGACCCGGCTGCGGGCGGGTGACGTGAGCGTCGCCGAGTTCGCCGAGCTGCTCAGTCCCTCGCTGTTCGCCGAGGACCGGGTGATCGTGCTCGAGGCCGCCGCCGAGGCGGGCAAGGACTCGGTGGCGTTGGTCCAGGGCGCCGCCGCGGCGCCCCCCGAGGGGTTCGTCCTCGTGATCCTGCATTCGGGCGGCGGCCGCGCCAAGGCGATGGTGGGGGCGCTGCAGAAGTCGGGCGCCGTGGTGCATGAGTGCGCCAAGCTCACCAAGCAGGGCGAGCGGGCCGACTTCGTACGCGGCGAGTTCCGCGCGGCGGGCGTCCGGGTCTCGCCCGAGGTGATCCAGACGGTGATCGACGCGGTCGGGTCCGATCTGCGGGAGCTGGCCGCGGCCTGCTCGCAGCTCGCGGCGGACACCGGCGGGATGATCGACGCCGCCGCCGTGCAGAAGTACTACACGGGCAAGGCCGAGGTGTCGGGCTTCGACGTCGCCGAGCTGGCGGTGTCGGGAGACCGGACCGGCGCCATGGAGGCCCTGCGGTGGGCGATGCTGCGGGGCGTCCCGCACGTGCTGCTCGCGGACGCCCTCGCCGATGCCGTGCACACCGTGGCCCGGGTGGGTTCCGCCGGCCGCGGCGACCCGTTCCGGATGGCATCGGAGCTGGGCATGCCGCCCTGGAAGATCAAGAAGGCGCAGGGGCAGGCGCGCGGATGGGGCTCCGAGTCCATCGGTGAGGCCCTCGGGGTCGTCGCCCAGCTCAACGCCGACGTCAAGGGTGCCGCCGCCGACCCGGACCACGCCGTGGAGTACGCGGTGCGGCGCGTCGCGGAGCTGTACCGGTGAGTCCCGCGTCCGACGGCGGCGCACTCGAGCGTGCGCGTGCGCTCGTCCGCCCGGACGCGCTGCGCGCGAGTGAGCGCACCGACGCGGGCTACCTCGACCTGCTCCCGGACACCGGCCCGCCCCGATCCACCGCGGCTCAGCACGCGATGAACAATCGACTCGTCGCCGCCGTGTACGAGCGGATCTGGCGCCCGGTCTGGACCGCCGCGATGGGGGCCAACGGTCTGTCGGCGGGCGACGAGCGCGCGAAGGCGGCCGCCGATCTGCGCCTCGGCGGTGAGCAGCGGGTCCTCGACGTGGCTTGTGGCCCGGGCAATTTCACCCGCTACTTCGGCGAGCGACTCACGGGGGAGGGGATCGCGGTCGGGTTCGACCTCTCGCGGCCCATGCTCGATCAGGCGGTACGCAGCGGTCGCGGCCCACGTGTCGCCTACCTGCGGGGCGACGCCAGGCGATTGCCGTTCGACGACTGGACGTTCGACGCCGTCTGCTGCCACGCCGCGCTCTACCTCGTCCCGGAACCGATGACCGTCGTGGACGAGATGATCCGGGTGCTCGCGCCGGGCGGGCGGATCGCCGTGATGACCAGTTACGGCCGCGAGCACCCGCTGCTACGGTCGGCGCTCGGGTTGGTGGCCGGTACCCTCGGCGTCCGCATGTACGACCGCGCGACCCTGCCGGACGCCTTCGCCGCGGCGGGCCTGACCGAGGTGGCGCAGCAGATCCGCGGGGTCACCCAGTTCGTCAGCGCCCGCAGGCCCTGAGCGGGGAACGCGAAAAGCCGCCCGGTCGTGGACCGGGCGGCTTCTGCCAGACGGTTTACGTCAGAGCTTGTTGGCGGCCAGCGCGAGGGCCGACTTCTTGTTGGCGGCCTGGTTGGCGTGGATGACGCCCTTGCTCGCTGCCTTGTCGAGCTTGCGGCTCGCGACCAGGAGGAGCTCGTCGGCCTTCGCCTTGTCGCCCGCAGACGCAGCCTCACGGAAGGACCGGATCGCGGTACGCAGCGAGGACTTCACCGACTGGTTGCGCAGTCGCCGGCGCTCGTTGGTAGCGATCCGCTTCACCTGGGACTTGATGTTGGCCACGCGTAGAATCCTGTCGTTTTCGCTCGGTTTCTTGTCTAAGAAGCTTCGGGCGCACTTGGGCGCCGACGGTCGAGATTACCAGGGATGGCGGTGTGAACCCAAACTGGCGCACGTTCCCACGAAACGGCCTCGATGTCGTTGTGCAGGGTACCGGCCTCGCGTAGCGTCCGGCCCGAGTCCTTGTGGTACGCCCTAAACCGATCTCATCGAAGGTGGCACATGTCTCCAACTGCGCAGGAAATCGCCGAGAAGGAACCGATCTCGGACACCAAGAAGTACATCGCCGAGGGCATCGGCACCTTTGTCTTGGTGTTCGCATCCGTGGGAACCGCGGTGATCGCGGGCGACAAGGTCGGCAACCTCGGCGTCGCGCTTGCGTTCGGCCTCACGCTGCTGTTCCTCGTGTACTCCATCGGGCCCATCTCCGGCTGCCACGTGAACCCGGCCGTCACCTTCGGGCATCTCCTGCTCGGCCGGATCGCCGTGGCGAAGGCGGGTCTGTACGTCGTGGCCCAGCTGCTCGGCGGCCTGCTCGCGGGCGTCGTCCTCTACTCCGTGGCCAAGTCGCTGCCCTCGTACGATCGCGAAGCCTCCGGCCTCGGGGCGAACGGATGGGGTGAGAACAGCCCGTCGGCGATCAAGGGTCCCCTCGGACTGGACGTCCTGCAGGACGGGTACGGCCTCGCCGCGATGATCATCATCGAGGTCCTGCTCACCGCGCTGCTGGTCTTCGTGGTGATGGCCTCGACCGACCAGATCTCGGACGTGCCGCTGGCCGGCATCTCGATCGGCTTCACCCTTGCGGTCATCCACCTGGTGTCGATCCCGATCGACAACGCCTCGGTCAATCCCGCGCGGAGCATCGCGGTGGCGCCCTACCAGGATGGCGCACTCGTCCAGTTGTGGGCGTTCATCGTGTTCCCGCTGATCGGCGGCGCGCTCGGCGCGCTCGCCTACCGCGGGGTCTTCGGCCGGTACGACCGCATCAACATCTAAAGCGTGGCCTCGGTTCGTTCTTTGTGAGGCACCGCCCTTCTCGGGCGTCGTCTGCTCAGGTCCCTGGTGTGGGGTGGGCGTCCGTTCCCGCGTCGTTCAGGCTGGTTTCACCCACACGAGGGTGTGGGCCAGAGCCGTCCTGTCGGCGGGCATTGATGACCGGGCCTCCTGCTTGGGGGTCCCGGGCGGGCCAATCACCGCGATCGTGATCGTGGTGATGGTTCTCGGCCCAGGCGGCGAGGTTGATCGCGGCATTCTGGTCGCGGTCGAGACTATGTCCGTTCGCGCAGACGAACACCCGATCCGACAGCGTCAGAGCGGCGTTGACGGTGCCGCAGGTCGAGCAGGTCTTGCTCGATGGGAACCACCGGTCGACCACGGTGATGTCGCCTTGTCGCCAGGCCTGTTTGTAGCGCAGCATGCGGGCGAACTCCGCCCAGGCGGCGTCGGAGATTGCGCGGGCGAGCCGGTGATTGGCCAGCATCCCGGCCACATGAAGGTCTTCGAGCGCGATCCGGTCGTGGGCCTTGACCAGTGCGTTCGACACCTCATGCAGAAAATGCCGGCGAATGTCGCGAACCTTGCGGTGATGCCGCCCCAATCGGGCGGCCGCGGCTTTGCGGTTGTGTGATCCCTTCTCCTTCCGGGAGACGGACTTGGCGAGGCGCCGCTGACGGCGTATCCCGGCGGCGAGGGCCTTCGGTGAATCATCGATGCGGGCTACCTCACGGCCGTCGGCGGTGGCGGCGACGAGGAACGCGGTCAGGCCGCGGTCGATCCCGACCCAGCCACCACGGTCCTGCTCGTCACGGGTCGGGTGGTGGTGTGCTGGGTGCAGGTCGGTGGCCTCGACGTTCAGGCTGACCCACCACCGTCCGCCGCGGAAGCTGACGGTGGCGAACAGGATCCTCGCTCGGCCACCGCCGATCAGCCGCCGCAGCTGGCGGGTGTCGTCGTGCACCCGTACCGCTCCGATGCCGGGCAGGGTGACCGAACGGGGTCGCGCGTCGCCGACCCGGATCGCGGGCCTGCCGCCTGCCGGCTGTTTGTTGCGCAACCGGAACGACGGCGGTCCACCATTCTTCTTCTTGAATCGGGGGAATCCGACCTTCCGGCCCTTCCGTGCCCCGGTCCGGGAGGCCGACCACGCGGCGAGGGCGCGGCCGCAGTCCACGGCCGCTTCTTCGAACACCTGCTGACATACCTCGGTGCGCCACGCCAGGCCGGTCACCCGGATCTCCGCGACCCCGTCGGCATCAACGACGAACACCCGGCCGGCGTCCGCGGTTTTCTTCCAGGTGTTGAACGCGTTGATCAGGTCGAACCCCGACCACGGCACCACCACATCGGGATCGGCGCGGCGGTGGGTGAGCGCGGTCTTGACCGCGCGCAGGGATTGGTTGAACGCGAACCGTGCCGCCCCGGCGTGACGGGCCAGCACCGTCTGCTGCTCGACCGTCGGGTCGAGGCAGTATCGGAACGTTGTGTGCCGCACCACACCCCGCAGTGTGCCAGCGACCACCGACACGACGGCGGCAGCAGGCGTGCACGCCTACCTCAGGGCAGATCCCATACGTGACGGGCACCTACCGTGCCACCAGCACACGGTCAGCGAGCCGAACCCGACACCCCGATTCTGGAGACACACCCTGGCCGGACTCGGATACGAGCTTCTCAGCTGTGCGTGGCGCGCTTGTTGCAAGTGCGGTGTCGGTGGCCGGCCATGTGCTGACCGCAGTTCTCCCAGGAGACCGGCGTCGGCACCTATGTCGCGATGGAGTCCTTCGAGGGATGGATCGTCGGGCGTCGCGGCACCCTCAACTTCGCGCACATGGCGACCACGGACGGCGTCCGGCGCACCAACCACCAGCTCGTCATCGTCCCGACAAGCGGCACCGCGGGTCTGGCCGGGATCGGCGGGAATGGTGAGCTGGTCCTCGAGGCCGACGGCACCACCGCCTCCGGCTCGACGTCGAGTTCGCGGCCGGCTGATCCGCGTCACGGACCGCGCGTCTCAGCTCCAGCTGAAGTCGGACCGAAGGCGGGCGGCGACCTGGTCGAACCGGCGCTTGTCGAGGATCGCGCCCTCGCGGCGGATGCCGGCCTCGGGGACGTCGAGCACCCGGTCGAGGCGCACCCAGCTCGGGCGGCCGCCGTTGTCCCACGCTCCGGAGCCGACGCCCAACCAGTTCCGGTCGCCGTCCCGCTCGGCGTTCGAGGACAGCATCAGGCCGAGCAGGGTGCTCCCGTCGCGCCCGACGACGAGGACGGGCCGGTCCTTGCCCTGGTGGGCGTCCTCCTCGTAGGTCACCCACGTCCACACCACCTCGCCGGGATCCGCTCGGCCGTCCAGGTCGGGGGAGTACTCGACCCGCCGGGCGCGGTGCGCGGTCGGCACCGCGGTGGACGCGACGGGCCGGCCCGGGGTGATGGTCGGCCGACCCGACTTCGGGGCGGTGCGCGACTTGCCGGGCAACACACCGGACTTCTGCAGCTCCTTGAGAAGGCGCGGTCCCTGCGTCAGTGCGATAGCGCCGAGTTGTTTGCCGATCGAGGTCCAGCTTCGTGCCATGCGATCAACCTATCTGCCCGTCCGACGGAGCCCGGCGTCGCTTGGATATCCTCTGAGGTGACAGTGACCCGAATTCGGGTCGGTGCCAGTCCAGCTAAGGGGCCCCGAAATCAGCAGCTTCGCCGACACGACGTTCACGGATCCCGCACGGATCCGGAACTTCTGCATCATTGCGCACATCGACCACGGCAAGTCGACTCTCGCGGACCGGATGCTGCAGCTCACCGGAGTGGTCGATCCGCGGCAGATGCGCGCCCAGTACCTGGACCGGATGGATATCGAGCGCGAGCGCGGCATCACCATCAAGGCGCAGAACGTTCGGCTGCCCTGGGTGGTCGAGAAGGAGGACGGCACCGAGGAGGAGATCGTCCTCCATCTGATCGACACGCCCGGTCACGTCGACTTCACCTACGAGGTGTCCCGCGCGCTCGAGGCCTGCGAGGGTGCCGTGCTGCTGGTCGACGCCGCGCAGGGCATCGAGGCGCAGACGCTGGCGAACCTGTACCTGGCGATGGAGAAGGACCTCACCATCATCCCGGTACTCAACAAGATCGACCTGCCCGCCGCCGACCCGGACCGCTACGCCGCGGAGATCGCGCACATCGTCGGCTGCGAGCCGGGCGACGTGCTTCGGGTCTCCGGCAAGACCGGGGTCGGGGTCAAGGAACTGCTCGACGAGGTCGTCAAGCAGGTGCCCGCCCCGGTCGGCGACGCCGACGGCCCGGCGCGCGCGATGATCTTCGACTCGGTGTACGACGCGTACCGCGGCGTGGTCACCTATGTGCGAGTGGTGGACGGCAAGATCCGTCCCCGCGAGAAGATCACCATGATGTCGACCGGCACCACGCACGAACTGCTCGAGGTGGGCATCATCTCGCCCGAACCCAAGGCGACCGTCGGCCTGGGTGTCGGCGAGGTCGGCTACCTGATCACCGGCGTCAAGGACGTCCGCCAGTCGCGCGTCGGCGACACCGTCACCACCTTCCGCAACGGCGCGGCCGAGCCGCTGGTCGGCTACCGCGATCCCAAGCCGATGGTGTACTCGGGCCTGTACCCCATGGACGGCTCCGACTATCCGGTGCTGCGCGACGCGCTCGACAAGCTGCGGCTCAACGACGCGGCGTTGGCGTACGAGCCGGAAACCTCTGTGGCCCTTGGCTTCGGCTTCCGCTGCGGCTTCCTCGGGCTGCTGCACATGGAGATCACCCGGGACCGGCTCGAGCGTGAGTTCGGCCTCGACCTGATCTCGACGGCGCCGAACGTGGTGTACCGCGTGACGATGGAGGACGGCGCCGAGCACGAGGTGACCAACCCGTCGTACTGGCCGGAGGGCAGGGTGCGCGAGGTGTACGAGCCGATGGCCAAGTGCACCGTCATCGCTCCGAGCGAGTACACCGGCGCGATCATGGAACTGTGCCAGTCCCGTCGCGGCGAGCTCGGCGGCATGGATTATCTCTCCGAGACGCGGGTCGAGCTGCGCTACACGCTGCCGATGGGCGAGATCATGTTCGACTTCTTCGATGCCCTCAAGTCGCGGACCAAGGGCTACGCCAGCCTCGACTACGAGCCGACGGACGAGCAGCAGGCCGCGCTGGTGAAGGTGGACATCCTGCTGCAGGGCGAGGCCGTCGACGCGTTCAGCGCGATCGTGCACAAGGACGCCGCGTTCGCCTACGGCAACAAGATGACCACCAAGCTGCGCGAGCTGATCCCGCGCCAGCAGTTCGAGGTGCCGATCCAGGCGGCGATCGGCGCGAAGATCATTGCGCGCGAGAACATTCGCGCGATCCGCAAGGACGTGCTCGCCAAGTGCTACGGCGGCGACATCAGCCGTAAGCGCAAGCTGCTCGAGAAGCAGAAGGAGGGCAAGAAGCGGATGAAGACCATCGGTCGGGTCGAGGTCCCGCAGGAGGCCTTCGTGGCGGCGCTGTCGAACGAGTCGGTGGCCGACAAGCCGAAGAAGTAGGCGCTAGTAGCCGCGACAGGAGAGGATTTCGGCATGCTCGAAACCTGGTTGACCAGGGAACTGCGGATCGAGGTGCCGATCCTCGGCGCGCCGATGGGGGGCCGTGCCGGTGGCGAACTGACCGGCGAGGTGTCCAAGGCGGGTGGGCTGGGGCTGCTCGGCGCGGCGCGGTACGCGACCCCGCAGTGGGTGGCCGAGGAGGCGGCGGTCGCCCGCGAGATCGGCGGGCGGTTCGGCGTCGGGTTGATGACGTGGGCGCTCGACGACGACGACACGCTGCTCGACGCGGCGCTGGCGGAGGAGCCTGCGCTGGTGTCGCTGTCCTTCGGTGATCCGGCGGCCTACGTGCCGCGAGTGCACGCCGCGGGCATCCCAGTGGTGTCGCAGGTGAACACCCTCGACGACCTGCGGGTCGCCGAGCGGGCCGGGGTGGACCTGGTCATCGCCCAGGGCGGCGAGGCGGGCGGGCACACCGGCCGGATCGGCACGCTGCCGCTGCTGCAGGAGCTGCTCGATGCGACGGACCTGCCGGTGGTCGCGGCCGGCGGTATCGGGACCGGCCGGGGACTGGCCGCGGTGATAGCCGCGGGCGCGGAGGGCGCGCTGATCGGCACCGCCCTGCTCGCCAGCCCGGAGACCATCGGCCCCGGCTACGCCCGCGACCGGGTGGTCGAGGCCGGCAGCGCGGACACCGTGTACACCTCCGTCTTCGACCAGGCCCGCAGTCAGCCGTGGCCGAGCCGCTGGGGCGGCCGGGCGATCGCAAACGAGTTCACGGAGGCCTGGCACGGCGCGGAGGGATCCGAGGAGACCCTCGCCGCGGCCTACGATCCGGCCGACCCCGACCTCGGCGTGGTCTACGCGGGCGAGGCCGTCGGCCTGGTGCACTCGGCGCGTCCCGCGGGCGAGGTGGTCCGGCATATCGCGGCGGACGCCGAGCGCTTGCTGCGGCGGTTCGCCTGAGCAACCCCTGGCGCCACCCACCGAAATCTGCGAAGGTTAGCCTTCGCTAATTTCTAGGGAGTGATGTCAGGTGCGTGCGGTGAGACTTGTGGCGGCGACCCTGCTCGGATCGGTGGCGGTCGCAGTCGCCGGGTGTGGCGCAGACGCCGGTGCCGACGATGGGCCCGAGCGGACGACCACGATCGAGCACAGGTTCGGTTCCACCACGATCGAGGGAACCCCGACCCGGATCGTGGCCGCCGGCAGCCAGTGGCTGGACGCCCTGCTCGAGTTCGGGGTGCAGCCGGTGGCCTACCTGTCGGCGGGGGATCGGGGCGACGATCGGGGCCTCTACCCCTGGGAGAGCTCGCTCGCCGAGTCGGCGGTGGAGCTCGACCGGGCGGTCCTCGGTCAGCTCGGCGCGCCCCTCCCGGTGGAGGAGATCGCCGCGCAGAAGCCGGATCTGATCCTCGGGTCCTTCGTGGCCGGCCAGAGCGACTTCGATCGCATCAGCAAGATCGCGCCCACCGTCGGGGAGATCGGCGACGCACAGGTCGACTCCTGGGAGGAGCAGGTGACGGTCCTCGGCCGGATCCTCGGTGAGCAGGACCGGGCGGAGGAGATCATCGCCACCACCAACGACGAGATCGACGGGCTCGCCGCGCGCCTGCCGGGGCTGAAGGGAAAGACGGCGGTGCTGTCCCAGTTCGTCTTCAAGACCAACCAGCTGGTCGTGGTCGCCGACCCGAAGGACGGCGCCAGCCAGACGTTCGCCCGGCTCGGGATGACGGTGCCGCAGCGCCTCGTCGACGAGGCGGGGGCGACGGGCGGGCGCCTGCTGCTCAGCCCCGAGCGGGTCGACGCCCTGACCGCCGACCTGGTGGTGATGCTGCCGAACGGCGGCACCCGCGACGACCTCATGAAACTGCCCGGGTTCGCCACGCTGCCGTCGGTTGGCAGCGGCGGCCTGGCCGTCGAGGACTACCCGACGGTGGTCGGCTTCAACACCCCCTCGAGCGCCTCGCTGCGGTACTCGCTCGGCCGGATCACCCCGCAGCTCGAGGCCATCGGACGCTGACCGCGGGCCGGGCCGGGCAGGCTCAGGTGGGACCGTGAGCGGGCTGGAACGCGCCGGTGTCGCCCGCCTCCTCGGCCCTGATCACGTGCACCACGGCGTTGATCAGGGCCAGGTGGGTGAAGGCTTGGGGGAAGTTCCCCAGATGCCTGCCCGTCCGCGGGTCGATCTCCTCGGCATACAGCTTGAGGGGGCTGGCGAATCCGAGCAGCCGCTCGCACAGCCGCTTGGCGCGGGCCAGTTCGCCGATCTCCACCAGCGCCGACACCAGCCAGAACGAGCAGATCGTGAAGGTGCCCTCCTCGCCGCTCAGCCCGTCGTCGGTGGTCTCCACCCGGTACCGCAGCACCAGGCCGTCGTCCGTCAGCTCGTCGGCGATGGCCAGCACGGTGGCACGCACCCGCCGATCGTGCGGGGGCAGGAAGCGCAGCAACGGGACCAGCAGCAGCGAGGCATCGAGCGAATCGTCGCCGTAGCGCTGGGTGAAGACCCCCCGGCTGTCCACCCCGTGCTCGAGGATGTCGGCCTTGATCTCGTCGGCGATCTCGGCCCACTGCCTGGCATACGCCTTCTCGCCGTGCAGGATCGCCAGCTTGCTGCCGCGGTCGAGGGCGACCCAGCACATCACCTTCGACGAGGTGAAGTGCTGCGGTTCGCCGCGTACCTCCCAGATCCCGCGGTCGGGCTGGCGCCAGTGCTTGACCGCCTCCTCGACCTGCCGCTTGAGCAGCGGCCACAGCGACTCGGGGACCCGGTCGCGTGAGCGCACGTGCAGGTACACCGAGTCGAGCATGGTGCCCCAGATGTCGTGCTGGTTCTGGTTGTAGGCGCCGTTGCCGATGCGTACCGGGCGAGCCCCGTCGTACCCGGACAGGTGGCGGAGTTCCTCCTCCTCGAGGGTCTTCTCGCCGCCGATGCCGTACATCACCTGCAGCGGGTTCGGGTGACCGTCCTCGGACCTGGACACGTCGGAGATGAACGAGAAGAAGTCGTTCGCCTCGCGGTCGAGGCCGAGGGTGTACAGGCCCCACAGCGCGAAGGTGGAATCGCGCACCCACGCATACCGATAGTCCCAGTTGCGCTCGCCGCCAGGGGTTTCCGGCAGGGAGGTGGTGGAGGCGGCGAGCAGCGCACCGGTCGGGCTGTAGGTGAGGCCCTTGAGGGCGAGCGCGCTGCGCTGTAGGTAACCGCGCCACGGATGGTCGGGGAAGCGGCCGATGGTGATCCACTGCCGCCAGCATTCCGCGGTCTTCCACATCTTTTCCGCGGCCTCGTCGAAGGTGCCCGGCGCGGGCACGTCCGACCAGGACAGCGCGACGAAGCCGTTGTCGCCCTCGCGCATCCGGGTGCGGACCCGCGCCTCGCGGCCCTCGAGGCCGAGCTTGAAGTTGGTGGTCAGCCGCAGGGTGGGGTGCGCGCCGATGACGCTGCCGTCGCAGGTGGCGGTGGCCTCCTCGTAGACCTTGCCGGTGTACTCCCACTTCGCGGCGGCGCGGTGGTAGTCGAAGGCGGGCTCGCAGCTCATCTCCAGCTCGATGGTCCCGCTGACGCACTTGATCGTGCGCAGCAGGATGCCCTCGGCATCCCAGTCGGTCGGGGTCCGCCGATGGGTCTTCGAGCGCTCCTGCGTGTTGTGCCACGGTCCCATCACCAGGGCGTCGCGCACGATGAGCCAGCCGGTCTCGGTCTGCCACGTGGTCTCGACGATCAGACCGCCCGGCAGGTAGCGCCGCGCCGCGGGCACGTTCTGCCCGTAGGGGCCGATCCGGAAGTGGCCGGCGCTCCGATCGAGGACCGCGCCGAAGACGCTCGGCGAATCGGGACGGGGCACGCACATCCACTCGACCGAGCCGTTGCGGGCGATCAGGCAGGTGGTCTCGCAGTCGGAGAGGAAGGCGTAATCGTCGATCGGCGGGAAGGTGCTGCGGTGCTCCAGGTCGATGAGCGCCGGCAGGTTCCCGGGCACCATCTCGCCGTCGGTGAGCGTCTCGGTGTCATCGAGGGGGGCCGTCTGATCATCGAGGGGGGCCATCTGCTCATCATCTGCCCGACGGGCGTGGGCGTCCACCGCAGCGGGGGCGATAGGCTGGTCGGGTGACGCAGATTGCCAGTTGGTGGGACGGACTAGAGCTCTGGGTGATCGGGCTGCCCTTCATCCCGCAGTTGATCCTCGTGATGGCGGTGCTGATGCCGCTCGCGATCGGGATCGCCAGTGGGATCGACCTGCTGCTCGCCCGCATCTTCGTGCTGCTCGGCCGGGACTCCGTCGCGGACGCAACGCCTGCGGACGGTGCCCGTTGATGCCCCGCTCCCGCGTCACCCTCGCCCTGATCGCGCTGATGATCCTGGTCCTGGTCGGCTGGCTGCTGACCAGGTAGGGGACCGGCGCCCCTCCGGTTCGATCGCGGCCGATCGCTCTGCTAGATTCGTCGGCGTGTCTGCAACCGCCGTGCACCAGGTCCGCCATGAGCTGGCGTTGATCGCTGTCGGCATGCTTGCGGTCGCCGATATCGACTGTTGCTGATCGCGGAAGCCGCGCGAGCCACCTGAGCCGCGGCCGGTCCGCCCCACGTAGCGGGCGACAACCCCCATTCTGTGTCCCGCGAGACCACGCCGACGACGGCGGTGGTCCCGCGCTGCGGTCCGAGGACCGGACACCACCTCCTTGCCCTCGTGGCACACCTGTGAAAGGCAAATTCACATGAGCGCGCGTTCCCGCATCACCCGTTCCGGCCTCCTCCTGGCCGCCGCCGTCACCGCCGGCTCGGTCGCGCTGACCGCATGCAGCGGAGGCTCGAGCGACACCGTCGGCTCCGAGAGTGGCTCGGGCGACGGCAGCGGCGGCACCATCAGCCTGTTCGCCTACGCGGTCCCCAAGCCCGGCTTCGACAAGTTGATCCCCGCGTTCAACGAGACGGAGGCGGGCGCGAACGTCGAGTTCCTGCCGTCCTACGGCCCCTCCGGCGATCAGTCCCGCAAGGTCAAGGACGGCGCCCAGGCCGACTTCGTCAACTTCTCCGTCGAGCCGGACGTCACCCGTCTCGTCGACGCGGGCCTGGTGAGCGAGGACTGGAACAAGGACGCCTACAACGGAATCCCGTTCGGCTCCGTCGTGACCGTGGTCGTCCGCGAGGGCAACCCGAAGGGCATCAAGGACTGGGACGATCTGCTCCAGCCGGGCCTCGAGGTGGTCACGCCCAACCCGTTCAGCTCGGGCTCGGCGAAGTGGAACCTGTTGGCGCCGTACGCCGCCAAGAGCGACGGCGGCAAGAACCCGCAGGCGGGCCTCGACTACCTGAACGCGCTCGTCACCGACCACGTGAAGGTGCAGCCGAAGTCCGGCCGCGAGGCCACCGAGACCTTCCTGCAGGGCACCGGCGACGTGCTGCTCAGCTACGAGAACGAGGCCCTGTTCGCCGAGCGCAACGGGGACCCGGTCGAGCACGTCACCCCGCCGACCACCTTCAAGATCGAGAACCCGGTCGCGGTGATCAACAACAGCAAGAACCTGGAGAAGGCCAACGCCTTCAAGGACTTCCTCTTCACCACCGAGGGCCAGAAGCTGTGGGCCGAGGCCGGATTCCGCCCGGTGGACCCGGGCGTCGCCGCCGAGTTCGCCGCCGACTTCCCGGCGCCCGCCAAGCTGTGGACGATCGCGGACCTGGGCGGCTGGAAGGCGGTCGACGACAGCCTGTTCAAGAAGGACACCGGCTCGATCGCGGCGATCTACGACAACGCCACCAAGTAATCTGACCGTGACCAGCACTACTGAAACGACGACGGGGGGACTGGTGTCCGAGACCGCAGGACAGCAGTCGACCGAGGCCGGTCCCCCCGCTCGGCCCGCCCGCCCGAAGAAGCGCAAGTGGACCGCCGTGACCGGCACCGTCGGCCCGCTGGGCATCGGTGTCGCGATGCTCTGGCTCAGCGTCATCGTGCTGCTCCCGCTCGCAGCGCTGACGGTGACCTCGTTCGAGGACGGCATCGCCGGCTTCTGGGAGGCGGTGACCAGCCCGGTCGCGCTGGCCTCGCTGCGGGTGACCGTCATGGTCTCCGCGATCGTCGCCCTGATCAACGTGGTGATGGGCACCCTGATCGCCTGGGTGCTGGTCCGCGACGAGTTCCCGGGCAAACGAATCGTCAACGCGCTCATCGATCTCCCGTTCGCGTTGCCGACCATCGTGGCGAGCATCGTCCTGCTGGCGCTGTACGGGCCGAACAGCCCGATCGGTGTGCAGCTCAACGCGACCCAGCCCGGCCTGATCGTCGCGCTGGCGTTCGTGACGCTGCCGTTCGTGGTGAGGTCGGTGCAGCCGGTGTTGATCGAGACCGACCGGGAGGTGGAGCAGGCCGCCGCGTCCCTGGGCGCGAGCAACTGGACCATCTTCCGGAAGGTGGTGCTGCCGATCCTCTCGCCCGCGATCATCAGCGGCGCGGGCCTGGCCTTCGCCCGGGCCATCGGTGAGTACGGCTCGGTCGTGCTGATCGGCGGCAACATCCCGCGCGAGACGCAGGTGACCTCGCAGTACATCCAGCAGCAGATCGAGATCGACCGGCCGGTGGACGCGGCCGCCGTGTCGGTGGCGCTGCTGGCGATCGCCTTCGTCACCCTGTTGGTGTTGCGGGTGCTCTCGAGCCGCAACCAGCGCCGTGAGGAGCAGGCCCAGTGAATCTCTCGACCGGATCGAAGCTCGGGATGCGGGTCGTCGCGCTCGGCTACCTGTTCTTCCTGCTGCTGGTGCCGATCGGCGTCATCCTGTGGCGCACGTTCGAACGGGGCATCGGCGCCTTCCTCGAGTCGATCTCCACGCCTGCCGCGATCTCCGCGCTGAACCTGTCGCTGCTGATCGTCGCCATCGTCGTGCCGATCAACGTGGTCTTCGGCGTCGTCACGGCGCTGGCGCTGGTGCGGGGGCGGTTCCCCGGGCGCGGGCTCGTGCAGGCGGTCGTGGACCTGCCGTTCGCGGTGTCGCCGATCGTCGTGGGCGTCTCGCTGATCCTGCTCTGGGGCGTGAACGGCTGGTTCGGGGCGCTGGACTCGATCGGGTTCCGGGTGATCTTCGGCCTGCCCGGCATGGTGCTGGCCACCATCTTCGTCACCCTGCCGTTCGTGGTCCGCGAGGTCGAGCCGGTGCTGCACGAGATCGGCGACGAGCAGGAGCAGGCCGCCGCGACGCTCGGCGCGTCCAAGTGGCAGACCTTCTGGCGGATCACCCTGCCCGCCATTCGCTGGGGCCTGACCTACGGCGTGGTGCTCACCGTGGCGCGTTCGCTCGGCGAGTTCGGTGCGGTGATCATGGTGTCCTCGGGATTCCCCGGTGTCTCGCAGACGCTGACCCTGCTCGTGCACTCGCGCTACATCGACGACCACAACACCTACGGGGCCTACTGCGCGGCGACGCTGCTGATGGGGATCGCCCTGGTGACCCTGCTGCTGATGACGCTGCTTGACCGCAAGAGGAGCAACACATGATCACGTTGAGGAGCAACACATGATTTCCGTGATCGGCGCCAACAAGAACTTCGGCGATTTCGCCGCCCTGGACAACCTGTCGCTGGAGATCCCGGCCGGCTCACTGACGGCGCTGCTCGGGCCGTCCGGGTCGGGGAAGTCGACCCTGCTTCGGTCGATCGCCGGGCTGGAGAACCCCGACTCGGGGACCATCACGATCGGGGGCAAGGACGTCACCGGCGTGCCCCCGCAGAAGCGCGACATCGGCTTCGTGTTCCAGCACTACGCGGCGTTCAAGCACATGACCGTCCGGGACAACGTCGCGTTCGGACTGAAGATCCGCAAGCGGCCGAAGCCGGAGATCGACAAGAAGGTGAACGAGCTGCTGGGCATCGTCGGCCTCGACGGCTTCCAGCACCGCTACCCGGCGCAGTTGTCGGGTGGTCAGAGGCAGCGGATGGCGCTGGCCCGCGCGCTCGCGGTCGACCCGCAGGTGCTGCTGCTCGACGAGCCGTTCGGCGCGCTCGACGCCAAGGTGCGCGAGGACCTGCGGACCTGGCTGCGGCGTCTGCACGACGAGGTGCACGTGACCACCGTGCTGGTCACCCACGACCAGGAGGAGGCGCTCGACGTCGCCGACCGGATCGCGGTGCTGAACAAGGGACGGATCGAGCAGGTCGGCACGCCGCGGGACCTGTACGACAGCCCGGCGAACGACTTCGTCATGTCCTTCCTCGGCCCGGTGGCCAAGCTGAACGGGCAGCTGGTGCGCCCGCACGACATCCGCGTCGGGCGCGATCCGAGCATGGCCGTCGCGCAGAAGGCGGGCACCGCGGAGTCCGCGGGCGTCACCCGGGCGACGGTCGAGCGGGTGGTGCACCTCGGCTTCGAGGTGCGCGTGGAGCTGCGCAACGCCGCCACCGGCGACCTGTTCGCGGCGCAGGTGACCCGCGGCGACAGCGAGGCACTGCAGCTCAAGGAGGGCGAGACCGTCTACGCCCGCGCGACCCTGATCCCGAACATCCCGGCGTAGGCCGCTCCGCGGCCCGTGCGCGGTTGACGAGTCCAGACACTCGTCAACCGCGCACGGGCGCCGCAGGCGCCTAAGATTTTCTGGACGTGTCGATTCGACCGGGTTCCGTTCGTCGTCATTGAGTACGGCACCTCGCCGCACGACGAGACGACAGGAGTCGAACCATGAAGTACATGATGCTGATCAACGCGGCCAACGCCGATGCGGGCGACCAGTGCAACCCCGAAGAATGGATGATCTACGACAAGCAGGTCGCCGAGGCGGGCATCCTGGTCTCCGGCGAATCGCTGGCGGACCTGACCACCGCCACCGCCGTCCGGGTCGGTCCGGACGGGGCGCGGACCGTCACCGACGGGCCGTTCGCGGAGAGCCGCGAGGTGCTGGGCGGGTTCTACGTGATCGACGTGCCCGATCTCGACGTCGCCCTGGACTGGGCCGCCCGCTGCCCGGGTGCCCGCGGCGGCGGGTCGGTGGTGGTGCGGCCGATCGCCGACTTCGGGGAGTGACCGCGATGGCCGAGCGGGCGGCCTCGCAGTCGTCGGTGGAAGCGGTGTTCCGGGAGGAGCGCGGCCGCCTGCTCGCCGCGCTCGTCCGGCGCTTCGGCGACCTCGACCTGGCCGAGGAGGTCACCTCCGAGGCCGTCGAGGCCGCCCTGGTGCACTGGCCGGTCGAGGGCGTGCCCGCCAAGCCCGGCGCCTGGTTGATGACGACGGCGCGGCGGCGGGCCGTCGACCGGTTGCGCCGCGACCAGGCCTACGCCGCGCGGCTCGCCGTCCTGCAGGTGGAGGCGGATCGGGCGGATCCGGCCCCGCCGGCGGACGCGCTCGGTGACCTGCCGGACGAACGGTTGCAGCTGTTCTTCACCTGCACGCACCCGGCGCTCGCCGACGAGGACCGCGCCGCGCTGACCCTGCGTTGCCTGGCGGGCCTGACGACGCCGGAGGTGGCCCGGGCGTTCCTCGTCCCGACCGCGACGATGGCGCAGCGAATAGTGCGGGCCAAGAAGAAGATCCGGCAGGCCCGGATCCCGTTCCGGGTGCCAGGTAGTGACGAGCTACCGGACCGCCTGCCCGGGGTGCTCGGGGTGATCTACTCGATCTTCACCGAGGGCTACGCGGCCAGCTCGGGTCCCGACCTGCAGCGCCCCGACCTCGCAGAGGAGGCGATCCGGCTCGCGCGGATCCTGCGGCGGTTGCTGCCCGCCGAACGGGAGGTCGCCGGGCTGCTCGCGCTGATGCTGCTGACCCACGCGCGCCGCGACGCCAGGACCGGTCCGGGCGGCGAGTTGGTGCTGCTCGACGACCAGGACCGCACACACTGGGACCGCGACGCCATCGAGGAGGGCGGCGCCCTGGTGGTGGTCGCGCTGACGGGCGGCCCGCCGGGCGTGTACGGGGTGCAGGCCGCCATCGCCGCCCTGCACGACGAGGCGCCGGGCGTCGCGACGACGGACTGGCCGCAGGTGGTCGCTCTCTACGACGTGCTGCTCGCGCTCTCGCCGTCGCCGGTGGTCGCGCTGAACCGGGCCGTGGCCGTGGCGATGCGGGACGGTCCGGAGGCCGGCCTGACGCTGCTCGACGGGTTGGCGGGCGAGCCGCGGCTGCGCGACTACCATCCGTTCGCGGTGGCCCGTGCGGACCTGCTCCAGCGTCTCGGCCGGTTCCCCGAGGCCGCGGCGGCCTACCGGACCGCACTCGGGTCGGTCGGCACCGACGCCGAACGCGAACACCTACAGCGCAGGCTCGACGAGCTCGAGGGGTGAGGTCGGGCGGCCTACGGGTAGAGCTGTGCCACAACCCAGTTCGCGGCATCCGGGCTCGACCGCAGGCTCGAATGATCCACCGCGGGACCGCCGGGGAACACGTCCTCGTAGAAGACGTTGGTGACGCCGGGCTCGGTGATGAACGAGCAGGGCCCGGCAGGGGTGGCGACTGCGTCGTTCTTGGTCGCGATCACCGCGTAGCGCACCCCTGGCTGGGTGAGGGGACCGTTGTCCATCACGGCCCGATAGACCTCGGAGACGGGGCTGAGCTGCAGGGCGGGCGCCATGTCCGGCATCGCCGCGGTCATCACCGGCAACAGCCAGGGCATGGCCTGCAGGACCTGCACCGGGGTGACCGGCGGATCCGTCACCCCGTACTGGGCCAGCAGGCCCACGCCGTCGCACCCGCGCGCCTCGGGTGCCAGCAGGGCCACGTTGTGCACGTCTGCGCCGCCGAGCACCTTGAGGTAGTAGTTCGCCACGAAGGAACCCGCCGAGTGGGCGACGATGTCGACCTCGGCCGCCCCGGTGGTCTCCTTGACCTCGGCGACGAACTGCGCCAGTTGACGTGCCGAACTGGGCATGTCACCCGCCCACCGCCGGCCGTTGACGATCCCGCCCTGGAACACCAGGGTGCACGCACTCTGCGCTCGCAGCGCCGATGTCATCACCGCCCACTGGGCCGCGGTGTCGGCCGTGGTGCCGTCTGCTCCCGGCAGCACGATCACCGGATACGGACGGGCGCTGGTCGGCCGACAATCGACGGGAGGCGCGACCACCGTCCCGGCCGGCACCTGCGGAGCGGCCGAGCCACTGTCCGGAACCGCGCCCGCGGGTCCAGTCGCGATCGCGAGTGCGCTCACGAGGGCAAGTCCCACGACGCCCGCCCGCGCGGACACGCATCGTCCGAGATTCCCGATCATCATGTGCTGCACACCCCTTCAGCAATGGACGGTCGCCCGCTGTCATGGCAACAGACCTCGCGGCCAGTGTCAACACGAGCACAGCCGGTGGATCGGCCCCGCAGGGTTCGCGCGAGCGGCTATGCGGAGAGCGCGGTGCGGGCGCTCGGGACGAACTCGACGGCGGTGCGGTAGCGGTCCAGGGCGACCTCCGCGAGCAGGGGGTGGGCGCCGATCACGCCGGCGTGCAGTGCCTCCGGGGCGCAGTCGGCGGCGGCCCGGCCGATCCGGTCGGTGAGCAGGCCGGGGGCCAGGAACCACGGGGCGACGACGACGGAGCGGGCGCCGTGCGCGCGCAGTCGCGAGACGGCCTGTGGAACAGACGGTTCGGTGGTGGCGAAGCAGACCTCGACGCCGGCCCACGCGGTGCCCGCCCGCAGGCGCGGACCGATTCGCGAGGTCAGTTCGTTGGCTGCTGCCGACGAGGAGCCGACCGCGGCCAGGACCACGCCGACCCCGGGATCGCCGAGGGCGGTGCCCGTTTCGGCGATACGGTCGCGCACGGCCGAGACCAGCCGGGTGTCGTCGCCGAGCACGTCGGCCTGGACCAGGTCGAGTCCGGGGTGCCTGCGGCGGCCGGCCGCGAGCAGCGCGGGCAGGTCCACCCGCGCATGGAAGGCGCTGCCGAGCAGCAGGGGCACCACGACGGCCGACGAATGTCTCTCGGCGGCAACCGCATCGATCGCCTGGTCCACCGACGGGGCGGACAGGTCCAGGAAGCAGAGCCGGACGTCCAGGTCGGGGCGCGCCGCCCGGATGCCGTCCACCGCGGCCGCGACCGCCCGCGCGGAGCGGGGGTCGCGGCTGCCGTGCGCCACCGCGATCAGCGGCGCCGGGACGGACATCGGGGAGGTGTGGTCCCCGACCTGGACGTCGAACACGGCGCTAGACGCGGGCGAGCTCGACGGCGGCGATCGCGTCGCCGACCAGGCCGGCCGCGAGGGTGTTGCCACCCGCCGGGTCGATCAGCAGGAAGCTGCCGGTGTGCCGGTTGACGGTGTAGTCGTCCGCCACGATCGGCTCCGCGACACGCACCGAGATCTTGCCGAT
Organism: Rhodococcus daqingensis; assembly: GCF_042665615.1. NCBI lineage: Bacteria > Bacillati > Actinomycetota > Actinomycetes > Mycobacteriales > Nocardiaceae > Rhodococcus > Rhodococcus daqingensis. Next base: position 121,980 of record NZ_JBHTCS010000028.1, on the reverse strand, counting down.
CTCGTTGAGCTCGAGGGTGTCCGGGTTCTGCTCGGTGCTGAGGTCCTGCTCGTCGAACCGCTCCACGATGCCCCCGACGATCGCCTGCGTGGTGCGGGTGCCGTGCTTGAGCAGCAGCCGGGCGCCGGGCCGCAGCGGCTTCTCGGCGAGCCAGCAGACCGTCGCCTCGAACTCGCCGATCGGCTCGGGCGCGTCCTCGACGGAGGCGATGGTGTCGCCGCGCGAGACGTCGACGTCGTCGGCCAGGATCAGCGTGACGCTGCGTCCGGCGTTCGCGACGTCGAGCTCACCGTCGGCGGTGTCGACGCGCTCGACCGTGGTGCGGGTGCCGGACGGCAGGATCACGACCTCGTCGCCCGGGCGGACCGAACCCGCGGCCACCTGACCGGCGTAGCCGCGGTAGTCGAGGAACTCGGCGGTGCGCGGCCGGATCACGTACTGGACCGGGAAGCGCAGGCCCACCCGGTGCGGCTCGGCGTCCACCGGGATCGACTCGAGGTGCTCGATCAGGGTGGGGCCGTTGTAGTACGGGGTGTTCTCGGAGCGCACGGCCACGTTGTCGCCGTGCAGCGCCGAGACGGGGATCTCCACGACGTCCTCGGATGCCCACCCCAGCGAGGTGGTCAGCGCGTTGAACTCCTCGGAGATGTCCGCGAACACCTGGGCGGGGTTCTCGACCAGGTCGATCTTGTTGACCGCGAGCACCAGCTTTGGCACGCCGAGCAGCGCGAGCACGGCGGCGTGCTTGCGGGTCTGCGAGATGACGCCCTTGCGCGCGTCGACCAGGAGGATCACCATCTGCGCGGTGGACGCGCCGGAGACGGTGTTGCGGGTGTACTGCACGTGGCCGGGGGTGTCGGCCAGCACGAAGGTGCGCTTGGGCGTCGCGAAGTAGCGGTACGCCACGTCGATGGTGATGCCCTGCTCACGCTCCGCGCGCAGGCCGTCGACCAGCAGCGACAGGTCCGGGGTGTCGAGCCCACGGTCAACCGAGGCGCGCGTGACGGCGTCGATCTGGTCGGCGAGAACGGATTTCGTGTCGTACAGCAGCCGGCCCACCAGGGTGGACTTGCCGTCGTCGACGCTGCCGGCGGTGGCGAGTCGAAGGAGGTCGCTCATCAGAAGTAGCCCTCTCGCTTGCGGTCTTCCATGGCCGCTTCGGAAACTCGGTCGTCGCTCACCCAGGGATGGACGCTGTGCGCCGCGCTCGGTTCGGTGATGTGCATCAGAAGTAGCCTTCTCGCTTGCGGTCTTCCATGGCCGCTTCGGAAACTCGGTCGTCGCCACGGGTGGCGCCGCGCTCGGTCAGTCGGGACGCCGCGACCTCGGCCAGGATGGCCTCGTTGTCGGCCGCATCGGAGAGCACCGCGCCGGTGGTGGAGCCGTCGCCGACGGTGCGGTAGCGCACCGACAGCGTCTGCACCTGCTCGCCCTCACGCGGTCCGCCCCAGACACCGGAGGTCATCCACATGCCGTCGCGCTGGTACACCTCGCGCTGGTGGGCGTAGTAGATGCTGGCCAGCTCCACGTTGTCGCGGGCGATGTAGCGCCAGATGTCGAGCTCGGTGAAGTTGCTCAGCGGGAACACACGGACCTGCTCGCCGGGGGAGTGCTTGCCGTTGTACAGGTTCCACAGCTCGGGACGCTGTTTCTTCGGGTCCCACTGGCCGAACGCGTTGCGCAGCGAGAAGATCCGCTCCTTGGCGCGGGCCCGCTCCTCGTCGCGGCGGGCGCCGCCGAACACCGCGTCGAAGCGGTTCTCGGCGATGGCGTCCAGCAGCGGCACCGTCTGCAGCGGGTTGCGGATGCCGTCGGCCCGCTCGGTGAGCCGGCCGTCGGCGAGGTAGTCCTCGACCTTGGCCACGTGCAGGCGCAGGTTGTACTTCTCGACCACGTGGTCGCGGAAGGCCAGCACCTCCGGCAGGTTGTGCCCGGTGTCCACGTGCAGCAGCGCGAACGGCAGCGGCGCCGGCCAGAAGGCCTTGATGGCCAGGTGCAACAGCACCGTGGAGTCCTTGCCGCCGGAGAACAGGATCACCGGGCGCTCGAACTCGCCCGCCACCTCACGGAAGATGTGGATGGCCTCTGACTCGAGGGCAGCGAGCGTATCGAAGTCGGTGCCGTCGAGTTGCGGTCGGATGTCGGTCAGTTCAGCAGTCATGAGGCGTGCAACCCGCATTCTGTCTTGGCGTTACCGGCCCACCGTCCGCTGCGCGGATCGGCGCCGGGGGCTGGCTTGGCGGTGCACGGTGCGCACCCGATTGATGGATAGCCTTCGTCGACAAGCGGATTCACCAGGATCGAGTGCTTGTCGATGTAGGCCTGCATGTCGTCGTCGGACCACGCGGCGATCGGGTTGATCTTCACGAGCCCGAACGCCTCGTCGAACGAGATCAGCGGGGCGTTGGCGCGGGTGGGGGATTCGACCCGGCGGATGCCGGTCACCCAGGCCTTATAGCTGGTGAGCGCCTTCTTCAGAGGCGCGACCTTGCGCAGTGCGCAGCACCGGCCGGGATCGCGCGCAAACAGGTCCTTGCCCTCGGCGGCGTCCTGCTCGGCGACGCTGGCCTCGGCCTGCACGTTGATGACGTTCACCCCGTACACCGCCTCGACCGCGTCGCGGGTGCCGATCGTCTCCGCGAAGTGGTAGCCGGTCTCGAGGAACAGCACGTCGACGCCGGGATGCACCTGGGCGGCCAGGTGCACCAGGACGCCGTCCTGCATGTTCGACGCGACGATGTAGTCGGTCCCGAACGTGTCCTCCGTCCACTGCAGGAGTTCCTGCGCGGACGCGCCGTCCAGACTCGCCGCACCCTGCGCAGCCAGCGCGCGGAGGTCGTCCGCGGTCGCGGTGGCCAGGTCGAGCTTTGTGCTGTCGGTCATCGTGTCTACGCTCTTCGCTTCGCTCATCGGAGATCCCCCTCGCCTGCTCGGACGGCCCACTCGGCGAAGCGTTCGCCCGCATTGCGGTGCTTGACGAACTGCCGGACCACCCGGTCGATGTAGTCGCCCATCTCGGTGCTGGCGACCTTGTGCTGGCGCAGCTTGCGACCGAACGCCACGTCGAATCCGAGGCTGCCTCCCAGGTGAACCTGGAAGCCCTCCACCTGATTCCCCTCACCGTCGTCGATGAGCATGCCCTTGAAGCCGATGTCCGCGACCTGCGAGCGGGCGCAGGAGTTGGGGCAGCCGTTGATGTTGATGGTGATCGGCACGTCGAGCTGCGCGTTGATGTCCGCGAGGCGCTGCTCGAGCTCGGGCACCAGCACCTGCGAGCGCTTGCGGGTCTCGGCGAACGACAGCTTGCAGAACTCGATGCCGGAGCAGGCCATCAGGTTCTGCCGCCAGTGCGACGGGCGGGCAGGCAGGCCCAGCTCGTCGAGGTCGGCGATCAGCTGATCGAGCTTGTCGTCGGCGACGTCGAGGATGATCAGCTTCTGGTACGGCGTGAAGCGGATCTTGTCGCTGCCGGCCTTCTCGGCGGCGTCGGCGACCTTCGCGAGGATGGTGCCGGAGACCCGGCCCGCGATCGGCGCGAAGCCGACGGCGTTGAGGCCGTTGCGGGTCTTCTGCACGCCGACGTGGTCGATGGGCCGCTTGGGCTGCTCGGGCGCCGGGCCGTCGATCAGCTTCCGCTTGAGGTACTCGGTCTCGAGCACCTCACGGAACTTCTCGATGCCCCAGTCCTTGATGAGGAACTTCAGCCGTGCCTTGGACCGCAGCCGGCGGTAGCCGTAGTCGCGGAAGATTGAGACCACGGCCTCCCACACATCCGGCACCTCGTCGAGCGGCACCCAGACGCCGACGCGCTGCGCCAGCATCGGGTTCGTCGACAGGCCGCCGCCGACCCAGAGGTCCAGGCCCGGTCCGTGCTCGGGATGGTTCACGCCGATGAACGCGACGTCGTTGATCTCGTGCACCACGTCCTGCTGGCCGGAGATCGCGGTCTTGAACTTGCGCGGCAGGTTCGAGTACTCGGGCTTGCCGATGTAACGGCGGACGATCTCGTCGATCGCCGGGGTGGGGTCGAGGACCTCGTCGAGCGACTCGCCCGCCAGCGGGGACCCGAGCACGACGCGGGGGCAGTCGCCGCAGGCCTCGGTGGTCTTGAGGCCGACCGACTCGAGTCGCTTCCAGATCTCCGGGACGTTCTCGACCTCGATCCAGTGGTACTGGACGTTCTCGCGGTCGGAGAGATCGGCGGTGTCGCGGCCGAACTCGGTGGAGATGCCCGCGATGGTGCGCAGCTGCTCGACGTTGAGGGCGCCGGCGTCGCAGCGCACTCGCATCATGAAGTACTTGGCCTCGAGCAGGTCGATGTTCTCGTCGCCGGTGAAGGTGCCGTCGTAGCCCTGCTCGCGCTGGGTGTAGAGGCCCCACCAGCGCATCCGGCCGCGCAGGTCGGACTTGTCGATGCTGTCGAATCCCTGCTTCGAGTAGATGTTCTCGATGCGGGCACGCACGTTGAGCGGGTTGTCGTCCTTCTTGGCCTGCTCGTTGGCGTTCAGCGGCTCGCGGTAGCCGAGGGCCCACTGGCCCTCGGCGCGGCGCTTGGCCGGCCGCGGCGCGCGGGCGGGAGGAGGAGTGTCGACACTTTGCGACATCGGAGGCGCTCCAGAATCTTCTTCGGTGCGCCGGTCTGTAATGCAACGCCGACGGGGAGGGCTGTCCCCGCAGGCACATCCGAGACCGGCCGGGACTGAGAGGGGGCTGGCGGAATGGCGTCTACGCAGGCAAGGGCAGACAGCTACAGACACGCTTGAGATCGACGTGGCGTCGAGCCACGAGCGCAATCCCAAGTCCGGTCACCCGGCCAATTGTGCCAGATCACCTCGCCGATTCCGACACCCGGACGCTATTTCCCCCGATTTCGGGGGGAATGCGCAGGCAGGGTCGATGTGTGGCGCTCGTCACGTCGTCGGGTAGGGGACACTGGTGGGGTGAGTGGATCGATGACCGAGCCGGTGGCTGCTGCGTTTGCGCTGCCGGACCATGCCCTGGCCGGAGTGGGGTCGCGGCCGTTCGGCATCTACATCCACGTCCCGTTCTGCGCGACGCGCTGCGGGTACTGCGACTTCAACACGTACACGGCGGGGGAGCTGGGTACCTCCGCGTCGCCGCAGTCGTGGCTCGAGGGTCTGCGCCGCGAACTCGATGCGGCCGCCGTGATGCTCGGTGCCTCGGGCGCGGTGCCCGCCGCGGAGACGGTGTTCGTCGGAGGCGGCACGCCGTCGCTGCTCGGTGGCGACGGGTTGGCCGACGTGCTGGGCGCGGTGCGCTCGAGCTTCGGCCTGGCCGAGGGCGCGGAGGTGACCACCGAATCGAACCCCGAGTCGACTTCGCCGGAGTTCTTCGGCCGCCTCCGGGAGGCCGGGTTCACCAGGGTGTCGCTGGGCATGCAGTCCGCGGCGCAGCACGTGCTGCGGATCCTCGACCGCACCCACACCCCCGGTCGGCCGGTGGCCGCGGCCCAGGAGGCGCGCGCGGCGGGATTCGAGCACGTGAACCTGGACCTGATCTACGGCACGCCGGGAGAGCGCGACGAGGACCTGGACGCGTCCCTGGACGCGGTGCTCTCCGCAGGCGTCGACCACGTGTCGGCGTACGCGCTGATCGTGGAGGACGGCACCGCACTGGCCAGGAAGGTCCGGCGTGGGGACCTGCCCGCCCCGGACGACGACGTCCTCGCGGCCCGATACGAGCGGATCGATGCGCGGCTCGCGGAGGCGGGCCTGAGCTGGTACGAGGTGTCGAACTGGGCGAAGGACGACGCGGCGTGCCGGCACAACCTCGGCTACTGGGACGGCGGCGACTGGTGGGGTGCGGGTCCCGGCGCGCACGGCCACGTCGGCGGCGTGCGGTGGTGGAACGTCAAGCACCCGGCCCGATACGCCGACCAGCTCGCGGCGGGTGAGCTGCCGGTGGCGGACAGCGAGCACCTCACCGCGGAGGATCGGCACATGGAACGGGTGATGCTCACGCTTCGGCTGCGGTCCGGGCTGCCGGCGGCGGACCTGCGGCCCGGCGAGCTCGTGGCGGCCGAGCGGGCCGTCGCGGACGGGCTGCTCGCGCGCGCCGACGACCGTCTGGTGCTCACCGACCGCGGCCGGCTGCTGGCCGACGGCGTCATCCGCGACATCCTGAGCTGACCCCGCCCCGTCGGGTCCTTCACGTCGCCGCGGCACGGGCGGGCGACTAGCGCTTCCCGCCTCCGGGGATCCGATCGGTGAACCGCGCCAGTCGGCCCGCGTCGCGGGCGAGTATCTCGGCGTCGCGCGCGATGATCGCGGCGCTGCCGTCGATGCCCTGTGCGCTCACCGCGATCCGTTCTGCACTCTCGGCGATCTGCCGGGCCGCCACCAGTAGCTCGGAGAGGTCGTCGAGGGCGGGTCCGAGCCGGTCGATGAGCGCACCGAGCTGTTGCGCGCGGTCCACGATCGGGTCGAACGCGTCGAAAACGCCGCGGGCCGCGGCGAGGGTCGCCATGAACTGGCGCTCCAGGTCGCGGAGCTCACCGAACCCGCGCGTGACCACGCGTTCGGGCAGCATGAATGCGCTGGCGATGTTGATGGTGGCTCCTTGCGTCAAGGGCGACGGTCGGCAGGAATCATGCCAGTGCGGGCCGGTCGGGACCAGGGGTGCGAGCGACCCGACTAGGGTTCGGCCATGGATGCGCGCCAGATCACCGTCGCGGCATGGAATGCGGAGTGGGCGACCGGGTCCAGCCCGCGCGGCATTCGGGTGGCAGCGCGCCTGCGCGACGTGGCCGCGGACCTCATGGTGGTGACCGAGGGCAGTCGCGACCTGCTGCCGCCCGGTGGGCATGCGATCGATGCTGGAACGGATTGGGGTTACGCCTCGCCGCCGCATCGGCGCAAGACGATGCTCTGGTCGCGGTGGCCGCTGACCGAGGTGGCGCCGATAGGCGAGGGCGCGGGCAAGGGCAGAGTGGTGGTGGCCGAGACCGAGTCGTCGATCGGGCGGATCCGGGTCCTCGCGGTCTGCATCCCGTGGGCCAGTGCCCACGTCAGCACCGGGCGCCGAGACGCGAGCAACTGGTCCGAGCACCTCGAGTGCTGCGACCAGATTCAGCAGCTGGCCTCGGGATTCGACCCGCGCGTCCCGACCGTCGTCGCAGGCGATCTCAATCAGCGCGTCCCTCGCGGTCGGCAGCCGATTCGGGTGGCGCAGCGGCTCGCGGACGTTCGGGGTCCCTGGCAGTTACACACGGCCGGTGAGATCGAGCACGGTCCGCTGATCGACCACATCGCGTCGGATCTTGCCTGCAGCGCGGTGCAGGCCTGGCCCGGCCACGACGACGACGGCCGGCTGAGCGATCACGCAGGCGTGGTCGCTCGGTTGCATTCGGGGGACATCCAGTCCGATCTCGCTCCTAGTGGGGAAATTCGCGACACCAAGGGCTGAGGGATTTCATCTCTCGGGCACGCGCACCGCTTGCGACACTTGTGTTCTCCCACAACGCGATTGGATGCAAGAGATGTACCTTCGACGAATCACGACAACCCTCGCACTCACGGCCGCCGCCGCCGCGACGCTCGGGCTCGCCGGCGCCAACGCCGCGCCGCTGCCGCTCGGGCCGGCCCCGGCAGCGGACACGCGGGCCGGTCTCCCGATAACCCAGACCGGCGGAGACGGGGGTCTCGAATGGATCCTGGAGCTCCTCGGTCCGATCCAACTCACGCCGCCGACCCCCACGCCCCCGCCGCCGCCCGATCCCGAGCGGGAGTCCAAGCCGAGGCAGGAAACCACGCCCGCGCCCCTGTGTATCCCGATCCCGATCTTCGATCTCGACCGGTATTGCTAGGTCGCGTCAGCGGATCGCGTCGTAGTCGAAGACCCGCGCGTGCAGGACGACCCTGTTGCGCAGGGCGGAGCGGACCGCGCGGTGCAGGCCGTCCTCCAGGTAGATCACGCCGTCCCAGAGCACCGCGTGCGGGAACAGGTCGCCGTAGAAGGTGGAGTCCTCGGACAGCAGGCGGTCCAGCTCCAGGACCTTGGTGGTGGTCACGATCTCGTCGAGGCGCACCTGTCGCGGCGGGATCTTCGACCAGTCTCGGATCGACAGCCCATGGTCCGGGTACGGCTTGCCGTCCCTCACTCCCTTGAAGATCATCGGTGCTTCCGTCGCGGTAGTCGGGGGTGCGCGGTCGGCACCTGGCGCCGTTCGCGCACCACACACAGTAAGGCCTAGGGGGGAGTGCCCGGCAGGGCGATTAGACTGGTAGCCGGTCGCGGGGGTGTGAACCACGTCGGCCGTGACGATGGTCTCGCCGGACTTCCGGACGGGGGAGTTGGGTGACGGAGGTGGCCGCTGTGTCGAGTACCGATGAACGACGCTTCGAGGTGCTGCGCGCGATCGTCGCCGACTACGTCGCCACCCAGGAACCGATCGGCTCGAAGGCCCTCGTCGAACGCCACAACCTGGGCGTCTCCAGCGCCACCGTGCGCAACGACATGGCCGTCCTCGAGGCCGAGGGCTACATCGCCCAGCCGCACACGAGTTCCGGCCGGGTGCCGACCGACAAGGGATACCGGCAGTTCGTGGACCGGATCGCGGACGTCAAGCCGCTCTCGCCCGCCGAACGCCGCGCCATCCTGGAGTTCCTCGAATCCGGCGTCGACCTGGACGACGTGCTCCGCCGGGGGGTGCGGCTGCTGGCCCAGCTGACCCGGCAGGTCGCGGTCGTGCAGTATCCGACCCTCTCGTCCTCCTCGGTCCGCCACCTCGAGGTGGTCGCGCTGACCCCGGCCCGGCTGCTGCTGGTGCTCATCACCGACTCCGGCCGCGTGGACCAGCGCATCGTCGAACTGGGCGACGTCATCGACGACGAGAGCCTGTCCCGGCTGCGGGACCTGCTGGGTGGCGCGCTGGAGGGCAAGCGCCTGGCCGCCGCCTCCATCGCGGTCTCGGAGCTCGCCGCCGACGCCCCGGACCACCTGCGCGACGCGGTGGTCCGCTCGGCGACCGTGCTGATCGAGACCCTCGTCGAGCACCCCGAGGAGCGACTGGTCCTGGGGGGCACCTCGAACCTGACCCGCAACGCGGCGGACTTCACCGGGTTCCCCGGTTCGCTGCGGTCGGTCCTCGAGGCGCTCGAGGAGCAGGTGATCGTGCTCAAGCTGCTGGCCGCCACCGGCGACGCGGGCAAGGTGACCGTCCGGATCGGCGAGGAGACGCAGATGGAGCAGATCCGCGGCACCTCGGTGATCACCACCGGTTACGGCGCGGGCGGCAACGTCTTCGGCGGCATGGGCGTGCTCGGTCCCACCCGGATGGACTACCCGGGAACAATCGCCTCGGTCGCCGCCGTTGCGAGGTATATCGGCGAGGTGCTCGCCGAGCGCTGACGCGCGCGGTGGCCGGGCCCGAGCGCTGACCCCGCGAGCAGGACTTTCATTGACAGCTGGATCTGATCGACAACGAGGACGAGAGACTTAACGTGGCACGGGATTACTACGGACTGCTGGGCGTCAGCACCAAGGCGACCGATCAGGAGATCAAGCGGGCGTACCGCAAGCTCGCCAGGGAGCTGCACCCGGACGTCAACCCCGACGAGGAGGCGCAGGCCCGGTTCAAGGACATCTCGACCGCCTACGAGGTGCTCTCCGATCCCGAGAAGCGCCGCATCGTCGACCTCGGCGGCGACCCGCTGTCCCAGGGCGGGGGCGGCGGCGCCGGCTTCGGTGGCGCCGGCTTCGGCGGCGGCCTCGGCGACGTGTTCGAGGCGTTCTTCGGCGGTGGCGGCCAGACCAGCCGCGGACCCCGCGGCCGCGTCCAGCCCGGTGCCGATTCGCTGCTGCGGACGAAGCTGACCCTCGAGGAATGCGCCACCGGCGTCACCAAGCACATCACCGTGGACACCGCGATCCTGTGTGACGTGTGCACCGGCTCCGGCACCAACGGCGACTCCAAGCCCGTGACCTGTGAGACCTGCCGCGGCGCGGGCGAGGTGCAGTCCGTGCAGCGCTCGTTCCTCGGCCAGGTGATGACCTCCCGTCCGTGCCCGACCTGTCGCGGCGCGGGCGAGACCATCCCGGATCCCTGCCACAAGTGCGGCGGCGACGGCCGGGTGCGGGCCCGCCGCGACATCGCCGTGAAGGTCCCCGTCGGGGTGAGCGGCGGCATGCGGATCCGGCTCGCGGCGCAGGGTGAGGTCGGCCCCGGCGGCGGCCACGCCGGCGACCTCTACGTCGAGATCATCGAGCAGCAGCACGACGTCTTCGTCCGCGACGGCGACGACCTGCACTGCACGGTCCGGGTTCCGATGGTCGACGCGGCGCTCGGCACCACCGTCACCGTGGACACGATCATCGACGGCCCGACGGAGATCACCATTCCCGCGGGCACCCAGCCGGGCAAGGTCGAGTCGGTGCGCGGGCACGGCATGCCGAAGCTGCGCTCGGGGGTGCGCGGTGACCTGCACGCGCACCTGGAGGTCGTGGTGCCCGCGCGCCTCGACGGCAAGCAGGCCGCGGCGTTGCGGGAGTTCAAGGACCTGCGCGAGAAGGACCACGCCGAGGTCGTGACCACGGCGTCACAGCACAACGGCGGTCTGTTCTCCCGGCTCCGCGACGCGTTCAGCGGTCGCTGACGGGTCGGGCGAACGGTCATGGCCGCCACGGTCTTCTATCTGGATCCCCTGCCCGCGGTCGGCGAGGTCGCCGTGCTCGACGGCAAGGAGGGCAGGCACGCCGCCACGGTGCGCCGGATCGGGGTCGGTGAGCGGCTGGTGCTCTCCGACGGGCACGGCGGCACCGCGGACGCGGTGGTGACCGAGGTCGGCAAGGATCGGCTCGAGCTGGAGGTGAGCGCCCGAGGCACCGTGCCCGCCCCCGCCCCGATCGTGACGGTGGTCCAGGCGTTGCCGAAGGCCGAACGCTCGGAGCTCGCGGTCGAACTGGCGACCGAGGCGGGCGTGGACGCGATCATCCCCTGGCAGTCCGCGCGCTGCGTGGCCCGCTGGGAGGGCCCCAAGGTCGACAAGGGCGTGGCCCGGTGGCGCGCCGTCGCGGCCGCGGCCGCCAAACAGTCCCGGCGGGCGTACATCCCGGAGATCGAGCAGCTGCACCGGACCGCGTCGGTGGTCGAGCGGGTGCGCACCGTCACCGCCGCCGGCGGCGTGGTCGCCGTGCTGCACGAGTCGGCCACGACGGCCCTGGCGGAGCTGCCGCTGGCGACCGCCGCCGAGGTGCTGCTGGTGGTCGGCCCCGAGGGCGGCCTGGACGACGCGGAGGTCGACGCGCTGACCACGGCGGGGGCGGTCGCGGTGCGGCTCGGGCCGACGGTCCTGCGCACCTCGACGGCGGGCGCGGTGGCGCTCGGCGCGATCGGGGTGCTGACCGACCGCTGGTCGGCGAGGCCGCTGCAGTGAGCGTCAGCGAACGCAGAATGCCTGTGCAGTAACCATGCCGCGCCAACGCATCGACTACGGACCGGAGCCGGCCCAGTTCGGGCACCTGTACCTGCCCGCCGACCCGGTCGCCAACCCGGTGCCGGTGGTGATGCTCATCCACGGCGGCTACTGGAGTGCCGACTTCCACCTGAACCTCGCGACCTCCCTCGCCATCGAACTGGCGCGGCTCGGGGTCGCCTCGTGGAACGTCGAGTACCGGCGGGTCGGCGCCGGCGGTGGCTGGACGCAGACCAGCGCCGACATCGAGGCCGCGCTGGCCGCGGTCGGCGACCTGCTTCCCGCGCACGCCTCGATCCCGCTCGACCTGGACAACGTCCGGATCGTCGGCCACTCCGCGGGCGCGCAGCTGGCCTTGTGGGTTGCCGGACAGCGGGATTCGCCGGTCCGTCCCGAGCGGGTCGTCGCGCAGGCCGGTGCGATGGACCTGGCCGCGCGCGCGGCCGGTCGCACCGCCGGGGCCGCCCTCGCGGCGTTCTTCGGGGCGCGATACGAGGATGCCCCGCAGCTCTATCGCGACGCCTCGCCCGTCCACCGGATCCCCATCGGGGTCCCGGCGGTCTGCATCCACGGCGCCGAGGACATCCAGGTTCCGGCCGCCGCCAGCCGCGCCTACCGGGACGCCGCGGTGGCGGCGGGGGACACGGTGGCCTTCTGGGAGGTGCCCGGCGAGGGCCACAACGACTTCCTCGCCCGCGGTTCCCGCAGCTGGGACCTGACCCTGCGCGCCCTGCTCGACGAGGATCCGTGGTCGGCACCGCCGGCGTGAGTCAGGGCCGCAGCCCAGGCCACCCCGCCCCCGGGGCGGGCGCGGGCGTGCTGATCACCGTGCCGTCCCACGCCGTGTGGTCCGCGAAGTGCTCGACTCCCGGCCACTGCGCCGCGACGACGAAGAGGGTGGCGCCGACATCCCCGCCGAGCATGCAGGCGAACGCGCCGCGGTCGAGTTGCACCCGATCGGTGACCTGACCACCCTCCGCCACCCGCACGCAGCACCGGTCGCCGACGTCCGCGTACCAGGCGGCACCCTCGCTGTCGAGGCAGATGCCGTCGGGTGAGTGGTCGCCGACGTCGGCCCAGACCCGACGGTTCGTCAGCGAACCGTCGGGTGCGATGTCGAAGGCGGTGAGCCGGTGGCGGTAGGACTCGGCGACGATGAGCGTGGCATTGTCGGCGGTGACCGCCATGCCGTTGGGGAAGGCCAGGTCCTCGGCGACCACGCGTGCCCGTCCGTCCGCGGTGACCAGCGCCACGAATCCGGGTGCGGTCCCCGCCGCGGGCGGCCCGGCAGCGATGTCGAAGTTGATGTTGTTGACGTAGGTGTTTCCCCGGCCGTCGACGACGATGTCGTTGCTGCCGTAGGGCGACAGCGCCGACAGGTCCGCGTAGTGCGTGAGGGTCCGGTCGGGGGACAGGAGCAGCAGCGCCCGCTCGGGGCCCGAGGCGAGCACCGGTGCCCCGTCGGGCAGAAAGTCGAAGCACAGCGGCAACGACCGGTGCTCGACCACGGCCTCGATCCGGCCGTCCTGGTCGATCGCGTGGATCACCCCGGCGGTCCAGTCCGCGAACCACAACCGGCCGTCGTGCCAGCGTGGGGATTCGAGCTGGCCGAAGCCGTTCGCCAATGTCTGCGTCACCCGCATGATCCGCCTCCCGTTGGGTCCCCTGGGGAGGTAGACCGCTCGGCGGGGCGAAACTCATCGAATATGCGTCGACCGCCCGGGCAGGATCACCGCCACCAGCACCGCGCCAACGGCGAGCGCGATCCCGCCGACCAGGCTCGCGCTCACGATCGCGTCCGCGAACGACGTGGAGGCGGCCTCGAGTAGCGGCTGCGCATACGAGACCGACAGCGGATTGCCGGCCAGTTCCTGCGCGACGAGCGCCGCGCCGCCGACCGACTCCCGCGAGACCTCCATCGCGTAGTCGGCCTGCGCGGCGAGATCCCCGCCGAGCTGGGGGAGCGGCGCACCGTCGATGAAGCCGGCGATCGAGTCCTGGTAGCTCGCGGCCAGGACGGACCCGAGGATCGCGATGCCCAGCGATCCGCCCAGTTCGATGGCCGTGTCGTTGAGTCCGCCCGCGGCGCCGAGGTCCTTGTCGGGGAAGCTGCCCATGATCGCGTCGGTGGCGGGCGGCTCGCTCAGTCCGATGCCGACACCGAGCAGGACCAGCGGGACGAGGAAGTCGAGGTAGCCCGAGCCGCCGTCGACCCGGACCAGCAGCAGCACGCCTGCCGCGGCGAGGACCATGCCGGCCACGACCGCGTTGCGGACGCCGATGCGCGGGGTGATCCGACCGCTCAGGACCGCGCCGGCCGACACTGCCGCCGCGAGGGGCAGCAACCGGATACCGGTCTCGAGCGGGCCGTACCCGAGCACGAACTGGAACTCCTGGGCGATGAAGTAGATCGCGCCGAACGCGGAGAGGAACAGCAGCATCACCGCGAGGGTCGAGCCGCCGACGGTGCGTTCGCCGAGCTTGCGCACGTCGAGCAGCGGCTGCGGGTGCCGCAGCTCCCAGGCGACGAACGCCGCGAGGCCGACCACGGCGATGGCCGCACCCGCGAGGGGCCCAGCGCCCCAACCGAAGTGGAAGCCGTTGATGATCGCGTAGACGAGCGCGCCGATCGCGACCACCGACAGCAGGCCGCCGATCCAGTCGATGCGGCCGAGTCCCTCCGCGCGGGACGGCGGCACGAGGACCATCGCGGCGACGGCCGCGACGGCGGCGATGGGGACGTTGATCAGGAAGGTCGCGTTCCAGGAGTGGCTCTCGAGGATCCAGCCCGCCAGCAGCGGTCCGAACGCGATGGCCAGACCCGAGGTGGCCGCCCACGCCGCGATGGCGCGCGAGCGCTCGGACTTGGGGAAGGTCGCGACGAGCAGGGACAGCGTCGCCGGCATGATGATCGCAGCGCCGACGCCCATGATCATCCGGGCCGCGATCACCGCGGTCGTGGTGTCCGCGAGGCTGCCGAACACCGCGCCGCCGCCGAACACCAGCAGGCCGGTCAGCAGCGCGCCGCGGCGGCTGTACTTGTCGCCGATCACACCGGCCAGCAGCATCAGCGCGGCGTACGGGACGGTGTAGCCGTCGATGACCCATTGCAGCTGCGAGCTGGTCAGCTCGAGGTCCCTGGTCATGTCCGGTGCGGCCACGATCAGTGCGGTGTTGGCCATGACGACGATCAGCAGGCTGAGGCACAGCACCCCGAGCGCGGCCCAGCGCCAGCGGTAGGGCTGCTCCATGCGGGAGACCGGTTTGGTCGCGAGGGTTGTCATGTTCGGCGCTCCGTTCGGCGTCGGCCGGCCCGGGATCGGGACCAATTGCACAGTAATGTGCAAGTTAATATCTTGCACACTGCTGTGCAACTATGCTTGACGCAGATCACAACGGGCGGCGAGAGGTGGAAGCGGGGTGGCGGAGCCGGTCAGGCGTCGGCGCAGCGAGGCGCGGGCCAATCGGACGCGCATCATCGACGCCGCGATCGGCGCCTTTGCCGCCGATCCGGACGCGAGCATGGACGACGTCGCCCGCGCGGCCGGCGTGGTCCGCCGCACGGTCTACGCGCATTTCCCCAGCCGGGAGGCGCTGGTCGAGGGCATCGCGGACGAGGCCTCGGGGGCGCTCGTCGCGTCGTTCGACGGGGGCGTTCCCCTGCCGGCGCGTCCCGACCTCGCGGTCGCGGTGCTCGCCCTGCTGAGCTGGCCGATCGGCGACCGATTCCGGATGCTGCTGACCTTCGCGCGCAAGGAGCTCGGCGAGCAGCGAATCCTCGACCGGATGGAACCGGCCCGGGCGCCGAGCATCGCGATCGTCGAGCAGGGTCAACGCGACGGGATCTTCTCGTCGTACCTTCCCGCCGGGCTCCTGGTCGCGATGACCGAGGCCGTCACGATGACGCTGCTCGAGCAGGCCAACAAGGGCGGGGTCAACGATTCCGGGGAGTCGTTCGGCGTCGTCTCGCTCGTGCTGCTCGGGGTCTCGCCCGAGCGTGCGACGGAGTTGGTCGACGAGGCGCGGGCGTGGATCCGCGACGCGGCGGACGCGCAGGCCCCCGCGGCTGGTCCTGACCGGCGGTAATGGTGTGGGCGGCGCGAACGACCCGCGATAGACTTCGAAGTATCAGGGCGGCCCAGCCCGCCGGGACACGGGACCAGGAAAGCAGGCCATAGCTACCACGTGAGTGCAGACAGCGACATGGGCGATCAGTCGGACGACGCGGGGGGACGCGCTTCGCGCGCAGGGGCGAAGGCCAACAACAGCCAGGACCGCCCGGCGCAGCGCACGGTGCGGTCGAGCATGGAGGTCTCACCCGACGCGGTCCTCCCGCTGCTCGGCTCCTCGGATCAGAATCTGAAGGAACTCGAACGCGCCCTCGACGCAGACATTCACGTCCGCGGCAACGCGATCACCCTCACCGGCAGGGCCGCCGATGTCGCGCTGGCCGAGCGGGTGATCGGCGAGCTGATCGCCGTGGTCGGCGGCGGCAACACCCTGACCCCGGACGCGGTGCGGCGCAGCATCGCGATGCTCACCGAGGGTGTCGCCGAATCGCCAGCCGAGGTCCTCAGCCTCGACATCCTGTCCCGGCGCGGCAAGACGATCCGCCCGAAGACCGTCAACCAGAAGCGGTACGTCGACGCGATCGACGCGAACACCATCGTCTTCGGGATCGGCCCCGCGGGCACCGGCAAGACCTACCTCGCCATGGCCAAGGCGGTGCAGGCGCTGCAGAGCAAGAACGTCAGCCGGATCATCCTGACCCGGCCCGCGGTCGAGGCGGGGGAGCGGCTCGGTTTCCTGCCCGGCACGCTGCACGAGAAGATCGACCCGTACCTGCGGCCGCTGCACGACGCGCTGCACGACATGATGGACCCCGAGGCCATCCCGAAGCTGATGCAGGCCGGCGTCATCGAGGTCGCCCCGCTCGCCTACATGCGTGGCCGCACCCTCAACGACGCGTTCATCATCCTCGACGAGGCGCAGAACACGACCGCCGAGCAGATGAAGATGTTCCTGACCCGGCTCGGGTTCGGGTCCAAGATCGTCGTCACCGGCGACGTGACCCAGGTGGACCTGCCCGGGGGAGCCCGGTCCGGGTTGCGTGCGGCCTCGGAGATCCTGACCGACATCGACGACATCCACTTCGCGGAACTGACCAGCGCGGACGTGGTGCGGCACCGTCTGGTCTCCGACATCGTCGACGCCTACGACCGGTTCGAGACCGAGCGGATCGACGAGGTCAAGCTCGGCAACCGCTCGCAGCGACGGGCGGCGCAGGCCCGCTCGACGCGCCGCTGACCGTGGCCACCCAGCCCCAGCCCCATTTCCGCCGCCGGCGGCCCCGAGGAGAACGACTGTCATGAGCATTGAGGTATCCAACGAGTCCGGGATCGACGTCTCCGAGGGAGAGCTGATCAGCGTCGCCCGGTTCGTCATCGCCCGGATGGACGTGCACCCGGCGGCCGAGCTGTCGATGGTGCTCGTCGACCTCGACACGATGGCCGACCTGCACATGCGGTGGATGGACCTGCCGGGTCCGACGGACGTGATGTCCTTCCCGATGGACGAGCTCGAGCCCGGCGGGCGGCCCGATGCCCCCGAGCCGGGACCGGCGATGCTCGGCGACATCGTGCTCTGCCCGGCCTTCGCGGCCGACCAGGCCGCCAAGGCCGGCCACTCCACCGCGCACGAGCTGGCGCTGCTCACGGTGCACGGTGTCCTGCACCTGCTCGGCTACGACCACGCCGAACCGGAGGAGGAGAAGGAGATGTTCGCGCTGCAGAACAGCCTCCTCGCCGATTGGTACGACGACCTGCGCCTGGCCGAGCGGGAGGCCGAACTGGCCGCCCGTGACCGGAGGCTGCTGGGCAAGACCGGGTTCTTCGACGGCCCCGAGCAGTGAGGCGTAGCCGAACTGTGTCGATCGGCGCAGCACAGTGAGTGACGAGCTGGTCCAGATCCTGCTCGCCGCGGTTCTGGTGCCACTCGGCGGGCTGTTCGCCGCCGTCGACTCCGCCCTCAACACGATCTCGCGCGCCCGGGTCGAGGACATGGCGAAGGACTCGCGCCCTGGTGCGCAGCGCCTGCTCGCGGTCGTGTCGGACCGGCCCCGCTACGTCAATCTCATGGTGTTGCTGCGGATCCTGGCCGAGATCACCGCCACGGTCCTGCTGGCTGCCGCGCTGCTCGACCTGCTCGAGCGGACCTGGGCCCTGGTGATCACCGCCACCATCATGGTGCTCATCGACTACGTCGCGATCGGGGTGGGGCCGCGCACCATCGGCCGTCAGCACGCCTACTCGATCATGCTGGCCGCGGCGCTGCCATTGCAGGCGATCGGCGTCGTGTTCTCCCCGATCAGTCGGTTGCTCATCCTGATCGGTAACGCGCTCACCCCCGGTAGGGGCTTCCGCAACGGGCCGTTCGCCTCCGAGATCGAGCTGCGCGAGCTGGTCGACATGGCGCAGGAGCGCGGCGTGGTGGCGGACGAGGAGCGCCGGATGATCCAGTCCGTGTTCGAGCTCGGCGACACCCCGGCCCGGGAGGTGATGGTCCCGCGCACCGAGATGGTGTGGATCGAGGCCACCAAGTCCGCGGGTCAGGCCACCTCGCTTGCCGTGCGCAGCGGGCACTCCCGGATCCCGGTGATCGGGGAGAACGTGGACGACGTGCTCGGCGTCGTGTATCTCAAGGACCTCGTCCAGAAGACGTACCACTCCACCGACGGAGGCCGTGGCGTCACCGTCGCCGAGGTGATGCGCCCGCCGGTGTTCGTGCCGGACTCCAAGCCTCTCGACAGCCTGCTCGCGGAGATGCAGCGGGACCGCAACCACATGGCTGTGCTCGTCGACGAGTACGGCGGGATCGCCGGGCTGGTCACCATCGAGGACGTCATCGAGGAGATCGTCGGCGAGATCGCCGACGAGTACGACACCGGGGAGATCGCGCCGGTGGAGGAGCTCGGCGACGGTCGATACCGGCTCTCCGCCCGCCTGCCCATCGAGGATCTCGCCGAGCTGTTCGATGTGGAGATCGACAACGACGAGGTGGAGACGGTCGGCGGGCTGCTCGGATACGAGCTCGGCAGGGTGCCGCTGCCAGGCTCGGAGATCGCCACCGCAGGGCTGATGCTGCGCGCCGAGGGCGGAAGCGACGTCCGTGGCCGCGTCCGGATCACTACTGTTCTTGCGTGGAGGGCACCCGCACCGGACACCGACGTGAACGGCGATGACGAGGGAGACGAGGGCCGACATGACTGAGCATCTCGACGAGGAGGACGCCAAGCTGGTGGTCCTCGCCCGCGGCGCGATGGGACGAACGGGTGGGCGGCAGGGGGCCGCGGTGCGTGACCTCGACGGTCGCACCTACGCCGCAGGCCCGGTCTCGCTCGACGCACTGACCCTCACCGCGCTGCAGGCAGCGATCGCCGCGGCACTCTCGAGCGGCGCGGAGGGCTTCGAGGCCGCCGCGGTGGTGGGCGACCTGCCCGGCAGCGCCGCGGAGATCGTCACCGCCGTCCGGGACACCGAGCCCGGCGTCCTCGCCCTCACCGAGGTGACGGCGTCCGCCAAACTCATCGCCGCCCGAGCCGACGGCTCGGATCCGTACGTCATGGGCCGGGGGCCCTACCGACCCACTTCTGGAGATGCCCATGAGCACTGAGACCGAATTCCGTTCCGGCTTCGTCTGTTTCGTCGGACGCCCGAACACCGGTAAGTCGACGCTGACCAACGCGCTGGTCGGCAGCAAGATCGCGATCACCTCGTCGCGACCGCAGACCACCCGGCACACCATTCGCGGCATCGTGCACCGCCCGAACGCCCAGCTGATCCTGGTCGATACGCCGGGCCTGCACCGGCCGCGGACGCTGCTCGGTCAGCGGCTGAACGACCTTGTGCGCGACACCTATTCCGAGGTCGACGTGATCGGCCTGTGCATCCCCGCGGACGAGAGAATCGGCCCCGGCGACCGCTGGATCCTGGAGCAGGTCCGGCAGATGGCGCCGAAGACCAAGCTGATCGGCATCGTCACCAAGATCGACAAGGTCAGTCGGGAGAAGGTCGCCGAGCAGCTGCTGGCGTTGTCGAAGGTGCTCGGTCCCGAGACCGACGTGATCCCGGTGTCCGCGGCGTCGGGGGAGCAGGTCGAGATGCTGGTCGACCTGCTCGCGAAGTCGATGGACGAGGGTCCGGCGTTCTACCCGGACGGCGAGATCACCGACGAGCCGGAGGAGACGCTGATGGCCGAACTCATCCGCGAGGCCGCGCTCGAGGGGCTCGGCGACGAGCTGCCGCACTCGCTGGCCGTCGTGATCGAGGAGGTCATCGAGCGCGAGGGCCGCACCGAGAAGCAGGGCGAGATGCTCGATGTGCACGCGCTGCTCTATGTCGAGCGCCCCAGCCAGAAGGGCATCGTGATCGGCAAGGGCGGGGCCCGGTTGCGCGAGGTCGGCACCAAGGCCCGCACCCAGATCGAGCGGCTGCTCGGCACCCGGATCTTCCTGGAGCTGCACGTCAAGGTCGCCAAGGACTGGCAGCGCGACCCGAAACAGTTGGGCCGCCTCGGCTTCTAAGTCGGTGGCGGCTGCTGCGCGAGCATCGCGCCGCCGATCAGCATCATGATCGCGGCCGAGACGTCCTGCCCGTCCGTGCCGGTCGCCAGCCTGCGCAGCTGCAGGCCGGCGATGGTGGCGACCATCGGCGGCGCGACCGTCGCGGCGTTCGGCACCCCGAGCGCCTCGAGGATGGTGACGGTCAGGGTGTCGTAGGCCGCGAAACACTGGTCGGCGGCCGCGCGCAGCGCGGGGTCTCGGCCGGCCTGGATGTAGAGCTCGAACGGTGCCATCCGCTCGGCGTCGAACGCGAGGTCCCTGACCACCTGTTCGGTCAGCGCCGCCGCGTCCTGCAGGCTCAGGCCCTTGTCCCGGTACTGCTCCGCCAGGTCGGTCAGCCGGGCGGTCTCGTCGGTGACGAATCCGAGCAGGGCGTCACGGAGCAGGTCGGTCTGGCTGGGGAAGTGGTAGGTGATCGATCCCAGCGAGACCTCGGCCTGCGCCGCGATTCTGCGGTTGGTGACGGCCGCGATGCCGTCGGTGCCGATGATGTGCAGGACCGCGGCGAGAATCCGCTCCCGCACCGGGGTCTCGCTCATCTGTCACCACCACTGGTCGGGACGTTCACGGTCCCAACGTAGTTCACGTTCGAGCTGTGCGGCGAGCGAGACCAGCATCGGTTCGGTGTTGTCGTGGCCCATCAGCTGCACCCCGCGCGGCAGACCGTCGGAGGTGAACCCGGCGGGCACGTTCACGCTCGGCCAGCCCAGCACGTTCCACGGCCAGGTGTACGGGCAGGCCGCGGTGATCACCTTGTCCGTCTCGAAGTGCCCGATGCCGTCGATCGCGTCCACCGGCGGCGGCGGGGTGGCGGTGGTCGGGGCCAGGATGACGTCGAAGTCGTTGAAGATCGCGCCGATCCGCCTGCGCATGCGCGGCTCGGCGGCGCGGGACGCGCGCAACGGCAGGCCCCCCAGTAGCCTGCCGGTGCGCGCGTTGGACAGGGTGCGCGGGTCGAGCAACGTCGGGTCCGGCACCCGCGAGCGCCACTGCTCGAGCCCCGCCATCGACCGCGGCAGGAAGTTCGTGCCCAGCAGCAGCCCGTAGGCGGGGTCGGCCACGGTCACCTCGTGGCCCAGTCGGCGCAGCGCGTGCGTGGTGGCACCGATCGCCTCCTTGATCTCGGGGTGCAGCGTCCGGGGCGTGGCCGTGTAGGGGATCTTCAGCGACAGCGCGATCCGGAGCCTGCCGGGCTCGCGGTCGACGGCGTCGCGGACGGTCACCGGCGGCGGCTGGTGCAGGTCGCCGTCGTGGCTGCCGGAGACGAGGTCGAGCAGCAGTGCCGCGTCCGCCACGGTGCGGGCCAGCGGACCGATCACGGTGATGCCGTAGAACGCCTCCGGGTCCGGCCAGGTGGAGATCCGGCCGCGTTGCGGCTTGATGCCGACCAGGTTGGTCCAGGACGCGGGGATCCGGACCGAGCCCGCGCCGTCCGAACCCAGTGCGGCGGGGACCAGCCCCGCGGCGACCGCGGCGGAGCTGCCGCCCGAGGAGCCGCCCGGGGTCCGGTCGCGCGCCCACGGGTTCCTGGTGTGACCGAAAGTCCCTCCGGTGAGGGGCCACTGACCCAGTTCCGGGCTGTTCGTCTTGCCCACGATGACCGCGCCCGCCGCCCGCAGCCTGCGCACCACCTCCGAGTCGACCGTCTTGGCGGGGAACTCGCCGGGGCAACCGAACGCGGTCGGCTCGCCGGTGACGTCGACGTCGTCCTTGACCGCGATCGGGACGCCGAGCAGGGGGAGCCGTTCGCCCGCCTCGAGCCGACGGTCGGCCTCGGCGGCCTCCGCGAGCGCGGCCTCGCGGCGCACCACCCGGAACGCGTTCAGTGTCGGCTGACTGGCGTCGATCGCGTCCAGGCTGCGGCGCACCAGGTCGACGGACGTGGAGGCGCCGGTTGCCAGCGAGTGCGCCGTCTCCTCGAGTCCGAGTTCTCGGGTGTCTTCCATGTGTGTGCTCACGCCGCGCCTCCCCATCACTGTTCGTTCGAACGAACAGTACCTCCGGCCGGGCCGCGCCGCCAGGTTTTCGGGCCCGAAAGCGTGGCCGGGTGAGTAGTTTTGGGCCCAGCGCCGAACATCGGAGGAGTCATGAGCGATGCCCTGAACGCCTGGGAACGCCGTGGGCTCCACCTGGAGGTCGGTGGGAACCGGATCTTCGTCGTCGAGGTCGGGTCGGGGCCCGGGGCTCCGCTCGTGATCGTGCACGGGTTCCCCGGGTCGTCGCACGACTTCGCGCAGGTGGCGGAGCGGCTCGGGTCCGGTCGGCGGGTGGTACTGCTCGACCTGCTGGGGTTCGGGCTGTCCGACAAGCCGACCGCGGCCCGCTACTCGCTGTTCGAGCAGGCGGACCTGGTGGAGGCCGTGCTCGGCCGGATGGGCATCGCCCGCTGCGTGCTGATCGCCCACGACATGGGCGACACCGTGGTGGCCGAGCTCCTGTACCGCCACAATCTCGGGATCCTGGGATTCGTCCCCGAGCAGGTCATCCTGACCAACGGCTCGATCTTCATCGACCTCGCGCACCTGACGTCCGGCCAGCGCGCGATGCTGCGACTGCCCGCTCGGGCGCTGCCGTTCACGCCCCCGCGATGGCTGCTGGCCCGCGCGATCGACCGCAGCTTCTCGCCGCGCGCGCCCGCTCCGGCCGGCGCCATCGACGCCCTGATCGAGGCCATCGAGCGCGACGGCGGCGGGCGGCTGCTGCCCCGCCAGAACCGCTACATTCTCGAGCGCCGGGCGCATCAGAGTCGCTGGACCGCCGGACTGGTGGAGTACCGGGAGCCGCTGGCGCTGCTGTGGGGCGAGTGCGACCCCATCGCCACCCCCGACATGCCGGCGCGGCTGCTCGAGCTGCGTCCCGCCACCGCGGTGACCGTGCTGCCCGACGTCGGGCACTGGCCGCAGCTCGAGGCACCGGAGCGGCTGGTCGAGCTGATCGAGCACCGGCTCGGGTGACGCGGTTCGCCCCGGGGTCGGGTGTCGGGGAATGTCCCCGCACCGTGGGACACTTTCCCGGTGAGGTTGTACCGGGACCATGCGGTGGTGTTGCGCCAGCACAAGCTGGGCGAGGCGGACCGCATCGTCACCCTGCTGACCCGCCAGCACGGCCTGGTGCGGGCGGTGGCCAAGGGTGTGCGCCGCACCAAGTCGAAGTTCGGGGCCCGTCTCGAGCCGTTCGCGCACATCGACGTGCAGCTCTACCCCGGCCGCAACCTCGACATCGTCACCCAGGTGCAGACCCTGGACGCCTTCGCCGCGGACATCGTCGACGACTACGGCCGGTACACCACCGCCTGCGCGGTGCTCGAGACCGCCGAACGGCTCGCGGGTGAGGAGCGTGCCCCCGCGCTGCGGCTGCATCAGCTCACCGTCGGCGCGCTGCGCGCGGTGGGGGAGCAGGTTCGACCACCCGAACTGATCCTCGACGCATTCCTGTTGCGGGCCATGGGTTTCGCCGGTTGGGCTCCCGCTCTGGAGGAGTGTGCGCGGTGCGCCGCCCCCGGCCCGCACCGGGCCTTCCACGTGGCGGCGGGCGGGGCGGTGTGCGTGCACTGCAGGCCGCCGGGCTCGGCGACCCCGTCCCCGGGCGTGCTCGACCTGATGGACGCCCTCGCTCGCGGCGACTGGGCGTACACCGAGACCGCGCCCGCGGCGATCCGTGGGCAGGCCAGCGGGCTGGTCGCCGCGCACCTGCAGTGGCACCTCGAACGCCAGCTGCGCACCCTCCCGTTGATCGAGCGGTCCCGGCCGCACGCAGCGGTGGAGTCCGATGCCGCGGATCCGCGGGCGGTGGCGGGCGCACGCGGTCCGGTCGGGCAGGATGGTGACCGTGATTCGACGACGCGAACCGCAAGCTCCGCCTAGCCGCGCGATCCGGCCCCCGGCCCCGCACCCGTCCGGCGCCCGGCCGCCGATCCTGCAGCCCGAGCTGATCCCGCGGCACGTCGCGCTGGTGATGGACGGCAACGGCAGGTGGGCCCAGGAACGCGGACTGCCGCGCACCGCCGGCCACGAGCGCGGCGAGGCGGTGTTGATGGACACCCTCGAGGGCTGCATCGAGATCGGCGTGAAGTGGCTCTCGGCGTACGCCTTCTCCACTGAGAACTGGAAGCGCAGTCCCGAGGAGGTGAAGTTCCTGATGGGCTTCAACCGGGACGTGATCCGGCGTCGGCGCGACGAGATGCACGAGATGGGCGTGCGGGTGCGCTGGGCCGGGCGCCGACCCAGGCTGTGGGCCAGTGTCATCAAGGAGCTCGAGGTCGCCGAGGAGCTGACCGCGCACAACACGACGATGACCCTGACGATGTGTGTGAACTACGGCGGGCGGGCCGAGATCGCCGATGCGGCACGGGAGATCGCGCGTCGGGTGGCGGCGGGGGAGCTGAACCCGGAGAAGGTGACGGAGGCGACCGTCGCGAGGTATCTCGACGAACCCGACATGCCGGACGTCGACCTGTTCCTGCGCCCCTCTGGCGAGCAGCGGACGTCGAACTTCCTGATCTGGCAGTCCGCGTACGCCGAGTTGGTGTTCCAGGAGAAGCTGTTCCCGGACTTCGACCGCCGCGACCTGTGGGCCGCCTGCGTCGAGTACGCCTCGCGGGACCGACGCTTCGGGGGAGTGAAGCAACAGTGAGCGCTGGGACCGCGCAGGTGCTGCAGGACCGCGCCCGCGATGCGCTCGCGCACTTCGTCGACGTGCGTGAATCCGACGACGGGTCACTGGGTTTCGAGTACGCGGGTGCCCTGTGCTCGCTGCGGGCGGTGAACCTCGCGCCAGGCCTCGACGTGCTGTCGGTGACGGCGGTGCTGGCCTGGGACCGGCCGGTCAAGCCCGCGCTGCACAAGAAGGTCGCCGAGAAGAACTCGATGATGCAGTTCGGGTCCATCACGGTGATCACCCGCGGCAAGCTGGCCGACGTGATCCTGCGCTACACCTTCCCGGCCGCCGGGCTGGGCGACGAGGCTCTGACCACGATGCTGCTGCTGGTGCTCTCCGGCGCCGACCAGGGTCGGCAGGGGTTGCTGCCCTAGTGGCTGCGCGGAGCGCACCACCTGTCGGATGCGGGTAGAGGTCGAATGTTGCGGTGACGGGTTTCGGCGACCGTCGTGTCGACCCGAGAAGGCGCTTCCATATGCTTGATCCGCGCGCGTTGGTTCTCCGTGCCGGTCGTGACGTGGTTCTCAGTGATCCACATCGCTATCGGCAGCATGACGCGCGTCTCATTCAGCCCGGTATCCAACCCACCGACACACCATATGGCCCCACGAAGGCCGCAGAGGAGCGCAGTGAGCACGGCGGAACTGACCCAGTGGAACTCCGAGGAGGCTCTTGCGGAAGCGATGATCCCGATCATCGGCGGCCTGCACCGGCGACACTCGGTGACCATCCTGCTTCACAGTCGCTCACTGGTGAACAAGTCGGTCATCAGCATTCTGCGAACCCATCGCTTCGCCCGACAGATCCGCGGCGACGAGCTGTCCGTCGAGGAGACGTTCCCGTTCCTCGAGGCGCTGACGGACCTCGATCTTCGGCCCTCGAAGATCGACCTCGGACTGCTGGTGACGGCCTACCGCGCCAACGGCGGCGGGGCATCGATCGCGGAGTTCGTTGCGCGAAGCCTCGCCGATCTGGTCGGCGGCGCCCAGACGAGCCCTGCGCAGCCTCAGGACGTGATCCTCTACGGATTCGGGCGCATCGGTCGACTCGTGGCTCGACTGCTCATCGAGAAAGCCGGCTCAGGCAATGGGCTGAACCTGCGTGCCGTGGTGGTCCGGAAGGGGGGCAGCGACGACCTGGTCAAGCGAGCCTCGCTGCTGCGCCGCGACTCCGTCCACGGGCAGTTCAACGGCACGATCAAAGTCGACGCCGAGAACAATGCGCTGATCGCCAACGGCAACGTCATCAAGTTCCTCTACAGCGACGACCCGGCGAATCTCGACTACACCCAGCACGGTATCGACAACGCCATCCTGATCGACAACACCGGAATCTGGCGTGATCGTGACGGATTGTCGAAGCACCTGCGCCCGGGAGTGGCGAAGGTGGTGCTCACCGCGCCCGGCAAGGGCGACGTGCCGAACATCGTGCACGGCGTCAATCACCGCGACGTCGATCCGACCGAGCGCATCGTGTCGTGCGCATCCTGCACCACCAACGCCATCGTCCCGCCGCTGAAGACCATGGACGACGAGTTCGGCGTTTCGCGGGGCCACGTCGAGACCGTGCACTCGTTCACCAACGACCAGAACCTGCTGGACAACTACCACAAAGCCGATCGGCGTGGTCGATCGGCGCCCTTCAATCTCGTGCTCACCGAGACCGGCGCCGCCTCGGCGGTGGCAAAGGCGCTCCCCGGCCTGAAGGCCAAGATCACCGGTAACTCCATCCGCGTTCCCACCCCGGACGTGTCCGTCGCCATCCTGCACCTGCAGCTGGGCCGTGAGACGACCAAGGATGAGGTGCTCGAGCATCTCCGCCAAGAGTCGCTCACCGGGGCGCTGAGTCGGAACCTCGACTACACCGCTGCCACCGACGCCGTGTCGAGCGACTTCATCGGCTCGCGTGCAGCGTGCATCGTCGACGCGAACGCGATGATCGTCGACGGCGACACTGCCATTGTGTACGTCTGGTACGACAACGAGTTCGGCTACTCGTGTCAGGTTGTGCGCACCGTGCAGTACCTGTCCGGTGTGGAGTATCCCGTCTATCCCGCGCTCGACGTCGCCGTCACGGCTAGCTGAGGCGCACGACGTTCTGCCGGTAGCGATCTGGATCGCTACCGGCAGAACGGCTACGAGGTGCAGTTGCGGCAGGTGCCGAAGATCTCGACGGTGTGGCTGACGTCGGTGAAGCCGTTCTCGTCGGCGATGGACTGCGACCACTGCTCGACCGTCGGGCCCTCGACCTCGACGGTGAATCCGCACGTCCGGCAGACCAGGTGGTGGTGATGACCGGAGGAGCAGCGGCGGTACACCGACTCTCCGGTGTCGGTGCGCAGGACGTCGACGGTGCCGGCGTCGGCCAGCGTCTGCAGCGTGCGGTAGACCGTGGTCAGGCCGATGCCCTCGCCGCGCTTGCGCAGTTCGTCGTGCAGATCCTGCGCCGAGCGGAACTCGTCGATCTCGTCGAGGAGCGCGGAGATCGCGCTGCGCTGCTTGGTGGCGCGCACGCCGACCACGACGGGGCTGCGCCGGTCGTCCTTCTCGGTCACGGTCTGGGTCCTTCCTCTGCGTGGGCGACGGCGTCGATCACGATGTGGGCGAGGTGGTCGTCGACGAGTCGGTAGAACACCTCGCGGCCGTTACGTTCGCCGCGGACGACACCGGCCGCCTTGAGCACCCGTAGGTGCTGGCTGATCAAGGGCTGGGTGACCCCGAGCGCCTCGACCAGTTCGTGCACGCAGCGCTCGGCGTCGCGCAGTTGCAGCACGATGGCGATCCGCACGGGTGCGGCCAGGGCGCGCAGGATCTCGCCCGCCGCGCTCAGCGTGTCCTTGCCCGGCAGGGCGGCGGGCGGCGCGCCGCCGGACGGCACGTGCTCGGTGGTGTCCACATGGAGGTCGTCGGCATCGCTGATGCTCACCTTCGGTCACCTCCACGTCGGATCCGGTGGGCCTGCCCGCGCCACCTTATTGCAAATCGATTCCATTTTGATATGCATGGATGCGCATGTCAAATGGGGAGATTTCGGTCGGCTCGGCGGGACAGATAGGCTGGGGGCCAGAAAAACGCACGTGACCGCAGCATCTATTACCCAGATGGAGAGCTCCCCAAGTGGCACCCAAGTCCATGATCGAGACCGTCGCCAACCTCGCCAAGCGCAGGGGGCTCGTCTACCCCTGCGGTGAGATCTACGGCGGGACCAAGTCGGCCTGGGACTACGGGCCGCTCGGCGTCGAGCTGAAGGAGAACATCAAGAAGCAGTGGTGGCGCAACATCGTCACCAGCCGCGACGACGTCGTCGGCCTCGATTCGTCGGTGATCCTCCCGCGCGAGGTGTGGGTGGCGTCCGGGCACGTGGGGGTCTTCAACGATCCGCTCGTCGAGTGTCTGCACTGCCACAAGCGGCACCGCCAGGACCACCTGCAGGAGGCCTTCGCGGAGAAGAAGGGTCTGGACAACCCCGACGAGGTGTCCATGGACCTCATCGTGTGCCCGGACTGCGGCACCGTCGGCCAGTGGACCGAGCCCCGCGACTTCAACATGATGCTCAAGACGCACCTCGGACCGATCGAGACCGAGGAGGGCCTGCACTACCTGCGGCCCGAGACCGCGCAGGGCATCTTCGTCAACTTCGCGAACGTGCTCACCACCTCGCGCAAGAAGCCGCCGTTCGGCATCGCCCAGATCGGCAAGAGCTTCCGCAACGAGATCACCCCCGGCAACTTCATCTTCCGCACCCGCGAGTTCGAGCAGATGGAGATGGAGTTCTTCGTCAAGCCGGGCGAGGACGAGCAGTGGCACCAGTACTGGATCGACACCCGGCTCGCCTGGTACACCGACCTCGGCATCGACCCGGAGAACCTGCGGCTGTACGAGCACCCGGCCGACAAGCTCTCGCACTACTCGACCCGCACCGTCGACATCGAGTACCGCTTCCGGTTCCAGGGCAGCGAGTGGGGCGAGCTCGAGGGCGTCGCCAACCGCACCGACTTCGACCTCAAGACCCACTCGGAGCACTCGGGCACGGACCTGAACTACTTCGACCAGGCCAGCGGTGAGCGGTACACCCCGTACGTCATCGAGCCGGCGGCGGGCCTGACCCGCTCGCTGATGGCCTTCCTGGTCGACGCCTACTCCGAGGACGAGGCGCCGAACGCCAAGGGTGGCGTGGACAAGCGGACCGTGCTGCGACTGGACCGTCGCCTCGCCCCGGTCAAGGCCGCGGTGCTGCCGCTCAGCCGCAACGCCGACCTCACGCCGAAGGCCAAGGACCTGGCGGCGCTGCTGCGCAAGAACTGGAACGTCGAGTTCGACGACGCGGGCGCCATCGGACGCCGCTACCGTCGCCAGGACGAGATCGGCACCCCGTTCTGCATCACGGTCGACTTCGACACCCTCGACGATCACGCCGTGACGATCCGCGAGCGCGACACGATGGAGCAAGAACGGGTCTCGCTCGACAAGGTCGAGGGATACCTGGCCCAGCGGCTGATCGGCGCCTGAGTTCTGTAAGGGTCTGTCCCCGGGCCGCTGCGGCACGGGGGCAGACCCTTCACGGTCGTTCGTCCCCGACCAGGGGACACCACTGCCACTGGACGAGCGCAAGACCCGGTTGAGCTCGGACGAGGGTCTCGGATTCCATCCGCCGATGAACTGAACGGGATGTCCGGATCACGTCACCGTCGGCGATTCTGCCGCACGACGGCAATCGCACTTCGGTGACCCAGCTGACCCGATGATCGGTTCTGGCACTAGGGGTTCGGACGCAGGCGGGTGTCGGGGTTTGTGGTGTGCAATTCATCGAGCATGGCAGCCCATCTGTCGGCGACAAGCCGACGGCGACGCGAGTCATCGTTGAGCATGCCGGCGAGTCCCAGGCCGCGGGCGGAGTCGAGAAATGCCTGCACCGTGGTTCTGACCGTGGGATCGTTTCCGTCAAGTCGCAGTAGTTCGATCAGTGCCCAGAATCCGCGCGCACCGACTTCCAACTCCATGGCCGCGACCCGTGAACGCAGTGTCGGGTCGTCTGAGGCCGCGACGCACAGTTGCAGCGCAGCGGTGAAACTGGTGCCCTGGTGCAATTCGATGATCGTGTGAACGATCGTTCGGGTGCGTTCTCCATCGGGGTAGTCGGCGTGCTGGAGTGCCTCGATCTCATGGATCCGCGTGTCCATGATGTGTTGGACGGACGCGGTGAACAGTCCGTCGCGGTCCTTGAAGTGGTGTTGCACTGCGCCACGGGTGACCCCCGCGCGCGCGGCGACCTCGGCGACGCTCGCGTGTCGCCAACCACGGGTGGCGAGCACCTCGAGCGCCGCCTCGACGATGCGCTGGTAGGTTGCCATTCCATTCTCGTTCTGCGGGCGACGCCAGCCGCTTGATGACTGGGTCATCGGCGACTTACATGTCGATGGTCAGACAGCCCTCGGATCGTGAAACACATGGGAGGAAGTATCCCGCGTCCAACTCGCCCGGACTCAGGGCGGTCGAGCGATGCTCCGGCGCACCGTCGAGTACGCGGACCGCGCAGGAGCGGCAGAACCCCTGTTGACATGAGTATGTGGCGTCGGGCCGCGCACCGAGGATCGCGGACAGGGCGGTCTGGTCTGCGGCTACGCGCACGACTTCACCCGAGGACGCGAAGCGGAGGTCGAACTCGCGGCCGTCGACCACCGGTGCCAGGGAGAACCGCTCGTAGTGGAACTCGACGTCGGGTCGGTCGACGAGTGCGGCGCGCAGTGCGTCAATCATGGGCGGGGGCCCGCAGGTGTACACGGCTGACGACACGGTGAGATCGCCGAGCAGCTCCTCGGCGCTGGCAGGGCCGTAAGTGGCGTCTTCGTGGATGGTGACGCGGTCGCCGAATCGTGCGAGTTCGCTGAGGAACGCCAGGGAATCCCGGGTGCGACCGCAGTAGATCATCGACCATGGCGTCGCGGTGCGGTCGAGCATGTCGAGCATCGGCAGGATGGGGGTGACGCCGATGCCACCGGCGATCAGGCGCACGGCACTCGTGGTCTGGTTGTAGCCGCCGACCGCGAGCGGGAAGGCGTTGCGTGGCCGAGCGACTTGGAATTCGGTGCCTACTGTGAGGGCGCTGTGCACTTCGGCGGATCCGCCGCGGCCGTCCTGGATCAGCCGGACCGCGATGCGGTAGCTGGACTGGTCCGTGGGGTCGCCGCACAGCGAGTACTGGCGGACGGTTCCCGACGGCAGTGTCACGTCGATGTGGGCGCCGGCGGACCATGCGGGCAGGGGGGAACCGTCGGGAGCGGCGAAGGTGATTGCCACCGCGCTCTGGTCGCCGGTGACCGCGGCGCGTTCGGTGACGACGACATCGATGAACTCGCATGGTGCTGCCAGCATTCCGGGTGTGGGGAGGGAGAAGCGTCCGTCGAACCAGTTGATCGCGTCGTAGCCCAGCAGGAGCAGGAGCATCAGTGGATCGCGGCGGAATCTTCCATGCGCGTGCGCGGGAACTGGCGATGATCGGTATCTGGTGAACATGGGGCGCTCCTATGCGGCGATCTGGCGGGTTTCGATGGTGGCGAGGTAGGACAGGGCCTGAGCCATCGATCCGGTGGCGTCGGGGCGGAAGCTGAGCTTGAGGTAGTCGAATGCCGAGCCGAAGACCATTCGCGGTGTGGGCAGCAACCCCCGGCGGCCGTCGCGGATCACGTCGTAGAGGACCCGCAGCCGCGACGACGGTGCGTCCGGGTCGCTGCGGACGAGATACCAGACGAACCGACTCGAAATCCAGATCACGAGCGGGAACACCACGATCATGGTGGACACCCGCCGCCAGTAGCGCGGGTCGAAATACATCGCCACGTCGTGGGCGACGTTGCGGTGCTCCATCTCCTCGGCCCCGTGCCAGCGGAAGATCGCCGTCATGTTCGGGTCCGCGGCGTGGCGATCCCAGCTGCAGTTGAGCACGAAATGGCCGAGGAACGCGGTGAAGTTCTCGAACGCGGCGGTGATCGCCAGACGTTTGATCAGGTGTCGACGGGTCAGCTTCGCCGTGCGGAACGTTCTCGGCCCCAGCACCTTCCCGAGGACGAACCGTGACTGCTCGAGCAACGGCTCGGGGTCGATTCCGTTGCGCTGGAAGTAGTCGCCCAACGATTCGTCGTGCGCGTTGGCGTGCATGGTTTCCTGCCCGATGAAGCCGAGCACGTCCTCACGCAGCCGCTGATCCTCGATGTCCGGCAGAGCATCTTTGAACGCTTCGATGAAGAACCGCTCGACCTCCGGAAACAGGAGATGGTAGGCGCTGACGGCGTGCGAGGCGACCGGATGACCCGGAATCCAGTGCAGCGGTGTCCGGCTCAGGTCGAACGAGACATTGCGAGCCTTCAGCTGCAGGGGCCCGATGTCGACTGTGTCCATCGGAAAGCGGCTCTTCTTACGGAATATCATGCGGTCACTCCTTCGGATAGGTAGTCGAGGATGTGTTCGGTAATGACGTCGGGTTGCTCGAGGTGGGCGAAGTGACCGGCATTGGCCACCACGATTCGTCGGCTCCCCGGGGGCAGGTGTTCAAGCGCGTGAGCGCCTGTGCGTTCGAGCCCGCAGGTGTCATCCGCGCCCTGCAGGAAGAGCGTCGGGTTCCGGGGCGCGCGGAAGGCCAGTCGTTGCTCGCGTCGGTGGTCCCGACCACGTCGGTACAAGGGGTTCCAGACGGCGCGGTAGTAGTTGAACGCAGCCCGCCGCCGTGCGCGGTCGTGCAGCGCGTCGAGCCCGCGTCGCCGATACGTGGCGACATCGGAGCGTGGCGCCCACATCCGCCACAGCACCATGATCAGCCGGCGGCCGATGCGCTCCGATAGCAGCGGGATCGACAGCACGGGCATGTACCAGCTCCGCGGAGCCTGGCGCGCGAGTGTCAGCCACCGTGCGGGGCGGACAAGGGCCTTGATGGCCGACAGGGGCGGTATCGCGATCAGTACCGCCCGATCGAACAGTTCGGGGTGGCTGCTCGAGACCGCACTGGCGATCGCGCCACCCCAGTCGTGGCCGACGACAACTGCGCGGGAATCGGCGCCGACCGCCCGGTGGAGATCGACGATGTCGCCGACCAGCGAACCGATCGAGTAGTCGTCGTCGCGCGCAAGGGAACTCGGTGCGTACCCGCGGGTGAACGGCGCGACCACACGCCAGCCTTGTTCGGCCAGCGATGGACCGACCTTCTCCCAGGTCCAGGCGCTGTCGGGGAAGCCATGTACCAGCAGGGCGACGGGGTCGGAGGGGTCACCCCAGGTCAGTGCCTCGATATCGACGGCGCCGAATGTAAATCGCAACGTTACCGGCGAGGACATCGCTTGTACCTCCTCGGATCGACAAGAAGTTCGCTGCCCGATCCGCGCTTGCGTACGGGCATGTACTGATGCATGGTTTTACGTGTTACGACGCTTCACGTCAATATGGAGTACCCAAAATGCCAGGTAAATCGCATGCTGAACGTCGAAGCGCGCCAGGGGAGCGAAATCGAGATGTCGTGCGACCCCGCACGATGGAGAGGAGTCCAGGATGAGTCGCTACGACCTGATCGTGCGTGGAGGAATCTGGTTCGACGGCTCGGGCGCGGGGCCGCGCACCGCCGACATCGCGATCTCCGGTGGCGAGGTCACCAAGATCAGCTCCACCCCGTTGGAGGTCGCCGACGCGGACGAGGTGATCGAGGCGACCGGTAAGTGGGTCATGCCCGGCTTCGTCGACGTGCACACCCACTACGACGTCGAGATGCTCGTCTCGCCCGCGCTCACCGAATCCGTGCGCCACGGAGTCACGACAGCGATCATCGGCAACTGCTCGCTGACCACGATCATGGCCTCCAACACCGAATGCGCCGACATCTTCAGCCGCGTCGAAGCGGTCCCCCGCGAGATCGTGGTCGGCGCGTTGGATGAGCACCGAACCTGGTCGACGCCGGGCGAGTACGCGAAGGCCATCGACAATCTGAACCTCGGACTCAACCTCGCGGCGTTCCTCGGTCAGTCGGACATGCGCATCAACGTCATGGGCATGGACCGGGCGGTCGACGACAAGGCCACGCCGACACCGGCCGAGATTGACAGGATGGTTGGGATCCTCAACGAGGCACTCGACGCGGGCTTCCTCGGGATGTCGGCGACGACCAACTGGATCGACAAGCTCGACGGCGATTTGTACCGGTCCCGGTCACTGCCGACCACCTTCGTCAAGGGCCATGAGTTCCGTGCACTGAACAAGGTGCTGCGCGATCGCGACCGGATTCTGCAGAGCACACCGGAGGTGTCACTGACCCCGAACCTGCCGAAGTTCTTTCTCGCGGCGAGCAGTCGGTTCCGCCGCAATCGGCTCAAGGTGTCACTGCTCGCCGCAGCCGACTCGAAGGCCTACCCGCCGCTGATCTACTTCATGATGTACGGCGCGCCGATCATCAATCGCCTGCTCAAGGGCAACTTCCAATGGCAGCACCTCCCGGTGCCGTTCACCGTCTATGCCGACGGCATCGACCTGGTCGTGTTCGAGGAGTTCGGCTCCGGCGCAGCGGCACTCGACATCAAAGACCAGGTTGAACGCAACGAGTTGCTCAAGTCCGAGAAGTACCGTCGCTGGTTCCGCCGTGACTACGTAAACAAGTTCTCCCCGAAGATCTGGCATCGCAACCTCTACGACGCCACCGTCGTAGAATGCCCGGACTCGACGCTCGTCGGCAAGAGCTTCGGTCAGATCGGCGACGAACGCCGAATACACCCTGTGGACGCATTCCTTGACCTGGTACTCGAGCATGGGCGCGACCTCCGCTGGCGCACCACGATCGCCAACCACCGACCCAAATACCTCGACAAGCTGGCCGCCAACAAGTGCGTGCACATGGGATTCGGTGATGCCGGCGCGCACCTGCGGAACATGGCGTTCTACAACTACCACCTTCGGTTGCTCGAACGCGTGAAGTCCGCTCAGGGCAAGCGCAAACCATTCCTCACGATCGATCGCGCGGTGCACCGACTCACCGCCGAACTGGGCGACTGGTACAACCTCGATGCCGGGCATCTGCGTGTCGGGGACCGCGCTGACATCGCCATCATCGACCCGGCGGGGCTCGATCAATCCGTCCACGACCTGTTCGAACAAGCAATGCCCGAGTACGGCGGACTGCGTCGCATGGTCAACCGCAACGACGGTGCCGTCAGTGCGACCATCGTCAACGGCTGCGTCGTCTACCGCGACGGAAAGTTCGCCGACGGACTCGGAACCAGTTGGGGCCCCGGCCGATTCCTACCTGCGGGACAGAGGGTGCGCGGCGCCACGACAAGGTAGAGCGGCCACACTTCCGAATCCTCGCCGGGGAGTTCCTCAACGCCCGCGAGTGGACTCGCCGCCGGCAATGCTCTTCAGAACGTGCATTGCCGGCGGCGCTTCGCCTTGCCTAGCGTGCCCGGTGAATGTCGGCCGGCTTCCAGGTACCGTCGAATGCGGGCTGTTCGGGTCCGTAGATGCGCAGGTAGGTGAACCAGCCGCGGCCCGGCACTGTCTTGATCCAGCGGTCTTCGGCGCCTGCCGGGGCCTCGGGTCCGAAATGCAGGCGGATCGGTGCCGAGGCGTCGACGTCGCGGAGTTCGAACATCGACCGCAACGCGGCCTTGTCCTGGTCGGTCTGGATCTGCGAGCGGGTCTCGGCGTCGTAGATCGTGACCGACCAGAAGAGCGTGCCGGGCACCGGTTGTGGGATGTCGAGGGTGTAGGAATGGGCGCCGTCGAGGAACACCCCGTCGGCGTCGCGGACGGCCAGCCAGTACAACGATCCCTTGCCGGCCTGGCGACGGAACATCGCCGGGGAGGAAACGATCGCCTGAGCGAACCAGCGATCGCGGGCCTCGAGGTCGAGGCCGTTCGGAGTCTCGAAGTCCCCGTTATCGGGGACCAGCCCGGCCCATTCCCAGGCGCGGTCCGGCCACGCGATTCGATCGGGTCGATCGCTGGCGAATGCCGAGACCAGCATCTGGTCGCGTCCGGTCCGCGCGGCACGCTCGAGCAGTGCGCAGGTGGCTTCGTCGGTGGGGAACGGTTTGCCCGGTTCGATACCGAGTGCGCTCAGCAGCCCGTACATCGGCCGGAATTCCTCGATGACCGGCTCGGCGTCGAGAACCTCGTGCAGACGCTGCCAGAACCCGAGGTTGGCCTCCAGCTGCAGGGGACTGGCGTCCAGATCGGCATCGGTGATGTCGCGGAAGTCGAGGCGCTCGGCCTCACCGGCGGCGAGGGGGTAGACCTTCACCTCGCGAAGCGCGCTCAGGGCCTTGTCGATGTCGGCCCCGATCGGCAACACCCGCACCGCCAGCATGACCAGGACCGTCGCCGACCGGGCAGGCCGGTATCCGTCGGGGATGGGCGCGTCGTATCCCGGTGGGATCACCAGGTAGGTGTCGCCCTTGCCCTCGTTGGGGCCCGGGATTCCCAAGTCGGCGATCCAGCGGAAGTTGTGGTCGTCCATCATGCCGATGTAAGGGCCGGCGGGGATCTCGACCACCATCGGCCCGTGCGACAGGTCCAGGCAGGCCATCCCGTAGGGGGTGTCGGAGTTCAGGGTGAACCCGATCTGGCGGGGACCGGTCGAGGCGATGCCCATGGTCTTGTTGTCGTGGATTCCGATCGCGCGGTTGCCCTGGAACATCGCGTCGACCGAGATGGTCGGGTACCAGAACCGGTATGCGGTCACCGCCCGCGCGAACGCGGCATCCTCGAGGGCCATGCGGGTCGCCTCGGGAGTCGGGTAGCTGGTGTCGAATTCGTAGGCGACACCGATCTGCTGGGCTTGCGCACGCTCAGTCACGTTGGGCTCCGTTCTGTTCTCGGATCGGGGTCGGGTCCCCGTCTTCGCCGAGTGGCTCCCACAGTTGCACCGCAGCCCAGGCGACGGCTTCATTCACAACGGGTGAATCAGGCATGGCGTCGTGCGGCATCCGTCGGATCTGACATCAAAGGGGAATGGCAGCGAGGACAAGCCTTCCGTGTCCCAAAACGTGTCTCAATGCTGGAACCTGGTGCTGTCGATGAGTTCAGGCTGTCCCCGGCCACGCCGGCCGGGGACAGACCCTTCATTGTGTGCCGGTCGTCAGGAGCCGAAGCCGCCGAGGAGCGAGCCGAGGCTGCCGTCGCCGCCGTCGGTTCCGCCGGTGCCGCCGCTGGGTGCGACGATCACCGATTCCTGGTCCGATGACGAGTTCACGGTGTCCTTGCCGGAGTATTCGGCGGTGATGGTGCGCTGGCCGGCGGTGGCGGGGGTCCACGCGGTCGAGGCGGTGCCGTCGGGTCCGACCTGGCCGGTGCCGATGACGGTGCCGCCGTCCTTGAAGGTGACGGTGCCGCCCGCGTTGGCCGGGTTCACCTTTGCGGTGACGGTGGTGGCCTTGCCGACGGTGGTGCCGCCGACCGGGTTGAGGGTGGTGGTCGAGTCGGTGGTGGAGGCAGGTGCCTCGGACACGCTCACCTGCCCGGTGGTGGTGGATCCGGTGACGCCGTCACGGCCGGAGAAGGTGGCGGTGAGGGTGTGCGTACCGGCCGCGGCGGGCACCCACTGGTAGCTGACCTTGCCGTCGGCCGTGACCGGCAGCGTCGCCAGAGGCGTTGCGCCGTCACGGAGTTCGACGGTCCCGCCTGCCGCGGTCGGGGTGACCGTCGCGATGATGGTCGAGGCCCGGCCGACCTGTGCGCCCGAGACCGGTGCGAGGGCGATGGCGGAGGTGACGTTCTGCTCGGCGACCTGCACTGTGATCGGTGCGGACTGGGAGGCGGTGGCGAACGCGGTGTCGGGGAATCGCGCGGTCAGGGTGTGGCCGCCCCGGACGGTCGGAGTCCAGGCGAGGGTCGCGGTGCCCGCCGCGTCGAGGGTGGCGGTGCCGATTGTCGTTGCGGCGTCGCGGAACTCGACGGTGTCGCCCACCGCGCCGCCGGTGACGGTGGCGGTCAGGGTGCTCGGCACGCCGACGCGTGCGCCGGTGACGGGCGCGAGGGTGGTGGTGGTGCTGGTCTTGCCGATGGAGATCGTCGGGCCCTTGGTGCCGTAGTTGCCGCTGCCGAGTGAGCCGCCGTAGTCCATGCCGGTGGTCAGGGCGGTGCCGCGGGGGCAGTTCGGTCCGACCTTGTAGTCGGCGCTGTACTCCGGTGAGGCGTGGAAGCCCGGGCGATTCTGGACCACCCAGGAGGTCACGCCCCAGGAGGAGCGGACGTAGCCGGTCCCATTGCCCTCGTCGGCGTTGACCTCGTCCGTGTTGGTCGGGGAGCCGCCCATTTTCGCGGAACCGGGGACGTAGGTCAGGCAGGACGGATGCCGATCCTTGACGTTGTAGATGAACTCGTCGACCCAGCTGGTCCGGTCGAACTTCGTTGTCACGGTGACCGTGTCGCCGACGGCGGGGGTGGTGTTGCTGATGGTCCGGGTGAAACGGGAGTTCCCGTCGTTCCAGGTGATCGAGGCGGGGGCGGCGCCGGCGACGCCCCCGCCGAGGAGGGTGAGTGCACCGACGGTCAGGGTGGTTGCCGCGCCCGCGGCAACGCCGCGCGTGATCGCTCGTGATGTCATGGTCGTTCCCTTGGGTCGCTGGAGATGCGACCGTCGACGTCGAGGCCGCAGCGTGGGGGTTTGGGGGTCCGTGTGCCCGGCGCGCGGCGGTCGCGGCGCCGGGCACACGGGGTCTGGCGTGGTGCCGGTCGGGACTAGCTGCCGTTGTTGATGGCTCGCGTGATCGTGTCGCCCAGGACGTCGCTGATCGAGCCGGTGGAGCTCAGCTGGCCCTCGGTGGAGCCGAGGCCGGCACCGTCGAGGCTGCCGAGGGCGGCCTCGCCCGGATTCTTGGCCCGCGCGGTGAAACACGAGGTGAGGCCGGTCTTGGTGGTGCCGACGCCGACGGTCCCGCTGACATCGATGCCGCCGCTGGTGACCTTCGTGCCTGCCGCGATGTTGTCCGGTACCCGGTAGGTGAACTCGGCGGTCACCGGGTTGCCGGCGTTGACAAACCATCCGGTGCTGCTCACGCGCCAGCCGCCGTCACCGTTCGGTTCCGGGGTGACGGCCTCC
The DNA here is from genome assembly GCF_042665615.1 of Rhodococcus daqingensis. Lineage (NCBI taxonomy): Bacteria > Bacillati > Actinomycetota > Actinomycetes > Mycobacteriales > Nocardiaceae > Rhodococcus > Rhodococcus daqingensis. The sequence continues at coordinate 83,205 of NZ_JBHTCS010000028.1, read as the reverse complement.
GTGACCTGCCCCTGGGCGAGGTGGTATGCGGTGACCTTCGCAGAGATGGGGGCACCGAAGCCTGCGGGTGCGTAGTCGCGAATGGTGTTGACGTACGGATTCCCGATGCCGGTGGTGCCGACAACGATCTTGTACGTGATGTTGGTGCCGGCGGCGGCCTCGGCCGCCGTGACGGTCTTGTCGTAGGTATGGGTAACCCACACGGTGCTCCAGTCGCGCTTGGTGTCGTGACTGGACTGCACGCACGCCGGGTCGGCGGCGTTCGCGACCCCGACGCCGGTCATGAGCAGGCCGGCGGGGAGGGCGGTCGCCGCCGTGAGGGCGGCGATGCGGCGGACGGTGTTCGAAGACATGTTCTCCTACTCTTCACTGGTGCGGCCACGATCGGGTGGTGGCCGCGTACTGTCCCGACGCAGGGGCCGGTGCGCCTCGGGAGCGCACCGGCCCCGAACCGTCAGCTCAGCGACTGCAGGAAGTTGCCGATCGCGGCAACATTCCCGAGCGCGCTGAGGACGGTGAGGGCGGTACCGAGCATTGAATTCTCCTTGGACTTGATTTCCTGGATTGATGCGGCCGCAACAGGGAGCAGCTTCGGCCGCGACAATTTCTACCACGTCCACCCGTCGTCTTGGGTGCGAAAAAGAGAATGACTTGGACGGGAGTTCAGTTGCCCGAGTAAGGGGGCGCAGGGTGGCGACACATTTCATTGTGAGTTCACGGACCGTTCGCGGAATTCGCGGGAGATGTGCCATGTAGGCACAGGTAGTGCGACATCGGTCAGGGACGTGCATTCGGGTCGACGACTTTTTCCGGGTGACCCGTTGATTTGGACATCAACTTATCGGGCTATGCAGAATAGCCGCCCGTGCCGAAATATCGGGGGCGGAAGAAATGGGAGAAGTGGCGTTATTCGATTTGAAGGGGAATGGCTGATTCTGTTGCGTCGGATCCTGTTGTGTCCTGTTCCTTCGGCTGATCATCGGCTGGGTGGATCTGACCAACCCCATCCTTCGTCGGGGCGGTGCCGATCGCCACGGCAGGTTGACCGGGGGAGGTACCTGTTTTTCGTTCCGCGCATCCGCGAGAGCATCTCGATACCCGTTTCCGGGGAGGCGGGAGCGGTCTGGGCGTTACAGTTCACCCGCAAGTGTCAAGGTCTGACTTTGCCGTACGAGGCAGGTTCTGACATCGGTCGTGAGGACCAGACGGGAGTAGCGCGTCGATGCCACCCATCAACCGTGGCCGGGTGGCTGGGAACCTTCCCCTCGAACTGAACAGCTTCGTCGGACGCAGGCACGAGACGACCGAGTCGAGACGACTGCTGTCCTCCTCGAGGCTGTTGACGTTGACCGGTATCGGTGGCGTCGGCAAGACGCGACTGGCACTGCGAGTGGCCGCGGACTCGAGGCGGGACTTCGAGGACGGGGTGTGGCTGGTCGAGCTCGGCGACCTGCGCGATCCGGCACTCGTCGCGGGCGTGGTGGCTGCCACGATCGCGCCGCGGAACACCTCGAGTGAACCGCCGCTCGAGATGTTGGTGGGTCACCTTCGTGATCGTCGCCTGCTGTTGGTGATCGACAACTGTGAGCACCTGGTGGACGCGGTTGCGTCGCTGGCGATGTCGCTGTTGCGTAGCTGTCCGGGGCTGCGGATCCTGACGACAAGTCGGGAGGCTCTCGAGGTGGGCGGCGAGGCTGTCCTGCGAGTGCCGTCGCTCTCGGTGCCCGACCCGGACACGCCGCCGTCGCTGCACGACCTGTCTCGCTGTGACGCGGCAACATTGTTCGTCGAACGCGCCGCGGTCGCGGTGCCCGGTTTCGTTCTCGGCGAGAACAACCGAGTGGCCGTGGCACAGATCTGTCACCAGCTCGACGGGCTCCCACTCGCCATCGAACTGGCTGCGGTGCGGCTGCGGACACTTTCCGTCGAGCAGATTCTCGAGCGACTGTCCGATCGGTACCGGCTGCTCACGGGAGGTAGGCGGGGAGCGCCGAGCAGGCAGCAGACCCTCAGGTTGTGCATCGACTGGAGCCGCGAGCTGTGCACCGAGGCCGAACGTGAGCTCTGGGGTCGATTGTCCGTCTTCTCCGGCGGGTTCGAACTCGATGCGGCGGAAGGGATCTGTGCCGGCGACCGGCCCGTCGACGAGGTGCTCGACGTGCTGGCATCGCTCGTCGACAAGTCGATCCTGATCTGCGAGGGCGCAGGAGCGGTGGTGCGGTACCGGATGCTCGAGACACTGCGTGAGTACGGAAGGGAGGAGTTGCTGGCCGCGGACGACCTCGCGGTCCTGCGTCGACGGCACCTGAACTGGTACCAGGATCTGGCCTCGACGACGAGGTCCCAGTGGATCGGTCCCCGCCAGATCGAGCTCATGGCCCGACTGGGGCGGGAGCAGTCGAATCTGCGGGAGGCGATGTACCGCTGCATGACGGAGCCGAACGGGTCGGACAAGGGCCTGCAGATTTCCGTCGCGCTGTTCCCGTTCTGGCTCTCCCGCGGACTCCTGCGTGAGGGCCGATACTGGCTCGACTACGCGCTCGACCTGCACCGAGACGAACAGAGCGTCGAACGGGTCAGGGCGCTCTGCGCCAACAGCCTGCTCGCCGGTTATCACGGCGACATCGACGCGGCGACGGCCATGGCGGAGGCGGGAGCCGACCTCGCGGAGCAACTGGACGACGATACGTTGCGCTCGGCCGTCGTCCATGCGACCGCGTACCTCGCCGCCTTCGCCGGTGACCTGCCGGGCGCCGTCGCCGGCTGGGCGAAAGCTCTTGCGGCGTACCAGGACCAGGGAAACAACCTCAGGCAGATCTCGACATTGCTCGGGCTCACCTTGGCATCCGGACTGCTCGGCGACGCCGACAGGGCCGTCCGGTACCAAGGGGAAGCACTCGCCATCAGTGAACGGACCGGCGAGTTCGTCTACCGGGCATACGCGGCCTGCGCCCTCGGCCTCGCGCTGTGGCAGGCCCATCCACCGCGGGCCGCAGGCCTTCTCGAACAGGGTCTGCGACTGTCCCGATCGGCGGACGACATGCTCGCAGCCGCGATGTGCGTCGAGACGCTGGCGTGGATCGCATGCGCCGAGAATCGCGCCCCCCGTGCCGCGCTGTTGCTCGGTGCGGCGCAGAGGATGTGGCGCGCGGTCGGAAGCCCCGGGGTGGTCGCCCGGACGCTGCAGGTGTATCACGCACAATGCGAGCAGCAGACCCGCCGGGGCATCGGAGATCGGGCCTTCGACGAGGCGATTCGAGAGGGCTCCCGGTGGAGTCCGGAGGAGGCGATCGCCTTCGCGCTCGACGAGCTCCCCGGGGCGGAGGAGGAGCGCAAGGCTTCGGGACCGGCGCTGACCCCGCGTGAGCGGCAGGTGGCCGGCCTCGTGTCCCAGGGCCTGACCAACAGGGCGATCGCGGCGAAGCTCGTGATCTCCCAGCGCACCGTGCAAGGCCACGTCGAGCAGATCCTCGCGAAGCTCGGATTCGTCTCCCGGATCCAGGTCGCCGCGTGGATCGTCGAGCAGGAGATGAGCAGCCGGTCCGTGCACGCCTGAAGGCGATGCCTGGGGCGGAGCCGCCCTAGAATCGCCCGCCGCGACTGATCCGGCCCGAGCTGCTCGGACCGCCGAAGGATCCGGGACCGCGGCCACCGCCGCCACCGCCGAAGCCGCCGCCACCGCGGTTGCCCCAGCCGCCGCTCATCCCGCCGCGCATCATCGACTCGATGAGGATGCCGCCGAGGATCGCGCCGGTGTTGGCCCCGGAGTTCCGCGGCTGCCTGCTCGCCTCCCACGTCTGCACATCACCCTGTGCCAGCCGCAACGCCCGGGCGCCGAGGTCGCCCGCCGCCTTCGCGTGCTGCGACGCCTTCGCCGGGTCGGACTGGCCGAGCTGGCGGGCGGCGTCGAGGTGGCGTTCCGCCTCCGAGAGCCGGGTGCGCGCCTCCGCGCCGACCGCCCCGCGGCGGGTGTTGATGTAGTCCTTGGCCGCGGTGATCTGTGACTGGGCGACCGTGAGGTCCTGGGCGAGGCGCTGTGCGGCCCGCTCGGCCTGCTCCCTGGCGTCCATCGCGGTGGCCAGGACGGTGTCGAGTTCGTTGTCCGCCTTGACGATCGCGTTGAACGCCCCGAGCGGGTCGGTCTCCTTGAGCGCCTCGGCCTGCGCCAGCGCCGCCTCCGTCGCGGCCTTGGCCGAGGCGAGCGGCTGGCCGCCGTGCTGGGCCAACGCGGACGCCGCCGCGATGTCCTTGCGGGCGTCGTCGAGGACCGTGGGCAGCGTGGCGATGGCGGTGCGGATGTTGTCCGCGGCGTGGTCGACACCGTCGAGCAGCTCGCGGACCTGTGCGATGGCACCCTCCGCGGCCCGGATCGCGACGACGGCGGGGCCCTGCTTGCCCGCGGGCAGCGCGGCCGCCTCGCGGCCCGCGGTGATGTTCTGGTCCGCGAACGTGAGCTGTTGCTGCGCCATCGCGACATTGCCCGACACCGACGCGAGCGCGGGCGCCGGGAACTCGTTCTGCAGTCCGGCGAGGGTGGCCTCCGACTTCGGGGCCCGGACGGTCAGCTCCACGACGTCCTGGGTGAGGGCGTCGAGACGGGCGGGCGCGTCGAGGAGCAGGTCGCGCATCCCGTCGAACTCGGTCACCCGCGAGTTGAGCTCCTTGTCGGCCCTGCTGCACGTCGAGATCAGCTCGATCAGCATGTCCCGCTTCTGATCCGGGGTCTCGGGGACGTCGTCGTCCAGGCGCTGACGGAGGGTGAACGCCGAGGCGAGCGTGGCCTTCGCGCTCTCGTAGGCGGCCGTGAACGGTGCGGTCGCCTGGTCACCGAACTCGCCGCGGGCCAGGTTCAGCTCCTCCTCGCTCGTGCGGATCGCGTTGTCGGTCTCGACGAGCACCTCTCTGGCGCGGGCGTCGAGGGTCTCGACCGGCAGGGCCGCGATCGCGGCCGGGTTCGTCCAGTCGACGTCCTTGGCTGCCTCGATGCCCTGACGGATCCGCTCGGCCTTCTTGCGGCGCGAGTACAGCACCACACCGCCCGCGCCGATGACCACGACACCGCCGCCGATGAGGAGGTACTTCGCGGTCGATCCCGAACCCGACGAACTCATCGCGTCGTCGATGCCGCCCGCGGCGGCGATCGCGGCGCCGGCCCAATCGTCTTGGCGCAGAGCGGGAACGATGGCGTCCCGCTCGATGCTGTCGATCTCCGCCGAGCTGACGTTGCTCAGGTTCGACGGCAGGTCGAGGGCGTAGGCGCGGTCGCCGGTCGCCACCGCCAGCAGCGCGCTCTGGTCCCCGAGCCCGCTCTGCTGCGCGGTCTTGCTCGCCCACTGCCCGGCGTCCACGCCGCCGAAACTGTCGACGTACGTCACCCACAGTTGCACGTGCTGCTCGTCGAAGAGCGCGTCGAGCGCGGACCGCACTTCGGCGCGGTCGGCGTCGTTCAGGGCGCCGACCCGGTCGGAGATCTGGCCGGGCATCCGGAAGGGTGCCTCGGCGGTGGCGACGGCCGGCAGGCAGATCAGGGCGAGTAACGCCAGCACCGACGCCGCGGCTCCTGCGATCGAAATGCGATGAGGTTCGTGTCGACCGCGAACGCGCGGCTGTGCGAATGCCATGCGGTGAATCTAGCGTCGATCGCGTGGTTCGCGCTGTGATCCGGGCGCGCCACACCGCGGTCCCCGCGCGCCTGCTGGCAGACTTGCGGGGTGAGTTCAACAGCAGCCCGCGTGCGCGAGACCGACCGACTCGGTTTCGGGGGCACCCTTGCGCGGTGGACACGGCGCACCGTCGTCGGTGCGGTGCTGATGGGGCTGCTGCTGGTCGGCGGGACCGCGGCCCGGGTGTGGCAGGTCGCTCGGATCGACGATCCGACCAAGGCCGACGCGATCGTCGTGCTCGGCGCGGCGCAGTACTCGGGGACGCCGTCCTCGGTGTTCGAGGCGCGCCTGGAGCAAGCGGTCAAGCTGTTCAACAGGGGTGTTGCACCGAGCGTGGTCACCGTCGGCGGCAAGCAGGAGGGCGACGTCTACACCGAGGCCGCGTCGGGTCGGAACTACCTGATCGGCCGGGGCGTGCCGGGCGACCGGATCATCGCCGTCGAGGAGGGCTCGGACACCCTGCGGAGCATCGAGGGTGTGAGCCGGGAGATGGGCGAGCACGGCATGAGGTCCGCGGTCCTGGTCAGCGACCCGTGGCATTCGCTGCGCACCAGGACGATGGCCCGCGACGCCGGTCTCGAGGCCTGGACGGCGCCGACACGGCAGGGTCCCGCGGTGTTCACGAGGGAGTCGCAGGCGCACGGAATCGCCAGGGAGACAGGGGCGTTGATCTGGTATCAGCTCACCCACTTCTCGGCGGACTTCCCCTACACGGCGGGGCAGTGATGGCGTCCGATCCGGTGGCGGACTACACCGAGCACGACCTCGAGCGTCGGGTTGCGGAGGCGCCGAAGACCGGCGGGCTGCCCGGCACCTCGGCGCGGCGCACCGATTTCTCGCGAGACCGGGCCCGGGTGCTGCACTGCGCGGCGCTGCGGCGGCTCGCCGACAAGACCCAGGTGGTCGGCCCGCGCGACGGTGACACTCCGAGGACCCGGCTCACCCACTCGATCGAGGTCGCACAGATCGGCCGCAGCATCGCCGACGGCCTCGGCTGCGACCCGGACCTGGTCGACCTCGCCGGGCTCGCCCACGACATCGGCCACCCCCCGTACGGGCACAACGGCGAGAAGGCCCTCGACGAGGTCGCCGCGGACTGCGGCGGATTCGAGGGCAACGCCCAGAACCTGCGGATCCTCACCAGCCTGGAGCCGAAGGTGCTCGACGCGGACGGGGGCAGTGTCGGACTCAACCTCACCCGTGCCGCCCTCGACGCGTCCATCAAGTACCCGTGGACGCGGCCGGCACCCGGGGCCAAGTTCGGCGCCTACGAGGACGACGCCCAGATCCTGGCCTGGGTGCGTGCGGGCGCCCCCGGGCGGCGGCGCTGCCTCGAATCCCAGGTGATGGACTGGGCGGACGACGTCGCCTACTCGGTGCACGACGTGGAGGACGGCGTGATCGCGGGCCGCATCGACCTGCGCGCGCTCGCGGACCCGGCCGAGCAGCGCGCGCTGGCGGAGATGGGCGCCTCGGAGTTCCGCGGCCTGATCGTCGACGACCTGGTCGAGGCCGCGCGGCGGCTGTCGGTGCTGCCCGTGGTGGTCGGGGCGGGCGGAGGCTTCGACGGCACGCTGGCCAGCTCGGTGGCCCTGAAGAACCTCACCAGTGAGCTGGTCGGGCGGTTCGCGACGGCCGCGGTCACGCAGACCCGGCGGGTCGCTGGCGACGATCCGCTCTCGCGCTACGCGGCCGACCTCGAGATCCCGCCGGTGGTCGCCGCCGAGGTGGCGCTGCTCAAGACCGTGGCGCTGCGCTATGTGATGTCCGACGCCGGGCACCGGACCAAGCAGGACCGACAGCGCGATCGGATCCATCGGGTGGCGGAGTGGCTGCACCACACGGCGCCGTCCGGGCTGGACCCGCTGCTGCTGTCCGCCTGGGAGCGGGCGGAGGACGACGCGGCCAGGACGCGGGTGATCGTCGACCAGATCGCCTCGTACACCGAGAGCCGCCTCGAGCGTGTCGACAAGCAGAGCCTGGGCGCTCAGGCCGCCTGGGGGTAGCGACAGTGTCGGCTATTCGACTACTGGTGCTCGGCGCCGTCCGCGAGCGCGGCCGGGCGCACGGCTACCAGGTGCGCAGCGACCTGGAGGCCTGGGGCGCGCATGAGTGGTCCAACGCCAAGCCCGGTTCGATCTATCACGCGCTCAAGCAGATGGCCAAGCAGGGACTGCTGCGTGCGCACGAGATCGCACCGAGCACCGTCGGCGGGCCGCCGCGCGTCGAGTACGCGCTGACCGACGACGGCCTGGCGGAGTTCTCAAACCTGTTGCGCCGGGCCCTGGTTCGCCACGACGAGAAGATCGACGAGCTGACCGCGGGTGTCGGCTTCATCACCTGCCTGCCCCGCGCGGAGGCGATCGAGCTGCTGAAGGAGCGGGTGGCGGCGCTCGACGGGTGGCGGGCGGAGGTCGCCAAGCACTGGACGCCGGGGGAGTCCGTCGACGAGGAGTGGGGGCCGGTCGGGGAGATCATGCGGCTCTGGGTGCACTTCTCGGACGGCGGCGCCGAGTGGACGCGCGGTCTCATCGAACGGCTCGAGAGCGGGATGTACGTGATGGCAGGCGAGGCGTCGCCCGATTCCTGATCGCTCCGCTGCGGTGAGAGGTTCCGGTACATTCATCCGAGTAGTCAAACTTGACTACTCGGATTCCGGGGAGGGAATGCCATGGCAGGCGAGACGACGGTGCCGCTGCTTCCGTGTCGATCGATCGACGAGGTCGCCGAGTTCTACCGGGCGCTCGGATTCACCCAGACCTATCGGCAGGTCCGCCCCAACCCGTACCTCGCACTCCAGCGCGAGGACCTCAACCTGCATTTTTCGGGGATCCCGGGTTTCGATCCGGAGGAGTCCTACGGGTCCTGCCTGGTCTCCGTCCCGGACATCGGCGCCCTGTACGGGTCCTTCGCCGAGGGCCTGCGGGCGGCCTACGGCAGGGTTCCGGTCTCGGGAATCCCCAGGATGACCAGGCCCCGCAAGCGGAAGAACACCGGGGAACTGTCCGGATTCACCGTCGTCGATCCCGGCGGGAACTGGATCCGGATCTTCGCGACGCCGACCGGGGAGGTCGCCCCGACCCCGCCCGCTGCCGGCAAGCTGGCCACGGCTCTGCAGAACGCGATCGTCCTCGGCGAGTCCAAGGGCGACGACGGTCAGGCCGCCCGCATCCTCGACGCCACCCTGGCCCGTGAGCAGGAACGGGCGTCCGCGGCAGACCTCGTCGAGGCCCTGGTGTACCGCGCGGAGCTCGCGATCAGGCTCGGCGACGCGGCGGGGGCGGGCGTGTTGTTGGCCCGCGTGCGCGAGACCGCCCTGGACGAATCCGAGCAGGCGAGGCTCGCCGATGTGCTGGCGAACGCCCGAGATCTGGAAACGACCCTGAGCTGAGGGGCGGGCGAGCCGGAGCGCCTACACTGCTCGAGTGGCCGGCCGAATTCCTGAACGAGACATCGCGGCCATCCGCGACCGGACCCATATCGAAGACATCGTGGGTGAGTACGTCGCGCTCAAGCGCAGCGGCGGCGACTCGATGAAGGGCCTGTGCCCCTTCCACGACGAGAAGTCGCCCTCCTTCCACGCCCGCCCCAACCACGGGACCTACCACTGCTTCGGCTGTGGCGAGGGCGGTGACGTGTACTCGTTCCTGCAGAAGATCGAGCACATCTCCTTCGTCGAGGCCGTTGAGCAGCTCGCCGACCGGCTCAACTACACCATCTCCTACGAGGGCGGCGGCCCCTCGGTGCAGCGCGACCGCGGCACCCGGGCGCGCCTGGTGGCTGCCAACGCGGCGGCGCAGGAGTTCTACGCGGCGCGGCTGCGGGAACCGGACGCACAGACCGCCCGCGACTACCTCACCGAGCGCAACTTCGACGGCCAGGCGGCGGTCACCTTCGGCTGCGGCTACGCACCCGACGGCTGGGACACCCTCACCAAGCACCTGATGGTCAAGGGGTTCGAGGCGAACGAGATCATCGATGCGGGACTGGCGACGCCGGGCAAGCGGGGCACCCCCATCGACCGGTTCCGGCGCCGCCTGGTGTGGCCGATCCGCAACCTCGGCGGCGACGTCATCGGCTTCGGCGCGCGCAAGCTGTTCGACGACGACACCATGCCGGGCAAGTACATCAACACCCCGGAAACCCTGCTGTACAAGAAGTCTCAGGTGCTCTTCGGTCTGGACCTGGCGAAGCGGGACATTGCGAAGGGGCATCAGGCGGTGGTCGTCGAGGGTTACACCGACGTCATGGCCATGCACCTGGCCGGGGTGAAGACCGCTGTCGCGGCCTGCGGTACCGCGTTCGGCGATGACCATCTGGCGATGCTGCGCCGACTCCTGATGGATGACAGCTACTTTCGTGGCGAGGTGATCTACACCTTCGACGGCGACGCGGCGGGCCAGGCGGCGGCCATGAAGGCATTCGAGGGTGATCAGAAGATGGCGGGGCAGACCTACGTGGCCGTGGCGCCCGACGGGATGGACCCGTGCGAGCTGCGGCAGGCGTCCGGGGACGCCGCGGTGCGCGACCTCGTCGCCCGCCGCATCCCGATGTTCAAGTTCGTCGTCCGCTCGCTGCTGGCCGAACACGACCTCGACACCGGCGAGGGTCGGGTCGAGGCGCTGCGCCGCACGGTGCCGGTGGTCGCCCGGATCAAGGACGAGGCGCTGCGCGAGGACTACGCCCGCCAGCTCGCCGGATGGGTCGGCTGGGACGACATCCCGACGGTGATCAAGCGGGTCCGCGAGGAGGCCCGCCGGAACTCGCCGAGATCGGGCCGCGGACAGCAGCGGCCGGAGCGGAGCCGGGTGGCGGAGCAGGGCGCAGCGGAGGCGCCCGCGGGTCCCGCCCGCCCGAACCCCACGGACCCGACGCTGTGGCCGCAGCGGGAGGCGCTCAAGTCGGCGCTGCAGTACCCGGCGATCGCCGGCTCGGTGTTCGACTCGTTGCCGACCGAATCGTTCACCCATCCCGCGTACGCGTTGATCCGCGACGCGATCGCGGACGCGGGCGGGACCGGCGCGGGCCTGGGCGGGGCCGAGTGGATGGAGGCCGTCGGCAAGCGCGCCGAACCGCTGCAGTCGCTGGTGACCGAGCTGGCCGTGGACCCGATGCGGGCCTCCGACGTGCCTGCGTACATCCCGAGGGTGCTCGCGCGGCTGCAGGAGGTGTGGGTGGGCAATCAGGTGGCCGACCTCAAGTCGAAGCTGCAGCGCATGTCGCAGGCCGACCAGCCCGACGAGTACATGTCGCTGTTCGGCGACCTCGTCGCGCTCGAGCAGTACCGGCGCAGCCTGCTCGAACAGGCCGTCGGAGACAGCTCCGACGACCTGTAGCGGGGCTGGCGCGCCTACCTGCGGTCGCGGGGTACGTAGATCGTGGTGTCCGCGTCGATGGCCTCGAGCGGCTCGAGGCGCGGTTGCGTGTTGAGGCTGTCGGAGAGCTTCTGCCTGCCCACGTCGATGACCTTCTTGGTGGCCGGGCTGGCCGCCACCGCCTTCGCGGCCTTGCTGATCTGTTCGTAGCGCGACCTGCCCGCCTTGGTCCCCAGCACGTACCCGACGCCGACCGCGATCAACAAGCGCATCATCCCTGCTTTCCTCCTCCGACCAGCCTGTCGACAGTCTGCCTGATGGGCCTCCGGGCAGGCGATTTGGTACCTGGGTGGGGGGATGGGTTAAAGTCTGTCCCGCAGCCAAACGGAAACGAACGGCTGACGGAATAATCCCCTGTAGCTCAATTGGCAGAGCTTCCGACTGTTAATCGGACGGTTGCTGGTTCGAGTCCAGCCGGGGGAGCATCCGGGAGGACCCCGTCACACATCGTGTGACGGGGTCCTCTTGCATTCGGCGGCGCAGACATCTGCGGACGCCGCACTCCGACACCCTCGGCGGACAATCGGGTGGGCGGGGCCGGTAGCATTTCGGCGGACCGCAGGTGTGTTCGATGCGGCAATGGGGCGGTAGCTCAGTCGGTTAGAGCCGTGGACTCATAATCCATTGGTCGCGGGTTCGAGCCCCGCCCGCCCCACTGAAGACCTCACCCCTGCGCCGCCCGGCCGGTAGGTTGGCACCGCAACGATCGTTCGCGGACCCTGGCGAGGGAGCCCGACTATGAGCGCAGTCGAACGGCCGGCGAGGACGGCCCGCCACTACGCCCACCGCGTGCAGCGGATGGTCGGTCGCGACCCGGACGAGGCGCACCGGTCCGCGACCCCGCTCGAACTGCTCTTCGACCTGACGTTCGTCGTGGCCTTCGGCGTTGCCGGGGAGGAGTTCGCGCACCTCGTCGCCGAGGGCCACCTCGGCAGTGGCCTCGCGGGGTTCGGGTTCGCGATGTTCGCGATCATCTGGGCGTGGATCAACTTCTCATGGTTCGCCTCCGCCTACGACACCGATGACTGGATCTACCGGGTCACCACGATGGTGCAGATGGTCGGGGTGGTGATCCTCGCGCTCGGTCTGCCGCAGATGTTCGCCTCCATCGATCGCGGGGTCGAACTCGACAACGCCGTCATGGTCTCGGGGTACATCGTGATGCGGGTGGCCATGGTCTTCCAGTGGCTGCGGGCGGCGAAGCACGATCCGGCGCACCGCCCGGCTGCGCTGACCTACGCCCTGACGCTCGTCATCGCCCAGGTCGGCTGGGTGGCGGTGGTCATCGCCCCGCTCACGCTCGAGCAGGTGTTCGCGGTCGCCGCGGTGCTCATGCTGCTCGAGCTCAGCGGACCGGTCATCGCCGAGCGGAACAAGGGCGGGACGCCGTGGCACGTGCACCACATCGTCGAGCGGCACGGGCTGCTCGTCATCATCACGCTGGGGGAGGGCGTGATCGGCACGGTGGCGTCGCTGTCGGCCGTGGTGGGCAGGCAGGGGTGGACGCTCGATGCGGTTCTGGTCGCGGTCGCCGGGATCGGGCTCACCTTCGGGCTGTGGTGGGTCTACTACATCCTCCCGTCGGCCGAGGTGCTCGAGGTGTACCGAAACCGTTCCTTCGTCTGGGGTTATGGCCACATCGTGATCTTCGCGGCGCTCGCGGCGGTCGGGGCCGGGCTGCACGTCGCGGCCTACTACATCGAGGATGCCGCGCACGTCGGCGCCGTGACGACGGTCCTCACCGTGGCGCTGCCCGTCGCCGTGTTCATCGGGGCCGTCTACCTGCTCTACGCCTACCTGGTGCGGGTGCCCGACCCCTTCCACCTGACGCTTCTCGCGGGGACCGTGGCCGCGTTGATCCTCGCCGTCGTCATTGCCGGGCAAGGGGTTTCGATGGCGTGCTGTCTGATCGTGGTGATGCTGGCGCCGGTGGTGACGGTCGTGGGCTACGAGTGGGTCGGGCACGCACACGAGGCGCGTGCGCTCGAGATCTGCCTCGGGCGCGCGGACCCGGGCGAGATCACTAGCCTGGGCCCATGACGATCACGCCCGACACCAAGAACTGGACCTGGGTCCTCGAGCGCCCCTGCGCCGAGTGCGGGTTCGACGCCGGCGCCGTCGAGTTCGAGGACATTCCCGACCTCGTCCGCGCGAACGCGGCGGCCTGGCCCGCGGTGCTGGCGAGGCCGGATGTGGCCGAGCGTCCGGACGAGCAGACCTGGTCTGCCCTGGAGTACGCGGCGCACGTGCGGGACGTGTTCCGGATCTTCCGCGAGCGACTGGAGCTGATGCTGGCCCAGGAGGACCCGCACTTCGCGAACTGGGATCAGGACGAGACCGCGGTCGCCGAGCGCTACGGCGAGCAGGAGCCGGCAGCCGTCGCGGCCGAGCTGGCCACCGCCGCGGCCGCCGTGGCGGACGCGTTCGCGGCGGTGCCGCTTGCGGACCGGGGGAGGCGGGGGCTGCGCAGCGACGGATCCGCGTTCACGGTGGAGTCACTCGCGCGGTATTTCGTGCACGATCCGATCCATCACCTGCGCGACGTCCGCGGCTGACGGACGCACGTCCAGCTCGTGCCTCCCGGATCGGCACCAGCGGGGGCGGGAGAGGCTCGCGTGTCGGCGGAGGAACGCCCGCTGTCCTGCACTTTTGGAACTTCGTTAGACCGTGGCACGAAATTCGGTTAGAACGTGTTCCAATTTGCCGAGTTTCGGGTTATCGTGTGCGCTGTGATCACCGTCACCTCGATCACGTTTAGCGGACGCGGACGAAAGGCCGGAACGAAATGAAGACTAAAGGCGCGATTCTCTGGGGTCTCAACGAGCCGTGGTCGGTCGAGGAGATCGAGCTCGGTGATCCCCGAGATGGCGAGGTCCAGGTCCGCATGGAGGCGGCCGGCATGTGCCACTCGGACCACCACCTCGTCACCGGCGCCACCCCGATGCCGTCGTTCCCGGTGCTCGGCGGCCACGAGGGCTCCGGTGTCGTCACCAAGGTCGGCCCGAACGTCAAGCGGCTGAAGGAGGGCGACCACGTCGTCATGTCCTTCATCCCGGCCTGTGGCCACTGTGACCCGTGTGCGCAGGGCCACCAGAACCTCTGCGACCTGGGCGGGGGCCTGCTGACCGGACAGTCCATCTCCGACGGCTCGTACCGCATCCAGGCCCGCGGTCAGAACGTCATCCCGATGGCCCTGCTCGGCACGTTCTCTCCCTACATGACCGTGCACGAGTACTCCGCGGTCAAGATCGACGAGCACATCCCGTTCGAGGTCGCCGCGCTCGTCGGCTGCGGCACGACGACGGGCTGGGGCTCGGCGACCAACGTCGCGCAGGTCCGCCCCGGTGACACGGTCGCGATCGCCGGCGTCGGCGGCGTCGGCATGGCCGCGCTGCAGGGTGCGGTGGTCTCCGGCGCGCGCCACATCATCGCCATCGACCCGGTTCCGTTCAAGCGCGAGCAGGCCCTCAAGTTCGGCGCGACGCACGCCTTCGCGAGCCTCGAGGAGGCCATCGTCCCGGTCATGGAGCTGACCTGGGGCAAGATGTGCGACAAGGTCATCCTGACCATGGGCGAGATGGACGGCGCGCTGGTGGATCCGGCGCTGACCCTGACCGCCAAGGCGGGCACCTGCGTCGTGACCTCGATGGGCAAGATGTCCGACATGGACGTGAAGATGAACCTCTTCCTCTTCGCGATGCTGCAGAAGACGCTCAAGGGCAACGTCTTCGGCGGCGCCAACCCGCGTCACGAGATCCCGCTGCTGCTAGACCTCTACAAGTCGGGCCAGCTCAACCTGCAGGACATGATCTCCAACACCTACAGCCTCGAGCAGATCAACGAGGGCTACCAGGACATGCTGGACGGCAAGAACCTGCGCGGCGTCATCAAGTACACCGACGCGGACCGCTAGCAACACCTCCACGGCGCCGGGCAGCTCAGTCGAGCTGCCCGGCGCCGCTGTCTATTGGGTCAGGCACTCGTCGATGAGCCCGGCGACCCGATCCGGCGCGTCGAGCGGGACGAACGCGCCGCAGTCGTCGAGGATCTCGAGCCGGGCGCCCGGGATGTCGGCCGCCAGCCTGCGGCCCAGGTCGAGGCCGAAGACGCGGTCGTCGGTGCCCCAGACGAGCAGCGCCCCACCCGTGTAGTGGCGTAGCTGTCGCGCGGCCGCCAGGGTGTGCGAGGCGTCGATCCCCGCGAAGAACTTGATCGTGTCCCGGCGCAGCATCGGGTCCCGCAACGATCGGGTCCAGCCGGCGATCACCTCGTCGCCGACCCCGCGATGGCTGAGCGGGCGCGGGATCGCGAACCGACGCGCCGCCCGCAGTCGCATGAGCTGCCCACCGAAGGCGAGGACGCCTGGCGCCTTGCCGAGCGCGAAGAAGGCGCGCAGCGACCGGGGCGGAAACTGCTCGTAGGCATCGCAGGCGGTGAGGATCAGCGTCCGCACCAGATCCGGATGCCGGGCGGCCAGGATCTGGCTCAGGCCGCCGCCGGTGTCGTTGCCCACCACCGCGACCCGGCGGAGCCCGAGCTGTCCGACGATCTCGGCGGCGAGGTCGGCCAGGGCCGGCGGATCCAGGTCGGCGTCGGGGTTCATCGGCCGGGTGTGCGAGCCGAGGGGGAGGGTGGGCAGCAGGCATCGGTAGCCCAGCGTGGCGGCGCGGTCGGCGACACCGTCCCAGAGGTGGCTGTCGACGAGTGCGCCGTGCACGAACAGCAGCGGGCTGCCGGTCGGGGTGCCGAGCTCGCGCAGGTGTACCGGGCCCGCGGTGGTCTCGATCCAGCGCTGGACTTCCAGGGTGGTATCGCTGTTCGTCATGGCGAGGCTCCTGTATTGAAAGTGAATTCAATAGCTAGGTCGACGGTAGTCTCTGTTGAACGTCATTTCAATAGCTGTCGGGCCCTCTGCAGTGAGCGCGACCGAGAGGAGGGGCGCCGATGCCCGAGCAACGCACGCGGCTGACCACCGAGCAGCGTCGCGCCGAGCTGATCGAGGCGACCCTGCGTGCGCTGTCCACGCGGGATCCGGAACGGCTTTCGGTGCAGGAGATCTCGGCGGAGGCCGGGGTGTCCGGGGGGCTGCTGTACCACTACTTCGGGGGTAAGGACGCGCTGGTCTTCGCGGCCATGGAGTCCGCGGCCGACAAGATGATCGCGGACCTCACCGCGGCCGCGGGGGAGGGTCCCCTGCTCGGCAGGCTGATGGCCGGGCTGGCGGCCTACCTGGACCACGTGCGGCTGCACAGCGTCGGGTGGCAGGCACTGATGCGGGCAGGCGGGAGTTCGGGCCTCGCCGAACTCGGGCGCCGGGTGGACGCGGCCTCGTTCGAGCTGATCCTCGACGTGCTGGGCATCGAGGAGCCGAGCGAGATCGCGGTCATGGCGATCGAGGGCTGCCTGGCGTTCGAGAAGGCCGCGTGCCTGCGCTGGCTGGCGAGCGCGGACATCGAGCGGGCGGTGCTCGAGCAGGTGCTGGCAGGGACGTTCCTGTCCGCACTCCAGTCCGCGGCGGCCGCGGATCCGGCTGTGGCGGCTGGGCTGGCCAGGCTGGCGGACGGCTGAGCGCGGTCTCGTAGGCTGCACGGGTGCACAGCCTCGATGCGATCGAACACTGGCCCGTCGACCACGCCGCGGTGGCGGTGATCGGTCCGGACGGCCGGATCGGCGCGGCCGGGGACCAGGACCGGGTGTTCGCGCTCGCCTCGGTGACCAAGCCGCTCGTCGCGTACGCCGCGCTGGTGGCCGTCGAGGAGGGCGCGATCGAGCTCGACCAGCCCGCTGGGCCGCCCGGCGCCACCGTGCGGCACCTGCTCGCCCACACCTCCGGGCTGGCGTTCGGCGAGCCGACGGTGCAGAACGCGCCCGGGACCAAGCGGATCTACTCCAGCGCCGGGTTCGAGGCGCTGGCCGATCTCATCGCGGCGGAGACCGACATCGCGTTCCCCGAGTACCTGCGCGAGGCGGTGTTCGTCCCGCTCGGCATGGCGGCGTCGTCGCTCGACGGCCCCGCCGGGCACGGCGCCCGCTCCACCGCGGCGGATCTGTCCCGGTTCGCCCGCGAGCTGCTGGGTCCGACGCTGATCTCGGCCGAGACGGCGCACGAGGCGACCAGCGTGCAGTTCCCCGGGCTGGACGGTCTGTTGCCCGGCTACGGGGTCCAGCGACCAAACGACTGGGGCCTCGGGTTCGAGATCAAGGCCGGCAAGGCGCCGCACTGGACCGGCGCGACGAACTCGCCCTCGACCTACGGCCATTTCGGCCAGTCCGGCACCTTTCTGTGGGTCGACCCGGCCCGTTCGATCGCCTGCCTCGCGCTGGCCGATCGAGCCTTCGGTGACTGGGCGAAGGCCGCGTGGCCCTCGCTGAGCGAGGCCGTACTCGCCGAGCTCGCGGCAGCCTGATCACATCAATCCCGTCTATCACTGGCGTAACAGGGGGCGCACAGGGCACACTGGTGTCGCGAAACGCGTGGCAGGCCCACATGAGGTCGTTGGGGAAGACGTCCCTCGTCTGAGCCGGAGGTGCCTTGTGCGCGCGTTGAATCAGTTCGCCGATGCGACGACTGGTGTGCTCTACGTGCATTCGTCGCCCGCCGCGGTGTGCCCACACGTCGAATGGGCACTCACCGCGACCCTCGAGAGTCCGGCCAACCTCAGGTGGACCTCGCAGTCGGCCGGGCCCGGGCTGCTGCGTGCGGCCAGCAACTGGGTCGGGCCGGTGGGAACGGGCGCGCGACTGGTCAAGGCCCTGCGGTCCTGGCCGATGCTGAGGTTCGAGATCACCGAGGACGCCAGCGACGGCGTCGACGGCGAGCGGTTCAGCCACGTCCCCGGGCTGGGACTGTGGCGCGGGGCGATGAGCGCGAACGGCGACGTGATCGTCGGCGAGATGCGACTGCGCGCGCTGATGCAGGCGCACGGCAGCACCGGCGAACTGGCCTCCGAACTCGACACCGCGCTCGGCACGGCCTGGGACGAGGCACTCGAGCCGTACCGCAGCGGCGGTGAGGGCGCCGAGGTCACCTGGCTACGCAGGAACGTCGGTTAGACCCGCGCCCGTCAGGATCGGTGGCACCCGGATCGGTTCGTGCCACGGCATCAGTGGTCGGCGGTCAGCAGGTCGGCGAGGTTGTCCAGGCTGGCCCGCCTCGAGCGGTCGGCGGCCTTGGTGACGATGGGGTCGGCGAGTTTGCCGAACACGCCGCCGAGACCGGTCTCGGTGTCGGTCCGATACGTGAACCGGGTGCCGCCGTCGACCTCCTCGAGTCGTGTCGTCGTGGTGAATTTGACCGTGCTCTCCAGGGATTTGGCGGCGGTCGCCTTCGGCGCGTCGACCTCGGTGAACTCCGCCACCCAGTCGATCCGTCTGCCGAGGACCCGGGTCACCCCTTGCCACCGTGTGCCCAAGCCAATCGGCCCGTCGGTGACCTGCGTGCATTCGATCATCGACGATTCCCAGGACGGCCAGTTCGCGGGGTTGGCGAGGTAGTCCCACACCTCCGACACGGGGCGGGCAATGAGGACAGACTGCTCGAGGACAGGCATGGTGATCATCCCTTTGATGGTGGATCGGCTCGAAGGTGCCTACCTCCTCAGGATTCGCCGCTCGCGATTCGGGGAGAAGACTTGGATGTCACCCAGTGATACGTTCAGGACCATCGGTTTGCTTTGCCGACACGTCGGGGCCGCGGCCATGGATGACCACACCGTTGCGGGGCGAGTGCTCGCCATCATCGACGCGACCGCCGAACTCGACGGGCGCGCGTCGCTCGCGGCACTGACCGAATCCACCGGAATCCCCAAACCCACGGTCAGGCGCGTCGCCAACGATCTGGCCGCTCGGGGTGTCCTCCAACGGGGCCCGGGCGGATACCGCCTCGGCGCGAAACTGATCGACCTCGGTTCCACCGCGGCCGTTCATCACGGCATGCGCGACGCGGCGATGCCGTACCTGCAGGAGCTGTTCGCCCGAACGGGCGAGGTGATCGTCCTCGCGCTGCTGTGCGGGGACGGCCTTGTCGAGCTGGAACGCGTCCGCGGCCACAACAGGGACGCCATGGCCCAGCGGCAACTGGTCGGCGGGCCCGTGACGGGCGCGGTCTCCAGCGCGATGGGCCGCTGCCTGCTGGCACACCGACCCGACCTCGCCGATGCGGCCCTCCACGCGCCGATTCCGCGATTGACCGCGTACACCGTCACCGATGCCCGCAGGCTCCGCGACGAGCTGAGCTCGGTCCTCGACCAGGGATTCGCGGTCGAGCACGAGCAAACCCTTCTCGGGTGGTGCTGTGTCGCCGCCCCCATCCTCGGTGGGAACGGGAAGGTCGTCGGTGGCGTGGGCATCGTCGGTCGACGGAGCGCCCGATACTCCCCGAACCGACTCGCGGGCGCGGTCGTCTCGTCCGCGACGGGCATTGCCGCGGACTGGGCGTCGCATCCGGGGCGACGAGCAGGCGACTGACGATCCGGCGAAGGCGGTCGATCCAGTGTCGTGGTCTGCGAGCCGTGGTCAGGCGTCCGCCCCGAGCCCGTATGCGGATCTGGCGTCGAGCAGCTCGTCCAGGTGCTCGCGGGACCAGGCACACGCGGCGGCCATCGGCTCGAGCAGCGAGCGGCCGAGCTGGGTGAGCTCGTACTCGACCCGGGGCGGGTTCTCGGCATAGGCGGTGCGGGTGACGAGTCCGTCGCGCTCCATCGCCCGCAATGATTCGGTGAGCACCTTCGGGGTGACCATGCTCAGGGGCACCTGGAGCTCCGAGAACCGGCGCGGGCCCTCACGCAGGCAGGTGATGATCCGCGCGGTCCACTTGTCGCCGATCCGAATCGGCGCAGGCCCGGTCGCGCAGTGCTCGAACATGTCGGGCTCCAGAGGCTTGGTCACCAGGTCAGCGTAACTATCGTTGCGGTAACCGGCACCCCGCTCGCTACCTTCGGCGCCGTCGGCCGGCGACAGCGCGCCGGCCCCGTCGAACGGAGCCAGACATGAGCAGGATCATCATCTTCGGTGCCGGAGGGCGCGCGGGCCGCCGCGCGGTCGCGGAGGCGGTCGCGCGCGGGCACAAGGTCACCGCGGTGGTGCGCGACCCGGGCAGGCATCCGGAGCTCGCGGAGACCGGCGCGGATCTCGTCGCCGGTGACGTCACCGACCCCGACAGTGTGGCGGTGCTCGGGGCCGGCCACGACGCGGCGATCAACGCGGCCGCCCGGTTGGACGTCTCGTCGTCGGAGTTCTATGTCGCGGCAGCCGAGGCGCTGCTCGACGGTCTTGGTCGGGCCCTCGTCGGTCGGCTGCTGGTCGTCGGGATCGGCACGCTGCTCGAGACCGAACCGGGTGTCCGGGTGCTCGACGCGCCGGGCTTCCCGGCGGAGGCCCGGGAGTTCTCCCTCGGTCACGCGGCCGAGCTGGAGGTGCTCCGCGGCGCCGACACGTCGGTGGACTGGCTGATGCTGGCTCCACCGCCGGTCGTCCTCGACGAGGCCGCCGAGCGGACCGGGCAGTACCGGATCGGGGGTACCTCCGTGCTCGCCGACGAGGCAGGGGCGCGGCCGTTCTCGTTCGCGGACCTCGCGGTCGCGCTCATCGGCGAGGTCGAGCGGCCGCGGCACAGCAGGGACCTGGTCGCGGTCGGCTGACGCCGTTACCGCGAGGGGGAGGTTCTCGGGGCGTTCTGCGGGACGGCCACCCGAGATCCACCCCCTCATCAGAGTGACCGTCCTGGTAGATCTGTGGATGACTGGTTCGGCCATCCACAGATCGCGCATCCCTTCCTCGAACGGGCCTCGATTCGGCGATTGTCGAGGCGTGATCGCAGTACCGATCCGTGGAACCCAGGCCGTGCTCCGGGGCATCGTGACAGAGCATCAGCTCAGGCGTGACTTCGTGCGGCTGCACCGAGACGTCTACGTCCGCAAGGGCACCCCTCCGACGGCGGTAGCCCGGGCGCACGCCGCGTGGTTGTGGTCAGGCGACAGGGGGGTGCTTGCCGGGTTCTCCGCCGCCGCCCTGCACGGCACCAGGTGGATCGATGCGAGCCTGCCTGCCGAGTTGATCCGCGTGGGGCATGTGCGGGCGCCCAAGGGAATCGTCGTCAGGAAGGCACGGTTGCTCGAGGGTGAGACCTGTCGGATCGACGGCGCGGCCGTCACGACCCCGGCGCGAACGGCGTTCGACCTCGGGCGTGCGCTAGGGGTCGATCGCGCGGTCGAGGTACTCGACGCGCTCTGCAACGCGACCGGTCTCGACCCTGCCGAGGTATCTGCGATCGCGGAGCGACACCGCGGCGCGCGCGGCCTGGTCCAGCTGCGCCGGGTGCTCGAACTGGTCGACGGCGGTGCGGAATCCCCGCCCGAGACCCGAACCCGGCTGTTGCTCGTCCGGGACAAACTGCCGCGCCCCGAGACGCAGATCCGGGTCCGCGACGATTCGGGGCGCATCATCGCGAGATCGGACCTCGGGTGGGACCGTTGGCGGGTCCTGGTCGAGTACGACGGGGACCACCACTGGCTGGATGAGGGCCAGCGTTCACGCGACATCGACCGGGCCGCCGTCCTCGAGGCGCTGGGCTGGGCGGTGGTTCGCGTCAGCGCAGAGCTGCTCCGTGATCGGCCCGACGTTGTGCTGGCGCGGATACGCGCCAAGCTGCGCCTGGCCGGGGCGCCGGTGTGAGCCAGCGGTCGGCTGACGCTGATACCGCGAGGGGGAGGTTCGCGGGGCTTTCTGCGGGACCGACGCCCGAGAACCACCCCCTCGGCGAGGAACGGCCACGCGGGAATGGATCCGCCGCCGGTGGCGTTGAACCAGGCGGTCGTAGTTTTGTGTGTTTGTGTTTACCGCACGCCCGCAAGAACTCAAGTTGCGTGCGCTCTGTTTGCCTTCAGGAATCTGGAGACGCCGAGTCTCGAACCGGCCCGGGGCACCACACCGTGTGGGTCCCGTCATCCCAGCCCCTGTGAGGAGCAAATATGAGTCAGGGAACAGTCAAGTGGTTCAACGCGGAGAAGGGCTTCGGCTTCATCTCCCGCACCGACGGACCGGACCTCTTCGTGCACTTCTCCGAGATCCAGGGTTCCGGTTTCCGGAGCCTGGAGGAGAACCAGCAGGTCGAGTTCGAGGTGACCGAGGGGCCCAAGGGCCCGCAGGCCACCGGGGTTCACGTGCTCTGAGCCTCCCGCTGAGCGAGAAGGGCCCCCGACCTCAGGTCGGGGGCACTTCTCGTCTCTTGCGGCGGTGCCGGATCGGTGCGATCAGAGCGGGATGTTCTTGTGCTGCCCGCGGTTCGCCGGGGCGGCCGCCAGCGCCGCGGTGACCCTGCTTCGGGTCTTGGCCGGGTCGATCAGTTCGTCGACGACGCCGATCGACATGGCGCGGCCGACGCCGCCCGCGATGGCCTCGTGCTCGGCGGCGAGGCGGTCGTGCAGCGCCTCACGCTCCTCCTCCGGGGCGGCCGCAAGGGCCCGCTTGTGCAGGATGCCGACGGCCGCCTTGGCGCCCATCACCGCGACCTCGGCGTCGGGCCACGCGTAGACCGCGGTGGCTCCGAGGGCGCGCGAGTTCATCGCGATGTACGCCCCGCCGTAGATCTTCCTGGTCACCACGGTGACGCGGGGGACGGTGGCCTCGGCGAACGCGTGCAGCAGCTTGGCGCCGCGACGAACGACGCCCTCCCACTCCATGCTCACCCCGGGCAGGTAGCCCGGGACGTCGACGATCACGACCAGCGGGATGCCGAATGCGTTGCAGAGCCGGACGAAGCGCGCGGCCTTCTCGGCGCTCTCCGAGTTGAGGCAGCCGCCGAGGCGCAGCGGATTGTTGGCGATCACGCCGACGGTCCGGCCGCCCAGGCGACCGAGGCCGGTGACGATGTTGCGGGCGTAGTTGCCCTGCAGCTCCTCGAGGGTGGACTCGCCCTCGACGTTGTCGAGCAGCTCGTGCACGATCGGGCGCACGTCGTAGGCGCGCTTGGCCGACTCGGGCATCAGCGCGCGCAGGTCGGTGTCGCCGTGTTCGGCGGCGGCCTGGTCGAAGGTGCCCTGGTCGCAGAACATCGACACCAGGCGACGGGCGCGGCCCAGGGCGTCCTGCTCGTCGGTGGCCGCGATGTGCGCGACTCCCGACTTCTTGGTGTGGGTGTCCGGGCCGCCGAGGGACTCCATGTCGACCTGCTCGCCGGTGACCGAGCGGACCACGTCGGGGCCGGTCACGAAGACCCGGCCCTCGGGCGCCATGATCACGACGTCGGTGAGCGCGGGGCCGTACGCGGCGCCGCCCGCGGCAAAGCCGAGGACCACGGAGATCTGGGGGACCAGGCCGGACGCGCGCACCATCGCCTCGAACACGAGGCCGACGGCGTGCAGGGCCTCGACGCCCTCGGCGAGTCGCGCCCCGCCGGAATGCCACACGCCGACGATCGGGGACTTCTCCTCGATCGCGGTGTTGATCGCGTTCACGATGTGTTTGCAGCCCTCGACGCCCATCGCGCCGCCCATGACGGTCGCGTCGGAGCAGTAGGCGATCGTGCGAACTCCGTCGATCTCGCCGGCAGCGGCGAGCACACCGGACTTGTCACGATCGTGCAGCGGGACGGTGGTCCCGGCGTCGAAGAGGTTCTCGAGTCGCGCCATCGGGTCGCGGGGATCGAGCTGGGCATCGGATCGGGTGATCGGGGCCAAGATGGTCATCGCTGGTCCTCCTTGTGCTGGCCGCCTGCGGGCGGTAGTCGGGGTGGGGGCCCCGGGGTGCGAGGCCCCCACCGTCGAGCTAGTCCGACCGGTCAGGCTCGGCCGAAGGCGAGCGCGACATTGTGCCCACCGAATCCAAATGAATTGTTGAGCGCGAAATCGATCTGGCCGTAACGGGGCTCGCCCTTCACGACGTCGAGATCGATCTCTGGATCCTGGTTGTCGAGATTGAGCGTGGGCGGAATGACTCCGTCACGCACAGCCAGGACCGTGAGCACGGCCTCGAGCGCACCGACGGCGCCGATGGAGTGCCCGAGTGCAGACTTCGGTGCGTACACCGCAGCGTGGTCACCGACCGCTGCCTTGATGGCCAGGGCCTCGGCCGTGTCCCCGATCGGCGTCGCCGTGGCGTGCGCGTTCACGTGCGTGATGTCGGACTTGGCCAGACCCGCGGTCTGGATCGCCCGTGCCATCGCGCGGGCCGCTCCGGTGCCCTCGGGGTGCGGCGCCACGATGTGGTAGCCGTCCGAGGTGATGCCCGCACCCATCAGGCGGGCGTGGATGGTGGCCCCACGTGCCTTGGCGTGCTCCTCGGTCTCGAGGACCATCATCGCCCCGGCCTCGCCGAAGACGAATCCGTCGCGGTCCTTGTCGAAGGGACGCGAGGCAGCCTTCGGATCGTCGTTGCGCGAACTCAATGCCCGCATCATCGCGAAGCTCGCGATCGGCACGGGATCGATCTGGCCTTCGACGCCACCGGTGACGACGATGTCGGCGTCACCCATGATGAGCATCCGGTACGCGTGGGCGATCGCTTCCGATCCCGACGAGCACGCCGAGACGGGAGTGATCACCCCGGCGCGGGCGCCGAGCTCGAGCCCGACGACCGCGGCGGGACCGTTCGGCATCACCATCTGCACGGAGAACGGCGACACCTTGCGGTATCCCTGGGTCTTGATCTTGTCGACGGCGTCGATCAATGCCTCGCCGCCCCCGAGTCCGGTACCGAGGACCACGGCGAGCCGGTCCTTGTCCACCTCGGGGCTGCCCGCGTTCTGCCACACCTGGCGTCCGAGCACGAGAGCGAGTCGCTCCACGAAGCTCATCCGCCGGATCTCGACGCGGGAGAGTGCATCGTCGGGGTTCACCTTCAGGTGCCCGCCGATGCGGACGGGAAGGTCGTACTCCGCGATGAACGGATCTTCGAGGACGTCGATCCCGCTCTCGCCTGCGAGCAGGCCCTTCCACGTGGCATCCACGTCACCAGCGATCGACGTCGAGGCCGCGAGGCTGGTGACGACGACGTTGGGGAAGTTCCTGGTGGAGGTCACGGGCCTGCTCACTCCTCGTTCGCGGCGTCGAGCTTCGCCTTGACGGCGTCAGCGGCTTCGCCACCCTCGGCCTCGAGCTTCTGGATGTAGCTGACGGCGTCGCCGACGGTGCGCAGGCTGGCGAGATCCTCGTCCGGGATCTTCACGCCGTACTTGTCCTCGGTCTGCACGGCGATCTCGACCATGGACAGCGAGTCGATGTCGAGGTCGTCGACGAAGGACTTCTCGATGGTCACCTCGGACGGCTCGATGCCGGTGACCTCCTCGATGATCTCCGCGAGTCCGGCAATGATGTCTTCCTGGGTGGTGGCCACTGGGTGGCTCCCTTCTTGTTTGGTGTTACTTGGGTCTCGTATCGACCGGTCGGCAGACCGGTCGGTGTGGTGTGTGGTCCTGCTGCGGGGCGCTAGGGCCGCAGGATTGCGGCGGGCCTCATCCGAGCCCTGCGAGCTCGGACAGTGCCGGGATGTCGCCCGGCGTCTTGAGCGCCAGCGTGGGGGTGCCACGCATCTCCCGCTTGGCGATACCCACGAGGGTGCCGGCCGGGGGGAGTTCGGCGATCGCCGTGACCTCAGCCGTACGCAGCGTCTCGGTGCACAGGTCCCAGCGCACGGGCCTGGTCACCTGGGCGGCCAGCTTGGCCAGCGCATCGGCGCCGGAGGTGACCGGCTGACCGTCGGCATTGGACAGTAGCGTGCGCGTCGGCTCCGCGGGGCTGATCCGCGAAGCGGCTTCGGTGACCGCCTCCTGGGCGGGCGCCATGAACGCGGTGTGGAACGCGCCCGCGACCGGCAGCGCCCGGACCCGGGCCTTCTCCGGCGGCGCGGCCGCGAGTTCGTCGAGGGCGCTGAGCAGGCCCGCAGCCACGATCTGTCCGGCCGCGTTCCGGTTCGCGGCTTCGAGGCCGAGCTCGGCGAGGCGGGCGAGGACGACCTCCTCGTCGCCGCCGAGCACCGCCGACATCCCGGTCGGCTCCAGCGCGCAGGCCTTGGCCATCTCGGCGCCGCGGATCGCGGCGAGCGCGACGGCGTCGTCCGAGGAGATCACGCCGGCGATGGCGGCCGCGGCCAGCTCGCCGACCGAGTGGCCCGCCGCGATCACGTCCGCGGGCACGAGTCCGCGCCGCTCGAGTTCCTCGAAGGCGAGCAGTGCGGCCGCGACCACGAGCGGCTGGGTGACCGAGGTGTCGGTGATCTCGTCGGCCGTGGCGGTGGTGCCGAGGCGTTCGAGGTCGAGGCCTGAGGCCTTCGACCAGATCGAGATGCGGTCTGCACTGCCCGGCAGCTCCAGCCATGGGCTGAGCATGCCGGGGGTTTGAGAGCCCTGACCCGGGGCGAGCAACGAAATCACAAGACTAAGGGAACACTGTCCGGCGGTACGTGGGTGATGTTTTTGACCATCAACCTTGGACAAGTGTTTTGTAGGGTTCCCACAAAATCGCACGTGGGGAAGTCGCATCGGAAGTGGTCGGCGGAACGTTACAAGTCGATTGCACGGTTTGTGAAGAATGAGACTGGAGTGACTGGATGGGTTGTTTCGTGACCAGCTTGAGCCAAACGACCCACTGTTGACGCGACTCTCAGGACGTACGCATCACGGGGGTTCGTGGGGTCGCGTCCAGTGATCTCGCTGATCCGTTTGAGTCGATACCGGACAGTGTTGGGGTGGACGAACAGTTTGCGGGCACAGGTCTCCACGGCGGCCCCGCAGTCGAGGTAGGTCTCGAGGGTGTCGGTCAGTGCGGACCCCGCCGTCGCCAGCGGTCGCACGAGCACATCGATGAGCGAATCGAGCGCCGCCCGGTCCCCGAGCAGGGCTCGCTCGGGGAGTAGCTCGCCGGCGTGGACCGGCCGCGGGGCGCCGCGCCACCCGGCCACCGCCTCCATGCCTGCGAGCGCCTCCACCGCGCTGATGTGGGCGGCGCTGAGGGTGCGGGTGGTCGGCCCGATCACCACGGGGCCGTCGGAGAAGTTGGTGAGCAGGTCCACCATGAACTGGTCGCCGTTCGGGTCCTGCATGTTCCCGCTGACGACCATCACGAGTCGCGATCCCTGCACGACCGCGAGCGCGGCGCGTTCGTGTTTCTGGGCGATCGTGTGGACGGTGCTGACCACCGACACACCCTGATCCGGCGGCGGCGTGCCGACGAGGACGGTCGCGGGAGCGGTCGCGTCCCAGTTGAGTGTCGCTGCGCGGGAGAGCATGTCGGAGCCGGTGTCGCCCCGGACGACGGCGTCGACGACCAGCGCCTCCAGTCGGGTGTCCCAGGCGCCACGGGACTCGGCGGCGCTCGCATACACGGACGCGGCGGCGAACCCGAGCTCGCGACCGTAGCGCAGGACCGCCTCGGTCAGGGCGACGAGCTGCTGGTCGTTGCGGGCCAGTGCGGGCAGCCACTGCTCGAAGAACTCCATCGCCACCCGCACCATGTCGACGGTCTGACGCAGCGTCAGTCTGCGGGCCAGGTCCTGCGGGATGACCTGGAAGGCCTCCATGCTGAAGCGGATGTCGCTCTCGGGGTCCTTGAGCCATTCGAGGAAGTTGACCACTGCGGTCTGGACGAGCAGCTGCACGCTCGCCCGCTGAGCGGCGTCGAGGTCGCCGACGAATGGAAGCTGGTCCTGCATCGAGGTGATCGCCTCGGTGGAGAGCCGGCCGGAGAACTGCTTGACCCGCCCGAGCAGTGCGTCGGGCAGGGGGTCGCGGGGTTGCCGTTGCCGGCCGAAAGCCGGCACGGCCGCCGCCTGTGTCCCGTCGTCGGCGGGGCCGTCCGCCGGGGGTTCCTGCTCGCCCATAGTCCCGAAACTTACGCCCCATGAGACCTCAGGCGCCCGGGGGCACGATTTCCGTGTTCCCCGGGCGCCTGATTTGTGAGGTGTCTATAAGCGTCCGTGCACAGATAACTGTCAGGCGCTGCCCGGATCCTTCAGTGACTTCGGGGCCGCCAGGACGTCATCGATCCGGTACTGGCGGGCGGCCGCGGCCGGGGTGTTGTGCTCGATCTTGCCCTCCTTGGCGAGTCCGGCCAGCACCGCCACCGCGATCGATTCGGCGTCCACGTTGAAGTAGCGCCGCGCCGCGGTCCGGGTGTCGGAGAAACCGAACCCGTCGGTGCCGAGGGTGGTGTACGCGCCGGGCACCCACTGCCGGATCTGGTCCGGGACCGCGCGCATCCAGTCCGAGGCCGCCACGAACGGCCCCTCGGCGCCGGCCAGGGCGGTGGCCACATACGGCACCGCCGCGGCGTCCTGGGGATTGCGCAGCGCCTGCCGCTCGCACTCGACGCCGTCGCGGCGCAGCTCGCCCCACGAGGTCACCGACCACACGTCCGCGGCGACACCCCAGTCCTCGGCGAGCAGCTCCTGGGCGCGCAGGCCCTCGGGCATCGCGACGCCGGAGACCAGGATCTGCGCGCGCGGAGCGGAGCCCGCGGAGCGACCCCCGGCACTGTCCGGTACCTCGGACTTGCTGTAGAGGTAGAGGCCCTTGAGCAGGCCCTCGACATCGAGGTTCTCCGGCTCGGCCGGCTGCACGTACGGCTCGTTGTAGATGGTGAGGTAGTAGAAGACGTTCTCGCCGCCGAAACCGTCCTCACCGGGCGTGCCGCCGTACATCCGGCGCAGCCCGTCCTTGACGATGTGCGCGATCTCGTACGAGAACGCGGGGTCGTAGGTCACCGCGGCCGGGTTCGTCGACGCCAGCAGCAGCGAGTGCCCATCGGCGTGCTGGAGGCCCTCGCCGGTGAGCGTGGTGCGCCCGGCCGTCGCGCCGAGCACGAAGCCGCGGGCCATCTGGTCGGCGGCCGCCCACAGCCCGTCACCGGTCCGCTGGAAGCCGAACATCGAGTAGAAGATGTACAGCGGGATCATCGGCTCGCCGTGGGTGGCGTACGAGGTGCCGACCGCGGTGAACGAGGCGGTCGAGCCGGCCTCGTTGATGCCCTCGTGCAGGATCTGGCCGACGGAGCTCTCCTTGTAGGCGAGCATCAGGTCGGCGTCGACCGAGGTGTAGAGCTGACCGTTGCGGTTGTAGATCTTCAGCGAGGGGAACCACGAGTCCATGCCGAACGTGCGGGCCTCGTCGGGGATGATCGGCACGATCCGCTTGCCGATCTCCTTGTCCCGGAGCAGCTCCTTGAGCACCCGCACCAGCGCCATGGTGGTGGCGATCTCCTGCTTGCCCGACCCCTTGCGCAGCGAGTCGTAGGCCTTGTCCTCGGGCAGCGCCAACGGCGCGACGTCGGTGCGCCGCGACGGCAGGAACCCGCCGAGCTGCCTGCGCCGCTCGAGCATGTACTGGATCTCGGGGGCATCCGCGCCGGGGTGGTAGTACGGCGGCAGGTACGGGTCCTTCTCGAGTTCGGCGTCGGAGATCGGGATCCGCTGCAGGTCGCGGAACGCCTTGAGGTCGTCGAGGGTCAGCTTCTTCATCTGGTGGGTCGCGTTGCGGCCCTCGAAGTGCTTGCCCAGGGTGTAGCCCTTGATGGTGTGCGCGAGGATGACGGTCGGCTGGCCCTTGTGCGCCAGCGCGGCCGCGTACGCGGCGTGGATCTTGCGGTAGTCGTGCCCGCCACGCTTGAGGTTCCAGATCTCCTGGTCCGACAGGTCCTTGACCAGTTCCTTGGTGCGGGGGTCGCGGCCGAAGAAGTGCTCGCGCACGTACCCGCCGTCGTTGGCCTTGTAGGTCTGGTAATCGCCGTCCGGGGTGGAGTTCATCAGGTTGACCAGCGCGCCGTCCTTGTCAGCGTGCAGCAGCGCGTCCCACTCGCGGCCCCAGACGACCTTGATGACGTTCCAGCCGGCGCCGCGGAAGAACGACTCCAGCTCCTGGATGATCTTGCCGTTTCCGCGGACCGGGCCGTCGAGGCGCTGCAGGTTGCAGTTGACGACGAACGTGAGGTTGTCGAGCCCCTCGGTGGCCGCCACGTGCGCCAGGCCCCTCGACTCGGGCTCGTCCATCTCGCCGTCGCCGAGGAAGGCCCAGACGTGCTGGTCGGAGGTGTCCTTGATGCCGCGATCGTGCAGGTAGTGGTTGAACCGGGCCTGGTAGATGGCGTTCATCGGGCCGAGGCCCATCGACACCGTGGGGAACTCCCAGAAGTCGGGCAGCAGCCGCGGGTGCGGATACGACGGCAGGCCGCCGCCCGCGTCCGCATGGCTGTGCTCCTGGCGGAAGCCGTCCATCTGCTCGGCGGGGATGCGGCCCTCGAGGAAGGCGCGGGCGTAGATGCCGGGGGAGGCGTGGCCCTGGATGAAGATCTGGTCGCCGCCGCCCGGGTGGTCCTTGCCGCGGAAGAAGTGGTTGAACCCGACCTCGTAGAGGGCGGCGGAGGACGCATAGGTGGAGATGTGGCCGCCGACGCCGACGCCGGGGCGCTGCGCACGGTGCACCATGACCGCGGCGTTCCAGCGGATCCAGGCGCGGTAGCGGCGCTCGACCTCCTCGTCGCCGGGGAACCACGGCTCGTTCTCGGTCGGGATGGTGTTCACGTAGTCGGTCGAGGTCAGTGCGGGGATGGACACGTGGTTCTCGCCCGCGCGCTCGAGCAGTCGCAGCATCAGGTAGCGGGCGCGGGCCGGGCCCGAGTTCTGCAACAGGCCGTCGAAGCTGTCGAGCCACTCAGTGGTCTCGTCGGGATCGATGTCGGGGAGGTAGGAGGCCACCCCCTCACGAATCACGCGAACGCGGCCATCGCCGCTGGGTGCGGGCTGCTGCGGTGGCGAGAACTGGTCCAGGGTGGGCTCGGACAACGTATGACTCTCCTTCATCGGGGAGGACGCTCGGTGCGGCGCCCAATCCATGCGGATCGCCTGTGTGACGGCGGTCCGCGTTACGCGTGATGGTGATCTGGCTCAATCCTGCCGTATCGCCCAGCGAGGGGCGACGGCGAGTCACAATCTGGTACGTCAGAAAATCTTTGTGCGTGTTTTCGGTGGCGTCGGCTTGCGCGAGAGGCGTTCACCCTGTTCGCTTTCACTACTGATCCACACGGACCGGGTGCTGGAGGTTTTCGGCCCCGACAACAAAAGGAGGACACCACCGTGGTCGCCGCGGCGGACGCCCAGAACTATGCCCAGAAACTCGGCATCACCAATGACATGGTTGTTCAGGAACTGGGTTGGGACGAGGACACCGACGATGCCCTGCGTGCATCGGTGGAGGAGACCATCGGTGGGGAGCTCCTCGACGAGGATTCAGATGAGGTGATCGACGTCGTGCTGCTGTGGTGGCGGGACGGCGACGGAGACCTCGTCGACGCACTCATGGACGCGATCGGCCCGCTGGCCGACGAGGGTTTCGTGTGGGTGCTCAGCCCCAAGACCGGACAGCCTGGCCATGTCGAACCCAGTGAGATCGCCGAGTCGGCGCCGACGGCGGGTCTGACGCAGACCTCGGCGGCGAACCTCGGCTCCTGGAGTGGCAGCCGGCTCGTACAGCCGAAGGCCCGCCCGGCCAAGCGCTGATCGCACTACTTCCGAAGGAACTCCCATGCCTCTCGACGTCGGTGCGATCGCTCCCGATTTCACCCTCAAGGACCAGAACAATCAGGAAGTCTCGCTCTCGGACTATCGGGGCAAGAAGAACGTCCTGATCGTGTTCTATCCGCTCGCCTTCACCGGCACCTGTCAGGGTGAGCTCTGCAAGGTCCGGGACGGGCTGCCGAAATTCGAGAACGACGACGCCGCGGTGCTCGCGGTCTCGGTCGGGCCGCCGCCGACGCACAAGATCTGGGCGTCGGAGCAGGGGTACACCTTTCCCTTGCTGTCGGACTTCTGGCCGCACGGCGCGGTGGCCCAGGCCTACGACGTGTTCAACGCCAAGGCCGGGTTCGCGAACCGCGGGACCTTCGTCGTGGACAAGGAGGGCTACATCCGGTTCGCCGAGATGAACGGCCCCGGAGAGGCCCGTGACCAGGCGGCTTGGGAGAAAGCGCTCGCCGCGCTAGATTCCTGAGTGCGATTCGGCGGGCGACCGTCGGATTTCGGGCGTGTAGCTCAGTGGTAGAGCTCTGGTTTTACACACCAGCGGTCGGGGGTTCGAAACCCTCCGCGCCCACCAGTATTGGGGCAGGTCAGCGGCTTTCGGTTGTAGCCGAGACTGTCCCGTTGGCCGCCGGTGTCCCAAGAGTGTCCCAACGGGCCGGAGGGTCACCGCCATCTGGCCGCCTCGGCGGGCTCCCGAACGGCGTCGCGCCCGCGGATTTGAGCGATTCGTCGTACACGTGCCCGTAAACCCGCAGCGTCTTCGCCGGGTCGTGGCCGAGCCACTTCGCGGTGGCCGAGACCGAGTTTCCGGCGTCGAGCAAGATGCTCGCCGCGGTGTGCCGGGCGTCGGCAGTCGGATCACTGGGACGCCCGCGGCTTTGGCCTGCCGCTTGAACTCGTCGCCGTACCACTCGTGCCGGATCGGTGACCCGTCCTCGTGGATGGCCACCAGCCCGGTGTCCGGGTATGAGGAGCCGAGCGCGAGACGCTCGGCGGCCTGCGCGGCCTTGAACGCACGTAGGGCCGCGATCGCGTTGTTCTCGTCCGGCCCCTCCCGAAAGAACGGATAGAGATCCTGTAGGGGCGGTGGAGATCTCGGCCCGCTCCCCATCCGAAAAACCTCGCACAGGCCCACGATGTCGGGCGACAACCCCCGAATACGCACGCAGATTTCCGAGACGACGCCCTCACGATCGGTGCCGAGATACGGTGCCGGGAAAACGAGCAGCGCCATGTTGTGGGTCAGGACCGCGATCTGCGTATTTCGGGCTCCGAGCCGGACTGGGCCGCTCGGGCGGCCGAGGATCTGTCGGACGGTGACCGTGCTCTCCGGGTTGCCCACCAGTCGGTGCACGGTCAGACGACGTAGTGAGAGACTTCCGCCCGACATGACATTCTTTTCTAGCGGTTGATCGTGACCATGATCGTGCCTCCAGTGAGGCGCCATGGAACCTCCCGGGTGGTTGCAGCCGTGCTGGTGCTGCTACAGGTCGTCCGACGACGGGACCCGGTAGTGCTTGAAGTACACGTCGTCGTCGTTGTGCACGTCGTTGTCGAGGAGGATGACATGCACGTGGGTTGCCACGCCGTCATAGGTGATGCCATCCCAGATGGTGAGGCCTTCGACCTCCTCCAGTTCCGGCCAGCCACCGTCTTTCGGGATGGCTGCGTGCCCGAGATAGCGGCCGTTGAGAATGCTGTAGCAGCGAATGTCGTTACTGTGATCCGAAGACAAAAGCACATGGCCATTCTTGGAGAAAACCGCCCCCTGAATCTTCCACACCTTCTCTCGCAGCACGATCTTGGCGGTCGGCACATGCACGAAACGCTGCCCGGCCGAATCAAAGCGATACGCGTGGAGAGTGTCGACGCCCTTTTCTTCCAAACGGTTAGCTAGGATATCCTCGATGTCGTACCAGCCGTTGCTGGAGCT
Source organism: Rhodococcus daqingensis (assembly GCF_042665615.1). Classification (NCBI taxonomy): domain Bacteria; kingdom Bacillati; phylum Actinomycetota; class Actinomycetes; order Mycobacteriales; family Nocardiaceae; genus Rhodococcus; species Rhodococcus daqingensis. The sequence goes on along the minus strand of NZ_JBHTCS010000028.1, from coordinate 49,735 downwards.
GTAAAGCAAACCGTTCCACGGGTTCACAGCGCACCATGAGCACTTGTGTTGCGGCGGGTTGCCGCCCGACTCACTGACCAGCGCGGCTGCCCGCCATCGTATGAACGGTGGGGCGTCGATGACGACGATCTGCACGGGGTTTTCCATCGCGCAGTAGATGCGGCCGTCGTGGTAGTCGATCGCTCCCAGATGGTCGCTTCCGGCGCCCTCGACGTCGACGTAGTCCACTACGTCGTTGCCGAGGGTCAGGCGGTAGACACGTCGCTTGCCATCGTGGTTGCTGGACACATACCAGTGGGACGAGTCGTGCGTTGCCCCCTGACAGCTCTCGGTCCAGTCCTTGCTGGCGAACTTGCCCTCGTTGGGTTTCGTCCACTGTGCAGGCTCCGGAGACCGCATCGCCTTCATGATCTCTCGCAGGCGGCCTGACTGCGGAAGAACATAGAAGCCCCTCGGGATTCGCACGCTCGCGCTCGACTTCGGCTCGCCGATCTGCGCAAGATGCCACCTCAGGCTAAGGTCTGCCATCTCGCTTCACCCTTCATGACCATGAATCTCTCCGCGCGGTCGCCCGCTTTTCGTCGATCAGAGGTTTACTACGTGGCGCGAGCACGTTCACGTGCGTGCAGGTCTCGCATCCCTATTGCAAGCTGATGAGCATTGGGACCAGGCCCACTCCTTCCTTCAGGGGGTTAGGCGCCTTGCCGATGATGGTTCCGAAGGAACGGTCCGGGTCGGAGGCCGTCATCGTGCACCCGCGGCTGGGAGACGTGGTGAGTAGATCCCCGGCGCGGATGCTGCCGTAGCTGAGCTGATCCTGTGCATCGGGCAACGGCGAGTCCGACGCGATCGGTGGCGTCGGGGTCCACGGCCCCGGAGTTGGTGTGCGTTTCGTCTCGTGCGTTCTCCTGACTTAGGACATTTCGCTTAGTGTCCCGTTTCGATGCCGAGTCGGGCGAGAACTCCACGATCTGACGTGTATTCATCCTGCAGCCCGCGAGCGTGACGAATACCGTCCGCGTCCGGTGTGGAACAATGAGACGGTTCAGGCTGTTGCGCCAGCTACTACAGGTCCTCCGACAACGGCACGTGATAGTGCTTGAAGTACACGTCGTCGTCGTTCGTGCTGTCGTTGTCGAGCAGGATGAGGTGAACGTCGGTTGCCACGCCGTCGTATGAGATGCCGTCCCAGATGGTGAGGCCTTCCACCTCCTCGTTCAGTTCGCCCCAGAGCCCAGAGCCCGTTTTCGGGATTGGGACTCGTCCCAGGTAGTGGCCGTTGAGAACGCTGTAGCAGCGGATGTCGTTGGTGGTGTTCGAAGCGAGAAACACGTGGCCGTTGTTGGAGAAAACTGCTCCCTGAACCCACAGCAACTTCTCCGGCAGCACAATGTTCGCGGCCGGTTGGTGCACGAAACGCCGGCCAGCGTCATCCAATCGATAGGCCAAGAGGGTATTTTCATACCGGCTCTGGGTTCCGTTCCAGCTGTAGAGCAAACCGTTCCACGGGTTCACCGCGCACCATGCACATCGGTCCTGCGGTGGAGACCCGCCCGACTCGCCCACCAATGCCGCGGCCCACCATGCGGTGAACGGCGGCGTGTCGATAACCACAATCTGCACGGGATCATCTTCCATCGCGCAATAGATCCGACCGTCGTGATAGTCGATGTCCCCGAGGTGGTGGCTTCCGTTGCCCGCCAGCTTGACGTGGCCCACGATGTCGTTGGCCAATGACATTCGATAGACTCGTTGCTTGCCCTCGTGGTTGCTGGACAGGTACCAGTAGGACGAATCGTGCGTCACGCCCTGACATTCTTCTGTCCAGTCTTCGTTCGAGAACACCCCTTGGTCTTGTTTCGTCCACTGCTCGGGTTTGGGGGACCGCATCGCCTTCATGATGTCCCGTAGGCGACCTGACGGCGGAATGACATGAAAGTCTGTCGGAATTCGCGGGCCGACGGTCGACTTCGGCTCGCCGATCTGCGCCAGGTGCCGTCTCAGGCTGAGTTCTGCCATCTCGCTCGAACCTCTCTGTGCCATTACTCTCTCGGTGCTGTCGCCCGCTTTCGTAAACTTGCGGTTGCCGATCTACCGGTCGTTACGAACATGAATGCCGGGACTCGTTTCCCATCCCTTATTGCAGGCTGATGAGCATTGGGATCAGACCCTCGCCTCGCCCAGGGGATTGAGTACCTTGCCGATGATGGTTCCGAAGTGCGCGGGCAGGGTCCGAGGCCTTCATCATGACCCAGGGTCGGGGACGTCGAGAGCAGATCCTGCCGTAGCCGGCGTCTGCGCGGCATTCCACCTTTGCCCATGACCGAGATGGGCACCCTGCAGTCGTCCGACTTCTCGCCTCGGTCGAACACCATCCCTGGCCGATAGCGGCCAGCGCCGGACGCGAGTCCACCACCTTCTGGTCGTTGGCGCTGGTGCACGGGGCAAGTTTGTCCTTCTCGCCACACCACCATGAGCCTGGTCGGCGAGGGCGTCGAGGCGGGTGAGCAGTAAGCCCCACCCGATCTTGTACGCGATCTTGGTGTTCCGTCCGGGAAGGAAGACAACGCATGGGAAGGGCTCGTTCAGCTGGAGGCGGTCAGAAGGTTACCGCTCGGGGCGATCTATGAGGCGAGGTTGCCTGCGGCCCTGCTGTTGGAGTTCGCTGAAGCGGGGCTCGACCCGCGCGATCTCGAAATCCAATGCGCCGGTCGCTAGGTCGAACGAGCCTGTGACGTCTAGTGGATGCTCGTCGGGAGACTCGGTGGCATTCACCTCGAAGCGCATCACCGTGCCGTCGACGCTGCCCGTGCCGTGCACGCCGACCCGGCCCGAGCTGCGGGCGCCTGAGACGCTGAAGCTTCCTGAGCCGGATGGGTCGGTCAAGAAGTAGTAGGCGGGATCGTAGGCACCAGTCTCGATGTTGTAGCGCAAGAGAACCGCCAGCACGGCCTGTCGTTCGGGGAGTGTTGCTGCCCCATCATCGATGACATTCTGGTTGAGCATCAGCGCCAACTCGCTCGAGCCGCACTCGAATCTCCGTATAGGCTGCGGCGCCAGTCGGATTCCGGGCACAGCCGGGGCCAAACGTTCCATCCGGTTGAACATCGCTTCGGTCGGCGCCCCGCTACGGATCGGTGCCGCCGCGGTCGCCTCGGCTGCAACCCTGATCTTTGGCAAGTCGAGTCGGTCGGTGCCGAGTCGGTGGCGATAAGAGACGAACGCCGTGGCCGTGCGAAGCCACTGCTGCGTGATCGGGTTGTCGGTTTGGACCTGGCGTAGGAGCTCGAGATCGTCGGGCGTACCGAGCTTTCCGAGCCGCTCGATCGCCCGACGCTGCACTGCGGGGTCGTCGGTGGCGACCACGGCGCGCAGGCCCTGAAGCGACGAGGGGCTAGTGCGCGCACCCATGGCGACGACTGCCTTGAGTCGGGCGGCCTGATCGATGCCACTGTCGAGAGCCAGCCTCAGCAGGGCGTCGTTTCCGGGAGTCACCATGTCAGCACCCCTCCCTTATCTTGCAGTGCCGGTGCACCCAACCGCCCTGCAAATCGGTCAACTCGACAGTTGTGCGCACATTCGGAACTTCATCGGACTGCGTCATCAAGTTGGTCTCCCGTTCGGCATCGGTCGTGAAGGGCGGCAAGGGGAAGATGGCGTCGCCGGAGTGGGGGAGACCAAGGAAATGGCCGATCTCATGGGCCAACGTGCGCGAAATGCCCTCGTCGTCGGCGTCGACGCCTCCCGCCAGGAGCCCCGAGTCCTTCGACTGCTTGTCGCAGTCGCCGCCCACCGGAGAGACCCCGGCCAGCGAACCGGAAATGCTACGCACCACGAAGGCATCGATCCCGTTGTTGTCAACATAGAAGCCTTCCCACAGATCACGACCTTCCTCGCCGTCGCGGATGTCGCCGTGACCCTTCGCGTCGGCTTCATCGATCTCGGTGTGCAGCACGCGCCCAACGCCAAGCCCCACCGGGCGGTAGATGTTGCGAAGCCGATAGACGCAGTAGTCGACTTCGATGAGTGCGTCGGCGCCGGCCGAGCCCCCCAGGGTGTCGAACCCGACGGCGATGATATTGACGTTGATGTGATTGCCGGCGAGGTCATCGGCCATCTGCCGCAGCGACACGGAGGCGGTGACGCCGCTGGGGTCGGGATCGGGGGGCACGCGGCCACGCCGGAACCCGAATAGTCGGAAGAGCACCGATTGATCATCCGATAAGTCCGCGCCGACACACTTCAGCATCCCTTTCACGCTGACATCCATGGGTACTCCCTATTGCATGGCGACCGTCGTCGCCCCTACTGCGGGGTCAGCAATACGGGGATGAGCCCGGTGCCGCACGAAAGCGGTGCCAGGGCTTTGACTACGATCGCCCCGATCGCGGCAGCCCATCAGCCTGATGTCACCGGTGAGGTTGGTGCTGTTGATGCCGATCGTGTCGATCCCGTTGCCGTCAGGATCGACGCCCATCAGGTTGGTTATGACGGACCCGGTTCCAAGGCCGAGGTAGTGGCCGACCTCATGGGCAAAGACAAGTCCCGTCCAACGGCGCATACCGGAGACCATGAGTACGGCGCCGGGCATCACATCACTGTCATCCTTGTCGCACAGACCCCCCAGCTCTGTAAAGCCCGACATCTCGGTAACGTTGCTTTCGGTGGCAGTCCCGGAGAAGTCGTCCTCGTGACCGACCAGGAACACGAACAGATCGATCGCTTCGGCAGAGATCGTCTCGAGGTGACGCTTCAGCGATCGCGCGGTCGGTTGGCCGGAACCGGGAAGCGTGTCGGTGGGCACGAGTGTGCCGAAGACCGACCCGTCGGTGTTACGGAAGATGTATCCATACACGTCGGTATCGACCGACAGGTCACCGGACTTGCCGAGGCAGGTGCTTGCGATGTCGCGCACACTGAGGGTTGTCATTTGCGCCCTACTAATGTGTCAAGAGCACGAGGATCAGCACGGTCCCGCGCGAAAGAGGCGCCAGGGGTTTGCCGACGATTGCCCCTACCGCGGTGGATCGAGGTTTAACGCTTAACATTGCCACGTACCCTGCCTCCGTCTACTGCAGGGCAACGAGCATGGGGATCATGCCTCGGCCGGACGCCAGCGCGCCCAGCGCCTTGCCGATGACGGCGCCGAACGCGCGCAGCGGATCGGCAGCCCGCATCGCATGACCCGGCACGGCCGAGCTTGTGAGGAGATCACCGACCCGGATCTCCCCGGCATCGGCATCGACCTTGCACATGATGCGCCCAATCAGAGCGATCGGCACGCCCCCGGTGGCTCCGGTGTGGCGGCCGAGCACGATCCCGGGCCGGAGGCGTCCGGCGCCGGCGACGACGCCCGCCACACGCGTGTCGTACGGCGCGTCGCTCACACGGAGCTGCAGGTCGTCTCCGACCACCATGATCGTACCGGGCTCGCTGGCTCCAGGGTCCGCGACCTGAAAGTCCTCGGCGCAGTCGGCGTTCTGCAGAATGATGTCGCCGCTTTCGCCATCGAGGTGGATCGTCGCTTGGGAGAGAGTCTGGTTGTCACCCGAAGCCGGGAAGAGCGCCAGGTCGCCATCGGCGCCGTTGCCGCCGAGCCAGGCGTTGCCGCGACCGCCGTCGAGGCGGATTCGGTCCTGGCCGCCCGAAGCGAGATGCACGTCCCCGGCGACCTGGATGTTGCCGGCGACCTGGATGTTGCCGGCACCGTCGAGTACAAGGTCATCTCGCCCATCGCTCTCGTTCCTGATCACGAAGCGGCCGCCCCCGGCCGCGTCGGCTAAGTCCGTCGCGCGCAGGCTGTAGTGCTGGGTGCCGAGTCCTAACGGCCGAATCGCCAGCTTCCGATCGAGCTGTACGTCCCCGGCGACCTGGATGTTGCCGGCGTTGTCGAGGACGAGGTCATCTCGCTCCTCGCTTTCGTTCCTGATCACGAAGCGTCGGCCGCCGGCGGCGTCTGCATCGTTCGTCGCGCGCAGGCTGTAGTGCTGGGTGCCGTTTCCTCGCGACCGAAGCGCCAGCTTCGGGCTGCCGTTCCTCTCGAGCCGCACGTTCCCGGGGGTCTCGATGTTGCCGGCGTTGTCGAGGACAAGGTCGTCTCGCTCCTCGCTTTCGTTCCTGATCACGAAGCGTCGGCCGCCGGCGGCGTCTGCATCGTTCGTCGCGCGCAGGCTGTAGTGCTGGGTGCCGTTTCCTCGCGACCGAAGCGCCAGCTTCGGGCTGCCGTTCCTCTCGAGCCGCACGTTCCCGGCAACCTGCAGCATCGCTGCTGGTGACGTAGTTCCTATACCGACTGCCGTCGACGAGAGCGCAAGCACGCTGCTGTTTCCCCCCGCATCCTCGACGGTCTGGGCGACCGCGTTCAACGCCTGATCGACCCGGAGATCCACCATGCTGATCACTCCTTCATAGTGCGAGGCTCGAGTCAATTTTGGTGGTGAAATGAATCCAGCACATGAGTAGCCGACTACCTGACTTCTTCGCGCTCGGGCCGCTCGGCAGTCATCCGGCTTCTGGGGGTCCAGGTAGAACTCGCGCAGACAACACACCGAAGTTTTCGGCGGAGTCTGGCAGACCATGAACACCCGACACGCCTCCCCTCCGCCCGTGGTAGATCACCGAGCTTCAATCGCTCCATCAGGTTGTTGATGTGCAACTTCTTCAGATCCTGAATCGGCAGATCGCAGTAGAGGGTGACGAGCGGTTTGAGCCGGTTGCGGTGCCCCTTGGTCGTCTTTTGCCAGCCCGCGCGGCCAGCGATCCACCTATCGGCAGTCTCCCTCACTGGTTCCGGACGTCTCGTAACGTCGTGCCGGACGCCTTCTGGTCGAGGATCTTCGCAAGCCCCATACGGGCCTCTCGCATCAGGCGACCCTGAAGCCGCGCTCGGTGAGCACGCGACAGGTCGACTCGACCCGGTGTCCTGCGGCACGCACCTGGTCGATGAACTGGCAGATCAACGGCGGCGCGGGTCGAGCTCCCTCGCGAAGAAAACTGAGGCCGACTTCAGAATCTCGTTGGCTTCCTTGAGGTCTCGGACCTCACGTTCGAGTTCCTTGATCCGACGTTGTTCATTGGTGGTCACACCAGGTGCCTGGTCGGAATCAACCAGGGCCTGCCTGGTCCACACACGCAAGCGCTCGATGCCGACATCTAGCTTCGGGCCAATCGCCTGACAGGCGGCATACACGGACGTGTACTCATCGATATGGTCGAGGACCATCTTCACCGATCGCTCACGCTGCTCGGCGGGGTAACGCTTGGGCATGAACTGCATCCTCCTCAAGGAAGGAAGCGGCATCAAACCCGGGACGGTTCAGTTCGGGTTCGGCACGCTGCTTGTGCGGACGGCTGGCACGCAGGCGAACCTCACGATCACGATGGTGCCGAGGGTCGAGTATTGGCAAGACTTCTTGGCGAAGAGATGTGACGAGTTCGCCGGAATGAATGCCTGGGGTCGATTTATATGCCCTAAGGAGATTTGTGACGTTCGTTCCGAACCTGTGAAAAGTCTCAGTAGCGGATAGTGGCAGGCGGCGCATCCCTCACCGCCTGCCGATGGTGACGGTGCCACCGGATCGAATGTCTGATCGAACCGTGGGTGACCTGCGATACTCCTGGGATGTTTGGTGACTTGTGGGCGTTCCCGTTCGACGTTGCAGTATGGGGGACGGTTGGGCAGTGGGTGAGCTCGCTAGTATCGGCTGCTTCCGTGTTTCTCGCCTTGTTGATTTTGATGCTCGATCGCCGGGAGAAGGAACGTGCCCAGGCATCGAAGGTAGTATTCAGTACGAAGTGGAAGGGTCAGGAGTTAACGGCCAATGTCCACAACCACTCCGATGCCGTGCTGTTCGTTGCGGTGCTGTTTCTCATCGAGGAGTCGGTTAGTACTCCATCGCATAAGTGGCGACAACCCGAAACCTCCATGGTGGGAGTAGAAGACTACCTGGCGTACACTTTTTCGATTGAAGCTGACGACCGTGGTTTGATCCTGGCCAACACGTCGCTGACGAAGAGGTGGACTATCGATGAACCGCGCAGACCAGGATACAAGATGAATGCGTTCTTGATATTCAACGATGCCAACGGGGTGACATGGAAGCGCTCTGAATACATGGGCAGGTTGGATAAGATGCCCTACTCGGGTTGGCGGCACCAACTGAGATTGCGCGTAAAGAAGATGCTGCGCCAGGAACGCAATCGGAGTGACGCGAACGAAGCTGGGTAGTTGCAGCGATTTTCTTCACTGGCAGGGCGACTATCCGCTGGCGGTAATAGAGAGCGTGTCAACCTGTAGGTACTCCAAGGTCAACTCTGGCTGCTGCTGCAAAATTGAACCCTGCCCACGCTAATCTTTCAATCTCCTCTTGGGTTACGAATGCATCGCTCTGTGTGTCGCCATCGTATTGTCCAGCCTGTAGTCGGTCCATCCCATCTATGATCGCCGTGCGAATTGAGTCCCATTCGGCCGCAACGGCCATATTTGCTTCAATCACTGGCCTCGATGCGATCAACTGGAGTTCCAACGACTTATCCGCGAGTGATTTCATTGCAGCCAGGAACTCGTCGGCCACGCCCGCTGTTTGGTCGAAACTAGGTGTAATATCAGCGTTTGGGTCGAACAGGTCTGAGATTGGGTAGAGTTTTCTATGAGCGTCGCGTTCGGCCTTCATATACGCAGAGTATGCGGTTTGTCGCTGGCTTCTGAGGAACTCTCGGTCCGACCTTTCGTTGGTGCCCTGGATCTGCTCCTTCCCAATGTTGTAGGTGAACAAGCCGGTGGAAATCGTGGCTGTAATAGCAACTACTGCCGTGGCGATCGCAACCACGGCTGACACCCATGCTGCGCGAACGGCGTCGGGAACCGGTTTGCTCGAGGCCGGACGTCTCGGCGTGAACGGGCCTCGCTGCCACCAACTTCGGGGCTTGGGCTGCGGCTGTCTCAATCTGAGCGACTTCATGCGTCGATCGACCGCGTGAGCTTGCCTGCGGTGCCTCCGGTGGTTTATGGGCCGTGATAGACCAGGCATTGGTGAATCATATCGCTCACATGGCCAACTTGGAATAGTCCTTGAAGAGATAGCTCAGAACGGCAATTATCTTGTAACTGGCATTATTTGGCATATCAGAATGAATCAGCCGACCAGCCGCGGATAACAGGCGTACCTGTTCACCTTGATCCGTCGCAGGGCGAGCGGACCCAGTTCAAACCTGGCCAGTCGGGCAATCCGGCCGGCGCCCTAAGGGCCGCAGGAACCTAGCACAATGATCAAGACATGCTCAACGACGAGAAACTCATCGAGAAGCTAACAGCAAGATCAAGGATCAGTTCGATCTCGCTTACTCTGACTTCCAGAGCACCCGATGAAGGCGATCGTCACCACCGCACTGATCGAGGCGATGGACCCGACCGCAAACCTCATCCTCGGTGCCGATGCGGGGTGATCGACGGGTACTAGGCCGACTGCCCCTCGCGAACGCACGCGAATCCAGCTGCGGCTCGTATTAGCAGGGAGTAGCCAAAGTAGAGGTGGACCAGCCCGAGCATGCTGGTGATGAACTCGTGCTCGGCGTAGTCGTGCTTGAACTGATCCTTCTCGAGTTCACCGAACTCGTCTGCGTGCTTCCCGTGGTGGATCTTCTCGCCGTAGTTGAAGAGCGAGATGATCTTCTGTGGATCGACGTCGCGGTAGTTGGCGAACTCGGACGGGTTGGGGCAGTTACCTGCCGTGAGCACCTTTGTCGCGACGATGTTCTTCAATGGATGGTTGAGCAGCTGCCCCCGCGCCCTACTCCACTTGGTCAGGATCTCCATGCGCTCGGCGGCACGCTCGTCGGTTGCGTTCTTTGCAGCCTTCATGAGAATGCCCTGGACCACCCCGAAGCACGGATCGCCGCTGTCGCTGTCGTGCAGCTGACGGAAGCGAACTGAGAAGCCGACCAGAGCCTCATCATCGGCGGTCACCGATTCGACTGACATGTCGCCGTTGCTGAAGTCGACCTTCAATCCGCCTTTCGAGCTGACAACGCTGTACTGCGCGACCTTCTCGGAGACCTCGATGAATCGCGCGAGCTTGCGCTGTTCGGCCGGATCAAGTGGAGACGGCAGCGGCGGAATGTCCAGCGGATCTTCCAGCTCGAAGGCATAGGTCATGAGCTGCCAGTTGTAGTCGAAGGCTTGCTTGTTGGTGGCGAGCTCAGCCAACGGCGGCGGGAACTTGAGCGGCACAGGCAGGACCGAATCCTCGTGAGCGATGGCACGGACACGGACCGTGCCCTTTCGCTGCGGCGCCTGAGCCACGTCGGGGTGAAGCTCTGGAAGGGTGGCACGCTGTCGCTTCGGGGGTCGGGCCGGGCGAGCAGGGCGGTTCTGGTTCTTCCTGCCTGGCTTCTTTCCCAACGCAGGTTCTCCTTCGTTCGCAAATAGGTCGCCTGATTCTACCGTCGGCCTCCGACAGAGTCTGGACGCCGATAGCGCTGAAGTTGGATATTGACAATTCGATTGATCTGCAAGATATTGTGGGCAGATGAGTAATCGAGCACTGCTAGCGAGAATTTCAATCAAATCCGATGCGTCAGGCAATGCACCTGATTCAAACGATTAATAGCGCCGAGTCAGCTGCGGGCCGCCAGAGGTGGCTGCGTTCCTCATGAATGTCTCGCGCCACTAGTGGAATGGTGTTCTTGTCACGTAGTTGTCACATCACCCGTGACAATGAGTGGTGGAACGACCCCTGTTGTGAAATTGCGCAGGTCAGAGACTCGCAGATTTACAACAGGGGTCACATTGGTTTTACACGCCAGCGGTCGAGGGTTTGAAACCCTCCGCGCCCACTCTCGGTTGTTCGGTCTCCGATGACGCCCTCGACGGGTGGCGGTCGGGACCACCGTGGACGACCCAGCCCACAGGAATCTCTGCGTCGTCTACGGCGTGATCGCCTTCGTCGCGCTGATCGCGACGTGGTGGAACAACATCGCGTACTCGCCGTTGCGATCAGCGTGATGTTCCCGCTCTTCCTCATCGCGCGCGAACGCAGCCTGTCCACCGTCGGCGGCCAACGGGGGTCGCCGACAGGTCAGGCGATCTGATCGGTGCGTTCGTGCGCCGTGTCGAAGATGCCGTCGAGGAGTTGTTCGCGGGCACCCGCCCGGCGGAGGCTTTCGAGCAAGTCCGGTGAACGAAGCAGGTAGGAGGTCTCGCTGAGGGCCTTGTACTGCGACACCGAGATCAGGACGGCCTTCTGCCCGTGCTTGCCGACGATTTCGATCGCCGCGGAGTCGTCGTTCACCTTCCTGATCAACTTCTTCAATCGCTTCCTCGCGGTCTTCACCTTCATTGCGGCCACAACGCATCTCCATTCCCGACGGATCTGACTCGTGAATCCTGCCACCACGTTGACGCGTTGGACCCACTTCTGTGCCGCGGACACTCGCACAATTTGTGCCCGGCGTGGGAAATGTCGCGTGCGAACGCGCATCGCGCGCCCGTCGGGGCAACCGGCCGCCCGATCGCACGGACTAGGGTCACCGGTGTGCGCCTGATCAACATCGTCCAGTCCTGGCGGCTCGTCCCGGTGTGGCTGCGCATCCTGCTGCTGCTCGCCGGGGGCGCCAAGGTGTGGGGAGCCGGGATCTACGCGGGATGTCACTTCGGCGGCAAGGACATCCGGATGGGCCTGGGCACATTCGTGAACCGGGGAGTGTTCTTCGACGGCACCGCGCCGATCACACTGGGCAGACAGGTCGCGGTCGGGCACCAGGTCGCCTTCATCACCAGTACCCACGAGATGGGTCCCGCGGACGGGCGCGGTGGTCGCGTCTACGACCTGCCGATCGCCGTCGGGGACGGCTGCTGGATCGGTGCGAGGGCCACGGTCCTGCCGGGGGTCACCATCGGGCCCGGATGCATGATCGGCGCGGGCGCGGTGGTGACCAAGGACTGCGAGCCGAACGGGCTGTACGCCGGGAACCCGGCGCGGCGGGTGCGGGACCTCCCCGCGTAGCCGGATTCCCCCGCGCGGCTTCGTGTTTCGCGCGCCCTACTTGTCGCAGGCGATGCCGTCCTTGTCCCGGTCCAGCTTGGGGCTGTAGCCGGGGTCGCCCTTGTACAGAGGTGCCGCTCCCGCCGCGATCGCGTCCTCGCACGATGAGAACTTGCCCGACGGTGAGGGCACCTCCACGAGCGGCTGCGGCTTCGTGATCGCGGTCGGCGGCGCGGGAACCCGCTCCGACGGCGGTGACGGAACGTAGGCGGGTGCCGGTGCGGTGACGGGGGCCGGGAGGTCGTGCGTCGTCGGTGCCGGCAGCTCGAGCAGCGGCGCGGGCTTCGCCGGCGTGGACGCGAACGTCGACGGGCGTGCGGCCGTCGGCGTGGGGACGATCCTCGAGGTCGTCTGGGACGAGGCGGGTTCGCTCGTCGACGAGCCCATGACAGCGCCGGCGACGGCGAGCACCCCGACCGCCGCGGCGCCTGCCACGAGGAGCGGGACGGTTTTCGACTTCTTCTTCGGCGCGGGCTCCGGCTCGGGCTCCGGCTCGGCCGGGATCACCGGCAGGAGGGTGGTGGCGGTCGAATCCGGCGGCACGGGGCGCGTTGTCAGGGTCCATTCGTCGCCATTCCAGTAGCGCTGGAATTCCGTGGCTCCGCTCGGCTCGGGATCGGGATACCAGCCGGGAGGGGGTCCGCCGGGGTTCGTCATGGGTGGGGATACTCCTTTTGGGATGTGTGCCCGCCATGACTACCAGACGGGACGGACGCCACCGACATTCCCCGGCTCGTGACTGTCCGCCGACGTACGCTTGACCGATGAAGATGGGAGCGGTGCTGACGCTGGTCGGGCTCGCGGTGCTGGCCTTCGGGCTCGGGCTGGCGGCGGCCCGACTGGAGAGCATCGGATGGACAGTCGCGCTCGGACTGCTGTGGCTGGTCATCGCGGCGGGCGCCCTCGCCCGGATCCGTCGCAGCGGCTGACCGTACCGGTCAATTGCCTTCCAGCGAAACCGAATCGGTGACCCCGCGACAGGGTGGCCCCCACAGGCCCGTGCCCTCGAATCGCGCCTCGTCCTCGGCCCGCGCGATGTCCTCGGTCAGTCGCGCCGGCTCGCGGCCGTACGCGTAGGCCTTGGCCATGCCTGCCCGGACCGCGCCGATGCCGTAGTCGGAACCGTCGGGCAGCGTCAGGTAGGCGAGGGTGCGGCCGTAGTCGTCGACGGCGTCCGCAAGGGGATCGATCGAGACCTGCACCGCGACGCCGTCGAGCGTGGCGCGGGCGTAGACGGTGGACTCCGGCCCCCAGCAGCCCACCGTGTACCCGGCCTTCACCGTCTCCGGGGTGTCGATGCCCAGCACCCGAACCGTCAGCTCACCGTCGTCGTCGCGCGCCCGCACGGTGTCGCCGTCGTACACGTACTCGACGGTCATCTCGCGTGGGTCGACCCGCGCCGCGGGCTCGGTGGTCGTCCACCGGTTCGCCGCCACCAGCGCCACACCCACCGCGACGCAGGCCCCCACGCCGAGGGCGAGGATCCATTTCCGCCGGGGCGCAGGGGCGTTCATCGGTCCGAGCCTAATCGGCGAGCACCCGGCGCATCACCGGTCGCGCCACGAGCGCGCTGGCCAGCACCAGCGCGATGCCCGCCGCCAGTGTGACCCCGAGCTGGACCAACGCCATCGGCGTGGTGAGGACGGCGGCGCCGGCGAGCGGGAACAGGAACAGGAGCGCGCCGCCCGCGCCCGCGAGCGCCATCACGACCACCGGGGTGCGGACCTGCCGGATCCGGGCCCGATCCATCACCTCGACGGGGGTGCCGGCCAGGGCGAGGCTGCGGTAGACCTGCCGGTGGTCCAGGATCGTGGAGACCTGGGTGAGCGCCGAGGAGATCGCGGCGAGCGCGAAGGTCGCGCCGAGGGTGAACAGCACGCCGGTCCGCAAGTCGGCGAAGATGAACTCCTGACCAGGCTGGAGTTCCTGGCCCTCGCCGTTGCCGATCGCGGCGAGCAGCGAGGTGCCTGCCGCGACGAAGCTGGCCATCGTGACACCGCTGACGGTGCGCCACACGGATTTCGGGTTGTCGAGCACCCGGCGTGCGGCGATCAGCGAGGCGGCGTCCCTCGACCGGGCGAGCATGACCCGGCCGAGGATCGAGATGACGAAGGGGCCGATCAGCGCGACGACGCCGAAGCAGACCGCGAGCCCGACCAGGATCGCCGCGACGCCGGGCATGGCGCCGCCGACGGCGGTCCACCCGATCAGCACCGCGACGGCGAGCGCCGCGATGAGTGCCTTGGGCGCGGGCCGGGGATTGCCCTGCGCGACGCCGAGCGGGCTGACGAAGACCTGCCGCATGCCGAGCATCGAGGTGAGCGCGGCAAGGGCGGTCATCCCGAGCACGATCCCCAGCAGGGGGAGGACACCGACCCACAGCTCGGCGAGCTCGAAGGTGCGGCCCTGGAACCGCAGCCGCGCGACCAGCGGCAGCGCCGCCAGGTAGCCCACCGCGCCGATCAGCGCACCCGCCAGGCCCTGCGCACCCGATTCGGCCGAGCACAGGGCGACGATCTGGCGCGGGGTGGCGCCGATCAGCCGCAGCGCGGCGAGCCGCTCGTCCCGGCGCCGCGCACCGAGCCGTGCGGCGGCCAGGCCGAGGGTCACGGCGGGCACCACCATGAGCACCGAGGCCACCCCCGCGAGGGCCAGGTACGTCTGCGCCTCCGGCTCGTCGGCGCGACCGTCGAAGGCGCCGTACCCGCCGAGCACCGTGAGCAGCAGCGCGGTGGAGGCGGCGAAGGCGGTGACCGGAAGGGCGAAGGTGCTCATCGCCTTTCGGCCCTCGCCCCGCACCGTCAGCAGGGCGACCCGGGCGATGGCGCTCACGCCGCCACCTGCTGCGCGACGAGGGAACCGGCCTGCATCACGAGCGTGCGATCGCACCAGCGCGCCACCTCGAGGTCGTGGGTGACCACCACGAGGGCGGACCCGATCTGCCGCGCCGACTCACGCAGCAACCGCATCACCTCCCAACTGGTCTGCGCGTCCAGCGCGCCGGTGGGCTCGTCCGCGAACAGGACCGCGGGCCTGGTCGCCAGGGCGCGGGCGATCGCCACCCGCTGCGCCTGCCCGCCCGACATCTGGCCGGGCCTGCGGTCCTGTAGGCCGTCCAGCCCGAGCGGCGCGAAGAAGGTGGCCGCGGTGGCCTTGGCGTCGCGGATCGACGCGCCGTTCAGGATCAGCGGCAGCGCGACGTTCTCGATCGCGGGCAGTTCCGGGAGCAGCTGCCCGGATTGGAAGACGAATCCGAATGCCTCGCGCCGGAGCCGGCTGCGGTCGTTTTCGCCGAGGTTCTGGATGTGTTGCCCGGCGAGCAGCACCGCGCCGGAGTCGGGCTTGACGATGCCCGACATGCAGTGCAGCAGGGTCGACTTGCCCGACCCCGACGGGCCCATGATCGCGGTCGCGGTGCCCGCATGGATCTCCAGGCTGACGTCGCGGAGCACGGGTGTCTCGCCGTAGGACTTGCCGAGGGCGTGCACGGACAGGACGGGTGGCGGGGTCGGAATGCTCATGCTTCCACCGTCGCGGATGGCCGCGCCCGCGTCGTCGGACCGCCGCCGGATCTTGCCTGGCCGCCGCGTCATCCCCGAGTATGACGCGACCGGCGAGACCGACCCCGGATCGGCCGCCCGGCCCGATGGCGGTCGGACCCGGTGTCGGTTGATAGAAATACCGGCGTGAACTACAGCGGTCGCGCAGCGGCGAGGGCGGCCGGGATCCTGCTCGGGTACGCGGCGGACCGGGCCGTGTCCGACCCGGCGCGCTGGCATCCGGTGGCCGGCTTCGGCCGGGCCGCGGCGCTCCTGGAACAGCGCACCTACTCCGATCACCGCGCGGCGGGCGCCGCACACACCGTCGTCCTGGTCGGTGCGGTCGCGGGCGGGGCCGTGGCCGTGGCGCGATTCGGGCGCGGACTCGGCTGGGCGGGGGAGACCGCGGTCACCGCGGTCGCGACCTGGATCGCGCTGGGCGGCACCTCCCTGACCCGGGTCGGCGCGGACATGGCCGCCCGGGTCGAGGGCGGCGACCTCGACGCCGCCCGCGCGCTCATCCCGTCGCTGTGCGGCCGCGACCCGCAGTCGCTCGACGCGGCGGGGGTGACCAGGGCCACGGTCGAATCGGTCGCCGAGAACACCTCCGACGCCACCGTCGGCCCGCTCGTCTGGGCTGCGGTCGCGGGGGCGCCGGGCGCGCTCGGCTACCGGGCGATCAACACCCTCGACGCGATGATCGGCTACCGCTCGGAGAGGTACCTGCGGTTCGGTTGGGCGGCGGCGCGGCTGGATGACCTGGTGAACCTGGTGCCGGCCCGCGCGACCGGACTGTTGGCCGTGCTCACCGCGCCGGTGGTCGGCGGATCGCCCGCCGCCGCGGCGTCGGCGTGGCGGCGGGACGCGGCGGCGCACCCGAGCCCGAACGCGGGCGTCGCCGAGGCGTCGATGGCAGGCGCGCTCGGGGTGCGGCTCGGCGGCCGCACCGAATACCCGCACGGCGTCGAGGAAAGGCCGACGCTCGGCGACGGTCCGCCGCCCGCAAGCGCGGACCTGCGCAGGGTCGTGCGGCTCTCGTCCGCGGTGCAGATCGGTGCCGCGCTCGGGTCAGCGGCGCTTGCCGTAGCGATCGGCGAGCTTCGCCTCCGTCGCCGTCAACGCCGCGGGCTCGGCCTGCTGTGAGCGACCGAACCGGCGCCGGGGCAGCGTGATGTCGTCGGTGGCGCCCGCGGGTTCGGCGGCAGGCGCCTGGGCAGCGGGGGTCGGCGCGGGCTCCGTCGCCCGCGCGCGGCGACGTTCCCGGATCTCGGCCCGCACGAAGTAGGCCAGGCCCAGCGGGGCCATGATCCCGAACGCCAGCCACTGCAGCCCGTACGACAGGTACGGTCCCGCGTCGAGCTGGGGCAACGGGATGGGGTTCAGGCCGCCCGGCTGGTCGGGGACGAGCTGGAAGTAGGCGTCGACCGGCTCGAGCCCGAGGGTGGACCCGATCTGGCCCGCGTCGATGAAGTAGACCTGCTCGTAGCCGTTCTCCCGGATCGGGTCCTTGCCCGCCACCGTGCCCTCGGAGACGCGGGCCCGCGCGGTGACCGTGACCGGTTCGGTGGGCGCGGCCTCGAACGGCGGCGGTACGGCGCCCTGCTCGGGCCGCACGTACCCGCGGTTGATCAGGACGATGCGGCCGTCGGTCAACCGCAGCGGGGTCAGCACCTCGTAGGCGGGCGAATCCTCGATCGAGCGCAACCGGATCAGGACGTCGCTGGCCGGCAGGTAGCTGCCGGTCACGCTCACCTGGCGCCACTCGTCGTCGGCGGCGAGCCGCCAAGCGGGATCCGTGGCCGGGGCGCCCGACTCGGGCAGGATCGACTCGACGGCGACCGGCTCGGCGTTGCTCGACTCCTCGATCAGTCTGTTGCGCTGCTCGGTGTCGGTGTTCTTGCCGAGCTGCCACGGGGCGAGCACGGTGAAGCACATGAAGGCGAACCCGGCGACAACGGCGGCCAGCACCAACCAGCCCGGACGCAGCAGAAACTTCAGCCTTCGCACGGCTCCACGGTACTTGCCACGCCGACGCGCCCGGTCGCCCGGTGTCCGGATCAGCGGTGCTCGCGCACCCACTGCAGCAGTCCCGGCACCGCGGCCTCGATCTGCTCGCGCACGAGCTCGAAGTCCGCGCGGTCGCCGTAGTACGGGTCCGGGACCGAGTCGCCGTCCGCGTCGGGGTCGAAGCTGCGCAGCAGGGCCCGACGTTCGGCGGGCACCCCGAGATGGGCCAGTGCGCGGTCGTGCCCGGTGTCGAGCGCGACCACCAGGTCGGCGCCGAGGTGGTCGCTGCCCACCTGTGTCGCCCGGTGCCCGGTGGGATAGCCGTGCCCCCGCAGCACCTCGTTGGTGCGTTCGTCGGCCTCGTGTCCGACGTGCCAGTCGCCGGTGCCTGCGCTCGTCACCCGGACCCGAGCGTCGAGGCCGGCCTCGCGCAGGCGCCCGAGCAGGATCTTCTCGGCCATCGGGGACCGGCAGATGTTGCCGGTGCAGACGAAGGTGATGTGCAGCGGGGCGTCAGCGGTGACATTCTTCGTCGCTTCGCTCGTCTCAGCCTGCATCGAGAACCCTCCCGAGCTCGTCGACGGTGTCCACCGACCAGCGAGCGCCCTCGGCCTCCTCGGCTGAGCCGTAGCCCCAGCCGACGAACACCGTCGGGATGCCCCAGTGCGCGGCGCCGTGCACATCGTGTTCGCGGTCGCCGACCATCACCACGTCGGGGGTGCCGCCGCTCCGAGCGTCGATCGGTTCGATGCCGAGTCCGCGGAGCGCGTGCTCGATCACGTCGACCTTCGCGCGCCGCGAGGTGTCGTCGGACGCCCCGGCGATCACCTCGAAGTGCTCGGCCAACGCGAAGTGCTCGAGGATCCGGCGCGCGAACCGCTCCGACTTGGACGTCGCGACCGCCAGCCGGGACCCGCCGCGCGCGGCCTCGGTGAGCAGGTCACCGATGCCGTCGAACACCGCGTTCTCCGCCCAGCCGACCTCGTCGTAGCGCTCGAGATAGCTGGCGAAGGCGCGCTGGGTGGTCTCCTCGTCGAGGCCGAGCGAGCGCAGGGTGTCCACCATCGGCGGCCCGACGATCCGGCCGAGCAGGTCGCCGTCGGGGGCGGGCGCGCCGACCGAGGCCAGCGCGTGCCGGAAGCCGGCCACGATGCCGGGGGCCGAATCGGTGAGGGTGCCGTCGAGGTCGAAGAGTGTCACGCTGGGGCTCACGCCTCCATCCTGCCCGTTGGGGGGCACCAGGGCCGCGGCAGCGTGCCCGTCGTCGAGCGCAGCGACGCGACCGCCATAAACTCCCCTCGTGGACACCCGCTCCCCGCAGTGGACCGACCTGCGGCATCACGGCGACATCGACGCCGAACCCGGACTGCTCGACTTCGCCGTCAACGTGCGCGGCGACGGGCCGCCCGACTGGCTGCGCCAGCGCCTGGTCGACGCGCTGGGAACGCTGGGCCGATACCCGGAGGTCGCGGCGGAGGAGGCCGCACGGGACCAGGTCGCCGCGCGGCACGGTCGCAGACGCGACGAGGTGCTGCTGCTCTCGGGCGGCGCGGAGGGCTTCGCCATGGTGCCGCGTCTCGCGCCCGCGCGGGCGGCGCTGATCCACCCCTCGTTCACCGAACCGGAGTGGGCGCTGCGACAGGCGGGCGTCCAGGTGACGCAGGTGCTGCTCGACGAGGCCTACCGACTCGACCCCGCCGCCGTCCCCGAGACCGCGGACCTGGTGGTGATCGGCAACCCGACGAACCCGACCTCCGTGCTGCACCCCGCCGCGGACATCCTGGCGCTGCGCAGGCCCGGCCGGATCCTGGTCGTGGACGAGGCCTTCGCCGACGCGGTGCCCGGCGAGCCGGAGTCGCTCGCGGCGATGTCCCTGCCGGACGTGCTGGTGCTGCGCAGCCTCACCAAGACCTTCGCGTTGGCGGGGCTGCGGTGCGGGTACATGCTCGGCCCGCCGGAGTTGTTGGCGCGACTGCAGGTCGGCCGGGCGCACTGGCCGCTGGGCAGCCTGCAGATCGAGGCGATCCGGGCGTGCACCGAGCCGGCGGCCGTCGAGTGGGCGCGGCGCGAGGCGGACCTGATCGAGGCCGAGCGCGTGGCGATGGTGGCGATGCTGGCCGAGGCGGGCGTCGCCGTGCACGGGCCGGCGCGGGGGCCGTTCCTGCTGCTGCGGGTCCCCGACGGCGAGGCGATGCGAGCGCGCTTGCGGGACAGGGGGATCGCGGTGCGCAGGTGTGACACCTTCCCCGGCCTGGGGCCCGACCACCTGAGGGTGGCGGTCAGGGAACCGGCGCAGGCGCGGGTGCTGGTCGACGCGATGAGAGAGGTGCTGTGATGACCGTTCGGCTGGCCGAGGTGATCGAGGCGTTGGAGCAGGCCTATCCGCCCGCACTCGCCGAGAGCTGGGATTCCGTCGGCCTGGTGTGCGGCGACCCGGCGGACGAGGCGGGCCGGGTGATGATCGCGGTCGACGCCACCGAGTCCGTGGTCGAGGAGGCGCTGGCGTGGGGTGCGCAGCTGCTGCTCGTCCACCACCCGCTGTTGCTGCGCGGGGTGGACACCGTCGGCGCGCACACCCCGAAGGGTGCGTTGGTGCATCGGCTGATCAGGTCCGGCTGTGCCCTGTACACCGCGCACACCAACGCCGACTCCGCGGATCCTGGGGTGTCCGACGCGCTGGCGCTGGCCCTTGGCCTGACGGTGACGGGCCCGCTGGACCCGGCGCCGTCCGAGCCGCTCGACAAGTGGGTGGTGATGGTGCCGACGGCGGGCACCGATTCCGTGCGCAGGGCGCTGTTCGACGCCGGCGCGGGCGAGGTCGGGGACTACCGCGACTGCAGCTGGACGGTCACCGGCACCGGACAGTTCCTGCCGGGCGCGGCCGCGAACCCGGCGCTCGGCGCGCCCGGCCGACTCGAGCGGGTCACCGAGGACCGGGTCGAGGTGGTCGCCAGGCGATCGGTGCGTCGCCGGGTCCTCGGCGCGTTGCGCTCCGCGCACCCCTACGAGGAGCCGGCGTTCGACGTCTTCGAGCTGGCGGACACCGGGTCGCCGCGGGGCATCGGCCGGATCGGGGAGCTCGCCGAGCCGGAGACGTTGCGTCGGTTCACCGCTCGGGTGCGGGCCGCCCTGCCGGAGACCAGCTGGGGCGTGCGCGCGGCGGGTGACCCGGAGGCGTCGGTGCGGACGGTGGCGGTGTGCGGCGGATCGGGTGACTCGCTGCTCGGTGTCGCCGCCGCCCGCGGGGTGGACGCCTACGTCACGGCCGACCTGCGTCATCACCCGGCGGACGAGCACCTGCGCGCGGGCGGTCCGGCGCTGGTCGACGTCGCCCACTGGGCCAGTGAGTTCCCGTGGTGCGCGCAGGCGAGGGGAGTGCTCGACGCCCGGTTCGCCGGGACCCCCGGGTGGGCGAGCGCCGTCTCCGCGGTCCGCACGGACCCGTGGACGCTGGGTTCTTGCTAGCGGCCTGCCGCTGGTTCTTGCTAGCGGCCCGCCGCTGGGCGGCTGCTGATCGGATCGCCGGCGCAGCGGTACTGGTCGCACCCCGCCGGGCGGTACGGTAGCGGGGCCAACGTCCCCCACAGCACAAGCAGGAGCTCGCCCGCGTGAACGTCGAACCCCGGATTCAGGCCAAGCTGCTCGACCTCGCCGCGGTGGATACCGAACTGGCCAGGATCGCGCACCGCCGCCGGACGCTGCCCGAGCAGGAAGAGGTGCAGCGCCTCGAGTCCGACCGGGTGGCGCGCAAGGATGCCGCGGTCGCGGTGGAGATCGGCCTCGACGACCTGGACCGGGACATCAAGAAGCTCGAGGGAGAGGTGGACGCGGTCCGCCAGCGCGAGGACCGCGACCGGAAGCTGCTCCAGAGCGGCACCGTCGGCGCCAAGCAGCTCACCGAGCTGGAGCACGAGCTCGGCAGCCTCGAGCGCAGGCAGTCGATCCTGGAGGACGAACTGCTCGAGGTGATGGAGCGCCGCGAGGCCTCGCAGTCCGACTACGAGCACGCGGGCGCGCAGCTGAGCCAGATCGACGACGCCCTCATCGACGCCAACCGTCGCCGCGACGACGCCGCCGCCGATCTCGACGCGGCCGAGCAGCGGTGCGTGGCCGACCGGGCCGCGCTCGAGTCGGAGTTCCCGGCCGACCTGCTGGCCATCTACGACCGTCAGCGGTCCGCCGGCGGCCCGGGCGCGGCGCTGCTGCAGGCCCGCCGGTGCGGCGCGTGCCGGATCGAGATCGACCGCGGCGAGATCTCCCGCATCGCCAAGGCCGACCCCGAGACGCTGATCCGCTGCCCCGAGTGCAACGCGATCATGGTGCGTACCAAGGAATCCGGTCTGTGACTGAGGGCCGCTCCACCGGCCACGTCTTCGTCGAGGCCGACGGGGGCTCGCGCGGAAACCCGGGACCGGCCGGCTACGGCGCGGTCGTCTTCGACTCCGACCACGACCGGGTGCTGGCCGAGCGCGGCGAATCCATCGGCATCGCGACCAACAACGTCGCCGAGTACCGCGGGCTGATCGCCGGGCTGACCGCCGCCACGGAGCTCGGCGCCCGATCGGTGTCGGTGCGGATGGACTCGAAGCTGGTCGTCGAGCAGATGTCCGGGCGCTGGCAGGTCAAGCACCCGGACATGAAGCCGCTCGCCCGGCAGGCGGGCGAGGTGGCCGCCGGATTCGACCGCGTGGACTACACGTGGATCCCGCGGGCCGAGAACTCGCACGCCGACCGGCTCGCGAACGAGGCCATGGACGGCCAGTCGACGAACCTGACGGCTCCCGCCCCGGCGGTGGTCGAGGCGCACACCGAGAAGCAGGCACCCGCCCCGGTATCACCGGGATGGACCGGCGCGTTGGGGAAGCCGACCAGGATGCTGCTGCTGCGGCACGGGCAGACCGCGCTGTCGGTCGAGCGTCGGTACTCCGGCCGCGGCAACCCGGAGCTGACCGACCTCGGTCTGGCGCAGGCCCGCGCGGCCGCGAAGCGGATCGGCGAACGCGGCGGCATCACGGCGGTCCTGTCGTCGCCGCTGGGGCGGGCGCGGCAGACGGCCGAGGCGGTGGCCGCCGAGCTGTCGCTGCCGGTCCGCGTCCACGAGGGCCTGATCGAGACGGATTTCGGCGACTGGGAGGGCTTGACCTTCGGGGAGGCGTCCGCCCGCGACCCCGAGCTGCACCGGCGGTGGATCTCCGACACCTCCGTCCGGCCGCCCGGCGGCGAGAGCTTCGACGAGGTGCGGGCGCGCATCGAGCGGGCACGCGACGACCTCATGGCCGAGTTCCCCGGCGCGAACCTGCTGCTGGTCTCGCACGTCACGCCGATCAAGACCCTGCTGCAGATGGCCCTCGACGTCGGGCCATCGCTGCTCTACCGGCTGCACCTGGACCTGGCCTCGCTGTCCATCGCCGAGTTCTACCCCGATGGCGGCGCCTCGGTTCGCCTGGTCAACGACACCTCGCACCTGTGAGGCCGCTGCGCCGCCCGTGAGTGATCTGCACCCCAGTCGGGACACGAATCACTCACCGGCGCGCAGCGCGTTTCTTAGCGGGAGTAACATGCTCCGGGTGAACTCGCTGCTGACCAGTCGACGGTATGTCGACAACTGTCTGCAGGCGAGCGCTGTCTGTACGCGCTGACCCATCCATTCCCGCCACCCGGTCGACGTCCGTCCCGGGCCCTGGCGTCCGTCAGCACTCCTCGCGCACCCACGCTCGAACGAGCGTGCCTGCTGCTGCGCACCCATCACGAAAGGTCCGTCACATGTCGGCCCCCACCCTCGCCCGCACCCGGCGCCTGCCCGGCTGGGCAACCTCCTTCGGCCCGCAGATCGTCGCCGGCCTCATCGCAGGCGTCCTCATCGGGCTGCTGGCCCGCTCGATGCCCAAGGCGGACGACGGCAGCCCGAACTGGCTGACCGGCACCGTCACGACGATCGGCTCGAGCTACGTCGCGCTGCTGACCGTCGCGGTGATCCCGCTGGTCTTCACCGCGATCGTCAGCTCCATCGCCAATCTGCGCCAGGTCGCCAACGCCGCGCGCCTGGCCGTCCAGACGCTGCTCTGGTTCGCGATCACCGCCTTCATCGCGGTGCTGATCGGCATCGCGGTCGGACTGATCACCCAGCCCGGCGCGAACACCTCGGTCGATCCCGCCGACGCCGCGGTCCCGAAGGGCTCCGGCTCCTGGTGGGCATTCGTCACCGGCCTGGTGCCGCAGAACTTCCTCGCGCTCGGTGCGAAGACGACGGTCACCGACGCAGGCGCCGCGACCACGTCGCTGAGCTTCAACGTCCTGCAGCTGCTGGTCATCGCGATCGCGATCGGCATCGCCGCGCTCAAGGTGGGGGAGAAGGCCGAGCCGTTCCTGAACTTCAACGCCGCGCTGCTGGCGATCGTGCAGAAGGTGCTCTGGTGGATCATCCGCCTCGCCCCGATCGGGACCGCCGCGCTGATCGCGAAGGCGGTGGCCACCTACGGGTGGGACGCGATCGGCCAGCTGGGTGTCTTCACCCTGGCCGTCTACATCGGCCTGGCCATCGTGTTCTTCGTGGTCTACCCGATTCTCGTTCGCGTGCACGGGCTCTCGGTCAAGCAGTTCTTCTCCGGCGTGTGGCCCGCCACCCAGCTCGGCTTCGTGTCCCGGTCCTCCATCGGCACCTTGCCACTGACCGAGCGGGTCACCGAGCGCAACCTCGGCGTGCCGCGCGAGTACGCATCGTTCGCCGTGCCGCTCGGCGCGACCACCAAGATGGACGGCTGCGCCGCGATCTACCCGGCGATCGCCGCGATCTTCGTGGCCCAGTTCTACGGCATCGACCTGAGCCTGACGGACTACCTGCTGATCGTCGTGGTGTCGGTGATCGGTTCCGCCGCCACCGCGGGCACCACCGGGGCCACCGTGATGCTCACGCTGACCCTCTCCACCCTGGGCCTGCCGCTCGCGGGGGTCGGTCTGCTGCTGGCCGTCGAACCGATCGTCGACATGGGCCGGACCGCGCTCAACGTCACCGGGCAGGCGCTGGTCCCGACCATCGTCGCGAAGCGGGAGGGGATCCTCGACGAGGAGCTCTACAACGCGCCCCGCAATGGCGATCCGTTCGCCGACGAGGACCCCGAGCTCCCATCGTCCGCGGACAAGGAGTCCGTGACCGTCTAGCTCGTCAGGATGACCAGTCGCTGGGTCGCCCGGGTCATGGCGACATAGCGGTCGACCGCTCCTTCGACGCCCTTGCCGAACGCATCGGGGTCGACGAGGACGACCAGGTCGAACTCGAGCCCCTTCGACAGCTCCGGGGTCAACCACCGGACACGGGACGTAGCCCGGAACGTCCCGTGTTCGTGGTCACCGGCGCCGATGACGCAGGCGATCCCCTCGGCGTTCTCGGCGAGCCAGGTGTCGAGGATCGAGCCCAGATCCGCGGTGGACCCGTGGACGACGGGGAGGCCGCTGCTGCGGATGGACGTCGGCACGTTGGCGTCGGGGAGCGCGGCCCGGATGACCGGTGCGGCTTCCGTCATGATCTCTTCCGGCGTCCGGTAGTTGACGCTCAGCGCGGCCATCGCGATCCGGTCGAGGCCGACCCGCTCGAGCCGCTCACGCCACGACTCCGTGAACCCGTGCCGGGCCTGGGCGCGGTCGCCGACGATGGTGAAGCTGCGGGACGGGCAGCGGAGCAGCAACATCTGCCATTGCGCGTCGGTCAGTTCCTGGGCCTCGTCCACGACGATGTGCGCGAAGGGACCGGCGAGCAGTTTTTGATCGAAGCCAGCCGGGTCGGTGCCGGGCAGCGCGGCTTCGTCGACCAGCATCTCCTGCAGGTCCCGCTGTCGCAGCTGCGTCATCACGCCCTCGCCGTCGTCGTAGGCGTCGGACGCGATCAGATCGTCGATGACCTTGGACCTCTGCTCGCGTTCGGCTGCGACGGCGGCGGCGTGGCGACGCCGGCGCCTCGACGCCTCTGGGTTGCCGAGCCGCTGCCGTGCGGCGTCCAGGAGCGGCAGGTCGGACTCCGTCCAGGCCTGGGCGTCCGTGCGTTGCAGCTTCCGAACCTCATCGGGGCTGAGCCAGGGTGCGCACTTGCGCAGGTAGGCGGGTACCGACCACAGGTCACCGACGAGGTCGGCGGCTTCGATCATCGTCCACGCGTTGTCGAGGGTCGCGCGCAGTTCGTCGTTCTGCCGCAACGATTTCCGGAGCTGGGCGGCCGGATCGTCGCCACCGGGCGAGGCGTGCCGGGCGGCCGTGTCGTCGTGCTTGTCCACCAGGATGGTGAGCAGCAGCTCCCAGATCTGTTCGCGCGCTTCGTTGTGCGGAGTGCCGGGTTCCGGTGCTCCGAACGCCTCGGCCCAGTCGTCGGGGCTCAGCCAGATGTCGGACCACTCGGTCGCGACGGTCATCCCCGTGGTGGGCGGCTCCTCGTAGAACCTGACGGCGGCGTCGATCGCCTTCACCAGATCGGCGGACGACTTCAGGCGGGCCACGTCCGGGTCGGTCTCGACCGTGGCCGCGGCACCCTCGGTGACGAGATCCCGCAGGGTGCACAGTTGCACGCTCTCCTCCCCGAGGCTGGGCAGGACATCGGCGACGTACGACAGGTAGGGCTCGTGCGGCCCGACGAACAGCACGCCGTGACGGAGCCGGGGGTCGGAGTAGAGCAGGTACGCGGCGCGGTGCAGCGCGACGACGGTCTTGCCCGTGCCCGGGCCGCCGTCGACGACCAGCGCGCCACGGGATCCCGCGCGGACGACGGCGTCCTGGTCGGCCGCGATGGTGCCCAGAACGTCACGCATCCGGGCCGAGCGGTTGCTGCCGAGGCTGGCGATGAACGCGGACTGGTCGTCGAGCGCGGCGCTGGACTGCACGCCGTCTGTGCCCAACAGGTCCGGGGTGAACACCTCGTCCCAGTAGTCGCCGACGCGGCCGCGGGTCCAGCGATACCTGCGGCGGCTGGCCAGCCCCATCGGGTTGGCGTGGGTCGCTCCGAAGAACGGCTCGGCCGCGGGGGAGCGCCAGTCGACCAGCAGCTGACGACCCGCACCGTCCATGAGTCCGAGTCGTCCGACGTACACCGGCTCGGCGTTGTCTGCGCCGACCATGCGTCCGAGGCACAGGTCCAACCCGAAGCGTCGCAGGGCGCGCAGCTCAGCGGTCAGCCGGTGGACCAACATGTCCCGCTCCATCGCCTCCTGGCCCAGGCGGCCGGGTGCCTTGCGAGCGGCACCGATGCGGTCGGTCAGGTCGGCGATGGACTCCTCGAGACTCTCCGCGATGGCCGCGAAATGCTGCTCGTCGTCCGCGATCAGCGTCGGGTCGGCCTTGTGGCTGAGTCGGTCGGGAAGGTCGAACGAGCTGGTGGTCAAGGGGTTCACGTCATCACAGCGCACGCGCATCTCACTCCGTTTCCGCAGGTTCTGGCTTCGGCGGGCCATTCTGCGGCACGACCCGGGCCTTGCCGCAAGCCCCCGGGTGCGCTATAAATTGGAAATGGAAAGGAGTAGGAACTCCTTTCCATTTCTCGTTCTCGCCGGCTGATCCCGGACGCGCTACAACAACTTGCGCAGTGTGCGCAGGTTCCGGTTGGTCGTCGTCGACTTGTACTTCACCTTGGCGCTGAGCTTTCCGAACGGGCTCTGCAGCGTCTGCCCGCGTTCGACATGCCAGTACAGGACACCCTCGCCGAGCGCGACGGTCTCGTCGCCGAGCGCGAGTGACCGTGCGGCGTCGAACATGTCGTCCAGGGACGCGGGATCCGAGGACAGCAGCACGTACGGGTGCCACCCCTCCCGGTCGGCCTCGAACGGGAAGGCCTCGACGATCGCGGCCAGCGTCGGGTGGTCCACCAGCACGATCCAGGCGTCGTAGCCGAACCTCTCGCGCAGGCAGGACTCGATGTCGGATTTGATCGCCGCACGGTCGGTGCGGTCGGAGTCGAAAAGCACGTTCCCCGAGGCCAATACGGTCGTGACGTTGTCGAATCCGAGATCGGAGATCGCGGCCTTGAGGTCCGCCATCTTGATGTTGATGCCGCCGACGTTGACGCCCCGCAGCAACGCGATGTATCGAGCCATGGCTAGACCGTAGACAGTCGACGCCGCTCAAACAAGCGTTCGAGTGTCCGAGGTGTGCGCGGCAGGCAGTAGTCTGTAGCGGCGGACGAGTTGGTCGGGCGGCCGCGGCTCGGGGAACCGTGCGCTCGCGCGCGCAGGCCCAGGGCCGAGGAAAGTCCGGACTCCACAGAGCAGGGCGGTTGCTAACGGCAACCCGGGGTGACCCGCGGGACAGTGCCACAGAAAACAGACCGCCGGCGCGCGAGCGTCGGTGAGGGTGAAACGGTGCGGTAAGAGCGCACCAGCACCCCAGGTGACTGGGGTGGCTAGGTAAACCCCGCCCGGAGCAAGGTCGAAGGCCGCACCTTCTCGAAGGTGCGGCTGCGCAGGTGTTCGAGGGCTGCTCGCCCGAGCCTGCGGGTGGACCGCTCGAGGTACCCGGCAACGGTGTGCCCAGATGGATGGTCGCCACCCGGCGCCTCGGCGCCGGGGACAGGATCCGGCTTACAGACCAACTCGTCCGCCCACTTCCGGCTGTGTTCCGGTCGGCTGCCGATATTCTCTGCCGATGACTCTGCTCAGGTCGTCGAGGGACGCCGTCCTCACGGTCGCATCGCTGGTCTTCCTGGCTGCCTATGCAGTCCCGATCCTGGTGGTCGACCTGCCGCCGGGACTGCGGTTCCTCTGTGACGTCACGATGATCGTCACCTGGGTGGCCTTCGTGCTGGACTACGGAGACCGGCTGGTGCGCGCGCGAGGGAAGTGGGACTTCGTCCGCGCCAACCTCTTCGAACTCGTGGCGCTCGTGCTCCCGCTGCTGCGCCCGTTGCGCCTGGTGGTGGTGCTGGCCGCGCTCAGCCGCAGCATGGCGGGCTCCTTCCGGGGCAGGGTCGGCGCGTACGTGGTGGGGGGCACCGGGCTGTTGGTGTTCTGCGCCGCCCTGGCCGTGCTCGACGCGGAACGGGCCAATCCGGAGGCGAACATCAGGGGGTTCGGGGACGCGCTCTGGTGGGGGATGACGACGGTGACCACCGTCGGCTACGGGGACCGGTACCCGACCACCTCGGAGGGTCGCCTGATCGCCTTCGGGCTGATGCTCGGCGGTGTCGCGTTGCTCGGCGTGGTCACCGCGTCGCTGGCCTCCTGGTTTGTCGAGCGGGTCGCCGCTGCACAGGAGGACGGGTCCAAGCACGCGGCCGACGAGATCCACCGGCTCACCGCGGAGATCGCCGACCTCAACCGGAGGTTGGCGGAGCAGGGCACGGCGGGAAGCGCGCACAAGAATGCCCCCGCCGAATCGGCGGGGGCATCGCTGTTGACGTCCGAACTCAGATCGGGTTGACGACCAGCGTGGTCGCCCAGTGAGTGGCGGCGTCGGCTCCGAGATGCGGGAGGAGGGCATCGTAGAGCAGGTAAGACATGGGGGCCATGCGGGTATTTCTCCATTCATACGGGTTGAGGCGGTGCAGCACGGATCCTCGCGAATCCTTCGGTACGGGTGCGGTGGGTGTGGCGCGCCGTACCTCGCCGCGCGTAAGAGTCTCATGCTTGCCTGCAGTCCTCAAGCGAACGGGCCGAAAACATTTCGGGTCGGCGGTTCGGATGGTGAGGTCCCAGGGAAGCGGGCACACTGAGGAGATGAGCGAGGACGAAGAGCACCTCTGGTACTACTGCGTGTCGGACGGCTCGGTGCGGCAGGGCAAGGATGCCCGCGGGCTCGACCGGATGGGTCCCTATCCAGATCGCGCGACGGCCGAGCGGGCGTTGCAGATCGCCGCGGAGCGCAACAAGGCCGCGGACGAGGCCGACGCCGACTGGAACAACTGACGGTCGGCCACAACCACCGAGGCACTAGGCTCGGTGATTGTGATGACGCGCATCTCCGCCCGCGGGATCGACTTCGGGGCCATCAGGACCGACTTCTCGCTGACCGCCGACTTCCCCCAGAGTGCCCTCGAGGAGGCGGAATCCGCGGTCGATCGCTTCGCGGCCGAGCGCGCCGATCGAACCGACCTGGCGCTCGTCACCATCGATCCACCGACGTCGATGGACCTCGACCAGGCACTGCACATCGAGCGCACGCCCACCGGGTTCGTGCTGCACTACGCGATCGCCGACGTCGCGGCGGTCCTGGTCCCCGGCGGCCACCTCGACGTCGAGGTCCGGCGGCGTGGGCAGACCTTCTACCTGCCGGACGGATCGCTGCCGTTGCACCCGCGGGTGATGTCCGAGGGCACGGCCAGCCTGCTGCCCGATCTGGTGCGTCCGGCCGCGCTGTGGCGAATCGAGCTCGACGAGCGGGCGGAGCCGGTCTCCGTCGAGGTCACCCGCGCGTTGGTCCGCTCCGTCGCCCGGTTCGACTATGCGGGGGTGCAGGCTGATTCGGAGTCCGGCTCGTTGCATCCCTCCATCGCGGCCCTGCCCGAGTTCGGCAAGCTGCGGCTGGCATCGGCACTCGACCGCGGCGCGATCGAGCTCAAGCTGCCCGAGCAGGAAGTGGTCGGCGACGGCGACGGCTGGCGGCTCGAGCTGCAGCCGCGCACCGAGGCGGACGACTGGAACGCGGAGGTGTCGCTGCTCACCGGGATGTGCGCCGCGAAGCTGATGATCGAGGCGGGCATCGGACTGCTGCGGACGCTGCCTGCCCCCGCCCCCGGTGCGATCGCCGCGCTGCGCAAGGCCGCGGGGGCACTCGGCATGAACTGGCCGGCCCAGGTCCCGGTGGGGGAGTTTCTCGCCGGGCTGGAGCCGAACACGCCCGACACGCTGGTGATGATGACCGAGGCGACCGCTCTGCTGCGCGGAGCCGGGTATGCCGCATTCGACGGCGAGGTCCCGGAGCTGGTCGCGCACTCCGGGATCGGTGCGCCGTACGCCCACGTCACGGCGCCGCTGCGTCGCCTCTCGGATCGTTTCAGCACCGAGGTGTGCCTGGCGATCTGTGCCGGAACGCCGGTGCCGCAATGGGTTCGCGACGCGCTGCCCTCGCTTGCCGAACTGATGAAGGGCTCGGACACGCTCGCCAGCAAGGTCGATCGGGCCTGCGTGGACCTCACCGAGGCGACGCTGCTCGCGGGTCGCGAGGGCGAGGTGTTCGACGCGGTGGTGCTGCGTGGGGTGAACGGCAAGCGCGAGGCCGAGGTCTTCGCGCCGCAGGCGACGGTGATCGGTAAGTGTCTCGGTGATCCGCCGGAGGGCAAGGCGGTGTCGGTGCGTCTAGTTCAGGCCGACGTCGCAGCGCGGGCGGTGAAGTTCGGCTACCCGGCTACAGCTTCCGGCCCGCAGACCTGATCGTGCGCAACAGGGTTCGCGCCCGGGACGCATGGTCGCCGGCCGCGCTCCGCTCGACGGCGGACAGCACGCCATAGGTGAAGGTGTCCTCGCCCGCGGCGCGCGCCACATCCGCGGCGGCCATCAGGCGTTCTTGGGCGACGACGGAGTCCTGGTGTTCCCCGAGCACCGTCTGCAGTCGTTTGGCGGCCTTGCCGACCTTTCGTGGCGACGGGTGGGTCGCGTCGGCCGCCTCCGCGGCGTATCGCAACGCCTTCGCGCGCTTGCGCACCGTGTGCAATCGCTCGGGCGTGGTCTCGCCCTTGTCCCGCTTGACGAGCCCGGCCTGTGTGCCCGCTCTGCGCGTCCGGCGGTACGCCTTCTCGATCCCGGCCGCGACGAGGCCGGTGCCGTCCGCCGGGGGCGCCGCCAGCAACGCGCCCAGCGAGGCCAGCAACGCTTCGTAGCGAGGTCCGTCGAGCGCGGCGACGGCAGCGGTGTGCGCAGCGCGGTAGGCGAGCTCGTTGGCCTGGACCAGTCGATGGCGAACGGGGCCGCGCACCAGGTCGGGTGGCTGCGCATCGAGCATCCCGCGGAATCGCTCGGCCAGCACCTCCGCGTCACGGGCGTTGCCGAGAACCGTACCCAGCCATCGGAGTTCGGCTCGAACGCCGTCGGTGGCGCCATCCGGGAACAACGACCGGAAGCTGCCGAGGACGCTGCGCAGGCGGCGCGTCGACACCCGCATCTGATGCACGGAGTCGAACTCGTCGCGGCGGACCTCGTCCGCGTGGGCATCCAGCTCGTCGGCATAGCCGCGCAGCGCGGCCAGCACGATCTCGGCCCCGTCCCGTGTGCGCCCCGTGCCCATGAGTCAGGTCTACCCGCCCGGACCCGTTGCCGTCGAGGAACGGGGGCGTCAGTTACGAAAGGCGTCTGTCGCCTCGACCAGGTGATGGGTGATCCCCGGTTCGTTGGCGGCGTGCCCCGCGTCGTCGACGATCACCAGGCGAGCGGACGGCCAGGCCCTGTGCAGCGCCCAGGCGCTGGTGGCCGGGCACACCACGTCGTATCGACCCTGGACGATCACCGCGGGCACGGACTCGATCGCGGCGATGTCCCGGAGCAGCTGGCCCTCCGCGAGGAAGCCGTGGTTGCGGAAGTAGTGGTTCTCGATTCGCGCGAACGCCAGCGCGAAGCGGGGCTCGGCGGTCTCCTCGACATGGGTGGGCCGGGGCAGCAGCGAACTGGTGGCGCCCTCCCAGGTGGACCAGGCGACCGCGGCCGCCAGCGCGACGTCGGCATCGGGGGAGTGCAGCAGGCGATGGTAGGCCTCGACGAGGTCGCCGTCGCGCTCCGCCTCGGGCACCGGGGCGAGGAAGCCCTCCCACAGGTCGGGGTAGATCGCGCTCGCACCGCCGTTGTAGTACCAGTCGATCTCGCTGCGGCGCAGCAGGAACACCCCGCGCAGCACCAGCTCGGTGACGCGGTCCGGGTGCGCCTGCGCGTACGCCAACGCCAGCGTCGAACCCCAGGAACCGCCGGACACCTGCCAGCTCCGCACCCCGAGATGGGTGCGCAGCGCCTCGATGTCGGCGATGAGGTGCGCGGTGGTGTTCACCGAGAGGTCGGCGCCGTCGGCGACGTGCGGTGTCGACCGCCCGCATCCGCGCTGGTCGAACAGCACGATCCGGTAGGCGTCGGGGTCGAAGAACCGGCGGTGGTCGGGGTTGGTACCGCCGCCGGGCCCGCCGTGCAGGAACACCACCGGCTTGCCGTCGGGGTTGCCGCTGACCTCCCAGTAGATGCGCTGCCCGTCGCCGACGTCGAGGTGCCCGGCGCGGTGCGGCTCGATCTCGGGGTACGGGGCCCGCATCGGTGTCAGAACCCGATCAGGCCCGACGCGAGGTCCGGGATCCGCAGCGATTCGATGGCCTCGGCGCGCACATCCGCGCACTGCGCCTGGGTGATCGCGTCGATCCGGGCCTTGTTGCCCATCAGCTCGATGACGTTGATGCCGTTCTGGGCGGCCCAGGTGGCGACGACGGTGTTCAGTCCGCCCTTGCCGATGGTCGGGGTGTAGGTGCGCCAGCTCTGCAGCTGCGCCTGCATGTCCGCGCACAGCTTGGCGGCCTGCATCTCGGTGACGCCGCCCGTGGCCGCGGCGTCGGGTGCCGGCGCGACCGAGGTGGCGGGCAGGGAGCCGGTGCCGCCGCTCGGCGCGGGGGCCGGGTTCGGGGCGGTGTCGGTGGCGCATCCGCTCGCGAGCGCGACGACCGCGGCGGCTCCTGCGACGGCAGCCGCGAAACGACGATGGAACATGTAGGCACCCTGTCTTTCGGTGAAGTGTGTGGCGGGCAGCGGGTTACCCGCGCGCGCCGTTGTCATCGAGTGTGCCATCGCGCGGCGACAACCCGCCCTCGTGAGAGGGCGGGTCGCGCCGCACGGGGCCGCGTCAGAAGCTGTGTTCCTCGGCGGGGAAGGTGCCGGACCGGACCTCGGCGGCGTAGGCGGCCGCCGCGCCGCGCAGTTCGTCGCCGACGGCGGCGAACTTCTTGACGAATTTCGCGGTCTTGCCGCTGGTGTAGCCGGCCATGTCCTGCCAGACCAGTACCTGCGCATCGCATTCGGCGCCCGCGCCGATGCCGACGGTCGGGATGGTCAGTTTCCGGGTGACCTGCCCGGCGATCTCGGCGGGCACCATCTCCATGACCACGGAGAACGCACCCGCCTCCTGCACGGCGATCGCGTCCGCGACGAGCTGCTCGGCGCCGTCGCCGCGACCCTGCACGCGGAAACCGCCGAGGCTGTTCACCGACTGGGGGGTGAAGCCGACGTGCGCCATCACCGGGATGCCCGCGGCGGTGATCGCGGCGATCTGCGCGGTGACCCGCTCGCCGCCCTCGAGCTTGACCGCGTGGGCCTGGCCCTCCTTCATGAAGCGCGTGGCGGTGGCCAGCGCCTGCTCGGGGGAGGACTCGTAGCTGCCGAACGGCAGGTCGGCGACGACGAGGGCGTGCGGGGCGCCGCGGACCACGCCGCGGACCAGGGGAATCAGTTCGTCGATGGTGATCGGCACCGTCGTGTCGTAGCCGTATACGACGTTCGCGGCGGAGTCGCCGACCAGGAGTACCGGGATGCCTGCCTCGTCGAAGATCCGAGCGGTCGAGTAGTCGTACGCGGTGAGCATCGCCCAGCGCTCGCCCTCGGCCTTCATGGCCTGCAGGTGGTGGGTGCGGATCTTGGTTCGCTTGGCGGCCGGCTGAGCGGGCGCGGAACCGTAGGGTGCGGTGTTCTCGGACATCAGTGTCCCTTTCGTGCCTCGAGGCCCAGTGCGGGTCCCCGGGTTGTGGGTGATGACGCAGCCCAGTCTGCCACCGGTCGACCGACCCGAGAACAGCCGGTGACGTGCAATTGGTCACACCGGATCCGGCAGGGATTCACCCGGATTGCGGGCGGGACTCAGCCGGATCAAGTCAGCGCCGAGCGAGGGCGGTTCGGATCTCGGCGAGCACTCCCTCCGGGTCGAGGGTGAGCCGGTGCCAGGTGAACCGCAGCACGTGCCAGCCGGCATTGACCAGGATGTTCTGGCGCTCGGCATCTCGATTGAACCGCGCGGGATCGCGGTGCCAGGCCCACCCGTCCACCTCGATCGCGAGGCGCTGCGCGGCGAACGCCACGTCGATCTCGAAACCGCGGTCCCACACGTGCGCGGACCATCCGGTGAGCCCGGCGGAACGGAGCAGGCGGTGCAAGATCCGCTCGGCCTCGGAATGGCCACCCTCGCCGGCCGATCGGAGCAACCTGTCCGCCGCCGCGGTGCCGGCCCGTCCGCGGTTTCGCTCGTGTACGGCGATCAGGATCGGCAGGGCGGTGTGTCGCTGCAGGACACGATCGAGCAGGGTCGAGCCGTCCCGGAGTTCGACCGCCGCCTCCAAGGCCGTCAATGGCAGTTCGGTTGCGCCGAGACCCCGAAAAGTCCCGATGTCCTCCCAGCTCAGGTCGCGTCGCCGCATCCGGATGGACGGGTCGGGTGACGCGGGGCGCCCACGTGGGACCGTCACCCAATGCCTGGTCGGTGGGGCTTCGGTGAGACCGTGCCACCACGCGGCGCTCGGACCGTATGCGACGGCGTCCGGTCCCGACCCGTACACGGCCGCGCGCAGTGCAGCTGCATGGGTCAGCGGGTGATCCGCGCGGAGGAACACGCCTCGGCGGAGCCGACGCCATTGACCTGTCGTCACGCGACGGCTCACCGCCGACTCACTCATCCCGGTCGCGCGGGCCTGGCCGAGCGTGATGACGCCGTCCTGGCGGGCCGTGATCGCGTGCAGCTGGGTCGCCTTCATGCACTGTTCGACGCAGGACGAGCCGATCGGTTCCTCTCGAAGGTCGGATTCGGCAAGGATTCGCCCGCACAGCGGGCACAACCCTGCCGAAAGTGCGCGGACCGGCCCGGTTCGAGGCCCGTGGCACCATCGAGGGCATGCTCATGTCTCGTCGAGTCCCTGTCGCACTGGCCGTGGGGGCGCTCTCCGCGGCCATGGTCGCCGGATGCGGGGGCGTGGTCGACGGTTCCGCGCAGGGGGAGTCGGCCGAGCTGTCGTCGGGCGATTTCCGGCCGGGCGCGGGCGCGGTGCCCGCCGGCCTGGAGGCGTTCTACACGCAGACCCCGGAGTGGGGGTCCTGCGAGGGCTACAGCACGGATGGGCAGCCACTGGCGAGCCGGCTCGAGTGCGCCAGGATCACGGTGCCGGTGGACTACGCGGACCCGTCCGGGGACACCGCGCAGGTGGCGATTTCCCGGAACCGGGCCACCGGAGACAAGATCGGTTCCCTCCTGGTCAACCCCGGCGGGCCCGGTGCATCGGGATTGGCCATGGCGATCGACGGCGCGGGCACCGCGATGGACGAGCGGTTCGACGTCATCGGTTTCGACCCACGCGGCATCGGGGCGTCGACCCCGCAGGTGCGCTGCCTGACGCCCACGGAGGTCGACGAGAAGCGCGCGGACCCCGCCGTGGACATGAGTCCGGCCGGGATCGCCGGGATCGAGGCGAGGAACGCCGACTACGCACGCAAGTGCGCCGAGCGGACCGGGGCGAAGTTCCTCGAGCACGTCGGCACCCGCGAGGTGGTCCGGGACATGGACGTGATCCGGTCGGTGCTCGGCGACGAGAAGCTGAGCTACCTCGGGTACTCCTACGGCACCCGTCTCGGTTCCAGCTACGCCGAGACGTTCCCCGCGAACGTGCGGGCGATGGTGCTCGACGGAGCACTGGATCCGAATCAGGACCCGGTCGCCGAGGTGGTGCTGCAGGCGGCCGGCTTCCAGCGGGCGTTCGACGCGTTCGCCGCGGACTGCGCGACGTCCGGCGACTGCCCACTCGGCACCGACCCGGCCAGGTTCACGGCGAGGTTCCAGGAGCTGGTCGGTCCGCTGGTGGACAAGCCGGCCGACACCACCGATCCGAGGGGCCTGGGCTACCAGGATGCGATCACCGGGGTCCAGCAGGCGCTGTACTCGCAGAGCCTGTGGGGGATGCTCCGGGGCGGGCTGACCTCGCTCGCCGATGGGCACGGCGACACCCTCCTGCAGCTGGCCGACACGTACGAGGGTCGCCAGGCGGACGGCAGCTACAGCAACATCGACGACGCGTTCAACGCGGTTCGCTGCGTCGACGATCCGCCGGTCACCGACCGGGCGGAGGCGGGCGCGGCGGACGTCGAGTTCCGGCGGGCTGCGCCGTTCCTCGACGACGGCCGAGGCACGGGCAACGCCCCGCTGGACACGTGCGCGTTCTGGCCGGTGCCCAGTTCCGGGAGCCCGCACACGATCGACGCGGCCGGGCTGCCGCAGGTCGTGGTGATCTCGACGACCGAGGATCCCGCCACCCCCTATCAGGCGGGGGTGGAGCTCGCCAAGCAGCTCGGGGCGGCCCTGATCACCTATCGGGGGACCCAGCACACCGTCGCGATGAACGGGGTCTCATGTGTCGACGACCCCGTGGTCGAGTACCTCACCGAGCTGACCGAACCGCAGGCCGACCTCACGTGTTAGTAACCGATTTCACGATGTAACACAGATTTAACGGACTGTGCCTACTCTCGCGGACATGGATCGCCAAAAGGAATTCGTGCTCCGCACCCTCGAAGAGCGCGACATCCGTTTTGTCCGACTGTGGTTCACCGATGTGCTCGGCTACCTGAAGTCGGTGGCGATCGCCCCGGCCGAGCTCGAAGGCGCCTTCAGTGAGGGCATCGGGTTCGACGGTTCGGCGATCGAGGGCTTCTCGCGGGTCTCCGAGGCGGACACCGTCGCCAAGCCGGACCCGTCGACGTTCCAGATCCTGCCCTGGGCGCACAAGGACGGCGCGCAGCACTCCGCGCGCATGTTCTGCGATATCGCGATGCCCGACGGGACGCCGTCGTGGGCCGACCCGCGACACGTGCTGCGTCGGCAGCTGAGCAAGGCCAGCGACCTGGGGTTCAGCTGCTACGTGCACCCCGAGATCGAGTTCTTCCTGCTCGAGAACGGTCCGGCCGACGGCTCCCCGCCGGTGCCCGCGGACAGCGGCGGGTACTTCGACCAGGCCGTGCACGACTCCGCGCCGAACTTCCGCAGGCACGCCATCGACGCGCTCGAGTCGATGGGCATCTCCGTCGAGTTCAGCCACCACGAGGCCGCGCCCGGGCAGCAGGAGATCGACCTGCGCTACGCCGATGCGCTCTCGATGGCCGACAACGTGATGACCTTCCGCTACGTGGTCAAGGAGGTCGCGATCGCCGAGGGGGTGCGGGCGACGTTCATGCCAAAACCGTTCAGCGATCAGGCCGGCTCGGCCATGCACACCCACATGAGCCTGTTCGAGGGCGAGAACAACGCCTTCCACAACCCGGACGACCCGATGCAGCTCTCGGACACCGGCAAGGCGTTCATCGCGGGCATCCTCGAACACGCCAACGAGATCAGTGCGGTCACCAACCAGTGGGTGAACTCCTACAAGCGGCTGATCCACGGCGGCGAGGCGCCGACCGCCGCGTCCTGGGGCCCGTCGAACCGCTCCGCCCTGATCCGGGTGCCGATGTACACACCGAACAAGGCGTCCTCGCGTCGCGTCGAGATCCGCAGCCCAGACTCGGCCTGCAACCCGTACCTCACCTTTGCGGTGCTGTTGGCCGCCGGACTGCGCGGCATCGAGAAGGGATACGAGCTGCCGCCCGAGGCCGAGGACGACGTGTGGGCCCTGACGTCCGCCGAACGCCGCGCCATGGGGTATCGGGAGCTGCCGGGCAGCCTCGACGAGGCGCTGCGCGAGATGGAGAAGTCCGAACTCGTCGCGGAGGCGCTGGGGGAGCACGTGTTCGACTTCTTCCTGCGCAACAAGCGGCGTGAGTGGGAGGAGTATCGCAGCCAGGTGACCCCGTTCGAGCTCAAGACCTACCTGGGTCTGTAAGCGCCGATGGTCAAGCCGCCTACTGCCCGTTCCACCATCCCCAGCGTCGGCCGCCTCGGCCTCGTCGAGCCGACCGCAGCGGACGAGCTCGCCGACCTCGACTGGGCGAACCCGGAGAGTCTGGAACTGCTCTGGGCCCTCTCCCGGGCCGCGAACGCCGACCTGGCACTGCGCACACTGGTTCGCGTCAAGGACCGTCTCGGTGACGCCTGGGCCGAACTCGACGCCGAGCTCCGCTCCGATACGGCCTTGCGGGGCAGGCTGTTCGGACTGATCGGAGCCTCCAGCGCGTTCGGCGACCACCTCGTCGCCGACCCGGCCGGCTGGCGGTTGCTGGCGGGGGAGCTCCCGCTGCCGAGCCGGGACGAGCTCACCGACGAGTTGCTGGCGAGCGTGAAGGCCACCCCCGACGGCAGCGCGTCCGAGACCAACCTGGTGTACCGGGCGGGTATCACCGGGCCGGCCGCGATCGCCGCGCTGCGCAAGACGTACCGCGACCAGCTGATGGTGTTGGCGGCCTCCGACCTGGCCGCCACCGTGGAGAACGAGCCCGTCCTGCCGTACCAGACGGTCGGCCGTCAGCTCTCCGACATGGCCGACGCCGCGCTGACCGGGGCGCTCGCCGTCGCGGTCGCGGAGATCTACCCCGATCACCCGTGTCCGGCGCGGCTCGCCGTGATCGCGATGGGGAAATGCGGTGCGCGCGAACTGAACTACGTCAGCGACGTCGACGTGGTGTTCGTCGCGGAACCATCGGACGCGTCCACCAGTCGGCTCGCGGGCGAACTGATGCGGGTGGGTTCGGCCGCCTTCTTCGAGGTGGACGCGGCGCTGCGGCCCGAGGGCAAGCGCGGCGAACTGGTCCGCACCCTCGACTCGCACATCGCGTATTACAAGCGCTGGGCCAAGACCTGGGAGTTCCAGGCGCTGCTCAAGGCGCGGCCGTCGACGGGCGACCTCGAACTCGGCGACCGCTATGTCGACGCGCTGAGCCCGATGGTGTGGACGGCCTCCGAGCGCGAGGACTTCGTCGTGGACCTGCAGGCCATGCGCCGCCGGGTCGAGGAGATGGTGCCGCCGGAGTTGCGCGAACGGGAGATCAAGCTCGGCCGCGGCAGCCTGCGCGACGTCGAGTTCGCCGTGCAGTTGCTGCAGTTGGTGCACGGTCGTGCCGACGAATCGCTGCACGTGAAGAGCACCGTGGATGCGCTGACCGCGCTCGCGGCCGGAGGCTACGTGGGGCGCGACGACGCCGCCAATCTCGCTGCCTCGTACGAGTTCCTGCGGTTGATCGAGCACCGACTGCAGCTCCAGAAACTCAAGCGCACGCACACGCTGCCGCCCGCGGACGACGAGGAGGCGCTGCGCTGGCTGGCGCGGGCCGCGCACATGCGGCCGGACGGCCAGAAGGACGCGCTCGGTGTCCTCAACGCCGAGGTCAAGCGCAACGCGCACCGGATCCGTCGCCTGCATGCCAAGCTCTTCTACCGTCCGCTGCTGGAATCGGTTGCCCGGCTGGACAAGGACGCGATCCGGTTGAGTCCGGACGCGGCGACCCGCCAGCTCGCCGCGCTCGGCTACAGCGCGCCCGAGAACGCCCTCGGACACCTGAAGGCGCTGACCGGCGGCGCCTCACGCAAGGGCCGCATCCAGGCGCTGCTGCTGCCGACGTTGCTCGAATGGCTCGGTGACACACCGGATCCCGACGCCGGTCTCCTCGCCTATCGCAGGCTGTCCGAGGCCATGCTCGAGCAGGACTGGTTCCTGCGGGTTCTCCGTGACGAGGGCGCGGTGGCCCAGCGCCTGATGATCGTGCTCGGGTCGAGCGCCTACATCCCGGACCTGCTGATCAAGGCGCCCGACGTGCTGCGGATGTTCGCCGACGGGCCGAACGGACCACGGCTGCTCGATGTCGACCCGGACGAGGTCGCGCGCGGGATCCTGTCCTCCTCCGCGCGTTACGACGATCCGGTCCGCGCGGTCGGTGCCGCTCGCTCGTTGCGCAGGCACGAGCTCGCGCGGGTGGCGTCGGCCGACGTGCTGGGCCTGCTCGACGTGCCGCAGGTGTGCCGCGCGCTGTCCTCGGTGTGGGCGGCGGTGCTCGGGGCCGCGCTGGACGCCGTGATCCGGGCCAGCGAGGCCGAACTGGGCGGGCCGGCGCCCGCATCGTTCGCGGTGATCGGGATGGGCAGGCTCGGCGGCGGGGAGCTCGGCTACGGCTCGGACGCGGACGTGTTGTTCGTGTGCGAGCCCCGGCCCGGTGAGGACGAGGTCCGGGCGGTCAAGTGGGCCAACAGCATTGCTGATCGCGTTCAGAAGCTGCTCGGCGCGCCGAGCACGGATCCGCCGCTCGAGGTGGACACCGGCCTGCGCCCCGAGGGGCGCAACGGTCCCTTGGTGCGGACGTTGGCGTCGTATGAGGCGTACTACCGGCAGTGGGCGCAGGCCTGGGAGATCCAGGCGCTCCTGCGTGCGCACACCGCCGCGGGGGACCCGGACCTCGCCCTGCGGTTCCTGCACATGATCGACCAGACCCGGTACCCGGAGGGCGGGGTCTCCGAACAGGCGGTCCGCGAGATCCGGCGGATCAAGGCCAGGGTCGACTCCGAGCGGTTGCCGCGCGGCGCCGACCCGGCCACCCACACCAAACTCGGACGCGGCGGCCTCGCCGACGTGGAGTGGACGGTGCAGCTGATCCAGCTCCGGCACGCCCACGATGTGCCTGCCCTGCACAACACCTCGACCCTGCAGACGCTGGACGCGATCGGCGCGGCGGAACTGATGAGCGAGACCGACATCGAGTTGCTCCGCGAGGCCTGGCTCACGGCGACCAAGGCGCGCAACGCCCTGGTCCTGGTGCGCGGCAAGCCCACCGACCAGCTGCCGGGACCGGGCCGGGTGCTGGCCGCGGTCGCGCAGGTCGCCGGCTGGGACAGCGGCGACGCGGGGGAGTTCCTGGACAACTACCTGCGCGTCACGCGCCGGGCGAAGGCCGTGGTGGAGCACACCTTCGGCGCCTGACCGTGGCGGGTCGTCAGGGACATAGGGCGTGTCGGCCCGCCGCCGAGTGTGCACCCGCCGTCGCTCGTTCACGGCCGACGCCCCGGTAGGTGCGCACGCGGCCAGCGGAACTCGGACGACCGTCCATCGAATCGAGCGCCGGGAGGGGTGGGGAAATTGCGGCGTTTCGCCCACCCGGTGCCGCGAGCGGACGTTACAGTCGGGTCCGGATTCGTCCTTCGTCGGCAAGGTGAGGATCGACATGAAACTGATGACCCGAACGTCAGTATCGGCCCTGTTCGCCGCGGCGGTGATCGCCGGAGCGGGGACAGCGCAGGCCGCCCCGACCGCCCCGAACGACAGCCCTCCGCGACCGGTGGTCCCGGGAGTGCACCTGGTCGACCAGAAGCAGGCGGCGCTGGAGAACATGCTCAACGAGCTGAATCTCGGTTGGGCCAACGGCGGCGCGGCGGGAACGGCGATCGGTGCGGCAATCGGGCTGGGCGTGGGATGCCTCTCGATGTTCCCCGGGAGTCTCGCCGGCTGCATGATCGGTCTGCCGACCGGTGCCGTCACCGGTGCACTCATCGGCATCGGCAACGGGAATCCCAAGGCGCAGAAGGCGATCGAGGACTACATCAACACCCCATAGCGCGGGTGTCGGGCTCGCGCGGGAACCGTGGCGGGCGAGGGAGCGCGGTGTCGACCGGGCGGCCGGTACGGTATCGGGCCAGGTAAACAAACCATCACGAACAGGTACCCGATTATCACGAACCGGGTACCTGTTCGGGTAGTTCTCCCGATGTTTCGAATAGGCAACGAAGGAACTCTGGGTTTCGACAGCCGACC
Source organism: Rhodococcus daqingensis (assembly GCF_042665615.1). Taxonomy (NCBI): domain Bacteria; kingdom Bacillati; phylum Actinomycetota; class Actinomycetes; order Mycobacteriales; family Nocardiaceae; genus Rhodococcus; species Rhodococcus daqingensis. The sequence continues at coordinate 7,523 of NZ_JBHTCS010000028.1, read as the reverse complement.
GGGCCACACGAGGTTTCGGTCATCGGAACATCCGGAGGACCCCTCGCATGAGCACGACCCGCCTGCAGAAGAACAACCGAATCGCCCGTGGCCTGCTGCTGGGGGCGATCACCGTGGGAACGGTGATGCTCCCCGTCGCCCCCGCGATGGCACAGCCGCTCAACATCCCGGGGGTGGGGAACATCGAGATCCCCGGTGCGCCGCCCGTGGGTTCGGTCGCTCCGCCGGCCGTGGTCTCGCACGGACAGCGCGCCGTCGACGCGGCGCAGACCAAGATCGGCGCCCCCTACGTCTGGGGTGCGACCGGACCGGACAGCTTCGACTGCTCGGGTCTGGTCCAGTGGGCGTTCCGACAGGCGGGCGTCTCCGTGCCGCGGACGACATATGACCAGATCAACGGCGGATCGCCGGTCGGCAAGGGCGATCTGCAGCCGGGCGACGTGGTGCTGTTCTACGGCACCGAGCACGTCGGCCTGTACGCCGGCGGCGGCATGGTCGTGCACGCGCCGACGACCGGCCAGTCGGTCAAGCGAGCGCCGCTCGACTCGATGCCCTTCACCGCGGCCCGGCGGTACTGACCCCCTCAGCACAACGGCGCCCCGACCAGCAATGGTCGGGGCGCCGTTGTGTGTTCAGCCGTTCAGCGGTGACGACTCAGACGTCGATTTAGACGTCGTAGTACAGCTGGAACTCGTACGGGTGCGGCCGCAGGTTGACCGGGGCGATCTCCTGCTCGCGCTTGATCGAGATCCAGGTCTCGATCAGGTCGGTGGTGAACACGCCACCCTCGGTGAGGTACTCGTGGTCCGCCTCGAGGCGGTCGATGACCGTCGCCAGGCTGGTGGGGGCCTGCGGGATGTTGCGGGCCTCCTCCGGCGGGAGCTCGTAGAGGTCCTTGTCGACGGGCGCCTGCGGCTCGATCTTGTTCTTGATGCCGTCCAGGCCGGCCATCATCTGCGCGGCGAAGTTCAGGTACGGGTTGCCCGAGGAGTCCGGCGCGCGGAACTCGAGGCGCTTGGCCTTCGGGTTGTTGCCGGTGATCGGGATGCGCACGGCCGCGGAGCGGTTGCGCTGGCTGTACACCAGGTTGATGGGGGCTTCGTAGCCCGGCACCAGGCGGTGGTACGAGTTGATCGTCGGGTTGGTGAAGGCCAGCAGCGACGGGGCGTGGTGCAGGATGCCGCCGATGTAGTGGCGCGCCATGTCGGACAGGCCGGCGTAGCCGGACTCGTCGTGGAACAGCGGCTTGCCGTCCTTCCACAGCGACTGGTGCACGTGCATGCCCGAGCCGTTGTCGCCGAACAGCGGCTTCGGCATGAAGGTGGCCGACTTGCCGTGCTGCCAGGCGGTGTTCTTCACGATGTACTTGAACAGCTGCAGGTCATCCGCGGCCGCGAGCAGCGTGTTGAACTTGTAGTTGATCTCCTGCTGGCCGCCGGTGCCCACCTCGTGGTGGCCGCGCTCGAGCTCGAAGCCCGCGTTCTGCAGGTTGGTGGAGATCTCGTCGCGCAGGTCGACGTAGTGGTCGTACGGCGCGACGGGGAAGTAGCCACCCTTGGGGCGGACCTTGTAGCCGAGGTTCGGGCTGCCGTCGGCGTTGACCTCGTTGCCGGTGTTCCAGGAGCCGGAGACGGAATCCAGCTCGTAGAAGGCGCCGTTCATTCCGGAGTCGTAGCGAACCGAGTCGAAGATGTAGAACTCGGCCTCGGCGCCGAAGTACGCGGTGTCGGCGATGCCGGTGCTGACCAGGTACTCCTCGGCCTTGCGCGCGACGTTACGCGGGTCGCGGCTGTAGGACTCACGGGTGAACGGGTCGTGCACGAAGAAGTTGATGTTCAGCGTCTTGGCGGCGCGGAACGGGTCGATCTGAGCGGTGGTGACGTCGGGCAGGAGCATCATGTCCGACTCGTGGATCGACTGGAAGCCGCGGACGGACGAACCGTCGAACGCGAGACCGTCCTCGAAGACGTCCTTGTTGAAAGCGGACGCCGGGATCGAGAAGTGCTGCTGAACGCCCGGCAGGTCGCTGAACCGGATGTCGACGTACTCGATCTTTTCGTCGGCTATGTAGTTGATGACCTCTTCGGCCGTGGTGAACGCCACGCGTGTGCTCCTTCAGTTGGTGCCTGCCGATTGTGCATTGCGGCGGCTTGCGTCGAGACAGACGGTATGGACCTGGTGTTGCCCAGCAATCAAGGTTGTGTTTCGCCAGTGTTACACGTCTCGACAAACGGCGTAGATCACACCCTCCGCGGGCCATCGTGATCGGCCCGCCACGCTGGGCCTATCCTGGATGCATGGCGCGAATGACCGGATCCTGGCTCTCTGGCCCCTCGGCGGCCCTTCCCAAGGGTGAGGACGGCACCGAGAACTTCTACCGGGGTGAGCGACTCGGATTGCCCGAGACGGGCCCCGGCTCGTTGGTCGGCACCGGCCGTCGGCTCGCAGCCTTCATGCTCGACTGGCTGATGGGCGGCGGTGTCGCGCTGCTGATCCTCGGGGGAGACGCACTGGACGGCCGCCTCGGCAACATCATCTTGCTCGTCTGGTTCGTCGTCGGCGTGGTCACCGTGTCGTTGTTCTCGTTCACCCCCGGCCAGTTCTGTGTCGGATTGCAGGTGGCCCGGGTCGACAGGCCGGTGCCCGTCGGCATCGTGCGCGCGCTTGCCCGCCAGGTCCTGCTGGTGTTCGTGGTGCCCGCCTTGATCACCGACCTCGACGGTCGCGGCATGCACGACCGCGCCACCGGCACCGCGCTGGTGCGGTCGCGCTGACGCACGTCGCCCCGAACAACGAAAGGGCCCCCGACGCGAGACGCGTCGAGGGCCCTTCGTCGTTCGGGGAAGATCAGCGCCTGCGCATGGTGCGCTGCACGCCCTTCATCTTCGCGCCGCCGGGCAGCGGGCCCTTCGGCATCGCCGGGCCGCCGCGGGTGCCGAGCGCCGCGAGCCGCGCCTCGATCGAGTCCATCCGCTTGGAGTCGATGTTCTTCGGCAGCTTCGAGAGGTACTTCTGCAGCTGCGACAGCGGAACCTGGCCCTCGTCGTTCCCGATGACGATGTCGTAGATGGGGGTGTCGCCGACCAGCCGCGCGGTCTTCTTCTTCTCCTGCGCGAGAAGGGACTTCACCCGCTGGGGCGAACCCTCGGCGACCAGGATGACGCCGGGCCGTCCGATCACCCGGTGCACCGCGTCGAGTTGGGTGGTGCCCGCGATCGCGTTGGACACCCGCCAGCCACCCTGCAGGTTGTCCAGCGCCCACGCGGCCGCGCCCGCCTGACCCTCGGCCTTGCCGTACACGGTCTTCTGCACACGCCTGCCGAAGATGATGAACGCGGCGAGCACGCCGAGCAGGATGCCGATCGGCAGCAGGAACCACTCGATGCCGAAGATGAGGCCGACCAGGAAGAACACCACGGCGAGCCCGACGACGGCGCCGATCATCAGCGGCAGCAGCAGCTTGTCTTCCTTGCGCTGCATCTGGAATGCCTGCCAGAGCTGGCTCCTGCGCTCCTTCGATGCCTGCTTACGGGCCGCTTTCGCCGCAGCCTTCGCCTCTTTGGTGGGCTTGCCCTTGCCGTTCGCCATACGTCACAGGATACGTCCCTGGCCGGAGGCGAATCGCACCCGAGTGGTGGTCGGGCTCAGGCGCGGGCGAGCCGCTCCATCAGCGAGCTGGCTTCCTGTGAGGCGCTGCCCCCGTCGGCGAGATGTGCCTGGCCCTCGGGCAGCTCGCGACCGTGGTGCGCCATCGCCTGTGCGTAGAGTCGGCCGGCCCGGTAGGAGGAGCGGACCAGCGGCCCGGCCATCACGCCCGCGAAGCCGAGCTCGGTGGCGAACTGGGAGTGATCGACGAACTCCTCCGGCTTGACCCAGCGTTCGACGGGATGGTGCCGCGGCGACGGGCGCAGGTACTGGGTGATCGTGATGATGTCGCAGCCGGCCTCGTGCAGGTCGACCAGCGCCTGCCGGATCTCGTCGGGCGTCTCGCCCATGCCGAGGATCAGGTTCGACTTGGTGACCAGGCCGAAGTCGCGGGCGGCGGTCAGGACACCCAGCGAACGCTCGTACCGGAACGCGGGACGGATGCGCTTGAAGATCCGGGGCACGGTCTCGACGTTGTGCGCGAGGACCTCCGGCCGGGACTCGAACACCTCCGCCAGCAGTTCCGGCTTGCCGTTGAAATCGGGGATCAGGTTCTCGACTCCGGTGCCCGGGTTCAGGGCGTGGATCTGGCGGACCGTTTCGGCGTACAGCCAGGCGCCGCCGTCCTCGAGGTCGTCACGGGCGACGCCCGTGATCGTGGAGTACCGCAGACCCATCGCCTGCACGGACTCGGCGACGCGGCGCGGCTCGTCGCGGTCGAGCGCGTCGGGCTTGCCGGTGTCGATCTGGCAGAAATCGCAACGGCGGGTGCACTGCTCGCCGCCGATGAGGAAGGTCGCCTCGCGGTCTTCCCAGCACTCGTAGATGTTGGGGCAGCCGGCCTCTTCGCAGACCGTGTGCAGACCCTCTCGCTTGACCAGACCCTTGAGCTCGGAGTACTCCGGGCCCATCTTGGCTCGGGTCTTGATCCAGTTGGGTTTGCGTTCGATGGGGGTCTCCGCGTTTCGGATCTCGATACGGAGCAGCTTGCGTCCTTCTGGGGCCACAGTCACGGATTCGATGCTACGCCCGGGGCGATGACGTCGGACGACCGGGAGACGGCAGGCGCGAACGTCAGGCGAACCGGTGGGTGGTGAACTCGGTCGGGGCCGTCGCGGCGGCCGCCTGGTCGAAGGTGATGCGCTCGATGTCGTGCGTGGTCACCTCGAGTTCGCCGTCGAGGGCAGCCGAGACCGCGGCGACGACCGCCGGGGTGATCTCGGCGACGGTGACCGCACGTCCGAGTTCGCGGGAGAGCGAGGTGACCCCGGCGTCGGCGATGCCGCACGGGATGATCTCGTCGAAGGCCCCGAGGTCCGCGTCGCAGTTGATCGCGAAGCCGTGCATGGCGACCCCGCGCTGCATCCGCACGCCGATCGCGGCGATCTTGCGCTCGGGCAGCCAGGACCCGCCGGTCAGCGAGGCGGGCAGCCACACTCCGGAGCGGCCCTCGACGCGTCCGCATCCGATGCCGAGATCGGTGCAGACGGAGATCAGTGCCTCCTCGATCCGCCGGACGTAGTTCACGACGTCGACCGGCACGGCGAGCTTGACGATCGGGTAGCCGACCAACTGTCCGGGCCCGTGCCAGGTGATCTTGCCGCCGCGGTCCACGTCGATCACCGGGATGCCGTCGGTGGGCCGGTCCTCCGGGGCGGTGCGACGCCCGGCGGTGTACACCGACGGATGCTCGAGCAGCAGCAGGGTGTCCCGGCCGCGGTCCTCGGCTCGTTCCAGGGCCAGCTCGCGCTGGAGGTCCCACGCCGCCAGGTAGTCGATGTGGCCGAGGTGTCTGACCTCGAGGGGATCCGCGCTGAACCGGACCGAGGATGTGCTGCCCATTGGCCACACGTTACGCCCGGCCGCGGCGCGCGGTCACCGGGGCCGTTCCGGCGGCCTCAGTCCGACAGTGCTGCGTCGATCGCCTCACCGATCGTGTTGTGGTGGAAGGTGAACCCGGCGTGCTCGAGCGCGGTGGGCAGCGCCCGCTGGCCGACGAGCACGGCCTCGTCCGCGAATTCACCGACCAGGGCGCGCACCGCGACGGCGGGCACCACCCAGGGTGACGGGCGGTGCAGCGCGCGCCCGAGTTCGGCCGTGAAGCTCGCGTTCGTCGCCGGCGACGGCCCGGTGAGGTTGACGGGACCGGCGAGCGTCTCGGAGCGCAGCGCGAAGGTGATCGCCTCGAGTTCGTCCTCCAGCGAGATCCAGGACAGGTACTGCCTCCCGGTACTCAGGCGGCCGCCGAGGCCGAACCGGAACAGCGGACGGAGCCGACCCAGCAGCCCGCCGCGGGGCGAGATCACGGTGCCGCTCCGCAGCAGCACCGTCCGCACACCCGCCGCGCGTGCGGGGTCGGTGGCGCCCTCCCAGTCGCGGCACAGCTCGGCGAGGAATCCGGAACCGGGGGGTGCGCTCTCGTCGACGACGCGTTCGCCGGTGTCGCCGTAGATGCCGACGGCGCTGGCGTTGACCAGGGTCGGCACTCCCGCGGTCGCCACCGCCCGCGAGATCACGTCGGTGGAGACGATCCGGCTGTCGCGCAGGAGTTGCTTGTAGGTCCCGGTCCATCGCTTGTCGCCGATCCCGGCGCCGCACAGGTTCACGACGGCGTCGGCGCCGTCGAGCGCGTGCGCGTCGATCGTGCCGTGTTCGGGCGCCCACCGGTACTCGTCCGGACCCGCCGTCGTACGTCGCACCAAGCGCCGGACCTCGTGGCCGTCGGCCCGCAGCGACGCCACCAGGGATGACCCGATCAAGCCGGACGAGCCGGCGATTGTCACTCGCATCGTGCTGCCTCCTCAAACGCCGCCGGGGGCACCATCGACGGATCGATGGCACCCCCGGACAGGCGGAACCGGCGTTGTCTACAGCCCGAGATCGGCCTCGAACGAGGCTTCCTCGAGCCGCTGCTTGATCGTGGTGAGGAACCGACCCGCGTCGGCGCCGTCGATCAGGCGGTGGTCGTAGGTGAGCGGCAGGTAGCACATCGACCGGACGCCGATGGACTCGTTGCCGTTCTCGTCGGTGATCACCATCGGGCGCTTGACGATCGCACCGGTGCCGAGCATGGCGGCCTGCGGCGGCACCAGGATCGGGGTGTCGAACAGCGCACCCTGGCTGCCGATGTTGGTGATCGTGAAGGTGCCGCCGGCCAGCTCGTCCGGCTTGAGGCCGCCGGAGCGGGCCCGCTTCGCGATGTCCGCGATCGCCCGGGCGAGACCGGCCAGGGAGAGGTCGCCCGCGTTGTGGATCACCGGGGAGAGCAGGCCCTGCTCGGTGTCCACGGCGATGCCCAGGTGCTCGGCCGCGTGGTAGGTGATCTCCTTGGCGTCCTCGTTGTAGCTGGCGTTGACGTTCGGGTGTGCCCCGAGCGCTTCGACGACGGCCTTCGCGAAGAACGGGAGGAAGGTCAGGTTCACGCCCTCGCGCTCGGCGAACCCGGCCTTGGCCTGGGCGCGCAGGGCGACGATCTTGGTGACGTCGACCTCGAAGGTCTGGGTCAGCTGCGCGGTGGTCTGCAGCGACTCCCGGGTCTTGACCGCCGTGATCTGGCGGATCCGGTTGACCTTCTGGGTGGTGCCGCGCAGGTGCGCGAGCTCGGGCCGGACGCCGGCTGCGGGGGCGGCCGGGGCCGCGGCCGCGGGTGCGGCTGCCGGTGCGGCCGGGGCCTTCTTGGCCTCGGCTGCGGCGAGCACGTCCTGCTTGCGGATGCGTCCACCGACGCCGGTGCCGGTGACCGTCGAGAGGTCGACGTTGTTGTCGGCGGCCAGCTTCCGGACCAGGGGGGTCACGTACGGGCTGCCGTCACCGGACGGTGCGGCCGCCGGAGCGGTCGCGGCCGGGGCTGCCGGGGCCGGGGCCGGGGCTGCGGGCGC
>NZ_JBHTCS010000027.1:0-2162 GCF_042665615.1 Rhodococcus daqingensis | reverse complement strand
GGACGGTTCGACCCCGATCGGTGGTCCGGTGAATGTGGTCGACGGTAAGGCGAAGCTGTCGCATACCTTCGACACGGCGGGTGCGCATTCGATTACGGCGACGTATTCCGGGTTCGCGGGTTTCTCGGGTGCGGGTTCGCAGGCCAGCACGGTGACGGTGGCCGGTTCCGGTGGGGACGGGTCGTTCGGCTCCAGCCAGTTCGGTTCCTGAATCCCGGTTCCTGAATCTCTAGCTCTGTTTCGATCCAACAATGCTCGGTGCTGCAAATGGAGGAACTTTGATGTCCGGTCTGATGGTGCGTCGCGCGGTGGCGGCGACGAGTGGCGCCGCCCTTGCGGTGCTCGGGCTCGGGGTCGGTGGCGGTGTCGCCTCGGGGGCGCCGGGCTCGGTGACGTGGGATGACGGGAACGAGCGGATCACCCGCACGATCAGCGACGTCACCCCGGCCGCGGGTGACACCATCACGTCGAAGACGGTTTTCGATCGGACTGGTGGAGTCGTCGAATACATCCAGCAGGTCAAGGACATCCATCCCCCGTGCTTGACGTATGTGAACGGCTCCGCGAAGGTCGACGGCTCGGCACACGGGCTCGACAGCCAGGGCGCCGACTTCGCGAAGGTATCGGGCAGCTGGGCGCTCTACCCGCACATCTCGCCGAATCTGCGGACCTATGAATTCTCGTACAAGGTGGGTGCCGACTGCGCCCGGGGCGTGCCGCTGATGACGACGGTGCACTACTCCGGGACGCTCGGCAGCGGCACCTATGAGGGCAAGGGGCCGACGGTTTCGGTCCGCAAGAACGTCTCGGTGACGACGCTGGCCGCGGTTGCGAATGCTCAGGTCGGTCAGGCGGCGACGCTGAGTGCGACCGTCACGGGTGGCGCGAACGGTGACACCGTCGAGTTCTATGACGGCGCCACCAAGCTCGGTACGGGGACTCTGAACAACGGCGCCGCGACGTACGCCTGGACCCCCGCGACCGGTGGCGCACACGCCGTGTCCGCGAAGTTCCTCGCGACCGCGCAGGCGGAGGGATCGCAGTCCGCGCCGCAGAACGTCACCGTTTCGGTCCCGGATGAGGCGACCACGACCACGCTGACTGTCCCCGCGTCGGCGAATGTGGGTGCTGCGGTTGAGTTGAAGGCGACGGTTGCTCCGGCGGCTGCGGGTGGCACGGTGCAGTTCAAGGACGGCGACGCGAACATCGGTGGCCCGGTCACCCTTGCCGGTGGCGTGGCGACGTTGTCGCACACCTTTGATGCTGCCGGTGCGAAGTCGATCACCGCGGTGTACTCCGGTGGTGCTGGTTTCACGGGTTCGACGTCTGCTGCGGCGACGGTGACGGTGTCGGTGCCGGATGAGGCGACCACGACGACGGTGACGGTGCCGGCGACGGCGAATGTCGGTGCTGCGGTGGAGTTGAAGGCGACGGTTGCTCCGGCTGGTGCGGGTGGCACGGTGCAGTTCAAGGACGGCGCTGCGAACATCGGTGGCCCGGTGGCTCTTGCTGGTGGTGTGGCGACGTTGTCGCACACCTTTGATGCTGCCGGTGCGAAGTCGATCACCGCGGTGTACTCCGGTGGTGCCGGTTTCACGGGTTCCACCTCTGCACCCGCGACGGTGACGGTGTCGGTTCCGGATGAAGCGACCACGACGACGGTGACGGTGCCGGCGACGGCGAATGTCGGTGCTGCGGTGGAGTTGAAGGCGACTGTGTCGCCGGCTGGTGCTTCTGGCACGGTGCAGTTCAAGGACGGCGACGCGAACATCGGTGGCCCGGTCACCCTTGCCGGTGGTGTGGCGACGTTGTCGCACACCTTTGATGCGGCGGGTGCGAAGAGCATTACTGCGGTGTATTCGGGTGGTGCCGGTTTCACGGGTTCGTCGTCTGCTCCGGCGACGGTGACGGTGTCGGTGCCGGATGAGGCGACGACGACGACGGTGACGGTGCCGGCGACGGCGAATGTCGGTGCTGCGGTGGAGTTGAAGGCGACGGTCGCGCCGGCAGCCGCTGCTGGCACGGTGCAGTTCAAGGACGGCGCTGCGAACATCGGTGGCCCGGTTGCGGTGAACGCCGGTGTGGCGACGTTGTCGCACACCTTTGATGCGGCGGGTGCGAAGAGCATTACTGCGGTGTATTCGGGTGGTGCGGGTTTCACG
>NZ_JBHTCS010000026.1:0-71920 GCF_042665615.1 Rhodococcus daqingensis | reverse complement strand
CGACGACTCGATTGCGGCCCGCTCCTGGTCGGGCGCGGTGGCAGGTTCGGTGCGGCATCGGTCGGTGCACGCCACGCACTGGGCGATGATGAGCCCCGAGGCGCTCGAGGAGATGGCGCCGGTGCTGCGGGAACTGCTCGCCGGACCCGTCGAGTAGGAGCACGAGAACGCTCTCGCCCATCGGGCGGCATCCGACGGTCGTCGCACACCCAGGCTTCCTGGGGGTTGCGACGACCGTGGTGTCAACCGAAACGGGCCACGAAGCGCCGCTGCCAGGGAGTCTCCACCGCTCGCGGGGAGTAGTGCTCGCGCACATAGTCGACGGCGTGCTCACCGGCGATGCCGTCGAGGACGGCCAGAGCGGCGAGTGCCGTTCCCGTCCGTCCGAACCCGCCCCCGCAGGCGATCTCCACGCGTTCGGCCGCGGCTCGTGCCAACAGATCCTTCAGCGCAGTCCGGAATTCCTCGCGGTCGGTCGGTAGCCAGAAGTCGGGCCACCGGATCCACCGGTGCCCCCAGGGAACGGGCGGCGGCCGGCGCCCCCGCAGATACAGTCCGTGGTCAGGCCGGAGTCCGTCGGGGAGGGGCAGGCGCAGGCCTCGCCCGCGAACGAGCAGCCCGGACGGCAGACGCATCACCCCGGCCGCAGCCGGATCCCACGACGTCATCCGATCCCCTACCTTCCGCGCGGATCGGCGTGGGCCGGCATTGCCGGCGCCCGCCGTGCCGTCAGGTCTACGAGTACGGGTTGTGCGCGGCCCGCTGATAGCCCTTGATGGCGGGGTAGGTGAACAGCAGGATGGCGCCGACCGACCACAGCACCGTCTTGATCAACGGCTCCGCGACCGGACCGCCCAGGGTCAGGCCCTTCATCGCGTCGATCGCGCACGACATCGGCTGGTTCTCGACGAAGGTCTGCAGCCACGTCGGGTAGGCCGCCGTCGGCACGAAACCCGAGTTGAAGAACATCAACAGCGTGCACAGCAGCGAGAGGAGCTCCACCAGCGGCGCCTTGGCCGCGATCACCGACAACAGTGTGACCAATGTCGCGAATCCCATTCCCAGCAGCAGCGGGACGAACAGCATGCCGACAGCGGGGAGGAAGCCCTGGGTGAACCGGAAACCGAGCGGGATCGCCACCAGCACGATCAGCACCGTCGTGATCATGATGCGGACGGACTCGGCGATCAGGCGGCTCACCAGTCCGGCCGCGCGGTGCATCGGCAGGATCCAGAAGCGGGCGAGCAGCCCGGTCTTCCACTCCTTCTTGAGCGACAGGCCACTGGCGATGCAGCCGAACATCGCGCCGACCAATGTCATCATCGGGGCGGTGCCGTAGATGCTGTTCACCCCGGTCGCCTTGGTGATCGAGATACCCAGCACCGCCCAGAACATCAGCATGGTGACGGCGGGATAGATGACCGCCTGCAGGATGGTGAAGGGGTCGCGGAGCCAGCCGCGCAACAGCCTGCCGGCCTGCAGCAAGCTGTGCTCGTAGAGGGCGGGCCAGGAGGTCTCGGACGGTGGGTCGGTGACGACCGGGAAGCTGTGGGTGGCGGGGATGGCCTCCCGGATCTGTAGGTCGGTCATCCTCGCCTCACGTTCGCCCAGATCGACAGCGGAACTGCGACGAGTAGCAGTCCACCGATCCACAGCAGCGACGGTGTCAGTTGGTGCAGGGTGATGTTGCCCTCGGCCATCGAGCGCATCGAGACGGAGAACTGAGAGATCGGCTGGTTCCGCACGAAGCCCTGGGACCACTCGGGGAACTGCGACTCCGGGACGAACCCGCTCGAGAACATGCCGAGGATCAGCTGGGGGAGAGTCAGCGACTGGCTGGTGATCTCGGGGCTCTTGGTCATGGTGCCGAGGGCATCGCCCGCCATCGCGAGAGTCATGCCGACGCCGAGCGCCAACACACAGAAGCCCACGGCCAGCGAGGTGCCACCGATGAACTCGAACCCGATGACATAGCCGTAGGTAACCGCGGCGACCAGGGATATCACCGCATGGATGAACATCGCGGTCACCCGCGAGGCCAGCGGGACCGCGGGGAAGATCGGCATCGTCTGGAACCGCGCGTTCATCCCGTTCGATGCCTCGGTCGCGGCGCGGCCGGCCGCCGTGATCGCGGTGAAGGCCATGGCCTGCAGCACGATGATCGGCATGACGAACTGTGCGTAGTCGATGCCCTGGACCTTCATGACGAACTTCAGCGGCAGGTAGAAGCCGAGCGTGAAGATCAGGGGAGCCAGGACCGCGACGAAGATCTGTCCGTGCGACCACATGGTGTGCACGTTGCGCCCGGACAGCGCCAGCCACTGCTGGACGCTGGACAGCTGCGGCTTGCGGTGTCGCCCGGTTCGCGCGATGACGACCGGGCTGGCGGCGACCGCGGTCACGACGCGACGCTCGCTTGCTCGGACTCCTCGTCCTCGGCCCTCGTTCCTGTCAGTGCCAGGAACACGTCATCGAGGGAGGGCCGGCGGAGGGCGATGTCGGCGAGCGGGATCCGCGCGATGTCGAGTCGGCGCAGCACCTCGGCGAGGGTCTGCGCGCCGTACTGCGCGGGAATCGAGAGCCGGTCGTGGCCGGTCTCGGTGATGTACTCGGGCGGAACCAGACTCATCAGCACGTTGAAGACCCGGGGCAGGTCCGCGAGCTGCACCGGCACCACCTCGCAGTAGCTGCCGCCGGTGCGCTCCTTGAGCTGGTCGGCGGTGCCCTCGGCGATCACCGTGCCCTTGTCGATGACCACGATGTTGTCGCTGAGGACGTCGGCCTCCTCGAGGTACTGCGTCGTCAGCAGGATCGTGATGCCCTGTTCCTTCAGGTCGGACACCAGCGACCACACGCCCTGACGACTGCGGGGGTCGAGGCCGGTGGAGGGCTCGTCGAGGAAGACGACCTCGGGCCGGGTGACCAGCCCACACGCGATGTCGACGCGCCGCCGCATGCCGCCCGAGAAACCCGACACCTTGCGGTCGGCCGCGTAGACCAGATCGAACTGGCGTAGCAGCTCCTCCGCCCGGCCCTTGGCGGACTGCTTGGTCAACCCCAGCAGGCGGCCGAAGAGCACCAGATTCTCTCGGGCGGTGAGGGATTCATCCAACGCCGCGTACTGCCCGGTCGTCATGATGCTGCGTCGCACGGAGGCGGCCTGCGCCACCACGTCATGGCCGGCCACGAACGCGCGGCCCGAATCGGGGCGCAGCAGCGTCGAGAGAACATTGACCGTGGTGGTCTTGCCTGCGCCGTTCGGGCCCAGGATGCCGAGCACGGTCCCTCGGGGAACCTCGAAGCTGACGCCGCGCAACGCGTGCACGTCGCCGAACGACTTCGTGATTCCCTCGACCAGGACGGCAGAGTGGGGTGAAGGCATGCACGCGAGTATGTCATGGGTCCAGTTCGTGGGTGGTCGACAGCGGTGGATTGGCCGCGTGTTCGGGTCCGGATTCCCGCCATGCGGACGCGATCTCGTATTGCGTGCGTCCCGTGGGCGGGGAGGTCGGGGCCCCAGCTGGACCTTTGGCGCATAAGTTAACGATGAATCGAGCGATCTGTATCGATCTGCACAGTCCGGTAACCGCACCTGAACGCGCATTTCGAACGATTCTCGAGAACCCTCTGGTGAACGACGCCGCGTTGTGGTTGCATGGCGGCCATGAGTCGACGGGCGGCAGTGACCATCCAGGACATCGCGGGTGAGGGGATCATGCTCGCCGCGGGAGGTCGCGCGATCCTGCTCCAGGTGGCGAATCGGGGTGTGGGTCACGGCGTCGCGGATCACAGTGATTTCGCCTACCGGGCGGTCGACCGCCTGCGGACGACGATGACCTATATATACGCCGTCGTCTACGGCACCGACGCGGAGCGCACGACCGTCGTCCGGATGGTCAACAAGGCACACGCCAAGGTGCGCTCGGACGACTACAGCGCATTCGACCCACAGCTTCAGTTGTGGGTGGCCGCCACTCTCTATGAGAGCGCGGTCACGCTGTATGAACGCGTATTCGGCAAGCTCGACGACGCCAATGCCGATGCGTTGTATCGGGAGTACGCGATCCTGGGAACCGCGCTGCAGGTGCCGGAGGGGCTCTGGCCGCGCGATCGCGCCGAGTTCGCCGCGTACTGGAAGCAGCAGATCGACGGCTTCGAAGTGGATGGAAAGGTCCGGGCCGTGTCGAGGGACCTCTTCCATCCGATGCGGGCACCCTTCTTCATTCGCGCGAACCTGCCGGCATACCGCTGGCTCACCACCGGGCTGCTGCCCGAGCGGTTGCGGCAGCAGTTCGAGCTGCCCTGGAACGAGCGCGATCAGCGCCGGTTCGAGTGGGTGATGACGCTCGCATCATGGGTGTACCCGCGAATCCCGAGGGTTGTCCGGCATGCCCCCAGGGCCGTCTATCTCTGGGACATGCGACGGAGGCTGCGCACGCGCGGCTCGCTGTCGGCCTGACGGCGCAGCCTCGGTCGGCTACTTCGGGGTCACCCAGATCGTGATGTCCGCGTGTACGACCTCGGTGCCTGCCTTGTCGTAGAGCGCGACGGATACCACGAGGTCCGTGCCCGAGGTGATGTCGTCGAAGCTCGGCAGATCCGGGAGCGTCGCGACGGCGCGCAACCCGGTGTTCGCCTTGGTGATGTAGCGGGTGTGCATCGACTTCGGTATCCACCGGTGCGAGGTGGGCACGGTGGCCTCCGCGAGCATGCCCATCGCCGCCTCGGCGATGTTGCATGCGGCGATGGCGTGGAAGGTGCCCAGGTGGTTGTGCACGCCCCACCACTTGGGTGATCTGACCTCGCAGAGTCCCGGTTCGAGCCGGGTGACGTGGGGGAGCACGGTCGCGAAGTACGGCACTCGCAGGCACATGCCGAGTGAGAACAGCGTCGAGCCGACGCGGTTCCTGGGAAGCTTGAGCCAGCCGCGGTAGGTGGGTGTCTGAATCGTCATGCGCCTATCTTACTTTGAAGTAAGTTCCATGAGGCGGTTGCCACCCCGGATCGGATTTGAACTCCCGGCCGGTCTGCGGCATACTGTTCGGGTTGCCTAGACCCAGGTCGTGTTCGTTGCGTCCGGCGTCGGGCGAGAGACGACCGAAACTCCGGCAGTCAGTGCGGGGCAAGGTCGATGCAGGACGGAAGCAGTACCTGCGCTCACTTGCGAGCGCATCCGGTATTCATCTTCAGGGGACAGTTGTGCCCTGAGGTATGAGCGGCCAGGCGACACGCCCGACCGCGTGTACCGGAGAACCATGACAGATGAACAGCGGCAGCGGATCGGGTACTTGCCCGGTCGCCAACGTTCGGACAGTCATGGGCAAGGCAGGAACTGTGCAAAACGAGGTAGCCCATGACGGGTCTACACGAACGAGGTAGCCCCCCAGGGTCTACAAGGGCCTAATTCACAACGGGCAAGGAAGAGGACACAAGCGTGGCGGGACAGAAGATCCGCATCAGGCTCAAGGCCTACGACCATGAGGCGATCGATGCGTCAGCGCGCAAGATCGTCGAGACGGTGACCCGTACCGGGGCCCGTGTCGTTGGACCGGTGCCGTTGCCGACTGAAAAGAACGTGTACTGCGTCATCCGCTCGCCGCACAAGTACAAGGACTCGCGCGAGCACTTCGAGATGCGTACCCACAAGCGGCTGATTGACATCCTCGACCCGACGCCCAAGACAGTCGACGCGCTCATGCGCATCGATCTGCCGGCCAGCGTTGATGTCAACATCCAGTGAGCGCGGCGGAGACAAACACAATGACTGAGAACAAGATCAAGGGAATCCTGGGCACCAAGCTCGGCATGACCCAGGTCTTCGACGAGAACAACCGGGTCGTCCCGGTGACCGTCGTGAAGGCCGGACCGAACGTCGTCACCCAGATCCGCACCGAGGAGCGTGACGGCTACAGCGCCGTGCAGCTCGCCTTCGGCGCGATCGACCCGCGCAAGGTCAACAAGCCGGTTTCCGGCCAGTTCGCCAAGGCCGGTGTGACCCCCCGTCGCCACGTCGTGGAGCTCCGCGTTGCGGACGCCTCCGAGTACGAGGTCGGCCAGGAGCTCACCGCCGAGGTCTTCGAGGACGGCGCCTACGTCGACGTCACCGGAACCAGCAAGGGCAAGGGCTTCGCCGGAACCATGAAGCGGCACGGCTTCGCCGGCCAGGGCGCCTCCCACGGCGCGCAGGCTGTGCACCGTCGTCCGGGTTCGATCGGTGGCTGCGCCACTCCCGGCCGCGTGTTCAAGGGCATGCGCATGTCGGGCCGCATGGGTAGCGACCGCATCACGACGCAGAACCTCTCGGTCCACAAGGTGGACGCCGAGAACGGTCTGCTGCTCATCAAGGGTGCGATCCCCGGCCGCAAGGGTGGCCTCGTGATCGTCAAGACCGCAGTGAAGGGTGGTGCGTCCGCATGACCGAGACCGCAACCAAGCTGACCCTCGACGTCAAGGCTGCCGGTGGCAAGACCAACGGCACCGTTGATCTCCCCGCCGAGATCTTCGACGTCACGGCCAACATCGCGCTGATGCACCAGGTCGTCGTCGCTCAGCTCGCCGCGGCACGCCAGGGCACGCACTCCACCAAGACCCGCGGCGAGGTTCGCGGTGGTGGCAAGAAGCCGTACCGCCAGAAGGGCACCGGCCGCGCCCGTCAGGGTTCGACCCGCGCCCCGCAGTTCGCCGGTGGTGGCGTCGTCCACGGCCCGCAGCCGCGCGACTACAGCCAGCGCACCCCCAAGAAGATGAAGGCAGCCGCCCTGCGCGGAGCCCTCTCCGACCGGGCGCGCAACGAGCGCATCCACGTGATCACCGAACTGGTGGCGGGTCAGACCCCGTCCACCAAGGGCGCGAAGTCGTTCCTCGGCGAGATCTCGGATCGCAAGAAGTTTCTGCTCGTCGTCGGTCGCGAGGACATCGCGGCATGGAAGAGCGTGCAGAACCTGGAAGGCGTGCACCCCATCGCACCCGACCAGTTGAACACCTACGACGTGCTCAACAGCGACGATGTCGTGTTCAGCGTCGAGGCGCTCAACGCGTTCATCCACGGGCCGGCCGAGTCCGCCCAGGCAGACAGCAAGGAGGAGAGCAAGTGAGCACCATCGCTGACCCCCGCGACATCTTGCTGGCCCCGGTCATCTCTGAGAAGTCCTACGGACTGATCGAGGAAGGCACCTACACCTTCCTGGTGCACCCGGACTCGAACAAGACGCAGATCAAGATTGCCGTCGAGAAGGTCTTCGGCGTCACCGTGACCAGCGTCAACACCGCCAACCGTCAGGGCAAGCGCAAGCGGACCCGGTTCGGTTACGGCAAGCGCAAGGACACCAAGCGCGCGCTCGTGACCCTCTCGGCCGACAGCAAGCCCATCGAGATCTTCGGAGGACCGGTCGCGTAAGCGGGCGGGACTTGACGAGACATAGAGGACGAGAAGACTCATGGCAATCCGTAAGTACAAGCCGACTACCCCGGGCCGTCGCGGCTCGAGCGTCTCGGACTTCGCCGAGATCACTCGGTCGACCCCCGAGAAGTCGCTTATCCGCCCGCTGCACGGTCGCGGTGGACGTAACGCCCACGGTCGCATCACCACGCGTCACAAGGGTGGCGGTCACAAGCGCGCCTACCGGCTGATCGATTTCCGTCGCAACGACAAGGACGGCGTGCCGGCCAAGGTCGCTCACATCGAGTACGACCCCAACCGCACGGCGCGCATCGCCCTGCTGCACTACCGCGACGGCGAGAAGCGCTACATCATCGCGCCGAAGGGCCTCGAGCAGGGTGCCCTCGTGGAGTCCGGCCCCGCGGCCGACATCAAGCCGGGCAACAACCTGCCGCTGCGCAACATCCCGACCGGTACCACCATCCACGCGGTGGAGCTGCGTCCGGGTGGCGGCGCCAAGATGGCCCGCTCCGCAGGCGCCAGCATCCAGCTTCTCGGCAAGGAAGGCCCGTACGCGACCCTGCGTATGCCCTCCGGTGAGATCCGTCGCGTCGACGTGCGCTGCCGCGCATCGGTCGGCGAGGTCGGCAACGCCGAGCAGTCGAACATCAACTGGGGCAAGGCCGGCCGTATGCGCTGGAAGGGCAAGCGCCCGACCGTCCGTGGTGTCGTGATGAACCCGGTCGACCACCCGCATGGTGGTGGCGAGGGCAAGACCTCCGGTGGTCGCCACCCGGTCAGCCCGTGGGGCCAGCCTGAGGGCCGTACCCGCAAGCCCAACAAGCCGAGCGACAAGCTCATCGTCCGCCGCCGCCGTACCGGCAAGAACAAGCGCTAGGAGGGAGTTCAGAATGCCACGCAGCCTGAAGAAGGGCCCGTTCGTCGATGACCACCTCCTCGCGAAGGTGGATGTGCAGAACGAGAAGGGAACCAAGCAGGTCATCAAGACCTGGTCCCGTCGTTCCACGATCATCCCGGACTTCATCGGACACACGTTTGCGGTCCACGACGGCCGTAAGCACGTCCCCGTGTTCGTCTCCGACTCGATGGTCGGACACAAGCTCGGAGAGTTTGCACCGACCCGCACGTTCAAGGGTCACATCAAGGATGATCGGAAGGCGAAGAGGCGATGAGTAACACCGAAACCGCCAACCCGACCGCCAAGGCCGTCGCGCGCCACGTGCGTGTGACGCCGATGAAGGCGCGTCGTGTCGTGGATCTGGTTCGCGGGCGTTCCGTCGAGGACGCGCTGTCGATCCTGAAGTTCGCGCCGCAGGCAGCGAGCGAGCCGGTCGCCAAGGTGATCGCCTCCGCAGCGGCCAACGCCGAGAACAACCTCGACCTGGACCCGAGCACGCTTGTCGTCGCCACGGCGTTCGTGGACGAGGGCGCGACCCTCAAGCGGTTCCAGCCGCGTGCACAGGGCCGTGCGTTCCGGATCCGCAAGCGCACTAGCCACATCACCGTGATCGTGGAGAGCCTGCCCAAGGCCGGCACCTCGACCCGCAATCGCCGGAAGGGAAGTGCTCAGTAGTGGGCCAGAAAATCAACCCGCACGGCTTCCGCCTCGGCATCACCACCGACTGGAAGTCTCGCTGGTACGCAGACAAGCAGTACGCGGAGTACGTCAAGGAAGACGTCGCCATCCGTAAGCTCCTCGCCACCGGCATGGAGCGGGCCGGCATCGCCAAGGTGGAGATCGAGCGCACCCGTGACCGGGTTCGCGTCGACATCCACACCGCGCGTCCGGGCATCGTCATCGGTCGCCGCGGCGCCGAGGCCGATCGCATCCGCGCCGAGCTGGAGAAGCTGACGGGCAAGCAGGTGCAGCTCAACATCCTCGAGGTCAAGAACGCTGAGGCCGAGGCCCAGCTCGTGGCGCAGGGTGTTGCCGAGCAGCTGTCGAACCGTGTCGCGTTCCGTCGCGCCATGCGCAAGGCCATCCAGTCGGCCATGCGTCAGCCGAACGTCAAGGGCATCCGGGTGCAGTGCTCGGGCCGTCTCGGCGGCGCCGAGATGTCCCGCTCGGAGTTCTACCGCGAGGGTCGGGTTCCGCTGCACACGCTGCGCGCGGACATCGACTACGGGCTCTACGAGGCCAAGACCACCTTCGGCCGCATCGGCGTGAAGGTCTGGATCTACAAGGGCGACATCGTCGGTGGCAAGCGTGAGCTCACCGCCAGCGCTGCTGCCCCGGCCGGCGATCGCCCCCGTCGCGAGCGTCCGAGCCGTCCGCGTCGTTCCGGTGCCTCGGGCACCACCGCGACCAGCACCGAGGCGGGCCGCGCCGCGACCGCCACCGCCGAAGCTCCGGCTTCGACCGAACCGAATCAGGAGGGCTGACGCATGTTGATCCCCCGTCGGGTCAAGCACCGCAAGCAGCACCACCCGAGCCGTTCGGGTGCCGCCAAGGGTGGAACCCAGGTGACCTTCGGTGACTACGGCATCCAGGCTCTCGAGCCCGCCTACATCACCAACCGTCAGATCGAGTCCGCTCGTATCGCCATGACGCGCCACATCAAGCGTGGCGGCAAGATCTGGATCAACATCTTCCCGGATCGTCCGCTCACGAAGAAGCCGGCCGAGACCCGAATGGGTTCCGGTAAGGGTTCGCCGGAGTGGTGGGTCGCGAACATCAAGCCCGGTCGGGTCATGTTCGAGATGACTTACCCGAACGAGGAGATTGCTCGCGAGGCCCTGCGCCGCGCGATGCACAAGCTCCCGTGCAAGTGCAGGATCGTCACGAGGGAGGAGCAGTTCTGATGGCTACTGGAACCCCAGCCGCAGAGCTCCGCGAGCTCAGCGAAGAAGAGCTGGTCACCAAGCTCCGCGAGTCGAAGGAAGAGCTGTTCAACCTTCGCTTCCAGATGGCGACCGGTCAGTTGGACAACAACCGTCGCCTGCGCACTGTCCGTCACGAGATCGCGCGCGTCTACACCGTTATGCGTGAGCGTGAGCTCGGCCTCGCCGCCGGCCCGGATGCGGGTGACGCGGCATGAGTGAGAAGAAGGACACCGCAGTGACAGAAGAGCGTGGGACCCGCAAGGTCCGCATCGGCTACGTCGTCTCCGACAAGATGGAGAAGACGATCGTCGTCGAGCTCGAGGATCGTGTGAAGCACCCGCTGTACGGCAAGATCATCCGCCGTACCACCAAGGTGAAGGCGCACGACGAGAACGGCATCGCCGGCATCGGCGACCGCGTCCAGCTCATGGAGACCCGACCGCTGTCGGCGACCAAGCGCTGGCGTCTGGTCGAGGTGCTCGAGAAGGCCAAGTAAGAAGAGCACTACACCGAAACGGCCCGTCCCCGGTTGGGGGCGGGCCGTTTCGCGTAGGTCACCAGTGGGGGAGTGCACAACCACAATCGAGGCGGATCGCGCGCGATTTGGATTCCCTCGGCGTGTTCCCTACACTAGAGCGGTTGCCTGTGCCTCCGCATGCCCGCATGTGGGTACGGCCGGGTAACAGACCGCGCGCATCGGGTCGGTAATCCGGTGCGTACGAAAATCCAGGTCTTAGGAGAGATCAGTGATTCAGCAGGAGTCGCGACTGCGCGTCGCCGACAACACGGGTGCCAAGGAGATTCTCTGCATCCGCGTTCTCGGCGGTTCGTCTCGTCGCTACGCCGGGATCGGCGACATCATCGTCGCCACCGTCAAGGACGCCATCCCGGGTGGAAACATCAAGAAGGGCGAGGTCGTCAAGGCCGTCATCGTCCGCACCACCAAGGAGCGCCGCCGTCCGGACGGCTCGTACATCAAGTTCGACGAGAACGCTGCCGTTCTCATCAAGCCTGATCACGATCCCCGTGGCACTCGCATCTTCGGACCCGTGGGTCGCGAGCTGCGTGACAAGAAGTTCATGAAGATCGTTTCGCTCGCCCCGGAGGTGCTGTGATGAAGGTGCACAAGGGTGACACCGTTCTGGTCATCGCCGGCAAGGACAAGGGCGCCAAGGGCAAGGTCATCCAGGCCTTCCCGGCGACCGAGAAGGTCCTCGTCGAGGGCGTGAACCGGATCAAGAAGCACACCGCGGTCTCCGCGAACGAGCGTGGCGCCTCCTCCGGCGGCATCGTGACGCAGGAAGCCCCGATCCACGTGTCGAACGTGCAGGTCGTGGACTCGGACGGGAACGCCACTCGCGTTGGCTACCGCACCGACGAGAACGGCAAGCGGGTTCGGATCTCCCGTAAGAACGGGAAGGACATCTGAGATGACTAGCACTGAGAACAAGATCGTTCCCCGTCTGAAGACCCGCTACCGCGCCGAGATCAAGGACGCGCTGAACGCGGAGTTCGAGTACGCGAACGTCATGCAGATCCCCGGCGTGGTCAAGGTCGTCGTCAACATGGGTGTCGGCGACGCTGCCCGCGACGCGAAGCTGATCAACGGCGCGGTCCACGACCTCGAACTGATCACCGGCCAGAAGCCCGAGATCCGCAAGGCCCGCAAGTCCATCGCACAGTTCAAGCTGCGCGAGGGCATGCCCATCGGCGCCCGCGTCACCCTCCGTGGCGACCGGATGTGGGAGTTCCTCGATCGTCTGGTCAGCATCGCGCTGCCCCGTATCAGGGACTTCCGTGGCCTGTCCGGCAAGCAGTTCGACGGCAACGGCAACTACACCTTCGGTCTCAACGAGCAGTCGATGTTCCATGAGATCGACGTGGACAAGATCGATCGCCCGCGCGGTATGGACATCACCGTCGTGACGACCGCGACCAACAACGAAGAAGGCCGTGCCCTGCTCAAGCACCTCGGCTTCCCGTTCAAGGAGAACTGAGCCATGGCGAAGAAGGCACTGGTCAACAAGGCCAACAAGAAGCCCAAGTTCGCGGTGCGCGCCTACACCCGCTGCCAGCGGTGCGGCCGTCCCCACTCGGTGTTCCGCAAGTTCGGCCTGTGCCGAATCTGCGTTCGCGAGATGGCGCACGCGGGTGAGCTGCCCGGCGTTCACAAGAGCTCCTGGTAAGTAGAGACCTCTGGCTCGCATCCGTGAGCCAGTCCAAAGGAAAACCCCTTCGCTGTAGGCCCACGGCCGGCCGACACTCCTCGAGTGCCGACACCGGTGTTGCATGGGAACCGCTGCGAGAAAGGTGAACAGGTCAACCCCATGACCATGACCGATCCGATCGCAGACTTCTTGACGCGTCTGCGCAACGCCAACTCGGCGTACCACGACGAGGTGAAGCTTCCCCACTCGAAGATCAAGGCGAACATCGCCGAGATCCTCAAGCGTGAGGGCTACATCTCCGATTTCCGTACCGAGGACGCAGAGGTGGGCAAGACCCTCGTCGTCGACCTCAAGTACGGACCCAGCCGTGAGCGCAGCCTCGCGGGTGTCCGGCGCGTTTCCAAGCCCGGCCTCCGGGTTTACGCGAAGTCCACCAACCTGCCCAAGGTCCTGGGCGGCCTCGGCGTGGCGATCATCTCCACGTCTTCCGGCCTGCTCACGGATCGTCAGGCGGCCAAGCAGGGCGTCGGCGGCGAAGTCCTCGCCTACGTCTGGTAAGGGAGGCCACCACAATGTCGCGTATTGGAAAGATTCCGGTCACCGTCCCCGCGGGCGTTGACGTCACCATCGAAGGACAGAACGTCTCGGTCAAGGGCCCGAAGGGCACCCTGGCGCTGACGATCTCCGAGCCGATCAGCGTTGCCAAGAGCGAGGACGGTGCCCTTCTGGTCACCCGTCCGGACGACGAGCGTCGCAGCCGCGCGCTGCACGGCCTCTCGCGCACCCTGGTCGCCAACCTGATCACCGGTGTCACCGAGGGCTACACCACGAAGATGGAGATCCACGGCGTGGGTTACCGCGTCGCGCTCAAGGGCAAGGACCTCGAGTTCGCGCTGGGTTACAGCCACCCGGTGCCGATTGAGGCCCCCGAGGGCATCACCTTCGTCGTCGAGTCGCCCACCCGGTTCTCGGTCTCGGGTATCGACAAGCAGAAGGTCGGCCAGATCTCGGCCAACATCCGTCGTCTTCGCCGTCCGGACCCGTACAAGGGCAAGGGCGTGCGTTACGAGGGTGAGCAGATCCGCCGCAAGGTCGGAAAGACGGGTAAGTGATATGAGCCAGACTGCAAACCAGAAAGCCAAGCGGATCCCGCTGGGCAAGGATGCGTCCACCACGCGTCGTCTCTCGAAGACGCGTCGTCACTTCCGTCTGCGCAAGAAGGTCTCGGGCACGCCCGAGCGTCCGCGCCTGGTCGTGAACCGGTCCTCGCGCCACATCCACGTCCAGCTCGTGGACGACCTGGCCGGCCGTACCCTGGCCGCCGCGTCGACCACCGAGGCGGACCTGCGTGCGGCCGAGGGCGACAAGAAGGCCCTCAGCGCGAAGGTCGGTCAGCTGATCGCCGAGCGCGCGAAGGCTGCCGGCGTCGAGGCAGTGGTGTTCGACCACGGTGGCCACGGCTACCACGGTCGCATCGCGGCCCTGGCGGACGCGGCTCGCGAAGGCGGGTTGAAGTTCTGATGATGAAGCTCACGAATGGAAGGACAGTCTGATGCCGGGACGTCAGAGGCGTGACGGCGGCAGCGGACCCGCCGGACAGGGTGGCCCCAACACCGGGGACCAGCGCGGCGGCGGCGACCGTCGTGGCGGCGGTCGTGACGATCGTCGCGGCGGCCAGGCGGCCCCGAAGTCGGACCACATCGAGCGCGTTGTCACCATCAACCGCGTGTCGAAGGTCGTCAAGGGTGGTCGTCGCTTCAGCTTCACCGCTCTCGTGATCGTGGGCGACGGCAACGGACTCGTTGGCGTCGGCTACGGCAAGGCCAAGGAAGTTCCCGCGGCCATCCAGAAGGGTGTCGAGGAGGCTCGCAAGAGCTTCTTCCGCGTTCCGATGATCGGCGGCACCATCACTCACCCCGTCCAGGGTGAGGCGGCCGCCGGTGTGGTCATGCTCCGTCCGGCCAGCGCCGGTACCGGTGTCATCGCCGGTGGCGCGGTGCGTGCCGTGCTGGAGTGCGCGGGTATCCACGACATCCTGTCGAAGTCGCTCGGTAGCGACAACGCAATCAACGTCGTCCACGCGACCGTTGCCGCCCTCAAGGGCCTCCAGCGTCCCGAGGAGGTGGCCGCTCGCCGCGGACTGCCGCTCGAGGACGTGGCCCCGGCCGGCATGCTGCGTGCACGTGCGGGACAGGGAGTCTGAGATGGCTGAGTTGAAGGTCACCCAGGTAAAGAGCTCGATCGGTACCAAGAAGAACCAGCGCGAGAGCCTGCGCACCCTCGGTCTGAAGGGCATCCGCCAGACCGTCGTCCGCGAGGACAACGCGCAGAACCGTGGCCTGGTCAACGTGGTCCGCCACCTCGTCACAGTTGAGGAGGTCTAACCATGACCATCAAGTTGCATCACCTGCGCCCCGCTCCCGGTGCCAAGTCCGACAAGATCCGCGTCGGTCGAGGCGAGGGCGGCAAGCGCGGTAAGACCGCAGGTCGCGGCACGAAGGGCACCAAGGCCCGCAAGAACGTGCCCGCAGCCTTCGAGGGTGGACAGATGCCGCTGCACATGCGTCTGCCCAAGCTCAAGGGATTCAAGAACCCGTTCCGGACCGAGTACCAGGTCGTCAACGTGGGCGATATCGCCCGTCTGTTCCCCAACGGTGGGACAATTGGCGTTGCCGAGCTCGTCGAGGCCGGCGCGGTTCGCAAGAACCAGCTCGTGAAGGTCCTCGGCGACGGAGAGCTCACGGTGTCCGTTCAGGTCACCGCGAACAAGTTCACCGGTTCCGCCAAGGAGAAGATCACCGCCGCCGGTGGGACGACCACCGAGCTGTGATCCACCAGTAGGTCGAGGCCGATGGCCGCAGCGCATCCCGCAGGGGCGTGCTGCGGCCATTCGTCTAACCTGACTCACATGGTCTCTCGGGGCTGCGTGAACGGGTGCCACTGCTAGTGTTCTAAAGTTCATTTCGCCTCGTGAGCGATCCCGCTCGCGTTCTGCCAGTGCCAGGAGGATCTTTGCTTTCCGCCTTCGTCTCGGCCCTCAGGACTCCAGACCTGAGGCGGAAGATCCTCTTCGCCCTCGGCATCATCGCGTTGTACCGGTTCGGTGCGACGCTGCCGTCACCCGGCGTCGACTATGCCAACGTCAAGACCTGTATCGATCAGATCTCCGGTGGCGAGTCCGCGGGCATCTACTCGCTGATCAACCTGTTCTCCGGTGGCGCGCTGCTGCAGCTGTCGGTGTTCGCGATCGGCATCATGCCGTACATCACGGCGAGCATCATCGTGCAGCTGCTGACGGTGGTCATCCCGCGGTTCGAGGAACTCCGCAAGGAGGGCCAGTCGGGCCAGGCGAAGATGACCCAGTACACCCGGTACCTGTCGATCGCGCTCGCGATCCTGCAGTCGACCGGCATCGTCGCGCTGGCCGCGCGGGGCCAGCTGCTGCAGGGCTGCCAGGAAGACATCATCGCCGACCAGTCCATCTTCGGTCTGGTCACCATCGTCCTGGTGATGACCGCCGGTGCGGCCCTGGTGATGTGGTTCGGCGAGCTGATCACCGAGCGCGGTGTCGGTAACGGCATGTCGCTCCTGATCTTCGCCGGCATCGCCTCGCGCATGCCGTCCGAGGGCAAGGCGATCCTCGACAGCCGCGGCGGACTCATCTTCGCGATGGTCTGTGTCGCCGCCCTCGCCCTCATCGCGGGCGTGGTCTTCGTCGAGCAGGGCCAGCGGCGCATCCCGGTGCAGTACGCCAAGCGGATGGTCGGGCGGAAGATGTACGGCGGTTCCTCGACGTACCTGCCGCTCAAGGTCAACCAGGCCGGCGTCATCCCGGTGATCTTCGCGTCGTCACTGCTGTACCTGCCGAACCTGATCGCGCAGCTGACCGGCGCCAGCACGGCAACCGACCCGAGCTGGTGGCAGCGGATCATCCAGGAATACCTGGTCAACCCCAGCAACCCGGTCTACATCCTGATCTACTTCCTGCTCATCGTCTTCTTCACCTACTTCTATGTCGCGATCACCTTCAATCCCGAAGAGCGCGCGGACGAGATGAAGAAGTTCGGTGGCTTCATCCCGGGCATCCGTCCCGGGCGTCCGACGGCGGACTACCTCAACTACGTGCTCAGCCGCATCACGCTGCCGGGCGCCATCTACCTCGGTCTCATCGCGGTGCTGCCCAACTTCTTCCTCAGCGGAGGGAACGCGGGTAGCAGCATCTTCGGTGGTGCGGCGGTGCTGATTCTCGTCAGCGTCGGCCTCGACACCGTCAAGCAGATCGAGAGCCAACTCATGCAGCGCAACTACGAAGGGTTCCTCAAGTGAGACTTGTCCTCCTTGGTCCTCCCGGTGCCGGTAAAGGCACTCAGGCCGCCATCCTGTCGGAAAAGCTCGGCGTTCCGCACATCTCCACGGGCGACCTGTTCCGCGCCAACATCGGGCAGCAGACGGCGCTCGGACTCGAGGCGAAGAAGTACCTCGACGCAGGCGACCTGGTCCCCAGCGAGATCACCAACAACATGGTCCGTGCCCGGGTGTCCGAACCGGACGCGGTGAACGGATTCCTGCTCGACGGGTTCCCCCGCACCGTCGACCAGGCACAGGCACTCGAGGGTATCCTCGGGGAGCTGAACGCCAAGCTCGACGGCGTGCTGGCCTTCGAGGTCGACGACGAGGTCGTGGTCCAGCGGATGCTCGCCCGCGGTCGCGCGGACGACACGGAGGACGTGATCCGCAACCGGATGCGCGTCTACCGCGACGAGACGGCGCCGCTGCTGGACCACTACTCCGGTCAGATCGTCACCGTCGACGCCGTCGGCGAGGTCGACGAGGTCAACGCCCGCGCGCTCGCCGCGCTCGGTAAGTAAGAGGCAGTCGTGGGGTTTCGTCGGAAGAAGGTCGTTCCCTTCCGCACCGCGGGCGAGTTGGACGCGATGGCGGCGGCCGGCGCCGTCGTCGGCGCGACGCTCGTGGCGGTGCGCAATGCGGCGAAGCCCGGAGTGAGCACCCTCGAGCTCGATCAGCTCGCGGAGCAGACGATCCGTGACGCCGGCGCAGTGCCGTCGTTCCTCGGGTACCACGGGTTCACCGGATCGATCTGCTCGTCGGTGAACGACCGGGTGGTGCACGGGATCCCGTCCGCCGAGGACGTTCTCGTCGAGGGTGACCTGGTGTCCATCGACTGCGGGGCGATCCTCGACGGCTGGCACGGTGACTCCGCCTGGACCTTCGGCGTCGGCACGATCATCGAGGCCGACGAGTTGCTCAGCGAGGCCACCAGGCTGTCGATGGAGGCCGGCATCGCGGCGATGGTCGCGGGCAACCGCCTCACCGATGTCTCGCACGCGATCGAACTCGGAACCCTCGCGGCGGCGAAGGCGCACGGCCGTAAGTACGGCATCGTCGACGGCTACGGCGGTCACGCCATCGGCCGCGAGATGCACATGGATCCGTTCCTCCCCAACGAGGGGGCTCCGGGTAAGGGACCGGAACTCGTCGTGGGATCCGTCTTGGCCATCGAGCCGATGCTGACGCTCGGCACCCACGAGACCGTCGTGCTCGACGACGAGTGGACGGTCGTCACGACCGACGGCTCGCGGGCCGCGCACTGGGAGCACACCGTCGCGGTCACCGAGGACGGCCCGCGGATCCTCACCCTCCGCCCCGAGTAGGCACACTCCATCGGAGAACGGGCACCGACGGTCGATTGCGACCGTCGGTGCCCGTTCTTGGTTTCGGGATGGGGCGGACCGTGGCGATGTGAAGGCTCAGGACTCGAGCAGCAGGGTGACCGGGCCGTCGTTGACCGAGCTGACCCGCATGTGCGCACCGAAGTGTCCGGTCTCGACCTGTGCCCCGAGCCCGCGCAGTGCGTCGGCGAAGGCGTCGACCAGTGGTTCGGCGACCGGACGGGGCGCGGCGGCCGACCAGGACGGGCGCCTGCTCTTGCGGGTGTCGGCGAGCAGGGTGAACTGGCTGACCACCAGGATCGGCGCGCCGATGTCGGAGGCGGAGCGTTCGCCGTCCAGGATCCGGAGCTTCCACACCTTCGCGGCGAGGGCGTCCGCGGCCGACCGGTCGTCCCCGTGGCCGACACCGAGCAGGATCAGGAGCCCCTGGCTCTCCGGTTCGATCCTGGCGACGGTGTGACCGTCGACCTCGACCGCGGCTTCGGTGACGCGTTGGACAACCGCGCGCACGTTTCACATCCCTTCGGGGTCCGGGGGCGATTGAAGGCACATTTGGCCTGGTGAGCGAACTCCGGTAAGCTAGATCAACGGTGCGCCCTGCGTGCCGGTCGTTTCGTGCGTCTGTGCGGGTCGCCGGTTCTCTACCGCGTGCGCATCACCGTAACGGAGAACGATGCCCACCAACGGATCGCGGAGGATATGGCTAAGAAAGACGGGGCCATCGAGGTCGAGGGACGCGTAGTCGAACCGCTGCCCAATGCAATGTTCCGCATTGAGCTCGAGAACGGCCACAAGGTCCTCGCGCACATCAGCGGGAAGATGCGTCAGCACTACATTCGCATCCTGCCGGAAGACCGTGTCGTCGTAGAGCTGTCGCCCTATGACCTCTCTCGCGGTCGCATCGTCTACCGGTACAAGTAACACACACTTCCCGGGCCACATCTGGCCTGGGGAAACCATGTCCACCCACCGGTGGGCGACCACACAGGAGATTAGACAGACGTGAAGGTTCAGCCCAGCGTCAAGAAGATCTGCGAGAAGTGCAAGGTGATCCGTCGTAACGGCCGGGTCATGGTCATCTGCGACAACCTGCGTCACAAGCAGCGTCAGGGATAACCACCTGCACGACTTGCGATCGGCTTGTCCGACGCAACTGAAAAGAAGACCTCTCAGCACCAGCCAGGATGACGGCCAACGGGTTTCGGCCCGAACAGCACATCCCGGTGCACCCCCGGCACGGAGGCCGGGGCCCCACTGAGTTAGTTGAAAGACGCTCTGAGCGATCAGAGGACACAGGGGACGGACTGGGAGCAGACCTCCGCACACCGATAGGAAATGCCAACATGGCACGTCTCGCAGGTGTTGATCTTCCTCGCGAAAAGCGCATGGAGATCGCACTGACCTACATCTACGGCGTCGGCCGTACCCGCTCCAAGGAGATCCTCGCGGCCACCGGTGTCAACCCGGATCTGCGCAGCAAGGACCTCAGTGACGAGGACCTGACCAAGCTCCGCGAGTACATCGAGGAGTCGCTGAAGGTCGAGGGTGACCTTCGTCGCGAGGTTCAGGCGGACATTCGTCGCAAGATCGAGATCGGCTGCTACCAGGGCCTGCGCCACCGTCGTGGTCTGCCCGTGCGTGGACAGCGCACCAAGACCAACGCGCGCACCCGTAAGGGCCCCAAGCGCACCATTGCCGGCAAGAAGAAGGCGAAGTAATGCCCCCTAAGTCACGCACCGGTCCGAAGAAGACCCAGAAGGCACGTCGCAGGGACAAGAAGAACGTCCCGCACGGCGCCGCTCACATCAAGAGCACCTTCAACAACACCATCGTGTCCATCACGGACCCGTCCGGCAACGTCATCTCGTGGGCGTCCTCGGGCCACGTGGGCTTCAAGGGTTCGCGTAAGTCGACCCCGTTCGCCGCTCAGCTGGCCGCCGAGAGCGCTGCCCGCAAGGCGCAGGAGCACGGCGTCAAGAAGGTCGACGTCTTCGTCAAGGGCCCCGGCTCGGGACGCGAGACCGCGATCCGCTCGCTGCAGGCTGCCGGCCTCGAGGTCGGCACCATCTCCGATGTCACCCCTCAGCCGCACAACGGCTGCCGTCCGCCCAAGCGGCGTCGGGTCTAGCGGGAAGGAAAGGTTTAGAAAATGGCACGTTATACCGGCCCCATCACCCGCAAGTCGCGTCGTCTGCGCGTCGACCTCGTCGGAGGCGACCAGGCGTTCGAGCGTCGCCCCTACCCGCCGGGCCAGCACGGCCGCGCGCGGATCAAGGAGAGCGAGTACCTGCTCCAGCTGCAGGAGAAGCAGAAGGCTCGCTTCACCTACGGCGTCATGGAGAAGCAGTTCGTCCGCTACTACAAGGAAGCGGTGCGTCGCCCGGGTAAGACCGGCGAGAACCTGCTGCGCATCCTCGAGACCCGTCTCGACAACGTCGTGTACCGCGCCGGACTGGCCCGCACCCGTCGTCAGGCCCGCCAGCTCGTCAGCCACGGCCACCTTCTCGTGAACAACAAGAAGGTCGACATCCCGAGCTACCGCGTTTCTCAGTACGACATCATCGATGTCAAGGAGAAGTCGCTGAGCACGCTGCCGTTCCAGGTTGCCCGCGAGACCGTCGGCGACCGTCCGGTTCCCGGCTGGCTGCAGGTCGTTCCGGGTCGCCTCCGCGTCCTGGTCCACAATGTGCCCGAGCGCGCGCAGATCGACGTTCCGCTGCAGGAGCAGCTGATCGTGGAGCTGTACTCGAAGTAATGCCTTGTGCCCCGTGCGCCTTTCCGACAGCTCCGGCTGGAGGAGAGGCGCACGGGTGCCGGAGGCGCCATCCATCGTGGGCGTCAAATAGCGGACGTCCGTACAGGAGGAAAACCACATGCTCATTTCTCAGCGACCCACGCTGACCGAAGAGGTCATCGCTGACAACCGCTCGAAGTTCGTCATCGAGCCCCTTGAGCCCGGCTTCGGGTACACCCTCGGCAACTCGCTTCGCCGCACCCTGCTGTCGTCGATCCCCGGCGCTGCTGTCACCAGCATCCGCATCGACGGCGTCCTGCACGAGTTCACCACCGTTCCCGGCGTGAAGGAAGATGTCACCGACATCATCCTGAACCTCAAGGGCCTGGTCGTGAGTTCCGAAGAGGACGAGCCCGTCACCATGTACGTCCGCAAGCAGGGCCCCGGTGCCGTGACTGCAGGCGACATCGTGCCCCCGGCCGGCGTCACGGTGAACAACCCGGATCTGCACATCGCCACCCTGAACGACAAGGGCAAGCTGGAGATCGAGCTCGTCGTCGAGCGCGGTCGCGGCTACGTCCCCGCCGTCCAGAACAAGGCGTCCGGCGCCGAGATCGGCCGGATCCCGGTCGACTCGATCTACTCGCCGGTGCTCAAGGTCACCTACAAGGTGGAGGCCACCCGCGTCGAGCAGCGCACCGACTTCGATCGGCTCGTGCTGGACGTGGAGACCAAGAACTCCATCACTGCTCGGGACGCGCTCGCCTCGGCGGGCAAGACCCTGGTTGAGCTCTTCGGCCTGGCCCGTGAGCTGAACGTCGAAGCAGAAGGCATCGAGATCGGACCCTCGCCCGCCGAGGCCGATCACATCGCTTCCTTCGGACTGCCGATCGAGGATCTGGACCTCACCGTCCGTTCCTACAACTGCCTCAAGCGCGAGGGTGTTCACACCGTCGGCGAGCTGGTTGGTCGCACCGAGTCCGATCTGCTGGACATCCGCAACTTCGGTCAGAAGTCCATCGACGAGGTGAAGGTCAAGCTGCATTCGCTCGGCCTGGCCCTCAAGGACAGCCCGGCTTCGTTCGACCCGACCACCGTTGCCGGCTACGACGCCGCCACCGGTACCTGGAGCGACACCGACGCCGGCGCCTTCAACGAGGCCGACGGCAACGACCAGGACTACGCCGAGACCGAACAGCTGTAGTCAGCTCACCGGTTCCTTACTAGGAGATTCATCATGCCCAAGCCCAAGAAGGGTGCCCGCTTCGGCGGGTCGGCTTCGCACCAGAAGGCGATCTTCGCCAATCTGGCCACCGCGCTCTTCGAGCACGGTCGTATCACCACCACCGAGGCCAAGGCCAAGGCCCTGCGGCCCTACGCCGAGAAGCTCGTCACGCACGCCAAGGCCGGCACGCTGGCTCATCGTCGTGAGGTGCTCAAGGTCATCCGCAACAAGGATGTCGTGCACACCCTGTTCGCGGAGATCGGTCCGTTCTACGCGGAGCGCGATGGCGGCTACACCCGCATCATCAAGACCGTCCCCCGCAAGGGTGACAACGCTCCGATGGCGATCATCGAGCTCGTCAAGGAGCAGACCGTCACCTCCGAGGCCGACCGCGCGCGTCGCGTGAAGGCGTCGCAGGAGGCCCCGGCCGCCGAGGCCAAGGCCGAGGAGACCGAGGTCGTCGAGGCGGAGGCCACCGAGGCTCCGGCCGCCGAGGCCGAGGCTCCGGAGGCTGACGCCGACGAGGCCAAGAAGGACTAACGCTGAACGCGTCAGTACCTCGCATCGAACCCGTCGCCCCTTCCGGGGGCGGCGGGTTCGTTCGCTATCGCCTCGATGTGACCTACGACGGCACCGACTTCGCGGGATGGGCGCGTCAGCCCGGACTCCGGACCGTGTGCGGGGTGCTCGAGCAGGCCCTGTCCACCGTGTTCCGTGAACCGGTCGAACTGACCGTGGCCGGACGCACCGACGCGGGCGTGCATGCGGCCGGGCAGGTCGCACACATGGACCTGTCGACTCCGCTCGACGACCCGGGCAGGCTCGTCCGGCGGTTCGCGCGATTCCTGCCGCCCGACGTCCGGATCAAGGCCATTGCCGCGGTGCCCCCGGAGTTCGATGCCCGGTTCTCGGCGATCCGCAGGCATTACGAGTACCGAATCGGCACGGCGAGGTACGGCGTCGAGCCGTTGCGGGCCCGCGACACCGTCTCGGTGCCGAAGGACCTCGACCTGGACGCCATGGGCAGGGCGTCGGCCGGCCTGCTGGGCCTGCACGATTTCGCCGCGTTCTGCAGGCGTCGCGAGGGCGCCACCACCGTGCGGGAGTTGCAGCGCTTCGACTGGGTGCGCGAGGGCGACATCGTCACCGCGCACGTCAGCGCTGACGCCTTCTGCTGGTCCATGGTCCGCAGCCTGGTCGGGGCGATGTTGGCCGTGGGGGAGGGGCGCCGCAGCGTCGCGTGGACGGTCGGGTTGCTCGAGCAGCGCGAGCGTTCCAGCGCCGTGCTGGTCGCCCCCGCGCGCGGGTTGAGCCTGGTTCGGGTCGACTACCCGGCCGATGAGGATCTGCACGAGCGCAATGCCGTCACCCGAGAGGTGCGTTCGGTGCCCGGCGGATGCTGCGGCGACTGACCACCCCCGCGGAGTGGGCAGTTACCGGGGCATCGGCCGAGAGGGCGCGTCCGTAGCTGCACTGTCGGCGGGCTGTGGCGCCGGCGGGCGTCGGCCGCCCGCGCCGCCGACTCGGGCGATCGCGATGCCGCCGAGCACACCCGCGCCACCGACGATCTGGATGGGCGTCATCGATTCGCCCAGCAGGATCCACGAGGCGACGACGGCGAACAGCACCTCGGTCAGCAGGACCAGCGAGGTCAACGTGGGACCGATCCGGGCGACTGCGGCGCTGCCCGACAGGTAGGCGACGACCGTGCTGACGAGGACCAGCAGGACGAGTGGGACGAACCACGGCAGGTCGACCGAACCCAGCGTGGCCGCCGCGCCGGTGACGGCGAGCGGCAGCACCCCGAGCAGGCCGATGCAGCCGATCACGGCGGCCCCGACCGCCATGCCCGTCGCGGTCAGGATCAGCGGGCTGAATGTCTCGGAGGTCCGGTCGGAGATGACGAAGAAGCAGGCCAGGCAGACCGTCGACATCGACGCCCAGGCGACGCCGACGAGGCTGATGTCGACCGACCCGAACAGATCCAGTACTCCCACCGCCCCCGCCAGCGCGAGTGCGGTGCCGAGGAGGGTCACCGCGCCCGGGCGCTCGCCTCGCCTCGCCCACGCCCACGCGAGGACCAGGAGCGGCGCCAGGAACTGGATCATGAGCGCGACGCCGACCGAGAGGTACTGCAGGGACAGGAAGAAGCCGGTCTGGACGCCCGCCACCGCCATCAGTCCGTACAGCACGATCGTCCTGGTGTGCCGGTGAGCGGTACGCAGTCCGGACGGCTCTACTGTCGCGGCGATCACCAGCATCACGACGGCGGCGCCCGCGATCCGGGCCAGTACGGTGCCGCCGGGCGACCAGCCCGCGTTCATCAGCGACTTCGCGAGCGGGCCCGACAGGCCGAAGGTGAACGCGGAGAGCACGCTCAGGGCGATACCGGTCCGGGCCGCCGGCGACTGGGTGCGGGTCGCTCGAAACAACACGGAGGCCGCACTGCTGCGCACGTCGGTGTCTCCTGTCATGGGTGAAAGCTGATTAGACTCATGACGCTATGAGACGAGTCGTCAGGAGTCAAAGTGTATATAGCCCATGACACCGAGCGGGCCCTGATCTGTGCGACCGCGCTCGTCAACACCGGGCTCGGCGGCCGCGAGCTGCTCTCCGACGTGGCCGCCCTCGACGCCTTCCTGACCGAGCACGACTGGAGCGGCAGGCGCGACGGTACGGAGGCGGAGCTGCGCGCGGTGCGGTCGTTGCGGCCTCGGCTCGCCGAGCTGTGGCAGGCAGGCAGTGATCGCGACGTGGCGCAGATCGTGAACGCCTTGCTCCGGGAGGCGAAGGCGATGCCACGGCTCGCCGAGCACGGCGACTGGGGCTGGCACCTGCACGTCACCGCGGACGACGATCCCTTGGTGCACAGGATGGGGGCGGAGGCCGCGATGGCGATCGTCGATGTCGTCCGGGTCGGGGACCTCGACCGGCTGCGTCATTGTGTCGCACCCGATTGCGATTCGGTGCTGATCGACCTGTCCCGCAACAGGTCTCGCCGCTACTGCGACACCGGGAACTGCGGGAACCGGGCGAATGTGGCGGCCTACCGGGCGCGCAAGGCGCGGATCGCCACTCGATGAGGGACGCGGCGGTCGGGCTGGGCCGGGCTACGCGACGCCCTCGATGACGGTCATCACGACGGTTTCCGCGTTGTGCCGGGCGACGGACTTGTTGAGCTTGGCCCGAATGACGACGCCGTCCTTGCGCACGAGGTCGAAATCGGCAGACAGGCCGAGGTGTTCGCCGTTGATCAATTGGGTGTGGCCGCGATCGTGTTCCTCGATGAGGCTCGGATGGACGAACTGACGCGGTCCCAGGCCGCGGGCCTCGGGCAGTGAGTACCCGAGCAGATCGGCGAATGCCCGGTTGACGTCGACAACGTGATCGTCACTCTTGTGCACGATCACCGGCATGTTGACGTTGTGGATGAGCGACCGATAGTGGGCACCACTGATCGCACTCACGGAACTCGAAGACACCCGCGACCTCCCGACTGGTCTGCGAAAGCACCCGATCCAACGTTGTGGATCGTTCAACCAATGTGACAGCGGGGGAAGTGTAAGTGCAACGTGATGGGCGACACAGCGGTTTCCGATACGTCGAGAACCGAAATGATTTCGCGGCGGTCAGCCGGCCAGGGATCGGGCGATCACGAGCCGCTGAATCTGATTGGTGCCCTCGAAGATCTGGGTGAACTTATCTCGGTCGGGCAGCGAGGTCGACAGTTGGGTTTCCTGCAGGTCAGTGCGCGTTTCATGGTTCACGTCGATCACATTGTGATCAGCGCATCGGGCGCTGAACCGGGACCGCGCCGGGACCGGTCGGGTGTCGGTCCCGGAGTTGCCGGGCATTCCGGGCGACCGAACCGGATCCGTCTGATATTGATACGGCATGCGAATGATCATGGTCGTGACCGCGTGCGCGGCAGCGACAGCCCTTCTTGCGGGTTGCTCATCGTCGGATGACGGCGGGACTGCTGAGCCCGTGGCGGTTTCGAGTGCGGCGAGTCAGGCAGCGGCCTCGGGGGTCGACGAGGCCCGCGCGAAGTTGCAGAGTGTGGTCGAGAGGCCGTCTTCGACGTCCGTGAAGCCTTCCCCCGCCGCCGGGTATGAGGTGTCGCCTGCGGGCGTGACCACCGCGGTGGACGTACCGCCGGCGATGTCCGGGGCCGAGTTCACGCAGACGTGCCAGGAAGCGCTCGTTTGGGTGTCGACGATCGAGGGTGATCCCGCCTCGAAGGCCGAGGCGATGCTCGGCGTCTTACAGGCGGATCCAGTCGAGTTCGGAGGCGACCCGGCTGCGCCAGATGTGTGGGCCAACGGCACGCCGCAGATGCATGCGGACACGATCGCCGCGGTGAACGCGGCCGCGCGCGGCGAGTGCTGATGGGTACCGCGAAGGACCGCGATGCGATCACGGACGCGATCGCGGCTGCGCTGTGCCAGGCCCGAGAGCAGTCCGGGATGTCGTTGGAGGAAGTCGCGTCGGCGGCCGAGTTGCCGCCCGCGACGTTGGCGCGGTTCGAGTCCGGCGGCCGGGAGGTGACGCTTCCTGTGTTCTCCCGACTCGGTGCTGTGCTGGGCTTTGATCCATTCGTCGTGATGGATGCGGTGCAGGTCGAGGCGTTCGGGCCGCCGCGCCGCAAGTAGGGCGCCCGGTCAGGATCCAATTCCGGACAGCACGGTTTCGCGTTCGGGCTGGTCGTGGGCGATCTGAAAATATCCTATCGCTAGGGTTGCATTAGTAGCGCTGGCGCTGGTAATATCTTTTCCAGAGGGACGGAGATGCCGCCCCTCGGAGAGGAACAGATGAGCCCGCCCGAATGGATAGCCCTTCTGGCCGCCAGCTTCGTTGGTATCCAGACCGGGATGAAGATCAGGGAACACCTGATCGACTACCCGATCAGGAAACGGAGAGGGGAGGACCAGGAGGGCGAATAGCCCAGAACCCCGCCCTGGCCGGTAGCAACGGCCAGGGTGGGGCCCTGGTAAACCAGCGTAACCCCGACCGACGAAGGAGGACACGATGAGTAAGGAAATCGCAGGTCTCGGCGCGATCGCGGTTCTCGCGATCATCTTCTACCTCACCGATGTGCCCGCATGGGCGTGGGCGTTTCCCGCGGTGCTGCTCATGCTCGAGGTCGCGATGCTCGTCCGGGCCCGCGCGATCGAGGCCCGACGATGAAACCGATCATCATCGACGAGGACACCGGGCGCCGCCTCTGGCGGGTTGTCGAGTGCTCGGAGCACACCGGGATCGCGGGCACGTCATGGCGCGCGTACGTCGCAAAGGGCATCGCGCCGCAGCCGATCGCCCACCTCGACGCCCGCACGCCACTGTGGGACGCCGAGGAGGTCCAGACGTTCGAGCGGGACCGGCCCGGCGTAGCTGGCCGACCACGCACGAGATCGAGCGCAGGGACCTAGTTTGCCCATCGGTCCCGCTGTGGCATCGCCCCGGCGCACGGTGGGGTTCTGATCGTGACTCCGCACGTGCGGCAGTAGTGCGTTCGGTGCCCGCCGCGACAGGCGCCGGCGCATTCGCATTGTTCCCAGCCGACGAGGCACCGGCTCGGCCCGAGCCGGTGCCCGTTCGGGCAGTGTGTCGGCGCGGGCTCGACGTGCACGACCATACCTCTCAGCCTAGCCGTAGTCGCACATTCGTTCGATAGTCGCTAGGGTGGGGTCCGCGGGCGGAAGCCGGGAGGGAAGCCCGACCGACGCCCCAACGACAAATAGCCCCGCCCTCAGTTTGAGGGCGGGGCTATTTCGTGCCGAGCTGGCGCAGGTCCCACGCGACGAGGTCGAGGGCGTCGAGGACCCGGGCGCACTCAGGATCGCAGCGGAGCCAGCCGAGCGCCACACTGTCGTCGGCGTGCAGCTCCGCGAGGAGCATCTCGTCCACGGGGCTCATGCAGGGTTGGACGCGCCGCGCTGCGGCGCGGTTCCCTGCTACCCGATGCGGGTGATCATGTAGCGGGTGTTGTTGCCGGCCGCGATCGTGCGGTAGCCGTTCGCGGTTGAGTCAACGAAGAACCCGAACCCGAGCTTCTGAGCGGCCGCCGTGATCCGTACGAAGTGAACCTCGGACTGGAACGGCGGCTGGCCCGATGCGGCGGCTTTGATGCCCTCCCGAATTCGGTAGCGGGCCTGATCGAAGACTCCCGGTCCGCGATTGGGGGTCTCGTTGGAGTTCCACAGCACCTCGCAGACGACCAGGTAGCTGCCGGTCGGGACGGTGAAACCATCCGCCGCGAACGTATGTGCCGGGTCAGTCACTGTGTTCACGAGGTTGCTCTGAATTGCGAAGAGCCCCGCGCCGGAGGTGTTGCCCGCGTTGAGCATCGTGCCGCCCGGCACGTACGCCTCGCTGTACGCGCCGACCGATCCGCCTTGCCACGTGGCATTGCCTGCGCCGTCGGACGTCAGCACTTTCCCCGCCGCGGGGCTGCCGCCTGTGACCTTGAGCGACTGAGTGGTCAGCAGGCCGGTCACCGTCGGGTTTGTCACTGACAACTTGGCGGCGAGCAAGCCCGTGAGCGCGTCTCGAGCCCGCTGGTCAGTGAAGTACTTGTTCGTCGCGCCCTCGGTCACCGAGTCGGTCGAACCGGGGGAGGGACTGATCTCGATGTAGGCCGATCCGCTCCATCGGTAGATCTTGCCGGTATCGAGGGCGACATAGATCTTCCCGGAAAGGCCGGCGCCTGGGAGGGCGCCGTGGTCCGCATACTCGAGAACGTCGTCCACGTACGACGGGAGATTCGCGGGCGGGACGAATCCGTTCGCGTCGAGTGGCGCATACCCGTTGGCCGCACCCTTCGCGGACTTGTCTTCCTTGTTGCCCAGTGATGCGGTCAGTCCGGTGACGTCGGCCTGGGCGTGGGTGTGACCTGGCTGCGACGCGGTCGCGGCCTTGGCGAGATCAGCCCGAACGCTGGGTGCCAACTTCGGAGGGGTGACAGCGTCATCGACAAGCTTCGCGGTGGTGACGCCGCCGTCAGGCACCACCCCGGCGGCCGCGTCGGCGACGATCTGCTCCGCTTCGTTCCGGAAGCCCAGCGACTCACCCGCGGCGGTGACCGACTGATCGCGCGCGGTGTCGATCTGCACCTTGATGGCGTCGATCTGCCCCTTCGTCGCGTCGACTTGCCCCTTCGCGGTGGCCGCGGCCCCGGCGGACAGGCCCGCCGCGATCGCGGACTGGCTGGCCAGACCCGCCTGTTCGAGCGCGTCGTCGGCCTCGTTCGCGGCCTGGATCTCGGAGGCGCCCGCCGCGTTCTTCGCGAGGATCGCCGCATCGCGGGCGCCCTCGGTCACCCCCCGCGCAGTCTCGGCGCGGCCGGCCGCGTCACGGGAACTCGCCTCGAGCGCACGCGATTCGACGACCAACGCCTCCGCTTCGCGGACCAGCTCGGCCACCCGGGACACGACAGGCTCCGGGTACTCGATCGACATGTCGATCGCGTCGGCGAGGTTCAGGCGCCGCTGCCCGTCGCCGCCGGGATCTACCGGTCCGAACGTGGCCGAGTTCGCGGCCACAGAGGGACCGTTGACGCCGCGGCCCGGGTCCTCGACCAGCTGGGGCTCGGCGGTCCACGCGATCGGGACGCCCGCGACGATGACGGGCAGCATCACCCCGTCGCGGGCCTGCCGGTCCTGCAGTCGGCCACCGACGACGGGAAACACCATCTCGCGCAGCGACAGCAGGTACGCCGACGCGCTTCCGGCTCCGGGGACGCGGATCGCGTCGAACCGGTCCAGGGCGTCGAACTGGGCCCGGAACACGACGCGGCCCTTGAGGGTCGACTGTTCAGGCAGCGCGTCGACGTCGTCGCGGCTGTCGTAGTCGGTGATCTTCCATTCGCCCGTGATGTGCTGGTACTGGATCGACATATCTCGACCTCCTTCCTACGGTGCACCGGGGCCGTCGCCGACCTCACTGGGTGCGTCGCCGTGCGTTGTCCTGTTGTCCCACTTGTTGACCGACATCTGCGAGTACAAGGTGCCGCCGAGCATTCGGCGCCAGCGAGCCGACGCCGCGAACGCGAACACGCGATACCCGGGCGCGGGAGGCACGAACGAGACCGGGCCACCCACCGACGCCTGGCCATCGCCCAGCCATGCGGTGTAACGCTTCCTGTCGAAGATCGGGTCGCCGGGGGTGCCGACCGGTTTGTGGATCTCGATGTCGAGATCCACCCACGGGTCTCCTGTGAATCCGGTTCCCGCGGCGGTCGAATGGCAATCGACGCGCCAGCACCCCTCGGACTCAAGGATCAGTCCGTCACCGGCCGGGGTGATGGATACGCCCTTCATTTCCCCGACCTGGTGGCCGAAGCGCAGGATCGGGCGGGCACCGACTACCCACTCGTTCCGGGTCATCGACACGTTCCCGTAGGCGACGACGCCCTCGAGAAGACTGGTCCGGCCGCGGAGATCTTCGACCGACGACCCGAACCGCCGCAGCTGGTCCCGGCCTGCATCGAGGTCGGGACCGTTGCCGCCGAGCGACCGTTGGATATGTCGGATCCTGTTGGGCTGCGGAAAGTTCAGCAGTGACGCGGCCATTACAGCACCCGGTTCACGCGGATCCGCAGGTTCGCGAAGTCCTTGCGGACACTCCACGCCTTCTGGGTGCCGGCCTTC
Organism: Rhodococcus daqingensis; assembly: GCF_042665615.1. Classification (NCBI taxonomy): domain Bacteria; kingdom Bacillati; phylum Actinomycetota; class Actinomycetes; order Mycobacteriales; family Nocardiaceae; genus Rhodococcus; species Rhodococcus daqingensis. The sequence goes on along the minus strand of NZ_JBHTCS010000026.1, from coordinate 41,233 downwards.
TTGATCGCGGTCACCCAGATCGAGTTGTTGATCCCCGCCGGGATGACCGAGGACCGCGGGACACCCGGGTTGAGCGGCACCGTCGAGTACGGGTTGATCACGATCCGTTCCCAGCCGGTCCCGTCGCCGCCGCGGCCGTAGCCGATCAGCGCGCCGTCGGTGTCCGACGAGAGCCGCACCTCGATGTCGACGCGGTGCCCGATCTCCCGGAACACGTCGACGCCGCCGAGAATCTCGGCCTCCCACGCGAACGGCTGCGCGGGCATCTGGAACGCGAGCAGGGTATGCCGCACGTCGCCCGAGTTCTTGTTGGCGTCGGGGAACGATTCGGAAGCCACGACGTACTCGATGTACGGCACCATCGGGGTGGCCCACACCAACTTGCCGAGCGCCTCGCTGTGCACGAGCATCTGCCCGTCGACGGGCTCGTCGGTCTGATCGACGTCCACGGAGGTGTAGATCGGCCCGGCGGGGCCGGTTCCACCCGGCGGCCCCTCGGGCAGCGGTGGCAGCTCGAGCGACACCGTGTACGGGCCGCCGTCCGCGCCGTCGACCCGCACCACGGCGGGCGCCGGCTGCACCTCGCCGCCGATCGTGACGCTGCCGCCATCCATCACCGGCGCGGGCCCGCGGTTGCCCGGCGCGCCATACGCATCCGAGTAGACCTGGAACGTGAGGCCGTTCCAGATCCACTGGCTGTTGTCGTCGGTGTTGCGGTAGGTGAAGTTCAGTTCGGCCTCGCCGAGCACCAGCGCGAGGCCGTCGAGCTCGGCGGTGGTCCGTTCGCCCTTGTGGATCATCCCGGCGGGCCCGGCCGGACCTGGCTTGCCCTCGTAGGCGGGCAGGCCCAGCACGGCAGTCTCGGGCGCGCCGTCCTGGCGCCGCCGCACGTGCAGGTACGTGTCGGTCATCGGCGGCATGCCCGGGGTCTGCGGGATCCCGATCACCTCGAGGTCCACCGAGATCCGTTCGATCGGATCGCTAGGCATCCACGCTCACCTCCCTCACCTTCTGCTTGAGTTCGGCCCACGCGAGTTCGTGGGTCAGGTGGACGACGGTGATCCCGGTCGGGGCGTGCCGCATCTTGATCGCCTCGTTGTCGCCGATCACCGTCACCTCGACGGCACCGAGTTCGGGAGTGGCCTCGATCGCGGCGCGGGTAACCCATTCGCCGTCGTCGTAGACGAGGTTGTTGAGCCAGTTCAGGCACGCCTGGGCGAGCAGCTCGGAATGCCCCTCGGGGATGCCGGTCTCGCCGCCGTTCGAAAGCCGGGCCCGCCTCAGGAAGCGTCCGAGCTCGACGACAGTCGGGTCGTCGAGCTCGAATATCTCTGGGGATTCGGCCATCACGCACCTTCTTTCGGGTCGGATTGGCTCGCGAGGTGGTCGAGCTTCGCGCGTACTTCGCCGAGCTCATGCTCGAGCCGGTCGCCGCGGCGCCGCTCCTCGTCTCGCTGCGCGGTCAGCTCCTCGCGCTGCGCGATCAGCTCGGCGTGCAATCCGTCGATGCGCTCGAGCAGGATCCCGACGCGCTCGTCGTTGAGCATCCGAGCGGCCGCCTCGATCCGAACCTGCCGCTGAAACCTGCGTTCGTGTCGGCCCTGCCACCATTCCCAGCCCGGCGCCACGAGGCCGGCGATCTTCCGACCGCCGACCACGATCAGCACCGCGACGAGCACGACCACGCCGGTGCCGATGACAACCGGGTGGTTCGTCGCTTCGTCGGGGATCTGCAGGGTGTCGACGTCACCGTCGGCCATCGGTCACCCCCGGCCGAGGCGGCGCTCGAGCTCGGCGCGCGCCTCGTCGACCGCGGCTGCACCGGAGCCGATCGCGCGCTGGGCGTGCTCAGCGAGGGCGTCGGTGATCACCTGCACGCCGTCGGGCGAGATGGTTGCCGGGCGCGGGCCGACGTTTCGGCGGGCCAGCTCGCCAGTGAGCATCAGCACGACGCCGCCGATGGCCTGTGCGACCGCGGTGCTGGTGTCCTGGTCGATCACCTGGAGTCCGACGAGCACCAGCAGGACGGTGCCGAGGACGGTCTGCGCGATGTAGATCCACTTGCGGGCGTTCTCGTTCGTGATCACGTCAGGCCTCCAGCTTCTTCTTGATGTCAGCGACCATTCGCTCGGTGCGGTACGTCGCGGCGTCGGTGCACTGCACGAACGTGGCGGCGTCGAGGCTTGCGGTCGAGCCCTCGACGAGCGACGGTCGCGGCTTGCACAGCGCGGCGTGAATCTCGCGGAGCATCCGGCGGTCCTCTTCGGTCATGTCGTCCTCCTCAGGGAGTAGTGCGGCGCCCATGTCGAGGCACCGCTGGTAGCGGGTGCTGCGGTCGGCGATGCCGTTCGTGCCGCCGTTGATCGCGCGGGTGGCGCCGTCGAGGTTGCGGGCATCGGAGAGCGTGTTGAGCTGCGGCCGGGCGACGGTCCAGTACCAGACCGGGCCGAGAAACCCGTACCGATCCGAGGCGAGCTCGTCGGGCCGGTCGACGAAGTACGTCGGCGACGGGACGAGACCGCGGCCATGCGCCCAGCGCGAGCACTCGGTGTAGTTGTCGCGACCGGTGACCTGGATCGGGCCACGCCCCTTGAACCGTCGGCCGTCGCCAGGCCGGGTGTTGCCGAGATCGGCGCGTCCCTCGTAACCGGATCCGTCGGCGATCTCCTCCATGTAGCGGAGGCCGGCGGACTCGTGGCCGAGCTGCGCGCACCACATCGCTGCCCGCTCGATGGTGGTGCACCCGGCCTCACGCATCGCCGAGGTGAACGCAGGCAGCAGTGCGGCGTACCGCTCCGGCGACACCGAGTTGCCCATCGCGCGAGCGAGGGTCTGCGCGTCCATCCCCCGGGGCGGGGGCGGCGGCGGTGGCGCCGCGCCGGGGTAGGCGGCGCCCTGCAGGAACGGCGCCGGATCCATTCGGCCCGGGCCCGACGGCTGTCGGGACCAACGGTGCACCTCGATGTGGCAGTGCGGGTCGACACCGCCGTTCGTCGTCCGGTCGCCGTTGACGTGCGCGATCCGCTGGCCCGCGGCGACGCGGTCGCCGAGGGTGACCTCGGGCTTGATGTGCCCGTAGACCCACAGGTTCGAGCCCTGCGAGTCGTCGGAGTCGATGTCGAGGAACCAGCCGAAGCCGTCCGGATCCCAACCGACTTGGACGACGGTGCCCGCCTGCACGGCGTGCACCGCACGGCCGGCAGATCCGCCGGGCCAGCCGAAGTCCATGCCGTAGTGCATGGCGCCCCACCGCGGGCCATAGGCCGAGGTGACGATGTGGCCCCGCTCGAGCGGCCAAAATCTGATCACGTGTGTCTCCTCTGTCGAGTTGTGGTGAGGCGGGCTGTCAGCCGCCGAGCGCGACCCGCGTGATGGTGCTCGCGAGCTTGCGGAACTTGCCGAGCGCGATCGCGCCGGGCTCCCGCTCGGCTTCGCCTGAGCCGATCTGCAGGCTCAGCCGTCGCGCGGTCGGGGTCTCCTCGTAGTCGATCGACTCGAGGTGGTCGACGTGCACGGTGCCGTCGGGCAGCTCGTAGCCGATCGGGTCGCCCTTGTTGACGTCACGCCCGACGTAGTACGGCGCGCCGTTGCTGACGTCGATTTTCTGGGAGGTATAGCCGCGAACCTCGTGGTGCTTGGCCTGCATCGCCGCGAAGGTGTTGAGCGACAGACCAGTTCCCTGCGACTCGACGAAAGCCTCTTTGAAGCGTGTCGGTCCGGCCTCGTTCGCGCGGGCGAGATCCTCCTGCGAGTGGAACGCCATCACGGTGTCGCGGAGCTGGTCGGTGAGCACGCCGAGCTGCAGGCCCGGGAACCCGATCGCCAGGCCGATCCATCCAGTGATCGCGTTACCGGCGTTGATCACGAGGTCGTTGATCCAGCCGGGTGACTTCCCGCCGCCGGTGACCCGGGAGGCCATCGGGATGTGCGTGGTCTGCTCGACCCGGTTCGTGGTCGACCACTTCCCGGTGCGGTACACCGCGATCGGCAGCCCGCGAAGGGTGCCTTCCTTCTTCTGCTGGTACGCCTCCCAGCCCTTGTCGCCGAGGATCGGGTAGGTGATCCAGGCGAGCGCGTCCTCGACCATCTCGTGCACGGTCCGCAGGAACCCGTCGACGATCGTGCCGCTGAACGCGTACCGGCTTCCCCGCTCGACGAAGTCGAAGATGATCGTCGGCCGCTCGATCCGGTAGAGCTCGGGGAACGGCTGCGGATCCTCGTCGGGGAAAACGATGTCGACGGTCATGCTGATGTTCTCGGACTTGCACACGTCCTGGGCGATGTCCATGAACGCGTCCATGCGGCACGCGATAGTCGTCCACTTCGAGGCGTCCCGGAACCCCATGCGGCGGGGGTTGACCATCATCGGCCACAACGCGTTGCGAGCGAGGTTCCACGTGGAGGGCTTGAACAGGTCGCCGGTGGGGATCGACCACAGCGGCCCTTGGAGCCGGAACAGGTTGCCCTGCAGCGCCTCCTTCAGCACGGTCACCGCGCCGCCGATGCCGATGTGTTCCTTCGGCTGCAGCTCGGGTATCGACCACCACAGCGGCCAGATCCGGATCCAGTTGAAGTGTTCGAGCGCGTGCACGGCCTCGACCTGGATCCACCACTTGCGGCCCTCGCGGATCCGCCCGAACGCCACCGTGAACCACAGCGTGCGGTATCCGCCGGGCAGGTCGACCACGATCGGACGCATCGCGCCCTTCGGCTGGCCGTAGAAGTACTCGCGCCAGTGCTCGGTGTCCGGCAGCTTCATCGACAGCCCGCCGGCCGCGTTGTTCTTGTCGGAGAACTTGAGCTCACGGAAGTCGCCGCACGGGCCGAACAGCCGAAGGTCCTTGTACAGGAACCGCACCCGCGCCCGCGGGTGCGCGTAGGTGCGGCGGTCCTGCTCGGCCTCGTGCTGGAACTCCGCATACGCCTCGCGGCTCACAGCAAACCCTCCTGCCGTTGCGCGACCGTCGCCCACAGTCGAGTCGCCGCGGTGGCACGCTTGACGGTGAACGCGACGCGGGTGACCTTGTTCGCCCCGATGGGGGCGTGGAACTGCTGCCCCTTCATCAGCGGCCACAGGTTCCGCCGTGCACCGGTGCGCCGGTTCTTCGCCCGCAGGGACTGCGCCCCGTACTCGGTGTCGATCTGCACCACCTCGTCCGGATCGAGGTACGGAATCGTCACGTCGACCGGGGCCGCCTCGACGGTGTCGTAGTGCAGGTGCAGCTCGCCGGGTCCGGTGAAGATGAACGCCGGCCACGCCGGGACCTCCGGGCCCGGGTAAAGGGCCAGCGATCCGCCGCTGGTGCTGCCGCCAGCGACGTTGACCCACTCGCGCGGCACATGGTTGGCAGCGCGGGCGAGCGGATTGTCGGCGTACAGCAGCACGTCGAACGTCGCCCCTCGCGCGCCCGCCGGGTCACGCGAGTACGCCGGTTTGATCGACCCGCGGCGGGTGGCAATCATCCGCCACCCGGTCGACGAGGTGTAGCCGCACAGCCACCCCTGCCGCTCGCGCGGGATCAGCGTGCGCAGCCACTCACGGCGCCGCCGAAACTCGTCGACCGTGGCACCGAACACGTGGATCGGGATGTCGATCGTGCCGTGCTCGTACGTCGAATCGACGTAGTCCTCGCCGATCTGGCGGGCGGCGCCATCGAAGATCGCCTTCGCCTCAGCGGACCCGAGACCTTCCGGGCCGTCGCCGAGCACGAAACCCTGCTCGCCGGCCATCCGCCCGCCGGACAGGGTCAACACGACCCCGTCCGGCGAGACGTACTGGACGATCGTCGCCGAGCCCGGGATGAGCCCGTAGTCGCGCATACGTCACCCCCATCCACCGAGTAGCGCGTCGGAACGCACGAGGCGGCGAGCTTCGCGGCCCATCGCGTTGGCCGCGTCCTCGTCGTCGTTGGCGATCAGGTTTTCGATCCACACCAGCGGGCCCTGCGGGGCCGAAGGCGGCGGCGGGGCCGGCTCGTTCTGGCCCGGACCGCTGTTGGTGCTCGGCGCGATCTGGGGCGCCGGCTGCGACACCGGCATGATCGGCAGGTCCATCAGCTTCCCGAGGCCGAAGAAATCGAGCACGTCGCCCGTCGTCTCGGTCGCGAAACCCGCTGCGGTCTTCCCGATCTGGTCCTTGAGCGTCAGCGATTCCGCCCCGCTCGATGTGGTCGACGGCGTGGACGTGATCGGCGAGGTGGTACCGCCCGAAGTGCTCGGCGACGTCGAGGTGCCGATCGGGGAGGTGCCGCCGCCGCTCGTCGACGGGCTGGTGTTCGCCCCGAGCGTTGTCCCGCCGCCGCCCGTGCCGCCGCCGAAGATGTCCCCGTCGAGACCAGGATCGCCACCGGTGAACATCGAGCCCGGGAAGAAGGCGTGATCGGTGAACATCGGATCGTCCCAACCGGTCGGGCCGCCGATGATCACACCGTCGGACCCGTTCGATTCGAAGTTCGTCCCGTCCGGGAACGTCCCGGCCGTATGCCCGTAGGCGCCACCGCCGTTGTCGTACCAGCCGAGCCGCAGATCACCGTCGCCGCCGCGGCCGATCTGGGCGCCCTTGGCGGTCAGCCAGTCGCCCTCGTTGACCGTGCTCATCCGCGAGTGGTACGGATCCAGGCCCAACGCGGTGTTCACCACCGCGGCCACGAACGCCGAGCAGTCGATGCCGCCCGGGCCGAACCCACCCATCAGGTACGGCGTGGGATCCATGCTGTGCGCATAGGCCATCGCCTCGTCGATACGGCCGCCCTCAGCGCGGCCGGGGAGCCGTGCGACCAGGTCCCCGGCGACCATTGCGCGCAGGAAGTCCGCCGACGGCACCCACCCATTGCGTAGCGCCTCAAGGAAGGGGATGGTCTTCGAGTTGACAGCATGCTCTGGGGTGACCCATTCGCCAGCCGACACACGAGCAGTCGGCACACCCGCGGCATCGAGCCCGACCACCGAATCGGATGTTCCGGTACCGGGGCCGAACAGAAGGCCGTTCGCGCGACGGCCGGCGACCTGGCCACCGGAGCGCAGCGCCTGCAGGGTCTGCCCCCACGACTTGAGCGAGCTGACACCAGGGATGGAGAACGGACCGACCTTGTCGGGCAACGCTGCGAGCAGCTGCCCGATCATGCGGATCGGCGCCTTGAGGATGTCGACGATCCCGGAGAACGAGCCCCGGATCGCATCGGCCACACCCCCGGCCGCGGTGCCGAGACCACTAAACGCCTCGCCTGCCTTGCCGAGGATCGGCGAGAGCACGTTGTCGTAGACCCACGACACGGTCGAGCTGATCCCGTCGAACGCTGGCTTGATCGCGTTGTCGTACAGCCACGTTGCCTTTTCACCGACGCCGACGAGAAACCCGGTGAACTTCTCGAGCGCGGGACGCAGCACGTTCTCCCACGCGAAGGACACCGCGGTCTGGATGCCTTGCCAGGCGCCCTGGACGATGTTCCGGAAGGTCTCGCTGTTCTTGTAGGCGAGCACGACCGCGGCGACGAGTGCGGTGATCGCGATGATGATCAGGCCGATCGGGTTGGCGTTCAGGGCCGCGTTCAGCAGCCACTGCGCCGCGGTCATCGCGCCTGTTGCGATCGTCGTCGCGGCCATCGCGCCCTTAGTCGCGACGAAGGAGACGGCGGTCCGGGTGTTCGATGCGACCCACGCGGCCGAGCTCTTGACCGCCTCGGCCGTCGCGGATGCCGAGGTCGCGACGAACGAGCCCGCGGCCTTGGCCTGTGTAGCCGCCCACCCTGCGCCGGCCTTCGCCTGCGAGCCGACCCACGACGCGGACGTCTTCGCCGCCTCGGCGGTTGCCGACGCGGACGTCGCGACGAACGAGCCGGTCGCCTTCGCCTGCGTGGCAGCCCACGATCCGGCGTCGCTGACCTTCGACCATGTGGCGACGGCGGTGTCCTTCGTTGAGACGAGCCCGTCCCGGACGCTGCCGACACCATCGCGCACGGAGCCGAGCACGCTCTTCGCCTGCTCGAGCCCGGCGAACGCGCCCCCGAATCCGGTCGTCGCGGCGAGCGCGCCGAGCAGCGATCCCTCGTTGCCCTTGAGCGCGGAGGAGAACTCGCCGAGCATCGGCAGCGCGTCGTCGCCGAGCACGCCGATGACCTTCGACTCGAGTCCGCGCTTGAACGTCTCCATCTTCGAGAGCGCGTTGTCGTTGAGGGTCTCGCCCATGCGGTCGGTGGACCCGGCGAAGTCGCCCATGATGTTGTCGGCGCCGGTCAGTGCCGACAGGAACTGCGGGATCTGGTCGACCGAGAGATCCTCGAGCGGGGTGCCGAACAGTGCGATCGCCGCGTTGGACCGCTCGACCGGGTCCTCGATGCTGAGCAGCCCGGTCGCGGTCTGCTGCAGTGCCTGCTGCGCCGCGTCACCGCCCTGGGCGATCTTCGCGGCCATGTCCTCGGCGCCGACACCGGCGAGCTTGTACGCGTCGACCGACGTCTTCGACATGTCGGAGCCGCGGATCGTGAATTCCTTCAGCGCGTCGCCGGTCTTGTCGAGCGCGAACTTGCCCTTGTCCGCCGCGGAGGCGAGCAGGTTGAACGCCTCCGGGCCCTCGAATCCGAGGGCCCGGAAGTTGGTGCCGTACTCCTGCAGGATCTCGGGCAACTCGTCGCGCATCGCGGCGGGCACCGACTGGAAGCTCTTGGTCATCAGGTCGAACGCTTCGGTCGAGTCCTTCGCGAGGCCGTCCTGCACGAGCTGCGAGGCGGTCTGCACCGACGAGGCGATGTCGGTGTCGAAGACCTTCGAGAAGTTCATCGCCCGCGAGGTGGCCTGCTCGAGGGACGCCTCACCTTCGAAACCGAGGGTGTCGAACGAGGATCCGACGACATCGACGGCGCGGGTGACGTCCGACATCGACTCACCCAGCCCGGCCGCGTACAGCTTCCCGGCCGAGTCGCCGTGCTCCTTGGCGATGGCGCCGGTCGCGCCCATCGCGGCGTTCATCTTGGAGATGTCCGCCTCGCGGCTCATCGACTTGCCGATCAGGTCCGCGGCGCCCGCCACCCCGGCGGCGCCTGCGGTGAACGCTGCGAGCTTCTTCGCTCCGGTGTCGAGACCGGCGAACATCGACTTGAACCCGCCACCGGCGCGGGTCGTCGATGCGGCGACCTCGTCGGTGGCTGTGGCGGCACGCTTCTCGGCATCGGCGAGCGCGCTGGTCGCCTTGTCCGCGTCGCGCAGCGCCGCGATCTCCTTGCGCTGCGCGGCGGCGACCTTCTCCTTCGCGGCCGCCAGCCGCCCAGCATCGGTGATGCCCTTGTCGAGCAGCGCCTGATACTGGGCCTCAGCGACCCGGGCCCGGCCAGCGGCGTCGGCGACCTTGTCGGTCGCCTTCGCCAGCACATCCGTCGCCTTCTCCACCGAGGCCTTGCCCGACGCGATGCCGTCGCCGAGATCTCGGCTGATCTGCTGACCAGCGGACCGCCCGACGCCGGCGGCACCCTTGAGGAAGGCGGCGCCGAACTTGTCCATCGACGGCAAGACGGGAACCCAAATCGCATCGTCGTCAGCCATGAGTCACCTCCGATCCCGCAGTAGCCGATTGGGACCTAGCCCGGTATTGGGCCTTGTGTCGATTGCGGCACTCAATGCACACGCGCCGACCCGAGGGGTGCCGGTAGGTGTTCTCGGGTGAGAACTCGTGCCCGTAGTTGCACCGGGTCTTGCTCGCCTGGTTGTGCGATCCGTGGTCGACCTGATCGACCGCGTTCTCGGATCGCGTTCCGTAGGCGAGGTTCGCCAGCCGGTTGTCGGTCGGGTCGCCGTTGAGGTGACGAACCTCGAGACCTTCCGGGCATGGACCGACGAACGCTCGCATCACCAACCGATGGACCTGATAGGTCGAGTCCCGACCCTCCATCGTGAGGTGCACGTACCGGTGGCCGCTGGGATGCGTTGAGGCCGACATCATTCGGCCGGTCAGGCTGATGTCGTACCCAGCCCTCGTGGTCACGATCCTGTCGATCGAGCGCACCCGCCCGAGGTCGCTCACCTCGTAGCAGCGCTCGTAGCCCACGACGGGCAGCCAGTGTTCAGCCAACGTCACTCACCACCTTCGGGGGACTCTGGGACTTGAGATAGGCGAGTGCCTGCTCGGGGGTGGCTTCACCGAGATCGCCGATCTTCACGGCGTCTCGTGTCCACGGGAATACCCGCCACTTCGGCCATTTCGGCTTGCTGCGCCGCGACCACACGATGCGTTGGTCGAGCCAGTCGAGCTTGTGGGCGATCGACCACAGCAGCGCCTCGACGTTGGTCCACTGGTGGCCTTCGTTCTGGGCGCGGTGCAGTGCGCTGCCGGGCGGTAGGTGTTCGACTAGGACGCGGAGCTGGCGCAGCGTGATCTTGCGGCGCCAGAACTCCGCGACGTAGTCCTTGTGGTATTCGGCGATTAGCGCCGCTTCGATCGCTTCTGGCGCCGAGCCGAGGACCGAGAGGACCGTGTAGGGCCCGCGTCCGTCTCAGCGGTCGCCTCCTCCATGAACTGGCGGACGGCGAGCACGAGGTACCCGGCGCGGCCGCCCGCGGCGAGGAACTGCTCGTACTGCTCGGTGCCGAGGTAGTGCTCGGCGACGTCGGGGTCGCTCTCGCATTCGGCGAGCTCGTCCTTCCAGTCGTCGTCGGCGACGATCGGGTCGATCGCAGACCAGGTCTGGCCGGCGAAGGTGAATGTGAACCGGTCCTTGGATCCGGTGACCTCCTCGCGCTTGGCGAGGATCGCGTCGAGGTCGATGTCGAGAGCCATGAGTGTGCAACCAATCTGGTGGGCCTGCGGTGGGTACTGGAAAGGCGACGGCGCGGGCGTAGACCCACCAGAGCCGCCCGCGCCGTCGCCGTTTGTGAGACCCCGGTTACGGGGTCGGGAGGGCCCAGCCCTCCTTGAAGAACCGCTTGACCGACCAGCCCTCGGCGCCCGGGTAGGCGGTGATGGTGACGCCCATCCCGATCAGCTCGTCCTTCTTGTAGGTCAGGCCCTGACGCTCGGTGACCTCACCGTTCGGGACGAGCGCGCGGCGCGCGTACACGCCGTCGATGACGTCGACGCCGAACGCGCGGCGGTCCTGGGGCTTGATGTCGCCGTCGACGAACTCGACCACCCCGGCGGTCTCGGTCATGTCTTCCCTCAGCGTCTTGAAGTAGAGGCTGATGGTGTCGAAGCTGGTCGCCCACAGGACCGTCTCGAACGTGATGATCTCGCTCGTGGTGGCGACCCGGACCGGGCCGTTGGCCTGCCACGGTGTGAACGGGGTCGTGTCGGTCTCGCGGTTCTCGGTGATGCCCTCGTCGCTGATGTAGCCGAGGTCCACCCACGGCGTCGCGTACGCGGCCATGCCGGTGGGTGCGGTGCTGCCGAACGGTGCGACGCGGAGGGCGCCGGTCACGCCCAGGCGCACGAGTGCGTTGTCGTAATTCGTCATTACGGTGCCCCTTTCGTGGGCATGCGGAGGCGCCCCGGCGCCGCGGTGCGGGCGGGGTGCGCTCGGTGATGGGAGGTGTGGTGGGCCTAGCCGGTGCGCGTCACGAGAGCCGTGTACACGCCCCCGAACTTGCGAACGTTCGGGTTGTAGTCGGGCCGCTTGGCGAACGCGGCCTTCTCGGAGACGCTGACGCCGCCGGGCTGCCAGCCGAGCAGCTCGTCGCGCACCAGCGCGGCGAGGTCGCGGATCCGCTCGATCGAAGTTTCGTACAGCTCGATGTCGAGGTCGGCCGAGTCGGTGAGCGGCAGGCCGTTGAACGGCCGGTTCGTGGCCGGGGTGGACAGCCGCTGAATCAGGATGATCGGCAGCGACTCATCGAACCGCGGCGGGAGCTCGACGACGGTGCTGACACCGAGCGCGACCGGTAGGTGCGCGCACAGCATCGCCTCGACGTCGCGGTACGTCATGACCGGGAGCCGCGCCCGCGTCCGCTGGCCGGGGCCTCGTCGGCGGTCGGCTCGGCCGCTTCGGCCGTGCCGTCGGGCGTGGGCGTCAGCTCGGCGGTCGCGGTCGTGGTCGTCTGCGGCGCGGTGGCCTCGGCGGTCGTGTACCGGGCCTGCCCGGACTGCACGAGGCGCGCGGCCTCCTCGTCCGGAAGGCTCGCGGTGGTGTCGTTCAGGCTCGAATCCCGCATGTTCGCGTAGGTGATCTTGCGCATGGGTCTACCCCTCTCGCACGGCCCGGCCGAGAGCGCGGCGCCGCGGTGTCTGCTCGGTGCCGTATTCCTCGGCGCCGCTGCTGGATTGGATGTTGGTGTAGGCGCGGCCCTTCGGTCGCACCCCGGAGTGCACGGTGATCTCGGCGGATCCGCCCTCGTCCTCGGTGATCCGGCGCGCGGCCGCGGCCTTGCGGTTGGCGACCGTGCGCAGCTGCTGCTGCACGCGGCGGTTCGCCATGACCTGCTCGAACACGCCCTTCGGTAGCCGGGCCATCAGCTCGACACCTTCTGCACCTCGACCTCGACGTGGTGCACCGCGCCCGGGATGATCGGGTGCGGCCACCGCGCGATCTCGCCGACGACCTCGAGGTCGCGGCCGGCCCACTTCACGCGGTCGGTCGACTGCAGGTCGAGATCTGTTCCGGCGGGGGTGAAGATCCGCCAGTTCGTGGTGACGGTGACCGGTCGGGCGCCGCCCTCGGTGGACCCGGCCGGCTGCACCGAGACGAGGAACGGAACCTCGATCTCGGCCGCGTTCGCCCAGTCAGCGACGGTGCTGTTGTAGCGGTCGGTGATGGTCGGTGCCCGCAGGATCACGATCGTGTCGCTGAACATTCAGGCCTCCCCGTCGCCGAAGTACCAGCGCGGCTCGGCCCGCGTCGCGATGCCGAACAGCGCGCGCTGCGCCTCCGAGAACACGATCGTCGCGGCGGGGTTGAGCAGTGTCGCCGAGTCAGCGATGCCGCCGACCGTCGTCGCGTACGACGACTTTCCGCGGTTGATCCCGGGAGCGAGCGCGTCGATCACCATCTCGATCGACACCTGTTTGGCGACCTTCTGCCCTTCGGCGCTGGCCACCTGATCCGCCGGAACGTTCCGGCGGATCAGGATCTCGGCCATCTCGAGCAGCGCGGTCGCGCGGGTCTGCTCGACGGGCGAGAGGGGGCGCCACTGTCCAGCGACTTCGGAGTGGTCCGCGTGTGCCATGACGCCCCTTCCCGTCAGGCCTGACCGATGCGGGAGGTGACTTCCGCGTCGATCTCGGCCTTCGTCATGTCCTCGGCCGCGGCGCGGTCGATGCCGTTGGCGACGGCGTAGTCGACCCACACCTGCTTCGGTGCGACGTTGGCCGGACGCGCCACCTGAGAGGCGGCCGCCGGGGGCGGGGTGTCGCCGCCGGTGGCCTCGACACCGACCGCCGGGTTGCCGCCCTGTCGGTCGTCGCCCTCGTCAACGCCGCCGCCGCCCTGACTGTCGGCACCCTCGTCGCCGGGGTCGACGACGATCTCGTCGAGCTCGGGCTGCGCGATGTGCCGGACGGCGCCCGCCTTGAGCAGCCGCTGCGCCTCGGCCGCGGTGAGCTCGACAACGTCACCGCGGCGGAACCGACGGAAGTCCGTGGGCTGACCGGGCTTCGAGGTGATCTGATCCCATCGCAGCGCGACGAGCAGGTACTCGCCGGCGTGCGCTTGCTGTGCGGTCACGGCGTGGTCACCCCGGTGATCCAGCACGCGGCGAGCGGCTCGTCGAGCCCCATCGCGCGCTTGCGGGTGGTGTCCGAGCGCCACGACTCGGTCGGGCCGCCGTTCGGGCCGTTGCCCTCCGCGTAGAGCCCGGTGGACTCGAGGCGCCGGGTGTCGCTGTAGAACCCGGCGACACCGCGCTGGACGACCAGCACGCGGGACTTGTCCCACGCCCGGGAGGCGAGCGCGGCCATGCCGAGAACGTCCTTCGGCAGACGGCCGGTGTACGCGATCGACTCGGGCGCGAGCGAATCGGTGTACACCTTCAGGAAGTCGTCGTTGTCCATGAGCACCGGCGCGATCGACGACGGCAGGGCGATGGTGTCGGGCTCGAACCCGAACGTCTCATCGTCGTCCTCGTTGCCGGTGCGCGAGGCGGACGCGACGACCTCCATCGCGTTGGCGATGTCCCGGCGCGGCTTGCCGGACGCGGTGTCCCACGCCGCCGATGCAGCGATGGACGGGATGGCCGGGTTGAGCAGCAGGGCGCGCAGCGCCCGCTCGTCCGCCCGGACCATCGTGTTCGTCAGCTGCGTGATCTGACGGTTCACATCGTCGACCCGGTTCTCGTCCTTCATCTCTCGGGAGACGCGGACGCCGAGGCCCTTCTTCGTCGCGACCGCGATCCGCGGGGTGCCGACCTGGCCGGCGCCGACGGGGATCTCGGCGAACTCGGCGACGTCCTCGACATCACTGCCGAGGTACAGCGGGGTCGACTCGCTGTACGAGACGAGGCCGTTGCTGTTGGATCCGGCATCGCGCAGCAGCGCCTCGGAAATGAACTTGTTCTTGAGCAGGTCCATGACCTTCGTCGGAATCATCATCGGATTGCCGACGAGCTGCGACACGGTGATCGCGGGGCCGTCACTGACGCTCAGCACGCTGGTAGTCATCTGTTGTCCTTTCGGGGTGAGCTCAGGCGGTCCGCATGAGACCGGTGGCGTTGGCCGCAACTCCGGCCGGGGCGGTGCAGATTCCGACGATCGTGCGAGCGTCGGGGGTGGCGGCGGCGGGCGTGACCTTGCCGCCCGCCGCGGCGACCAGACGGTCGCCGAACACCGCGGCCGCGGCGTAGACGACGGGCGTCTCGATCCCGCCGTACGCGACAGCGACAACGCTGGGAAGCACGGCGGCGTTGAGGACCGGGCGGCCGTTGACGATCACCGGCTCACCGGTGAATGTGTCGGGGTTCTGCGCGTCGGTCAGCGCGACGCCGAGCACCTTCGTGCTTCCGGCGGCGGCGACGCCGATCCGGCCTGCGGCGCGGGCCTCGACCAGCTGGCCGCCGAGGATCAGCTCGGCGGGGGTGAACGACTTCGGGCCGGCCTTGGTGACCTGGGGGATGGCGCTCATTACAGGCTCCAGTTCTGGTAGACGGCGGACTCGCGGATGGCGGCCGCGGAGGCGGAAACGTCATCACCCTGGCCGTGGCCGACCTCGGCGAGCGGCACAGCCAGCTCGGCCGGCAGGCCCTCGAGTAGGGCGGTGGTGCCCTCGCGATCGGCCGACATCAGCGTCAGCCAGTGGTCGCGGCGGGCCGGGGTGATCTTCCCCTGAGACAGCGCCGTGTCGACGATGCGCTCGAGGTCGTCGCGCTCCTGCCGTGCGGCCGCGGCATCGCCACGGGAGGCACGGGTTTCGAGCGAGGCGAGCACGTCGCGCTCGATCACGACGACGCCGTCGGGCAGCCGGGACGCGGCGGCCGCGGTGCCCTCGCTGGCGGCGGCCGGCGCGGTGGCGAGCTCCTCGACGGCCGTCACGATCGCGGCGGCGTCGGCGTCCTCTGCGAGACCGAGAGCCTCGCGGAGGGCGGTGATCTGCTCATCGGTGAATTCCACGGCAGAACCTCCTTCGGGTGTCCCGGCCGCCGCAGCGACTCGGGTTGTGGTGGATGCCGTCGGCGCAACGCCGAGGCGGGACTCGGTACGGCTGGCGTACCGAAGGGTGCGGCCGGCAGACGCGGCGACCGCCGCGTCGTCGGCGGGATCGGCGGTGATGTCCTCGTACCGAACGACGACCGGGACCGCGTCACCGAACGTGACGCCGTCGGTGCCGTCGCCTGAGACGGTGATCGGAACGCGCGAGCGCTGGCCGGTCGAGTCGTCGAGCACGATCAGCTCGAGCGGTTCGAGCTGCATCTCCTCGATCCACACCGACCAGGGCGCTTCGTCGTAGTAGGCGCGGCGGACGTCCTCGGTGGTGACGCCGGCCGCGACGGTTGTCGGGTTCGGATTGGGCATTGCTGACCCCTTCATCTGGACGGAGACAGCGACGCCGCTGTGCTCGCTACTGGCGGCGACGACGCCGTACATGGCGCCGACGTCCTGCAGGGACTCGAGAGTTCCGATCGCGGGATGCTCCACGCCGAGCAGCGCGAGGCCGGTCAGGACGAACGGATGGACGTGGCCGAGCGCGCACGTGCTGTTCCAGCGGCCCTCGATCGACCGGTCCGGGAACGCTGACGCGATCACGGTGTGCCCGTTCGCGTCCGGCGTGGCGAGCCAGCCCGGCATCCCTACGAGGTCGCCCTTGAGGGCGCGGCCTTCGCTGACGGTCGCGAGGTTGTCGATCCAGCCGACCGCGGGCTCGCCATCGAAACGCGGGTCGGTGTGGCCGAGCTTGATGATCGGCCGGCGCACCGCGGGACAGTCCAGCGCGGCGACCGCGTACGCGAAGTCGTCGGCGGTGAAGGTGTGCACGCCGGTGCTCGCCGACCACGTTCCGGCGTGCATCAGCTCGACATTCGGCAGGTGCGAGAGCGGCGGCGCCGCGGGGACGGTGACGGGTGGGTCAGCCATGCCGGGGCCTCCGTCCTCGCATGAAGCTGTCGCGGGGGATGCGGATCCGCTTCCGCGCGGTGACGAGCTCGTCGCCCGACGCGGTGAGGGCGTGATCGCCGTTCGCGTCCGGGACGAAACACGTGGCCTTGAGCCAACGTCCGTCGATCTGCCGCACGCTTTCGTCCGCGACCCACCGGCACCGGCGGCCGAGGATCCGGGTCACCTCGTCGTACTCGGCCGTGCCTCGTGCGATGTTTCGGCTGTCGGTGGTGCTCATGCAGCTCCCTCCTCTGCGGTGGTCGTGTCGGTGCGCGCGGCGGGAATGCCGAGGCTCTGGCGCACGGCGATCTTCACGATGTCGTCGTCGTCGAGCAGGCCCGCCTGCCTCAGCATCACGAGCGCGGCGGCGGTCGCATCTTGGCGAGATCCGATCTCGTCGAACACGATTCGTGGCGCTGGCTCGTCCGGTCCGAAGTTGATGTCGACGAGGTCCTCGACGATGTGCGCGTTCGCGATGTCGCCGATCGACTCGGCGAATGTCTGCACGGACTGCACGAACGTGTCGTTGAGCACGGAGGCGAGGGAGTAGCTTCCGCCGCGGTCGAGGTTCAGGAAGTGGGCGAGGCCTGCGAGTGCGATCTGCTTGTCGTGGTACTCGATCGACTGCTGCATGTCGGGCAGGTTTCCCTGCACGCCGAGCAATGCGAGCTCCTGCCCCTTGGCCAGTCCAACGCCCGAGGCCATGCCGCCGCGCAGGCCCGACGCGAGTTTCTGCATCCGATCGACCTCGACCTGATCGCCCTCGTTCGCCGCGGTGCCGACCGGGATGCCCATGCCGTTCCGCCGAGCGGTGGCGGCCTGGATCCGCATCATCTCGTCCTTGAGCAGCCAGTGCTTGTAGGCCGGACGGAGCAGCGAGCTCCCGGTCCACACGCCCGGCTCGGGATCCCGGACGTACGCCACGAGCCGTGAGACCGCAATCTCTCGCTCCTTGGCGCCGGTGACAACAGTCCCGGTCCGCGCGGGTGGGTTCTGCGTGATCGACTCGAGCCCGCCGTCGAGCGCAACGGCGATCTTGGCGATCGTCTTCTGCGGCCGCGGCGCCAGCTTGTGCAGGTGGAATCTCGCCGCACGGCCCTCGCCGACGACGCGATAGCGCTGCTCGAAGAAGCTGTGCCCGTACGGCAGCATCAGCAGAGCCGTCTGCAGGTGCTGGCCCCACGAGAACCGGCCCTTCGACCGCGGCCGCCCCGCAGGCTCAGCCGAGGCGATCGGCAGACCGAGGTTGTCGGCGACGAAGGCGGTGACCTCGTCGCGGGCCCCGTTCGGGTCGATGCGCCACGCGGTGCGCCGGATCGGTAGGCCGATCGCCTGGATGACAGACGAGACCCGGCCGTCCTCCTTGAGCATCCGCGAATAGGTGTGCACCGACTGCGGCCATTGCAGTTCGGGCACCCGCTCGTCGTCGTCCCACTGCAGCCAGCCGTCAGCGCTGCCGTTGACGTAGCCGATCTCCGCGGTGGGTGCAGCGTGATTGGTGTCGGCCATTGCTCACCCCTGTCTCTAGAACGCGGCAGTCAGCGCGTCGAAACTGTCGTCGTAGTCCTGTTGGTCGCGGGTGCCCGCCACCGGCGCCGCCGCCGGTGTGGTGATCGCGGCCGCGCCGAAGGTGACCAGCGCCCACCTTGCGAGCGTCGCGGCGATGAGCGCCGCGAGGTTGTCGTGAACGCTCCACGCCCAGTCACCGGCCGGCAGTGTCCGTTTCACCGCGCCGGCCACCGCCTCGGTCAGGATGGGCTGCCCGGTGTGGCTGAGCGATCCGTCGACGGTGGCGTCGAGGAAGTCGCCGCACGCGGTGACCATCTGCGGAGCCGACGTCATGGCGGGCTCGATCAGCGCGTCGATCAGCGGCGCCTCGAGCACGTTGGCCGGGGACTTCTTGTTGATGGCCAACGCGCACGGATCCCACAGCGTCACGAGATCGACGGTGTAGTCGAGGAACTCGGATTGCGATGCCGAGCGGTAATAGCCGATCTCGACGTGAATCCGGCCGGCGGTCGTGCGTTGCGCGGCGGCGACGATCCACCACTTCCGGTCCATGGTGCGGTCGATGCCGATCCCGATCGGTCCGATGAGCTGCGGCGCGGTGTCGGTCGTCCCTTCCCAGTGGTCTTGTTTGATCACCGAGTACAGCTCGACCTTGGTCTTGATGACCGGCCAGTCGCCACGGCCGAGCGCCTCGACGTCGAATCCCTTGCGGCCTGCCGGGGTTGACAGGTTCACCATGATGTCGAGGATCTTCTCGGCGGTCTGGATCACCCCGTATGAGGGGTTGGCGTAGCGCCAGGTCTCCTCGTCGTCGCGTGACATCCCTTCGGGCGCCAAGAACTCAGCGAAGTACAGATTCGGTTCCTGCGCGAGACCACGCTCGCGCACCGAGGCGAGGACCTCGCCGTTCGAGTGTTGGTCCTGATTCACCGCGCTCGACGCGTAGATCCGCTGTGGGTTCTTCGCGGCCATCTGCACGAACGCCATCGCGGACACTTCACCGTCGGTGAGGTTGTACGCCTCGTCGTAGACGATCAGGTCGACGTCCGTCAGGCCGCGGCCGGTGTCGTTCGAGCGGGTGCCGAACGAGATCACCGCGCCGGACGCGAGTTCGATGATGCCCTCACCCTGCGAGCAGTTCGACTTGACGACGCGCTTCTTCAACCACGGCCGGCCCTTGATCAGGGCCATCATCCGTTTCCACGCGTCGCGGGCGGTCTTCCACCGTTGCGCCGTGTAGATGATCGTCTCGCCGAGCTTGAACAGTCCGTACAGGCAGCGCTGAATCAGGATCTCGGACTTGCCGTTCTGTCGCGGCACGATCAGGCAGCACGTCGGGTGTGTCCAGCGCCCTGACGGCGTCGTCGACAGGATCGCGTGCTGGGCATCGGTCTGCCATGGCATCGCGATCGACCCGGCCCGCCGTCCCAGCTCGACGGCCTTCTTCGCGTGTGTCACGTCGCCGGCGAACACCGACAGGTTGTGGGGCTCCTGCCGCCCGGTCAGCGTCGGGAAATCGTCACAGATCGTCGAGACCATCGGGGCCTTGCTCCGCTTCGCCGAGACCCTTCTGCCGACGGATCTCTGCAATCAGCTGCCGCAGCACGCCCGCTTGCTGGCGGGCCTCCTGCAGCGGCGAGTCGACCCGGACCTCGAGCACGCTGTCGCGCCCCTTCGTCAGCCGCAGCCAGAGGTCATCATCGCCAGAGAGGACACGATCGAGCTTGGCGAGGCGATCCGCGATCCGGCAGGCCTCGACGATCAGCACGCCGACCGCGAACGAATCACCGTCGTCAGCCAGATCGTCATGCAGTCGTGTGCCGGCGGCGCCGAATTCGTCACTCACGGAGGCCCACCTCCCCGCGATTGCACGTACCGTTTTCGGCCCCCTGTAAAAAAACTCCTGACTACCGGAATGGAGTCAGGGACCCCCACCCCCTCAGGAATATCGGGGGTGGGTCATGGCCAGGGCATTGCGCGGGTCCCGAGGGCCTCGTGCGTGGTCTTGGCGTCCTCGATGGGCTGTCCTGTGACCGCGGGGCGTAGGTGGTCTCTCGATCCGTCTCCGCGCTCCTTGTTGCACCTGCCGTGCAGCATTCGGTCGGCCTTGGTGCCGCCGTGGGTTCGTGCGTGCGAGTGGTCAGCGGCCAGGGCGCCCGAGTTCGGATCCTTGCCCGTCGGGTCGTGGTCGAAGTTCAGTGTTCGATCGCGGTACATCGGCCGGTCGCACCACCAGCAGGGCGTGCCGTCGTGGTGGGCGCGGAGCAGGCGATCGCGTTGCTGTTGGTGTGCCCAGCCGAGCCCGCGTTCGGTGGTGGTGCGGGTCATGGCAAGGGCGCGTTGAGGATCTCGGCCTTCCAGGCGTCGAGCGTCGCTGACGCGGCGGTGCACCGAAGTCGGTCGATGGTGGTGGTGGTCCCGATGCCGGGGTTCGCCTTGCGGAGCGTGTCCTCGGCGTATGGGTCGTCGCCTTCGTCCATGCCGAACCGCAGCATTGGTGTGCCGGGAGTTCCGGGTTCGAGTTGGACGCCGAGACGGAGCAGTGGTCCGCTGGTGATGAGGCGCTCATAGCCGAGGGGTTGCCCGGTGTGGTCGTCGCAGATGATGCGGTCTCGGCCGCGGGCGGGCTGCCGGGTGGATCGGTAGCTGCAGAAGTCGATGGTTCCGGCGCCGATGGTGATGCTGCGGACCACGGAGCTCCGGGTAATCCGCCGGATGAGGCTGGGGTCGAGCGCCCGCTGCGCGGCCGTTATGCGGTCGAGTGCGTTGAGGGCGAGGGCGGAACTGGCGGTGAAGTAGACGATGTTCTCGCCGCGGGCAGCGGCGCGGCGTGCAACCTCTAGACCAACAGCGGACTTGCCTGCCTGGCGGGGCGCGGAGATCGCGAACTCGGGTGCGGATTCAGACTGTGCGATGGCGTCGAGCTGCCAGGGCATCCATTCGAGTGCGGTCATGGTCGGCTCCTGTTCGGTTGCGCCGGGCTCGCGTTCGCTCCTCGGCGATGCGGCGGATGACGATGTCGATCTGCCGGGTCAGCGCGATGACTGCGGGGAAGTCGCAGGCGCGGCGGCGTTCGGCGCATTGGCCGCGGAGAAGTTCGAGCTCGTCGAGGTCGGCCATCATCGGGCACGCCTGTGGTGCAGGCGGTCGGCGAGTGTCGGCATGGCAGCCTCCTCGGAAGGTCAGGGCAACGCGAGCTGGTGGCGCACGGTGGCGACGGTGAGGCGGAGCTGCTCGGCGATGGCGGGGATCGGCCAACCGCGGCGGTGCAGGCGCTGCACGGCGTTCGGTTCCTTCGCCTCGGCGGAGGTGAAGCGGTACTCGCGTCGGTCGGCGGGGGTGCGGGGATGCTTGATCATGTGTTCCTCCCGAACAGCTTCCGTTGGGGCTGTGCTTCGTTGACGGTGACGTGGGCGATGTGCACGACGACGGGCGCGGGCGGCGTGGTGTCGGCCTGGGCGTCGAGGGCGTCGGCGATCTGCCGTAGGACGCGCGCGGTGACGGCGGTCGACAGTTTCGCGAGGTGGGTGATCGGGTCGAGATCCATGGGGCTCTCCCGTCTGTGTGGTTGGGGTCCGCGCGCAGCTGCACCGCCCGGCGAGAAACGGGCACCGGGGGTGTGGGTGGTGGTGCGGCTTCGCTCCGATCCGGGGGCGCTGTCGTGGACGCCCGGGCGGTGACGTTGAACGCGCGGAGGTTGGTGTGCCCGGCCACCAGCGCGCCGGCTTGGATGATCGGCGCGGGGGAAGGGTGGCCGGGCCGCCCCGGCGCTGTGACGAGCGGCCTGGGGCGCCCCTCGCGGTGCGCGAGGCTCCGCACCCGGGTGTCCGGGGTGCTAGGCGGCTCAGCGCAGGGCGTGGGGTGGATGGTGGGCAGGAATGCCGAAAGGCGCGGAGCCGTGGTTACAACTCTCGCGCCTGCCGGCGTCAGCCTAGCACCCTGGTCTGGTCAGGCCGTGCGGGTGGCCTTGGTGGGCGTGGCGTTGTAGAGGGTGAGCGCGGCGGCGAGGCTGTAGCGCTCAGTGCCGTCATCGTCGGCGTCGATGGCTTCGAGCTTGCCGCGGCGGACCCAGTTCCGCACTCGCTCGTACGGCACGGTGTCTCCGACCTCGCGGGTGAGGGCGTCGGCGAGTTGGCGTGCGGTGTAGCTGTATTCGAGTATGTCGTCGTGCAGGGCGGACTTCATGGTGGGGATGTCGCAGTCGATGCCGCAGGCCCGGCAGGTGTAGGTGTCGGTGCCGCGGCGCACGTAGACGCCGGAGCACAGGACGGCGGGCTGTGCGGGGCTCTGGCAGGGCCCGGCGAACTCTCGGCCGCCGGGGGTGTCGATCGCGGCCTTCGCGCGTTTCCACACGTCGGTGATCTGGTCGGTCGCGGTCTGGGCCTGCTCGGTGAGGGCGAGGTCGATGAGGTGCCGGTCGAGCCAGCCCGCGAAGTGTTGGGCGCGGCCGTCGCCGGGCCATGCGAGGTGACGCCGGGTGCATACGTGGTTGGTCCAGGTGCGGAGGGTGCCGAGCAGGTCGTGGGCGACGTCAGATGCGTTGAGGTCGAACACGTCGGCCGGGTCGTCGTTCTGGCCGTGCCGGATGGCCTGGCCGCTGCCGAACGCGGTCTGACGCGTGATGGCGTTGTCGAGTTCGTCGACGAGCCAGTCCCGGATCTCGCCGAGGCGGGTCGAGAGCAGGCTCCGGGTGGAGCGGTCGAGGTAGAAGTGATCGGTGTCGGTGATCATCGGTCCCTCCTTGCGATTCGGGCGTCGAGCGAACGAACGAGCTTGTTGAAAGCCTTGTCTCGGTCCTTGAACGCATCGGCGAGGTTGCGGTGGAACGCTTCGTGCATGGCCCAGTCCACGATCGTGGCTCCGCACGCCCCGCAGATCGTCGGGTGCTTGTAGACGGGCACGCCCATCGCGTTGCGCGTGTCCGCCACGAATGCGATTGCTCGGCGGATCCCGAGGTCGGCGCGCATTCGCTGGACTTCGGCGTGGACGTCGGGCAGGCCCAGGATGGCGCGCATCGCGTCGTACGGGATCGGCTCCCCGGGGAGCCAACGGTGCGCGGTGATGCGCGGGGGCTCGTCGTTGGTCATCGGTTCCTCCTGCGGCGGCTGCGGGTGGGGTTGTGTGCCCACATCGGCGGGGTGTGGCTGGGGCGCGGAAGGGCGCGCTGTTGAGGCGTTTCGGGCTCGGCGTCGGCCATCGGATCGTCGACCGGCGCCCACAGTCGAGGCCAGGTGTGGTTGCGCAGGATCTCGACGACCTCGCGCCCCCTGTGGTACCGGCCGAGTGTGAACTCGGTGATCGGGATCGGCGGGCCGTTTGGGATCGTCCGAATCCATGGCGGATCTTCCGTCGAGATGAACGTTCCGAGTTCGCCGTGTTCCTCGACGTTGGTGACGATGCCGTCGTACCGGGTGCCGTCGAGGCCGATCGCGGCGACTCGGTCGCCCTTCGTCGGGACGGGGCCGTCGGTGTAGGGCGCGGTCGGCGCAAAGGGTGGCGGCGTGCCGACCGGCGCGGCGAAGACAGCTTCACCAGTGCCGTCGAGGTGACCGATCATGGCCCAATCGGCGGGCCGGGGCGTGGGTTCGGTCATCGGGTCCTCCTTCGGGGAAACGGGGCCATGGCGATGGCGTGGACGACCGCCCTACCGCCGACGGCGAGGGCCGGCGGCAGGGCGATCACGTTGGGGATGGCGGGGTCGGCCGCGAGCACAACGCAGAGGACGAGGATCGCGGCCATGAATCCAGCCCGGTTCCGATGCGCGGCGGTCATCGACGCACTACCTCGGCGATAGCGGTGGGCATCTCGGAGTCGTCAGGGATCCTGTTGATCCAGGCAGCCAGCGACCGCGCACCGCGTCGGGTGCGGTACGGGCGACCCCACGGCTTGCCGTCGAACATCACCTGCCACCTTCGCCGGATCACGCTTTCCCGCCCGTCTCGGAGGCACGGAGCAGCGGGATCAGTCGTCCGTTCCAGACGCCGAGGACCACGGGCACGTCCTGGTCTCCGGCCCACCGATCCGGGTCGATCCCGAGGTCGAGTGCCACGGAGTATCGGCACTCGCGAAGATCCCTTCCGCTGTCGCGGCACTCACGCGAGTGCAGGACATAGACGGTCTGCTCGCTCGACACTGCGCGGCCGAAATGGGCCTTGCGGTGCCGACCTACGCCGACGATTCGCTCGATCTGGTCATCCGGGACGAGGTCACTCATCGGTGGCTCCTCTCAAGCTCGTTGATCCGATTGGCCAACCACCGCGTGTAAGTCACGCCTTGGCCGGGCATCGTGCGCAGGTGGTAGCTCTGGTGGTCGCCGCGAACGAGGTAGCCCGCGAGCCCGCGGCGTGCACGGGCGTAGATGGCCCGGACCTCGGAAGGATCGCGCCAGTTGATCGCGACCTGTTGCCACTCCTGCAGCGTCAGCCGCCGCGCGAGGTCGGCGCCCCAGCCGAGCAGGTTCGCGAGGCTGAACGCGCGCGTCTGGTCGGTGACCGTGCGGAGCGGCGAGTTCCGCGGGCAGCGACCGATGACGTCGTTGGGGTCGCAGAGCCACCAGACCGGGAATCCGGCGATGATGCTGCGCGATCCGGCGATGCCGAATTCGCCGGCGCCGGGCGACGCCCATTCGGGCATGAACGGGTCCGCGATGAGGCCGACGCCGATGATGTTGGCCTGCAGCGGGGTGAGCGCGGCGGCGACGTTGCCGACCAGCGCGGCGCCGCCCGAGTAGCCGAGGAGCACGATCGGTCCCTTGGTCGCGAGTACGCGGTTCAGGAGCATCGTGTGTCCGGTGCGCAGCGACTCGTCGAACGCCGGACCCACCAGCAGTGGCGCCGGGCCGTAGGACGCCGGCCACGGCACCTCGACGACCCGGAAGTGCTCGGGGTCAAGGTGGCGGGTGACGTCATTGAGGGTGTTCGCTTCGAGTGACTCGCCGATGCCGCGGCATGCGAGGACGGTGATCACGATGCACCGCCCGCGATGAGCTCATCGAGCTCGTCGAGGTGGACGGGGCGTTGCCAGGCGTCCCAGCCGACGTGGATCTGCCGGTGCCCGGTCCACCAGCGTCCGTCGGGCCCCATGCGGCCGCCCGACAGGCGGTCGGGTGCGTGGGTGTGGCCGTGCAGCAGCCACATGCCCTCGTCGCGGAGCCGGTACTGCGTGGCCCGGTCCTGTGGGGTGTGGTCGCCCTTGTACGGGAAGTGCGACAGCAGCACCGGCTCGGCGCCGATCCTGCGGCGGGCGAACGGCTGCACTGTCCAGAACACGTCGAGGAACCGGCGCTGGTGCTTGTGAGCGTCGCGGTGCATCGGGTGGCACGAGTCGTGGTTGCCCGCGATCAGGTGCAGCTCGACACCCTCGTTGGCGATGGCGCCGAGCATGGCAAGGGCGTAGGTCTCGGCACCTCGGCTGCCGGCGGAGATGTCGCCGAGGATCCATAGCTGGCTGCCTCGGGGCAGTGCGCAGAGTGCGCCGTAGATCGCGGTGTCGTGGTGCTCCGTGGTGCCGTAGCCGCGGTGCTCGGCGATCTTGGCGTGGCCGAGGTGCAGGTCGGATGTGAAGTAGACGCTCATTCGGACTCCTCGAAATCGAAGGGAAGGCGGTACTTGATGTAGCCGCGCAGGTGGTCGACGACGACACTTGCCGCGGCACCGACCAACGGGCTCTCCGCTCTCATGCGTCCGGCCATTTCGGCCAACTCGTCAGCGCGCTCGGTCAGCACCTGGGCTGCGATGGCGCGCTTCTGCTCGGGGGTGATCTGGTCGGCCATCAGGCGATCGCTCCGTTCAGGTGAAGGTGTGCGCCGCTCACTGCGACGTCGTACGCGCTGCGGGCGTGGCGCAGCTTCCCGCCGCCGACCTTGAGCTGCCATCCCGCCGCGCGGCGCTCGGACGCGGAGACGAGCTCGGTCGGGTAGGCGCCCAGGACGTTGGATCCGTTGCGGCCCGGCGGAACCTGCACGATCGGGGACCGCAGCCACCGGTGCGACAGGACCGCGCCGAGTACCTCCGCGGTTGCGAGCAGTGCCGAGGGGTCCGCGGCGGCGCGGCCCTTCATGTGCCAGTTCGGGCGGCGGATCGACTCGACGGCGATCAGGCGGCAGTCGTGCTCGAGCACGAGCTCGTTGAGGCGCAGCACGACGTGGTGCAGGTAGTTCTCGTGGGCGGGGAACAGGTCGTGCGGGTTGTTGACGGTGTCGTGGGTGACGACGTCGCGGCCGGCGATGACGCAGAGGCCGGTGTCGCGGGCGCCGGGGTCGACACCGATGACCATGGGTGTGCTCACTCGGTTTCTCCGATCAGAGTCAGTCGGTGCAGGAACACGGCGGTGTCTGTCGCCGAGGCGTTTTCGCTCTCTTCTTGCGTCCTGTGGGTTGGTCGAGACGGGTCAGGCCCGCCCAGCCGCCGCGGATCCGGTCGATGCGCCATGTGCCGTTGACGCCGTCGATGGTGACGTGGTCGCCTGCAGCGAATTTCGGGGCTGGGGTGTCCGGCCGCGGTCCGGCGACGAGGTGGGCGGGGGTGAGTGTGTCGGTTGGCATGTCGGTGGCTCCTGGTATTGGCTGGGCGGTCAGAACGGGGGTTCGTCGTTGCTGCCGCCGAACCCGCCGGACTGCGGTGCGCTGCCCCACGGGTCGTCTGCCTGGCCGCTGCGTCCGCGGTCCTGGTTGCCCGCGTACCCGCCGCCGCTGCCGCCGCCGGACCTCTGGGCCTTGTTGACCTTCGCGGTGGCGTACTTGAGCGAGGGGCCGATCTCGTCGACCTCCAACTCCATGACGGTGCGCTTCTCGCCCTCACGGGTCTCGTACGACCGCTGCTTGAGTCGGCCGGACACGATGACGCGGGATCCGCGGGTGAGGGACTCGGCGATGTTCTCGGCCATCTCCCGCCAGGCGTTGCAGCGCATGAACAGCGCGGCTCCGTCTTTCCACTCGTTGGCGTTCTTGTCGAACGACCGCGGGGTCGATGCGACGGTGAAGTTCGCGACCGCGGCCCCGGCCGGGGTGAAACGGAGCTCCGGATCGGCCGTCAGGTTGCCGATGATCGTGATGATGGTTTCGCCTGCCATGGTGGTGTTCTCCTCTCGAGGTCTGCTGGTCAGAACGGGGACGTGGGGCGAGGCGACGGCACAGACATGGACACAGGCGTGGCCGCGTCGATCCCGGTGTGCTGGCGGAGGTTGTCGACGAGCGTCGGATCGGTGCGAACGATGGTGATCTGCCGTTCGACGAGCGCGTGGCTGGTGAGCACGGCGTCGACGTCGAGGTGGCTGTCGCGTGCCCACTTCGCGAGATCCTTCGCGAGCCCCTGGAGCTGGCCGGGCTGGTCCGGGTGGATGGCGTAGCACGCCATCCCTCCCGGGGGCGGCGTGAACTCCACCCAGTGGATCTCGCCGTCCGGCGTGCGGATCCCGTACTCGGTGACGACCTCGACGGTCGCGGAGATGTTCGTCATCGTGTGCCTCCTAGGGCTGTGAATGAGCGCGGCTGTGGATAACTCGGACCCGGCTCGCGCGAAAGAGATTGGTTTCTATTGGTTTCGGAAGGACTGGGCGGTACTGGGGTACCGCCTTTGAGGTACTGGGGTACCGCCTTTGCGGACGGGAGTACCGCCTTTGCGTCGAACAAAGCCGGTACCTCCGTCCCGCCTGTGGATGAATTGCTAACAGGCTGTGGACAACTCAAAGGCGGTACGTCAGTCCCGCCTTTCGGGTCGGTCCACTCCGTCATGAACGGCAGACGGAACGTCGTCGCGCGACCCTTATGCGCGAACACGGGAGATCCCGACGCGGAGAACGAGATCGGCAGACGCGGGTCGAGATTGCACTTCGCGAGGCGCTGCAGCACCTTCCTCAGACCGTCCTCGGAGACACCCACCCGGGCCGCCAATTCGGCCGAGGTCCGCCAGCACACCCGCTGATCGACGTCCGCCCACTCGGCGAGCGCGACGAGCACGAGACGCTCGGACGGGCCGAGTTGCGGCGGCGCGCCGTCGAGCACTTCCTTCACCAACTGCCACGCCACGCCGCCGCCCCTCCTTCCGTCTCGCCCCGACCGGGCACCATCTGCTCATCACTCCTCGCCGCGGACTTCCGGCACCACGGCCAGGCCCGGGAGCGGCTCGTCGGCCGGCTTCTCGTCCGGGAACGTGGTCTCACCGACGAACACCCCGCCGCTGTATCCGGCGAGCCACCTGAGGTCGAGCTCGTCTGGTCGCTCGAGGTGCACGTCGGTGTTCGGCTTGTCCGGGTCGTCGTGGTTCCACGCCGTCAGCGGGGCGATCGCCCCAACCCACCGATCGCCGATCTGCGCGCGGTGAATCTGGTTCGAGTGCGTCTGGAACAGGTGCAGCGACTCCTTGCGGCGGGTCGCGATCTGCGCGAGCGTCGTGAGCGAGCTCGGCGCCCAGGTGCTGCGCGGCGTCGACGGCATGTCGAGGCCCCGGTCGTCGCGTGGGGTCGGCAGCGGTGCGCCGTCGAGGATCCGCCAGACCCTGTCGGTTGGCCACGGCTCGAGGTCACCGACCTGAAACTCGACGCGGGCCCCGTCGTCGAACAGCGTCGCCGCCTCCACCACGGTGACTGTGTCGCCCTCGAGCGCCACGTCGACCGCGTGCGCCTTGTCGCCCTTCGCGAGCCCCTTGAGCGCGCCGATCAGCACCCGGCAGTTGACTGTCGGCCAGATCATCGGCGGGAGCTGGCCAGAGCACTGCGACCACGTGTGGCCGAGCACCGCGCCGTTCGTCGACGTGCCCACGAGCAGTGTGGTGTCGCCCGGCTCGTCGCCGTCCGGGCCGAGCACGGTGCGCAGGTGCACGCCGCGGACCTCGCCCGCCGTGGCGACGAGGTCGGTCAGCAGGTCCACCAGTACCTTCGTTCCGATGGTGATGGCCATGTCAGCGCCTCCTCGAGGTGGTGCGCGGGCTGCGGCGGTGGTGGTCCGCCTGTGGGCAGCTCGCGAAATGGGGGCGGTACAGCTGGATTCCAGCGGCGCGCATGGCGTCGGCCTTGGCGCGGAGCACGAGCACCGCCCGAGGCGGATCAGAGAAGGTGACCGACAGATTCCCGTCCGCGGCCGGCACCGCATCGATGGGCACGCTCTCGTCGTTCGGCGTCGCCGCGAAGAAGATCCGTTCACCGCACGTCGTGCACCGCGTCGACTTCACGACGCACCGCCGGCGGCGGTGAGGGTGTCGGCCAGCAGCTGCGCGGCGTGGTCGCGCACCTTGGCCGTCACGGTGGCCTTCGCTTCGTCGATCGCGCCCTTGAGTTCCTTGGTGAACTGGCGATCGATCTCCTCGCGGATGATCTTCTGCAGCCGCGTTCCGCCCCGGCCGTACTCGCCGCTCGGCTGGTTGCACCACCCGGCGGCAGCGGTCACGATCTCCTCGGCGATCGTGCGCGCCGGACCCTTCGGGTTGCCGTAGCTGTCGGTCGGGACGATCTCGCGCTCGGTGAAGTCCGCGAGCTTCACCGAGACCATTTCGGTGATCGCGTCGTCGACACGGCGCCGCACCCCGGCGTAGTCGATCTGTTCGCGGGCGTCCTTGGTGAGCTGCCGTGCAATACGCTCGGCGACCGCCTCGAGGAGGGTCACCTCTCGCTGCCCCTGATAGCCGCCGTCGCGGTCGTACTCGTGCTCGGTGCTGACGATGGTGTCGAGTCCGATGGTCAGCGTCACGGTGATCTGGCTGTCGATGGCGTTCTCGGTCATGGCTTTGCTCCTACGAGTGACAGGTTGTCGGGATGGGTGAGGTGTTCGGGGCCGTCGCCGGTGAGGCCATATCGGACGAGCACCAGGCCGCGATCGCCGATGCCGGTGATGACGCCGAATCCGGCCACGTGGCGGGTTTCCGGGCTCGTGTAGGCGACTCGCGCACCGGTGTTGCTGCGGGCCTGCTCGAGGGTGATGGACATCAGGCCACCCCCAACGCGAGCAGCTCGAGCAGGTCCGCTGGTTCAGCGGGCGGTGTTGTCTCGGCGATCTCCCACGGGTCGGCCATGTCGGATCGGCGGACCAGCACCGGCAGCGGCTGACCCGGACGCTGGATCGCGATTTGGTGCTCGAGGCGATCGCGGGCGGTGGCCTCGTCCGGGCAGTGCATCCACGGGTGCAGGTGCGGTGTCGGCGTCTCGATGAGCAGGGCGACGCCCCACAGGTGCGGGGAGGGTTTGCGGTCGCCGTGGAGCTGGCAGCGGCCGGTGCGCAGCTGTTCCCGGTATCCGCACGGGTGGACTTCTGTATGCGTGGCGGGCGGGGCCGGGGCGAGTATCTGCTGCACGATCGGCCGGCACGCCTCGGCGGTGCCCGGGTAGGCCGCGGCGCGGGCCGCCTCACGCAGGGCCTGAGGGAGCGCGGCCGACCATGTGGTGAGCGCCCGCCACGTGATGCGGCACAGGACTTCTCGCGGCGCGTTGACAGTGAAGTGATCCCAGCGGGCGATGGTCAGGCCCGAGCTGTCGACCTGTCGCCAGTATCCGGCGTCGCGCCACGGCTTGTGGCTCACGGTTCCGCCCATGTGCGTCGATCGCAGCCACTCGATCGTGTCGTCCGGGCTGGCCGCGATCCGGCAGACGATGACCGGGTCGTGCTCCTCGATCAGGCGGCGCTGGTCGTCGGTGAAGGTCATGCTGCACCCCCGTCGGTCGGTGTGCCCGCGGTCGACGGCTGGTCGCCCGCGGCGGCGGCGGCCTTCTCCGCGTCACGGAGCGCCAGACCACGCACCATGACGAGGTCGCGCAGCGTCGTCGGCTCGCCCTCGGCGTTGGTCGTCGGCGCGCCGAGCATCAGCTGCCCCTCGAGCTCGCGATGCAGCGCGAGCATCGACGCCGCGGTGTGATCGTCGGCGAGCACGCGGTCCCGGTACTCGGCGACGGTCGGGCGCTCGACGCCGTCCTCGAGCCACTCGCGCACCTGCTCGGCGAGGGCCACGCCCGGCTCGTGGATGACGGCGCGCGCGAGGGCCGGCATCCGCGTCTTGCTGACGGTCAGCGTGTTGTCGAGGTCGAGGTCGCCGACGATGTCGAACTCGAATTCGACACCGTCGCGCTGGATCGGCTTCAGCCCGACCTTGCGCGGCACCTTCTTCCCGCGGTCGTCCTCCTCGACGACGTACTCGACCTTGGACCGCATCGTGACGATCACGTGCCCGGGAAACGCGAGCAGCGCGTCGATCATGCGGCGCTCGTCGGGCCGGGCCTCCTTCCACCCCGAGAAACTGTTGCCGCTCTTGGCGCGCTGGTCGACCTGCTCGAGCATCCCGTCGACGCCCTCCCAGTAATGCGACCACGAGTCGAGCAGCAGCACGTCGTACGACTGCCCGGCCGCGGAGCCGAGGATCTCGACCAGCGAGGCGGGCGAGTAGCGGACCGCGTTGTGCCGGTCGAACTGCCAGCCGTTGACGCCGACGTACTTCGACGCGCTGCCGCGCTCGGTGTCGACGACGACGACGCGCTTCCCGAGGCTGAAGGCGAGCGCGAGGCCGGTGTACGTCTTGCCGGATCCGGCGGGGCCGCAGAGGGCGATGCGGGCCTTCGCTTCGTCCTTCGTTGCGGGCTCGAATGCGATCACGCTCGAACCTCCGTTCCTTGGATGCCCGTGTTGGGCGGCAGCTTGTCGTGCAGGATTCGGTCGGTGGCCGGATCGATCCACGTGTCGATGACCGGGACCGGAACCCACCAGTAGGTCCCATCGGCGTCGGCGCCGGCCGGTACGACGTTGCAGTCGATGTACTGCGGGTGAGTCCGGCCGGGGCGGGTGCGGCGGATGCATACGCCGGTCGGTCGCGGTGGCGGTGCGGCGAGCCCGGTCAGGGTGTCGGGCATCGACCACGACCCGGACAGTGGCGCGCGGGGAGACTCGCTCACTCGCCACCGCCCTCGATCGCGAGGAGCTCGCCGAGGTCGAGCATGGCGCGTCGCCACAACTCGGGGATCGTGGTCGGCACGGTGTCCGCGTTCGGCCGCACCTGCAGGACCGGGTCCGCCTTCACCGGCTCAACGCCGTCCGGGATCGGTCCCTCGCCGCGGCCGGCGAGCACGAGCACCTCGTTGAGCCACTGAGGCGACGGCCGCTGGGTCACCTTGGTGATGAGGTGCGGGGCGTGCTCGCGCAGGACCGCGGCGACCGCGGCAGGGTCGACGAATTCGTAGGAGGTGACGTGGTTCTCGCCCATGTTCTCGAGCGCCCACGCCTCGTGCGCCAGGGGATCGACGACCGCGAGGGCGGTGGTCGGTTCGGTCTTGAGGACGGTGCCGAGCTTCACCTTCTCGTCGTCGAGCTTGACGTGGACGGCGACGCGGTCACCCTCGTCCATACCGGCGTGCAGTGTGGCGCGGCGGGTGTCGATCTCGGCCTTGATCATCTTCTGCAGCTGGCCAAGCGCGATCAGGTGCAGCGCGGTGGTCTTCTGGTCAGTCATCGGTGGCCCCTCTGTGGGTCTGGTCGTTGATCAGTCGGTAGTCGCGGAGCTGGTCGTATGCGCGGTCCACGGCGCCGTCGTCGCCTGCGGTCAGGTCGTCGATGTCCTCACGGATGTCGTCGACCGGATGCGATGCCCGGTACGCGGGCAGCCACTCCTCGGGGTCGCGGGTGCCGCGCCGGTAGCCGTCGATGAACAGGCGTCCGTTCTCGACCGTGATCACGGTCTTGTTGTGGCCGTCGATGAACTCGCTCACCGATCTGTCTCCTTCTCGTCTGTCTCGCTGATTCGCTCGCACGCTGCGGCCCAACGGGTTCCGTCGACGTCGTCGACCTCGATGTGCCAGCCCTCCGCAGACGCCTTGTGTCGCTCCTTCTTGCTGGTGAAGAACAGTTCGAAGGCTTGCGTGGGGGACCCGGCGCGGCGTCGGGTCATGACGCCGTCGACCTCCCCGGTCGGGTCGACCAGCAGCCAGTGGTCCTTACGTGTCTGCGCGTGCAGGTCGGACTGCTGTCGCTCCCGCATTCGCGCGTACTTCGCGTCGACCTGCGCCTCGTATTGGGCGAGCGTCATCTGTTCGGCCATCACGCACCCCCGGCCGCGAAATAGAAGGCAGCGCCGAACGTTCCGCCGGTGGCGTACATCCAGAGCATCTCGGCGGAGAGCAGGTGCAGCTTGAGCCACTGCCAGTACTCGTAGGCGTTCACGCGACCACTCCCGCCGCGGTGCGCGGGGCGGCCGACTTCGCGACCCGGTCGTGCATCAGGATCGACCCGGCCACCGAGACGTTTAGCGACCAGCGGGCCGGCGTCGGGATCTGCACGACGTAGTGGCACAGGTCCAGCACGCGCTCGGGCAGCCCGTGGTCCTCGGCGCCGAGCAGGTACATCGCCCGGTCGGGGTGCACGAAGTCGGTCAGCGGCACGGCGCGCGCGTCGAGCTCGACGCCGACGATCGGGCACCGGTGCGGCACATGCCGGATTAGGTCGTCGATGTCGTCGTAGTGGTGCAACGGCACCGACAGCGGTGTCTTGCAGGTGTCGGACGCCTGCGGCTCGTAGCGGGCGCCGATGGTGGCGAGCAGCGATGCGTTGTAGGTGAACGCGGATCGCCAGAGGGTGCCGACGTTGACCTCGTGCTTGGGGTGGTAGACGGCGATGCCGAAGAACCCGGTCACGCTGCCACCTCGATCCGGTCGACGGGGATGAGGGAGGTCGCGATGCCGTCGGGCCCGATGACGGCCGGGTACCAGCCGCGGTAGAAGTCGGCCGTCCGCGCGGTGTTGACCTTGGTCTCGGCGATCAGCTCGAACAGGTCGCCGACGTCGATCCACTGGTCGGGGTCGGTGAAGTCGGCGGGCGCGGCCTCGGTGCTGGACAGCCCGAGCAGGTGGCCGCGGCCGAACTCGCCGCCGAACTGGGCGAGGCTGCCTGAGGCGCCGCGGTGCAGGTGCACCGGGCGCGGAACCTTGAGCGGATCGTCGGCGGGCGGCTGGAAGTGAATCGACACCGTGCGCATCACGCGGCCACCAGCGCTCCGGCGCGCACGCCGGAGCGCGCCGCGTGCTTGGTGAACTTCTCCGAGAAGTCGGCGGCGATGAAGATCGCGACCGGTACGCCGCGGTGGTGCTGGGCGCGGCGCTTCGGGGGGAGCGCGAGGCCCTCACGCTCGTAGATGGATTCGACGGTGATGGTGTTGCTCATGGCGGGGGTCTCCTGAATTTGGGTGCAGAGGGTCGGCGCAGGTGGTGGCCTGCGCTTGCACTGGGGAAAGGTGTTGGGGGGGTTAGGGGATCAGGTGCTGCAGGATCCAGCCGATGCCGACGAGGACGAAGGCCAGGGCAGAGGTGGACGCAACCAGAACTCGGCGCACGGTCACCTGACCTTGTGGCGGTCGGCGGCCTGCGCGCATGCGCACGCCCGGTCGGCGGCCATCTGTTCGGCGACCACCTGCGCCGCTCGAAGCCGGGCCTCGGCGAGCTGTTCGATCGCATCGACGTGCACGTCACCGCGGGAACTCCTGTAACGCTCGTCGACTAGCGACCTCAACGCGGCGAATGCTCCTGGGGCGGCCTCGAGGTACCCCCGGTTGATCTCCTCATGCACGATGGCTCGGACGTCGTCGTGCGTGAGGGGCGCCGGTGGCCGCGAACCGGGACCCGCGGCCCGCGCGTTCATGTACTGCTCCGCGGCCTGCCAGGTGGTGAACGGGCCCGCGACCTCGACCCACCGGCCGCAGGACATCTCCTCGACCATGTACACGTGCGTGCCTGCGCGGCCAGGCTTAGCCTCGATCCGATGCATCATCGCTGCACCTCGTCGAGGCGGAGCGGCTTCACACCGCCGAGCTTCTGATGCAGATACGTCAGGCCCGGCACGGTGATTCGGATCTGGTGGGTCAGCTGCGGCTCACCGGTTCGAGGGTGGTCGTACGAGCGGGGCCGGCGCACAAGGTGGTTGATGTGCTTCTGGTACGGCTGCCCGGTCTTGTCGACCATGCCGAGCTCGGCGAGCGTGACGTTCAGCCGGTTCTGTCCGGTCGCGATGGCGGGATCGCGGGAGAGGATCTGCGCGGCCTCGCGGAGTGAGTAGTCGCCCGCCGCCTGACCGAGCGCATCCCACGCGGCCGCCGACGGCTCGAGCTCGGCGACCTTCGCCTCGGCCAGCGCGCGGCCGTCCTCGGCGTCGATGACCATCTGTGCCAGTGCGCGCCGGTCCGGCAGCGCGGTCGGCGCGGGCCGGGTCTCCGCTTCGCGGGTGCGGATCGCGAAGTACGCCTGTGCCGCGGCTACCTCAGGTTTCCGGGGGTCCCCATTCATCGAGATCAGGTACGCGGCGAACCGAGTGATCAGGTAGTCGACTCTCGGTCGGCCACCGGACTTTTCAGTGTTGACCCTGAAAAGGATCTTCGGGTTGAAGCCCTGGTTGTGCGCGGCTGCCTTCGCTCGCTCGATGACGGGCTCGAACTCATTCCAACGGGGGTAGCCCATCATCTCCTGCAGAACGCGGGTGGACCAGAGGTCCTCGCCGCCCTGCGGGCACGGCTGACAGATTGCGTCGAACGGTGACTCTGTGTCGATCGGCGCAGGTGCCGTAGCATTCGCCATGTCTACCTACTTTCTGTGGATTCTGGTCAGACGCTGGCCGTCAGGTGTGTCCGCACCTGGCGGCTTCTTCATGCTCGACGTCGGGCACTTCTCGTGACCGGGCCCGTTGTGTTCGCGTGCTCGTACTCCTCGACGGCACTGAGAGGGATTCGGATCACCTGCCCGATCCGGAGGGCCTTGATCCGGCCGCTCTCGACCTGCCGGTAGATCGCGACCTTGGTGCAGCCCCATCGCGCGGCGAGGTCCTTCACTGAGATGTGCGTAGCGCTCACGGCTGCCCCTCGTCCGGGATCAGGTCTGTCAGTGGCACTTCGAGGAAGCGGGCGATCTTCAGGACGTCAGCGGCCCGCATCTCTCGCTCGCCGTTGAGGCGTCGCCTCATGGTCGATCGAGAGATTCCGATGGCCTTGGCGAGCTGACGTTGGGTGACACCAGCCGTACGCATTCGGCGGCGGATCGCATCCGTAGAACCACGGGCTGCCGCCTCTGGTAGCTCATTCGCTGTCATGCAGAGGACGTTAGCCTCCAAATGGAGGCCAATGCAACACATGAATTACACCGATGTCATCTTGATCGGTTCAGCACATTGGGGTACATGTGACGCAGGATGGCGGCTATCATCCTCCGCATGGATGCCACTAGAGACACGGAGCGGGACGAGATCCGCAACGCCATTGCGAATGAGATACGAGCGCTACGGGGCCGTCGACGCATGACGCAGGCCGACCTAATCAGGGCATCAGGAATTAGTCGAGCGGCAATTGGGAGAATCGAGAATGCCGAGCGCGACATGGATATGCAGCAGGCGTACGCAATTGCGCGGGCGCTCGGCGTTACGCCTGCCGAGCTACTTCAAGCGGTTCAGGATGCGCTAGATGGAAAACAACTCTGACACCGGCAGGCTGGCTGCCCGGGCCATCGCGACCAGGTCGGTTGCATTGAGATCCGCGGCGCGGCGGGCGATTACAGGCTCCGTGGTAGCGGCAACGCAGGCGGACATGGGAGCGGTGGCGGTATGCATGTGCGAGACCTCTTTGGTGTGAACGGCATTTCCCCGGTAAGGCAGAACAAACCTCGGTAGCCCGCATCCTAAAGGGTCGGCCAAGGTCAAAATACGGTACCGCCTAAAACTGTCATCCAACAGTCAACTTATTCGAATCCATCCAAATTGGAGTTGGCCAACATGAAGCCGCAGAAGCGAATCCGCAACGGCAGAGTTCGGTGGGTGGCCCGCTACGTTGGCGCCGACGGCAAGGAACGATCGAAAACCTTCGAGCTCGAGAAGCTGGCGAAGGCCTGGGTTGCTGACCGCGAGAAGGAAGTGCGCGAGGGCGACTGGATCGATCCGACGTCGCAGGAGACGACGGTAGGGCAGCTGTGGCATGCATGGACGGCTGCCGCACACACCGACGGCACACGCAAGGTCCGTGAGCTCGTCGGCCGCAACCTCGGAGACCTCGAGGGAATTGCGATCGGACGGCTGCGCACGAGTCACATTCGCGCGTGGACACACACCCTCAGCGCGGGGCGAACCTGGCTGCCCGGTTGCGAAGGCCTGGGCGAGAACACCGTGAAGAACTTCGCCGGGCAGCTGGCCGGATGCCTAACGATGGCCGTCGACGACGGCCTGCTCCGAAAGTCGCCGTACGCCAGCCTCAAGGGGAAGAAGCGGCGGACGCACAAGGCAGTGACGACCGCCGAGCTCATCTCCGCGGACGACGTGTGGACCCTGGCGGAAGCCGCACGTGCCGGCGCGCGGAAGGGAACGACCCGGTGGGTGCGCGAGCAGCGCACGCTCGCACGGATGATCATCGTCGGCGCAGCGCTCGGTGTGCGCGCGGGAGAGATCGCCGGTCTGCGTATCCGTTCGGTCGACTTCCTTCGGCGCGAGGCCTCAATCACCGAACAGTCCAAGACCGGGACGGCGGCGTTCGAGTGGGCACCGCTCAAGACGCCCGCCGCTGAGCGCGTGCTGCCCCTACCTCAGGTCGCTCTCGACGCTCTCGCCGAGGAGCTGGCCGAGAACCCCTGTGCGGATCGCAGCCTGCCGATCTTCCGCACCATGTCTGGCCGCATGTGGTCGTCGTCGACGTTGGGGAAGTCGTTTCGCGCGGTGCGGAAGCGCTGCGGCCTAGACGACGTGGTGACGTGGCACAGCCTGCGGCACTTCTACGCATCGACGCTGATCCACTCCGGGGCGAGCGTGAAGACCGTGCAGGAGCGACTCGGGCACGCGAAGGCTGCAACGACGCTCGAGATCTACACGCACCTGTGGCCCGGCGAGGATGAGCGGACCCGATCGGCGATGGACAAGATGCTGAACCGGGACCGGGCCGGGACCGCGGTCGCCGAGGGCGCGGAGGGGCCGGGCGGGGCGAGTCAACCGGCCCGGCGAGGATCGCTCGGATAGCCCTGCTGACCTGCTAGATTTCGTCAGCCGGCCAGGGATCGGGCGATCACGAGCCGCTGAATCTGATTGGTTCCTTCGAAGATCTGGGTGATCTTGGCCTCGCGCATGTACCGCTCCACCGGGAAGTCCTGGGTGTAACCGTATCCACCGAACACCTGGACGGCGTCGGTGGTGACCTTCATCGCGGCATCCGTGGCGACGAGCTTCGCGACGCTGGCGTTGCGGGAGTAGGGGACGCCTGCGTCGCGTCGGCGGGCCGCGTCCAGGTAGGTGGCCCGCGCCGAGTCCACCGCGGCGGCCATGTCCGCGAGCAGGAATCCGAGGCCCTGGTGGTCGATGATCCGCTTGCCGAAGGCCTTACGTTCCTTGGCATAGGCGACGGCGTCGTCGAGTGCACCCTGGGCGAGCCCGACGGCGACCGCGGCGATACCGAGCCGGCCCGAGTCGAGGGCGCTGAAGGCGATGGGCAGGCCCTGTCCCTGCGCGCCGATCAGCCGCTCGTGCGGGACGAAGGCGTCGTCGTAGTGGGCGGACGTGGTGGGCACCGCGCGCAGCCCCATCTTCTCCTCCGGCTTGCCGAAGGTCAGTCCCTCGGTGTCCTTGTCGACCAGCAGGCAGGAGATGCCCCGCGGGCCGTCGTCACTGGTTCGCGCGAACAGGGTGTAGAAGTCGGCCCGTCCGCCGTTGGTGATCCAGGCCTTGGAACCGTTGATCCGGAATCCGCCGTCCACGGGCGTCGCCTTGCAGCTCAGTGCGGCGGCGTCCGAGCCGGCCTGCGGCTCGGAGAGGCTGTACGCGCCGATGGTGTTGCCGCCCAGCATGTCCGGGAGCCAACGGGACTTCTGCTCGTCGGTGCCGTGGGTGGCCAGCGCGAAGCAGGAGAGGCTGTGCACGCTGGTCGCGACGGCGACGGCGGCCCAGCGCGCGGCGAGTTCCTCGAGTACCTGCAGGTACACCTCGTACGGCTGGTTGCCGCCGCCGAACTCCTCGGGATACGGCAGGCTCAGCAACCCGGCCTGGCCGAGGGCGGGGAAGACCCCCTCGGGAAAGGTCTCCGTCTTCTCGAACTCGTTCACCTTGGGTGCCAGCACCTTGTCCGCGACGTCGCGGGTCAGTTCGATCAGGTCGCGGGCTTCCTGGCTGGGTAGCAGGCGTTCGACGGGCACGGCGATCTCCTCCGGTTGCAGTACTGAAATAGATACTGCAGTACTGTTAGCAGTATGGCAACCCGCTCCGACGCCCCCGCCGTGCGCGGCGCCGCACGCCGCGCGCAGCTACTCGACCAGCTCGTCGCCCTGCTGCTGGAGGAGGGTTTCGCCCATCTGACGCTCGACGACATCGCGGGCAGGCTGCGGTGCTCGAAGTCGACGCTCTACGCGCTCGCGGACAGCAAGGAGCAACTGGTTCGCACCGCGACCGTGCACTTCTTTCGGGGTGCCACCGAACGTGTCGAGTCCCGGCTCGAGGGGGCTGTCGGTGCGCGCGAACGGATCGGGGCGTATCTGGAGGCGGTGGGTGAGCAACTGCGCCCGGCCTCGACCCGTTTCATGGACGATCTCGCGAACAACACGGCCGCTCGCGACATCTACGAACGCAACACCCGGTTCGCTGCCGTCCGAGTGCAGGAGCTGATCACGGAGGGGGTGCGGGCCGGGGAGTTCCGGGACGTCAATGCCGCCTTCGTGGCGGACGTGGCCGCGGCGATGATGGTCCGCATCCAGCAGCGTCGGGTCAGGGAATCGACCGGCCTCCCGGACGCCCAGGCGTATCTCGAACTCGCAACGCTGTTGACCCACGGCCTCGCGGTGTGAGGCTCTGACCTGCAGTTTCACAGTTGGACAAATGTCCGCGTGGGCAATCATCTCATTCTGGCAACGCAGGTGCGGACTGTTGGTTATGGTTTCCGCATTTCGTGCGATCTGTAACCGGTTCTGGCTATGCATTCGCGCGGTCCCTGGATGCATGGAGGAACGAGAATGTCGCCCGAGCGAAGCCTGCGAAGCGAGCCGAGAACCCACGCGGTAGTGCGTCGCGCGGCCGCGGCGGC
This sequence comes from Rhodococcus daqingensis, assembly GCF_042665615.1. NCBI lineage: Bacteria > Bacillati > Actinomycetota > Actinomycetes > Mycobacteriales > Nocardiaceae > Rhodococcus > Rhodococcus daqingensis. Next base: position 1,243 of record NZ_JBHTCS010000026.1, on the reverse strand, counting down.
GAGCACCACGGCCGTTGTTGCCCTGGGTCTCGGGGTCGGTGGTCCGGTCGCGTCGGCGGCACCGGCGTCGGTGAACTGGAACGACGGCAACAGCGTCTTCACCCGCACGATCAGTGATGCGAACCCCGGTGAGGGGGATGTGATCACATCATCGACGAAGTTCGAGCGGAAGGCCTGGACCACGCTCGAGATCATCAATCAGGTCAAGGATGTACATCCGCCGTGCCTGACGTACGTCGAGGGTTCCGCGAAGGTGGACGGTTCCCCGCGAGGGCTGGAGAGTCAGGGGCCGGACTTCGCCAAGGTGACCGGTTCCTGGACCGTGTACCCGAACATCGATCCGAAGTCGCATACGTTCGAGTTCTCCTACCGGGTCGGCGCGGACTGCGATCGCGGGGTCCCGCTGGCCACCCGTCTGGACTATTCGGGCGGGCTCGGCTCGGGCAGCTACCCGGACAAGGGCCCGACCATCACCGTTCGCAAGAACGTCTCGACGACAACGCTGGCCGCGGTCGCGAATGCTCAGGTCGGTCAGGCGGCGACGCTCAGTGCGACCGTCGCGGGTGGCGCGAACGGTGACACCGTCGAGTTCTACGACGGCACCACCAAGCTCGGAACGGGAACTCTGAACAACGGCGCCGCGACCTACGCCTGGACCCCCACGGCGGGTGGCGCACACGCCCTGTCCGCGAAGTACCTCGCGACCGCGCGGGCCGAGGGATCGCAGTCCGCGCCGCAGAACGTCACCGTTTCGGTCCCGGATGAGGCGACCACGACCACGCTGACTGTCCCCGCGTCGGCGAATGTGGGTGCTGCGGTGGAGTTGAAGGCGACGGTTGCTCCGGCTGGCGCTGCTGGCACGGTGCAGTTCAAGGACGGCGCTGCGAACATCGGTGGCCCGGTTGCGGTGAACGCCGGTGTGGCGACGTTGTCGCATACCTTTGATGCGGCGGGTGCGAAGAGCATTACTGCGGTGTATTCGGGTGGTGCGGGTTTCACGGGTTCGACGTCTGCTGCGGCGACGGTGACGGTGTCGGTTCCGGATGAGGCGACGACGACGACGGTGACGGTGCCTGCGACGGCGAATGTCGGTGCTGCGGTGGAGTTGAAGGCGACGGTTGCTCCGGCTGGCGCTGCTGGCACGGTGCAGTTCAAGGACGGCGCTGCGAACATCGGTGGTCCGGTTGCGGTGAACGCCGGTGTGGCGACGTTGTCGCACACCTTTGATGCGGCGGGTGCGAAG
>NZ_JBHTCS010000025.1:0-85126 GCF_042665615.1 Rhodococcus daqingensis | reverse complement strand
CTCGGGCAGCGTCGTGCGCCCCGCGCTGCCGCCGCCGAAGCCGCCCGCGACACCGCCGCCGCGCCCCGCGGCTCCGGCCGAGCTCATTGCGCGGGTGGCGCCCGAACCCGAACCACCACCCGCAACAGCGGACCGGTTCGCCGTCGGGGCGTCGGAGAAGCCGCCGAACGACTGGCCGGAGCGGCCGCCGGTGATCGCGGACACCGCGGCGGGCGCGAACGAGCTGGCGGTCGAGGTGACCGTGCTGAAGCCGGACCCCGCGATCGAGCCGGCCTGCGAGGCGGCGCTGACCACGGCCGGGTTCTGCGCATGCGCCATCGCGGTGGCCATCGCGGCGCCGGCCGGGTTGGTCCGCCAGTCGACGTCGTCCCTGTTGGTGGGCACCGACTCCTGCGCGCCCGCGCCCGACGCCTGCGCCCCGGTCGCGAGCGGGGGCGGCGGCGTGAAGCTCTGCGGCACCGACACCGCGGTGGACGCGGCCTCGTAGCCCTCCATGACGAGGGCCGCCCGCAGATCCATCGCCCGGTCCGCGGCCTCGGCGGCCGCGCCCGCACCGGCGAGCGAGCCGCCGACGGTGTGCGCCACCAGCTTCGCGGTCTTGACCGCGGCGATCTCGGGCAGGCTCGGCATGGAGATCCGGGCGACGGAGTGCGTGCTGGCCGCGGCGGCGGCCTTGGACGCCGTCGTCGTCGCCATCGCCGTGGACTCCTCGGTCCATGCGGTGAACGGGATCAGTTTGGCGAGCGCGGCGTCGGACGCGAGCCCCTCCCAGCCGACCCGAAGCTCCGCCATCACCTTGGTCATGGTCGCGGACGCGTCCGTCAGGCCGGCCGCGATGGACGTCCAGGCGACGCCGGCCGCGGACAGCTGGACCGGGCCGACGCCCGCGTTGAGTGCGGTCGAGTTCCAGGTCGCCCCGCGGGGCATCCAGACGACGCCGGTGAATCCCATGGTCATTTCGGTGTCTCCTCAGATCCGGTGTCGGACGCTCACATACCCGCGTTGAGCGAGGCGCTCATGGTGTGGTCCTGGTTCTGGTACTCGGCCGCGTGCTTGCGCAGGGTGGTGGCTGCGACCCGCAGCTCGGCGATGCCGGTCGCCGCGGAGGGCAGGAAGCTGTCGGCGACCGAGTTGAACGACGAGGCGACCATGACCGAGACCTCTTCGGTGCCCGCGGGCGCCACATGCAAGGCGGGCGCGTTGACGTTGACGGTGGTCTCCAGGCGCGCCGCGAGGGCCTCCAGCTGGGTGGCGGCGGAGATCAGGGCTTCGGGAGCGACAAACACATGGCCTGACATGGTCGCGGCCTCCTTGGGGCTCGGCGGTGCGGGGCCTGCGGAGCGACCCGCAGGCACCGAGATCGGTCGTCAAGAGATTGGACGCTCACCGCGCCCGACCGGTTCCCACCAATTTCGCCGAGCCCGACCTAACCCCAGCCGAGCTGGTGCAGCCGTTCTTCCTCGATGCCGAAGTAGTGCGCGACCTCGTGGATCACCGTGATCGCGACCTCCTCGACGACCTGCTCCTCCGAATCGCAGACCTCGAGGAGGGCCTCGCGGTAGATGGTGATGGTGTCCGGTAGCGACCCGCCGTAGTGGCTGTCTCGCTCGGTGAGCGCGATGCCGTGATAGAGCCCCAGGAGGCCGGGTTCCTCGGGGTCGCGGTCCTCGACCAGCACCACCACGTTGTCGATCGCGCGGGTGAGCTCGGCGGGAATCAGGTCCAGCGCCTCGGAGACCAGCTCTTCGAAGCGGGCCTCGGTCATCTCCACGGTCACGTCAGTTGCCCGCCCCCGGCAGCGGCACGGGCAGTGAACGACCCTCGGGGACCGGCGGCGGCGGCACCGGCGGCGCGCCGTTGATCAGGATGTCGCCCTTCGCCGAGTTGACGATCGCCGCGAACCCGCCGGTGTCGAGCTCCTTGCCGACCGAGCAGGTGACCTTCCGGCTGCCCGCCAGCCAGCTGGTCAGGTCGATGTTGTCCCAGAACAGGGTGAGGGTCTTGTTCCGCAGTGCGTCCGGCGATCCGAGGAATTCGTTGGACGCCTGGGTGCACGTCTCCTCCAGGTACTTGTCCTGGTCCGGGATGGCCGGGTATCCACCCGTGAACTTGGCGCCGAGGTCGACGACCGAGATCACCTCGAAGGCGTGCGGGTCCGAGCAGGGCACCGGATCCGTGGGGACGTTCTGGTTGATGCCGATGCAGGTGCCTGCGTCCCAGGTCTTGGACTGGTCCTGCCCGGCGACGGTCCCGACGATCGGCTGCGGATTTCCGGTGGTGCCGGAGTACTGCAGGCCGCAGCGCAGCGTGCGTTCTCCCGCCGCCCACCCGCCCGTGCCGGGATTGATCAGCCCGACGCTGAACTTGCCGTTCGGGTCGTACTTGGCGCCGAGGTACTCGTTGACCGCGGGCGTGCAGTGCTCGTCGCGGAACTGGGAGAACCGGAGCACGCCGGGGAACTTCGAGCCGGGGCCGAACTCGGTGCCGGGGAAGTTGCTCAGGTCCACCTCGGAGGCGACCTCGAACAGGTGCTCCTGCGAGCAGTCCACCTTTTCCAGGTCGCTGGCGTCGTCTTCGGTCCAGGTCAGGCAGTCGCCCGCGTGGGCGGAGCCGAACGCGCTGCCCGACACCGCGCCGGTGGACATCGGGCCCCCGGTGTTGGCATGCGTGCTGAGATCGCTCTCGCTCTTGAAGCCGCCGGAGAAGACCGCGGTCACGATCGCGGCGAGGACCGCGCCGAGCGCGATCGCGGCGAGGGCGCGCCGGGTCGTGGTCGCGGACATGTGGCGGCCGGTCTTGTCGGCCGACCGGGTACCCCAGCCGCGGGTCGTCTCCGCGTCGGTGCGCGCGTCGCCGCCCCGCCCGGAGGCGTCGCGTTCGTTGGCGTGTTCGTCGGACATCGCCACCATCATGCCCGTTGCTCGCACCGATGCCGAACCTTCCCCCGCACGCGTTGAGGCCCGTGTGCACGTACCAAGTAAGGTTTGCGGTCGTGATTGACCTCAAGTTCCTGCGCGAGAATCCCGACGTCGTCCGCGAGTCACAGCGCACCAGGGGCGAGGACCCGGCCCTGGTCGACGCGCTGCTGGCGGCAGACGAGGCGCGCCGTGCCGCGGTGCTGGCAGGCGACAACCTGCGTGCGGAGCAGAAGGCGCTCGGCAAGAAGGTCGGCCAGGCATCCGCGGAGGAGCGGCCCGCGCTGCTCGCCGGGTCCAAGGAACTGGCTCAGCAGGTCAAGGATGCCGAGGCCGCCCAGCACGAGGCGGACGCCGCGCTCGAAGCCGCGGCCCGCGCCATCTCGAACATCGTGCAGGAGGGGGCACCGGCGGGCGGCGAGGACGACTTCATCACCCTCGACACCGTCGGTGAGATCCCGTCCTTCGACTTCGAACCGAAGGACCACCTCGAGCTCAGCGAGTCGCTCGGACTGATCGACATGGAGCGCGGCGCCAAGGTGTCCGGCGCGCGTTTCTATTTCATGACCGGCCACGGCGCGATGCTCCAGCTCGGCCTGCTGCAGCTCGCCGCGCAGAAGGCGACCGCGAACGGCTTCACCCTGATGATCCCGCCGGTGTTGGTGCGGCCCGAGATCATGCAGGGCACCGGGTTCCTCGGTCAGCACTCCGAGGAGGTGTACCACCTGGAGCAGGACGACCTGTACCTCGTCGGCACCTCGGAGGTGCCGCTCGCGGGATACCACTCCGGCGAGATCATCGACCTGAGCGCCGGCCCGAAGCGGTACGCGGGATGGTCCTCCTGCTTCCGGCGTGAGGCGGGCAGCCACGGCAAGGACACCCGCGGCATCATCCGCGTGCACCAGTTCGACAAGGTCGAGATGTTCACCTACTGCAAGCCGGAGGATGCCGACGCCGAGCATCAGCGGCTGCTCGCGTGGGAGCGGGAGATGCTCGCGGCCATCGAGGTGCCCTACCGGGTGATCGATGTCGCCGGCGGCGACCTCGGTTCGTCCGCGGCGCGCAAGTTCGACTGCGAGGCATGGGTTCCCACGCAGGGCGCCTACCGCGAACTGTCGTCGACCTCGAACTGCACAACCTTCCAGGCCCGCCGGCTGGGGACCCGCTACCGCGACGAGAACGGCAAGCCGCAGACGGCGGCGACCCTCAACGGCACCCTCGCCACCACCCGCTGGATCGTCGCGATCCTCGAGAACCATCAGCAGGCCGACGGCAGCGTCACCGTGCCCGTGGCGCTGCAGCCGTTCGTCGGGACGGACGTCCTGCGGCCGTAGTTCCCGGTAACTTCGGTCGGCATGACCGACGAACCGATCGACCCCCGGCTGCAGGAGATCGCCCAGCGGGTCTTCGACGCGGCAAGGGCGGGGGACGTGCCCGCCCTCGGCGCCTACCTCGACGCGGGAGTGCCGGTGAACCTCACCAACGGCGCCGGCGACACCCTGCTGATGCTCGCTGCCTACCACGGCCACGCCGAGGCGGTGCAGCTGCTGATCGACCGGGAGGCGGACGTCGACCGGCTCAACGACCGCGGTCAGTCGCCGGTCGCGGGCGCCATCTTCAAGGGCGAGGAGGCCGTGGTGCGCGCGCTCGCCGCCGCCGGGGCCGATCCGAACGCCGGGCACCCCACCGCCGTCGACTCGGCGAAGATGTTCGGCAGGCAGGATTACCTGCAGCTGTGGCGCTCGTGATCTGTCAGCCGAGGTCGACGCCGAGCCGGTCGGCGAGTTCGCGCAGCTTCTGCGCGTCGTCGATGCCGACCGAGACGTACGCGTGCACGCCGTCCGGGTCCTCGCGGAGCAGGTACTCGTAGTCGCTGGTGGTCAGGGTCTCGCCCGCGGAGTCGAGGAAGCTCCACCGCACCCGGACCCGGGCCAGGCGGTCGGTGAGCGCGGCCGATTCGAGGACCTGATGCGCGATCCCGGCGAGCCCGAGCTGCTTGTACAGCGGGTACGACTGGCTGAGGCCGGCCGCCATGTCCTCCCGGCTCGACAGGGATCCGGCGAACTCGTCGGTGAGGATGGTGCCCGGCATGCCCCACATCGCGGCGGTCGCCTCGGCGTCGAAGGCGGTCAGCGAGTTCCCGTAGGCGCTGAGGTAGCGGTCGATGGTGTCCCGATCCAGTGCCATCGCTTCACGATAGGCCGATCGGCCGGCGCGCGGTCGGAGGCCGGCGCGCTCAGCCGCGCTCGCCGCGGACCGACTGCCAGATCCGTTCGGGCAGTACCTTCGCCGCCTCCTCGAGGTCGATGCCGGGTGCCGCTGACAGCCGCCGACGTCGAGGAGATCTACGCCTGACGGTCAGCGTGCGCCAGCGACGAGGTCGCGCTCGGTGTCGGCGCGGAGGTCGTACTCGGCGCGTGCCCTGGCGACCTCGTCCTGGTGTACCTCGGTCCAGCTGACCAGCGCCTGGATCGTCTCGTGCAGCGTCTCGCCGAGGGGGGTCAGCGCGTAGTCGACCCGCGGCGGCACCACCGGGTACACGGTGCGGCGGACCAGCCCGTCCCGTTCGAGCTGCCGCAGCGTGACGGTGAGCATCCGCTGGCTGATGCCGTCGATCTCCCGACGCAGCTCGGTGAAGCGCAGGGTTCGCCGATCGAGCAGCGCGATCACCAACAGCGACCACTTGTCCGCGATCCGGTCCAGAATCTGGCGGACCTCGCAGTCCTCCCTGGTGTCCCACTGGTAGGGGTCCCGGTCGCCGGCGGTATCGGCGCAGTGAGTCGGTTCCTTCAAAGTGCCTTCTTCCATGGTCATCGATGGTGCCGAAGAATGGGGCAAGTTACAAGAGGGAACCGACCAGACGGCCAGGAACCGATGGTCGCGGTTCCCGACGGCCGACCGAAGGAGCGTTCAGTGCTGGATTCCCCGCAACCACCCGTGCTCGATCGAGAAACAGAGCGCGACCGCTTCAGCGGGCGCGAATGGGCGATGCTCCTCGTGCTGTGCGGCGCCATCTTCCTCGAGGGCGTGGACGTGTCGATGTTCGGCGTGGCCTTGCCCGCGATCCGCGCCGACCTGGCCATGTCCACGGCCGAACTGCAGTGGGTGATCAGCGCCTACGTGCTCGGCTACGGCGGCTTCATGCTGCTCGGCGGCCGGGCCGCGGACCTGCTCGGCAGGCGCCGGATGTTCCTGATCTGGCTCGCAGTGTTCATCGCCTTCTCCGGTCTGGGCGGGCTCGCCTCGGAGGGCTGGGTCCTGATCGCGGCGCGCTTCGTGACGGGGGTCGCCGCCGGTTTCATGGCACCCGCCGGACTGTCGATCATCACCACCACGATCGCGGAGGGGCGCAAGCGCAACCAGGCGCTGCTGGTCTACGCGGGGACGGGTGCGGCGGGCTTCTCGCTCGGCCTCGTGGTGGGTGGGCTTCTCGCCGAGTTCTCCTGGCGCTGGGTGTTTTTCGCCCCCGTGATCCTCGCCGCACTGATCCTGATCGCCGGCATCCGGCTCATCCCGGCCGAGGCGCGTCCGGGCGCCCGGTCGATTCGGGACTTCGACCTGCTCGGCGCGTTCAGTGTCACCGGGGCGATGCTGCTGCTGGTCTACGGGGTGGTCCGGGCGCCCGACGTCCCGCTCGGGGCCACGGTCGCCGTGCTGGCGGGCGCCGTCGCGCTACTGGCGCTGTTCGTCACGGTCGAGCGCCGGGTTCCCGCGCCCCTGGTTCGCCTCGGCATCCTGCGGTCGGGCCCGTTGGTCCGGGCGAACGCGGCGGCGCTGCTGTTCGCCGGCTCGTTCGTCGGGTTCCAGTTCATCCTGGTGCTCTATCTGCAGGAGCTGCGCGGATGGTCAGCGCTGGCGACCGGTCTGGCCATGCTGGCGGTGGCGGGCGACGCGGTGCTCGCGCCGACGCTGACGCCGCGATTGGTGAACCGGTTCGGGAACGTCCGGGTGATCTTCGCCGGGCTGTTGGTGGCCGGGGTGGCGTACGCATCGTTCCTCTGGATCGGCGCCGACGCGGCCTATGCGGCGATGCTTCCCGCGCTGATCCTCATCGGTGTCGCGTTCGCCCTGGTGTACGGGCCGCTGACCATCGCGGGCACCGACGGCATCGCCGAAGACGAGCAGGGGCTGGCCGGTGCGTTGCTCTACACCTCCTGGCAGCTCGGCTCGGCGCTCGGGCTCGCGGTGGTCACGGCGGTGCAGGTCACCACGCTCGGCGGCGACCACTCGGCGGCGGGCCTGCTCGACAGTTACCGTGCGGCCCTGACGGTTCCGGTGCTCGCGATCGTCGTCGCGGCCGCCGTCACCGCGTTCGGGTTGCGCAACCGGGCGCAGGCGCGCTCGGCGGAGAGCGTGCCGGTCGCGGCCTGACCTCGCGCACCCCCCGGCGTCCCGCGCGCGCTACAGGCCGCGCGGGGCGCCGCCCGCGCGCGGGGACGCGGTGTTCCGCAGCCTCACGCGGCGCTCTGGAAGAAGGGCACGCAGGTATCCGGCATTATCTGGTCCCTCCGTTCCTGGAGGTCCTCGCTGCGTTCTATCCGTTCTCGCTCCTGGTCGTCGTTGTCCCGGTCCGGAGCTTGGTCGTCGAAGGGCGAGCTCGCGCTCTGAGGCTGTACCTCGGGACACGGGACCGGGTCCTGTCCGGCCGCAATCGTTCCCGCCCGATCGTCACCGTAGCCACCGAAGAGCACGGTGACGGCGGCAAGGATTCCGAACATCCAGGTGATCGCGAGTTTCACTGCCTCGTCCTTCCTGTGAGGGAAGGAGGGTCGACGCGATGTGGGCATAGCGTTCTCGCGGCGGCAGTGCCGATCGTCGTCGCCCAGCCTTCCGGCAGGCTTCCGTCATGCTCGCGACCTGGCAGTGCCATCGGTCTACGCGATCGCCCGCTCGCCCACCGGAAGTGGTGGCCGTGGACATGGCGCGCCTCGAATAACCGTGTTCAGGTGTAACCCTGCGGGCCCCGGTGATATTCCCGACAACGGTGTGGTTCTTCAGCTTCGGCGTCGGCACTCGCGACCCAGGGCGAAAGGCCGGTCTGCGAAAGTCGTTCTCCTGCTAGCGTCCGGGGGTCGGCTTGTTGAAGGCTGCGGGGAGCCTTTTCACATCGTGGGGGAATGTTGATCAGTCGGATTGCAATCGCGACCGCATGCGCGTGCACGTTGGTGTTCGGGAGTGTGGGTGCCTCCGGAGCGTCACCGGTGGGCGTGACTGTCCTTCAGCCGCTTTCCGGTCGATCTCCGGTGGGAACGACCGTGTTGCATCTCGTCGATGAGTCGCGACAGGATCCGTTTCAGCCCGATCGGCCACGTGAGTTGATGGTGTCGGTGTTCTATCCGGCGGCCGACGTCGGCACGCATCCGCGCGCGCACTACGTGTCCACCGAGTTCGTTCCGGGGCTGGAAAAGCGTCTGGGAGTCGAATTGCCTGGCCTGCTGACCAACTCGTATACGGACGCGCCTGCACTCACCGACTCCGCGCATCCGGTCGTGCTGTATTCACCTGGTGGCGGGGTCTCGCGTCTGCTCGGGACCGGCCAGGCCGAGGACCTGGCCAGTCGAGGCTATGTGGTGGTCACCATCGACCACACCTATGAGGCTCCGGCCGTGGAGTTCCCCGGTGGCATGGTCGTCCAGTTCGCGCCGGTCGCGGGGGGTTTCGGGAAGGACATCCGGAAGAAGTACATGGCCGCCAGGCTGCTCGACACCCGGTTCGTCCTCGACTCGCTGACGGAGCTCACTCAGGGGGTGAACCCGGACGCCGACCATCGCGACCTGCCACAGGGTCTCGATCGTGCGCTCGACCTGAATCGGATCGGGATGGTCGGCCACTCGTCCGGCGGGTACACCGCCGTCGAATCGATGCACGCTGACCGCCGTATCGACGCCGCCGTCGACCTCGACGGTCAGATCGGGGTCGACGAGGAGTTCGGTCGCGCCGCCACCGAGGGTGTGGACCGCCCGGTGCTGGTCATGACGAGCCAGCAGATCGAGGAGGTCGGGGATGCCAGGCCGTCGCTGGATACGCTCTGGCAGCACGCCACGGGCTGGAAACGTCAAGTGACGATGCGGGATTCAGCGCACTACGACTTCACCGACATGTCCGTGCTGGTGCCCGCGGCGGTACAGCCGGCCGCCGCGCGCTACATCGGGCCCATCGCGTCCGAGCGCTCGACAACCCTCGTTCGCACGTATGTCGCGGCCATGTTCGACAAGTTCCTGCTGAACCGGTCGGGCACGGTGCTCGATCAGCCGCCCACGGATCCGGAGATCATCGTCCAGCGCTGATGCGCGCGGGGTCTCGGTGTTCACCGCCTCGAGGTCAGGTGGTGGGTTCTGCCTTGTCGAATCGGGAGCGATTTTCCTGGATCTCGTCGTGGTGGGTGCCCGCCCAATCGATCAGGGTGGTGATGGCAATGAGCAGGGAGGCGCCGAGATCGGTCAGCGCATACTCCACCCTCGGAGGAACCTCGGGATAGGCGGTTCTGGTGATGAGACCGTCACGCCGCAGCTGGCGCAGGGTGTGAGTGAGCATTCGCTGGGAGATGCCCGGAATGGAGCGCAGCAGGTCGGTGTAGCGATGGGGCCCGCCATGCAGCGAACTGACCACGAGCACGGCCCACTTGTTGCCCGCCCGCTCGATGATCTGCCGGATGGTCTCCCCCTGTTCCGCCGGCCAGCGGGAGCACGGCCCGGGCAGGGCTCGGGCCTGTCCGGTGCTCGGATCGGCTTCCATGGCGCACCTGCCTTTCCCGTTCCGCACACGCGTGTGCCTTTTGTATCGAACTCAATACTGTCCCATCATGGGGTTACGCACCATTTGCAAGACACCAGTTCAGAGCCGTGAAACCAGGTAAACCACAGAACAGCCTCCGCGCTTTCTATCGCCTGGCCGAAGCCTGAACAGCGCCTTGCACGGCCGAGGTCGTCGGTTCGATTCATGCCTCCCGTCATGTTCGGCACTCGGCCATTCATCTGAAGAGCAACCCGCCATATCCCGTAAGGAAGACCATGTTCATGCGTGCCGCAACCGTTTCCCGCTTCGGTGGACCCGAGGCAGTCGAGATCACGGAGATCCCGGTACCCCTGCCGGGCCCCGGGCAGGTCAGGATCAAGGTCGGCGCGGCCGCACTGAATCCGGTGGACGCCGCCATGCGGTCGGGGGTCTTCGGCAGCGGCGGCCAGGAACGGATCGGCTTGGGCTGGGACGTCGCCGGCACGATCGATGCCGTTGGGGCCGGAGCCGATTGGCTGGTCGGGAACCGGGTCATCGGTCTCGCCACGGGTCACACCGAGCCGCTGGGCACCCATGCCGACCACGTCGTGCTCGAGGCGACAGCCATCGCCGCCGCCCCCGCCTCCCTCGACGATGTGCATGCCGCGGCGCTACCCCTCAACACGCTGTCCGCCGCTCAGTCCCTGGACATGCTGGGGCTGCGGCAGGGGCAGAGCCTGCTGATCACGGGGGCGGCCGGCGCGGTCGGGGGCCACGCGGTGGAACTGGCACACCGGAACGGCCTGGAGGTCACTGTGCTGGCCTCCGCCGGCGACGAGCCCTTCCTCGCCTCTCGCGGGGCCGGCGACTTCTTGCCCCGCGGCGCGAACCTGGCACCTGCAGCCTTCGACGGTGTGCTCGATGCCGCGGGCCTCGGGCACGAGGCGATCGCCGCAGTCCGAGACGGCGGCTCCTACGTCGGCTTGTGGCCGGGGCAGGAACCGGAGTCCGAGCGCGGCATCCGTGTCGACGCTCTGGACGTGCGGGCCGACGGCGCCCAGCTCGCCGAGCTCTCCCGTCTCGCCGACGAGGGGGTAATCGTGGCCCGCGTCGCGGATACCTACCCGCTCGCGGACGCAGCGGCAGCCCACGCACGGTTGGCCGAAGGCGGCCTGCGCGGACGGCTCGTCCTCATCCCCTGACGCAGGAACAGGCGTCCGGGCGCGTTGCTACACCTTCGACGAGCGCAGCTCGTGGCCCTTGGACGTCTTGCAGCGCCCGGTCTCGAGGTCCCATTGCCAGCCGTGCAGGTTGCAGGTGAGGTTGGTGCCCTCGACGACGCCGAACTTGGACAGGTCCGCCTTCAGGTGCGGGCAGCGGCGCTGGATCTCGTAGCCGCCCAGCTCGATCGACGCGGAGTCGTCGTGCGCCTCGGAGAACCAGCCGTCGGCGTACGCGATGCGCTCGTCGGTGAGGCACTTGAAGAAGGTGTAGAGGAATTCGTTGTAGCCGCCGACCCGCCAGGCCTCGAAGCGGGTGGACAGGAAGATGGTGTTCACCCAGTCCGGCTCGTCGTCGCGCAGCACGGTGCGCACCAGCTCCGGCGCGATCCGGAAGCCATACCGGTACTTGCCCTCGCCCTCGATCGGCTCGCGCACGGTGCGGTTCGGGAAGTCGAGAACCACGGTCTCAGCGCTGTCTCCGTAGCCCATCACCAGGCCGACCGGGTAGCCGATGCCGTCGCAGATCAGGTCCGACTGCGCCATGATCGGCTCGAACTTCGCCTTGAGCGGGCCGAGGAGCGGCTCGCCCTCGGCCGGCGCCCAGGACGCCTTCTCCGCCTCGAGCACCGGCGCCATCCGCTGCGCCATGTCCTCGATGTAGGCGGCCTTGTCGCTGAAGATCTTGTCGACCTCGGCGTCCGGGATCGGATGCGTCAGGGCGGCCTCGGAACCGTGGATGTCCACCACCGAGCCGGGGATCATCAGCAGGCCGCCGTCGTTGCCGTGGATGCGCATCTGTTCCAGGAAGACGATCTGGTCCGGGAAGATGTTGCCCTCGTCGCCGCGGTCGTCGTTGAGGTAGCGCAGCTCCTCGTCCAGGAACACCGGGGGACCGGCCGACGGCACCACCCAGGTGGCCCCGACCTGCTCGATGTAGCTCCGGCAACGGTCCATGCCGCGCTGGCGCTTCTGCTTGCCGAAGTTGGCCTTGGTGCGCGAGGGGATGTCGTAGACCATCGGGTACCAGATGGCGCCCGAGTACTGCAGCAGGTGGATGTCGATCGTGCCGAACTGCTCGTGCAGCACGTCCATGTCCACCGGGCGGGCGTCGTTCATGTTGAAGCAGGTGGTCTCGCCGTCCGAGACGACCAGGCCGGAGTCGCCGATCGGCCCGTCGGCGGGCGCGCGCAGCGCGATGATCATGATGTCGAGGTCGCCGCCCTGCCCATTCGAGACGCGGTGCTTGACGGAGTCCTCGGTCTCGAAGAACTTGGTGAAGCCCAGCTTCTCCAGCTCGCGCCGCAGGTCCGGCACCGGGTAGTCGGGCAGCAGCACCGTCGCGTCCTTGTTGACGTGCTTGGTGAGCGTCTCCGGGTCGAAATGGTCCTTGTGCAGGTGCGAGACGTAGAGGTAGTCGACGTTGCCGAGGGCGTCCCAGTCCAGCCCGGTGTTGTCCGGGAACGGGAACCACGATGCGAAGTAGGCGGGGTTCACCCAGGGGTCGCACAGGATCGATCCGGCCTTGGTCTGGATGTGGAATCCGGCGTGTCCGACGCTGGTGACCTGCACTGGTAGTCCTCCTGGGGGTTTACGACGCCTACCAGGGTAGGCGGACCGACGGGCGTCGAGCACCTCGCGTGGCGACCGCCACCCCGGAACGGGTGTGGGGAGTCCGTCCCGCGGTCGCCGTGGTGGGCCGGATCACCATCGTCGGGCTACGCTGGCCGACGTGGAACCCGTCTACAGAACGATCATCGGCGTCGCCCGCGTGGTGTTCGCCGCCGAGGGATTGAAGTTCACCGTCAAGGGTGACGAGCACATCCCGGCCAAGGGCGGGGCGGTGATCGCCGTCAACCACACCGGATACATGGACTTCACCTACGCGGGGCTGCCGGTGCGCACCGTGAAGCGCTACATCCGCTTCATGGCGAAGAAGGAGGTCTTCGACAACAAGATCTCCGGACCGATCATGCGCGCGCTCAAACACATCCCCGTCGATCGCGCCGCGGGCGCGGAGTCCTACCGCGCGGCCGTCGACGACCTGCGGGCCGGGGAACTGGTGGGCGTGTACCCGGAGGCCACGATCAGCCGCAGCTTCGAGCTCAAGGAGTTCAAGTCCGGTGCCGCGCGGATGGCCATCGAGGCCGGGGTGCCGATCATCCCGACGGTGATCTGGGGCGCTCAGCGGGTCTGGACCAAGGGGCATCCGAAGCGGTTGGGGCGCACCAACACGCCGATCTCCATCGCTGTCGGCGAGCCCATCCAGCCGTTCGAACCGGCGAGTGAGCTCACCGCGAAGCTGCACGCGACGATGGAGTCGATGCTGCACGAACTGCAGAAGGACTACGAACACCCGGCGGGCGCGTACTGGGTCCCCGCGCGCCTCGGCGGCGGTGCCCCCACCCTCGAGGAGGCCAACCGGATGGACGCCGACGAGGCCGAGGCAAAGGCGGCACGTCGGGCGCAGCGATGAGGCGTCGGCTCCTGCGCGTGGCGGGAGCGGTCGTCGCGGTGCCGGGTGTCGTGCTGCTCGGCTCGATGGCCTGGGTGGCCGTCGCGTCGGCCGGGCACGTCTATGACCCCGAGGACGCCCCGGAGGCCCCGGTGGTGATCGTGCTCGGCGCCAAGGTCAAGGACGGCAAGCCGATGTCCTTCCTCGCCGGCCGCCTGGATGTCGGGGCGCAGATGGTGCGCGAGGGCAAGGCCAGTTCGGTGCTGGTCTCCGGCGACGCGAACGGCACCTCGGGCGACGAGATCGCCGCGATGACCGACTATCTGGTGGCCAAGGGCATCGATCGGGAGTTGATCGTCGGCGACGATTACGGCCTGGACACCTACGACACCTGTGCGCGCGCCGCGAGGACCTTCGGCGTGCGCAAGGCGCTGATCGTCAGCCAGGGAAATCACGTCGCCCGGGCGGTGGCGCTGTGCCGCGACGCGGGCATCGATGCCGACGGCGTCAAGGGCGACTGCGACTGCCGCTTCATCACCGTGGCCAGGAACACCGCCCGTGAGTGGCTGGCCAGCCCGAAGGCCGTCGCGGACATGCTCAGCGGCCGGGACCCGAAGGTCACCGAGCTGCGCTGACGCGCGGTGGTGCGGTTACGGAGTCGTGGGACTCCGTAACCGCACCACTGCGGCGCAGCCGCAGGATCAGGATCCGAAGATCGACCCGATCGAGCCGAGGTCGACGGAACCGGTGCCCGGGTCGACCGGGTCGGGGCCCGGGTCGACCGGTCCGCCCTTGCCGACCTGGATGGTCGCGAGGGCCTGCCCGCCCGCGTTGACCGGGACGTCGTTGGCCGGCCTGGTGCCGTCCTTGGGGGTGCAGAACGTCGGCGCGTTCTGGGTGCTGTTGAACGCTGTGGCGCGAGCCAGGAAGGTGTCGTAGTTCGCGTCGCTGTTGTAGTTCGCCGAGTCGCCCGAAACGCGGACGGTCGGGGTGATGACGCCCTCGTCGATGGCCTTGACGGTGACCTCGACTGCCGGCAGCTGGAAATTGGTGGAACCGTCGGCGGTCGGGTTGCCGCCCAGGTCGGTCTTGGTCTTGGGCACGGAGATGCCGCCAGGGGTGTTCAGGCTGGACTTCGGCCCGTTGGCAACGGTTTCGTTGTCACCGGACAGGCGCAGGATCGCCCCCGCGGCGTCGGGTTCGCCGGCCTGGTTGACCCGGATCACCGTCGGCGCGACTCCCGCGATTCCCTTGCCGCTGTCGGGAACGACGGTCGCGGAAACGAATTCGGCGTTGGCGGGCAGGTCCCAGTCGATCTTGAGTCGCTGGATGTCGATGGTGGTGGCGATCGAAGCCTTGTCGGGCAGGGTGCTGACCGTCGGCTGGAGCCGGTAGCTGAACTGCTCGCCGACCTTCACGGCGGCCGGGGCATCGATCGTCATGCCCAGCGGCTGCGACATGTGCTGGGTGAGGATCGCCCTCGCCTGGCAGGCGCCCTGGAACTCGATCGACGTCGGCGCCGCGGAGGCGGGGGACGCCATCAGCAGGCTGCCGGCTGCCATCGCCGCGGCGGCCACCACCGGGACCGCACCCCTGCGAACGTGCGTGAAGGACATGTAGTGCTCCTTGCTCGGGTCGGAAGTTAGTTGCACAGAAGTAAAGAAATTCTGTGACCTGGACCATAGAGGAGAACATGTTCGTGAGGGCACCAAATCGTTGAAATCGCAATCGGTCCAGCGTGGCGGTGCATCTCGGACCCGGGATCCCGCCGTGAGTGGAACGCGTTGCACCCTGGGGGAGCCCGGCCGCGGAGGGTCACGGACGCCGTCGGCGACGTCGGGGCCGTCGGTTGGTTGCGGCATGATGGGTTCGGTGCAGGACAACCGACACACCAAGCCCCTGCTGATCGCCAGCGACGTCGACGGCACCCTCATCGACGACGAGGAGAAGGTCAGCGCCCGGACCAGGGCCGCCGTCCAGGCGGCCGTGGCCGACGGGACGCCCTTCGTGCTGTCCACCGGGCGCCCGCCGCGGTGGATCGCGCCGGTGGTCGACCAACTCGGATTCGCGCCGCTGGCCGTCTGCGCGAACGGCGCGGTGGTCTACGACAGCAACGCCGACAGGGTGCTCAGCGCCGTCACGCTGTCCACCGACGCGATGGCCTGGCTCGCCGAACTGGCCCTCGCCGCCTTGCCCGGGTGCGGCCTTGCCGCGGAGCGGGTCGGGGCCAGCGCGCACGACGCGGCCACCCCGCAGTTCGTCAGCTCGCCGGGCTACGAACACGCCTGGCTGAACCCGGACAACACCGAGATGTCCGGCGACGAGGTACTCGCCCACCCCGCGGTGAAGCTGCTGATCCGGCTGCCCGGCGCCAGCAGCGCCGCGATGGCCGCGACCCTCGCCCCGCTGATCGGCGAACGCGCGGACCTGACCTATTCGACGGACAACGGCCTGATCGAGGTGTCCGCCCCCGGCATCACCAAGGCGTCCGGTCTGACGGTGGTCGCCGAGCAGCTGGGCATCCCGGTCTCCGGCATCGTGGCGTTCGGTGACATGCCCAACGACGTGCCGATGCTCACCCTGGCCCGGCACGGGGTGGCGATGGCGAACGCACACCTCGACGCGATCACGGCCGCGGACGAGGTGACGACGTCGAACTCGGCGGACGGCGTGGCCCGGGTCCTCGAGCGCTGGTGGGGACGGTGACCGGGGGCCGGCTCAGCCGGTGACCAGGACCGCGGGGCGTCGGGAGCGCAGCACGGTCTCCGCCACCCGCCGGCCCAGGTGCTCGGCCGTCCTCAGGTCGGCCTCGGAGGGCGCCGCATCGGCCGGTGCATCCGACGGCGACTGCGCCATGGCGCCGAGGAAGCCCCCGAGCCGGTTGAGGTCCTCGACCGATCCCTCGCGTGAGTAGAGCCATCCGGGCGGCAATCCCACACTGATCCAGTGCATTCCGTGCTGAGCCGCGAGGATGGCGAAGTTCTGCAGGGTATTCAGCTTGTCCCCGCTGACGCCGGCGGAGTTGGTGAATCCGGCCGCGAACTTGTCCTGCCAGGCCTGCGTCGACCAGGCGGTGGCCGACTGTTCGGCGAACCGTTGGAACTCCGCGGAGGCGCTGCCCATGTAGGTCGGGGCGCCGAAGACGATGGCGTCCGCGCCGTCGAGAATGTCCCAGAAGTCCGGCCCCTGGTCCGTCACGTCGAGCTGGTGGACCTCGGCGCCCTCCGCGGAGCGGGCGCCGCGGGCGACGGCCGCGGCCTGCCGTGCGGTGTGTCCGTGCCCGCTGTGGAATGCGATTGCGATGCGTGCGGTGCTCATGAGGCGTCTCTTTCTCGGGTGGGGATGGCGAAGGAACGGAGGGTGCTGGTGGTGCCGTCGACCAGGTGGTCGAAGACCTCGGTGGCGTCGCGACGCCCGGTCAGCAGCGGCGCGCCCTGGCCGGACCACAGCGCGAGCAGTTCGGCGTCGCCGGTGCGCGCGGCGGCCGCCTTGATGGGCGCGGTGAGCCAGAGTTGCTGCGGGTACGGCGGGAGATCCGTCGCCGTGTGCTCGTCGAGGAAGTCGTTGCGGATGCCGCGCGCGAGCCGGCCGGAGAACGCCCTCGTCAGCGCCGTGTAGCGGGCGCGGGGGGAGCGGAGCATCTCCTTGTGCGCCGCCGGCGCGCCCGACTGGTCGGTGGCCAGGAAGGCGGTGCCCACCTGGACGGCGTCGGCACCCAGCATCAGCGCCGACGCGACACCCCGCCCGTCCGCGATACCGCCCGCCGCGATCACCGGGATGTCGAGGGCGGCGGACAGCTGGGCCGTGAGCGGGCCGGTGGCAATGGAGTCCTCGGCCGGTCGCAGGAAGGCAGGCCGGTGCCCGCCCGCCTCGTAGCCGGACGCGACGACGGCGTCGACACCCGCGTCGCGCAGTGCCAGTCCCTCGTCGAGATGTGTTGCCGCGCCCAGGGTTCGGATGCCGCGGCGGCGACATTCGGCGAGAATGCCCGGCGCCGGAATCCCGAAGACGAAACTGAAGACCGCGGGCCTGCGCTCGAGGAGGACCTCGACCTGGGCCTCGAAGTCGGGCGGGGCTGGCGCTCGATAGGCGGGTGGCTCGATCCCGGCTCGGCGGAACCACGGCGCCAGCGTGTGGGTCTGGGTGCTGTGGGTCCGTGGGTCCAGCGTGCGGGGCTCGCCGGGCAGCGGCACCCACAGGTTCACCGCGAACGGCCGGGCGGTGGCCGCGCTGAGCTGGGCGAGGGTGGCATCGAGTTCGGTGGGGTGGAGGTGGTGGGCACCGAACGAGCCGAGTCCGCCCGCGTCGGAGACGGCGGCGGTCAGCTCGACGCGCGAGATCCCACCCCCGAACGGGCCCTGCACGATCGGGTAGCGAATCCCGAAGTCCCTGGTGAAGCGTGTGTCTGTCCAGTCGGCCATGGCGATGGCGCTCCTTGTCCGGCCGAGTCGGATTCGGCCCGGGTCGAAACTAGACGACCGGTCAACTAAACGTCAACCGGAACATAGTTGACCGGTTGTATTGTGTCGGCGTGGGACGAACCAGCGATGCTCGCGAACGCATGCTCGACGCCGCCTGCGGCCTGATCCGGGAACGGGGGTACACCGGGGTCGGCGTCGCCGAGGTGTGCTCGGCCGCCGACGTGCGCAAGGGCAGCTTCTACCACTTCTTCGAGTCCAAGCAGGCGCTCACGCGGGAGGTCATCCGGGAGCACTGGCAGACCCAGCGCGCCCGGTGGGTTGCGGCGCTCTCGGGGCCCGGCGCACCGCTTGACCGGCTCGAGGCGCTGTTCGCGATGCAGGTCGACGACATCCGGGCCGAGCACGCCTCCGCCGCGATCAACGGATGCCTGTTCGCCAACCTGTCGCTGGAGCTGTCGACGCAGGACGCGACCATCCGGGCCGACCTGCAGTCGATCTTCGACGAGCAGGCCGCCCTCGTCGCGGGCGTGCTGGACGAGGCCGCGGCGGACGGCAGCCTCACGCCCGACGGCACCACCGCCGAGCTGGCCGGGGCGATGCTCGCGCAGCTCGAGGGCGCGGTGCTGTTCGCGAAGCTGCGCAACGATGCGGCCGCGCTCGACGGGTTGTGGGGGCAGCTACGGCGCCTGATGCACTGACATGTGCTGCGCGCGACGCGATCTCACTCGAGGTAGCGGAGCACCGCGAGCACTCGCCGATGGTGACCGGTCGACGGCGGCAGGTCCAGCTTGGTGAAGATGTTGCCGATGTGCTTCTCGATCGCCCGCTCGGTCACGTGCAGCGACGATGCCAACGCCCCGTTGGACAGTCCCTGCGCCATCAGGCCGAGCACCTCGCGCTCGCGCGGGGTGAGGGCGCCGAGGGCGTCGGCCTTGCGGCTGGAGCCGATCAATTGGGTCACCACCTCCGGATCGAGGGCGGTTCCGCCCGCCGCCACCCGCTGCAGGGCGTCCACGAATTCGCCGACGTCCGCGACCCGGTCCTTGAGCAGGTAGCAGCCCACGCCCGCGGCCTGACCGGCGAGAAGCTCAGCCGCATAGCGGGTCTCGACCCACTGGGAGAACACGAGCACCCCGACGTCGGGAAATCTCCGACGCAGACCCACCGCCTCGACGAGACCCTCGTCGGTGAAGGTGGGCGGCATCCGGATGTCGACCACCGCGACATCCGGCAGGTGCTCGGCGACCGCCGCACCGAGCGAGGGTGCGTCGCCCACGATGGCCACCACCTCATGCCCTCGTTCGATCAGCAACTGCGCCAATCCATCTCGAAGGATCGCATTGTCCTCGGCGATCACGATCCGCATCAGCGTCTCCCGTCGACCGGCAACGACAGGGTCACCAACGTCGGACCGCCGACCGGACTGTCCACGTGCAGCGATCCGTCCACGGTGCCGACCCTGGCCGCGAGCCCGGTGAGGCCGCTGCCGGCGCCGATCGCCGCGCCTCCGATGCCGTTGTCCCGCACCGACACCGACAGTCCCTCGCTGTCGGATGTCGCCGACACCCACGCTCTGCTCGCGCCGGAATGCCGGGCCACATTGGTCAGCAGCTCGGCGACCGAGAAGTAGGCGATCGTCTCGGTGCCCGGCGAGGGCCGTGGATCCACCGACACCGCCAGGTCGACCGGTACCGCGCTGCGGGCGGCCAGCGTCTGCAGTGCGGGCCCCAGGCCCAGATCGAGGGCGGGCGGATGGATCCCCCGCACCACCTCCCGTAGTTCGGTCAGCGCCTCCTTGGCGGCGGAGTGCGCGCTGTGCACCAGCTCCGTGGGGTCTTCGCCCGCCGCGATGCGGTCCTCGGCGCGACCGAGGGTCATCGCCATCGCCACCAGGCGGGCCTGGGTGCCGTCGTGCAGGTCGCGTTCCACCCGGCGCAGCCTCGTGGCCGAGTCCTCGATCGCCGCGGTGCGGGTGCGTTCGAGCTCCTCGACGCGAGCATCGCGGGCCGGCGGCCCGAGCAGGGTCCGGATCAGCATCCGGTCCAGTGCGGCGAGCCAGCGGATCGGCCAGGGTGCCAGGAACAGGCAGGCGATGCCGGCCGCGGACAGCGCCAGCATCTGCGGCCAGGTGTCGAAGTACACGTCACCGAACTGGAGAAGCGAGTGCCGGGCGACGCCGTTCGAGTCGTAGTTCACGGGGTCGATCAGCCACCACAGCAGCGGCGAGATCGCAAGGCCCAATGAGACGACCGCGAACAGCAGCGCGCCCCACACGGCTGCGGCCGCGAGCAGGGTCTTGATCAGCATGAACGCAATCGCGTGCCATCCCGTTCGGTCGATGAGCCCGGACCAGATGAACCCGAGCACGCCCGGCCGAGGGGAGAACGGAGGCGGGTCCTCCACCGGCGAGCGGAGCATCCACGCGGAGAGAGTGCGGTAGGCGTGGCCGAATCCCCTGGCCACCACGATCATCGCGGCCAGCAGCGGGATGCCGATCAGGGTGATCACGAGGACGCCCCCGAACACGGTGCCGAGGAAGAGATACGTGATGCCTGCGAGTGCCAGCACGGCGGTCACCGCCAGGTATCCGGTCTCCCGCCAGGTCTGCGCGGCGATCGGGGCGCGGAGGAACTCGCGGAGCGCCGGTGCGCGGGGCGTGGTCGTCGTCATGGGAACCATGTTTCCCGATGCCCGAGGAGCGATTCGAGGGTGTTGCCAGGCGATTCGGGGGTGTGGCCAGCCACACCATGGGCGCGCGACCGCGGATACGGATCGGCCCCGCATCGGGAAACCGATGCGGGGCCGATGTTCTCGTTCGATGCCTGTGGCTCAGCCGGCGGGGGCCGGTGCCGGTTCGGCGGCTGCAGGCGGAGCGGGAGGCGCCACCGGGGCGGGTGCCGCCTCGGCGACGGGCGCGGCGGCGGGGGTCGCCGCCGCACCTTCCTGGTAGGCCTTTGCGTAGGCGTCGTTGTAGGTCTTGAGGATCGTGGTGACGATGCCGGTCAGCTCGTTGAAGATCAGCGAGCCGCCCTCGAAGTCGGTGCGCTTGCCGTCCGGCACCGGGTACTCGTCGCTGGTGGGCAGGCCGAGCGAGCCGGCGTCGAGGCCGGAGGACTGCCAGGTCTCGAAGATCTTGCCGAGGACCGTCCACACCCCGCCGTTCGGGGAGGTCGCGATGGCGCCGTTGGTGAACTTCACGACCTTGTTGCCGCCCTTGACCGGGATCTCACCGGACAGCGAGTTGCCGAGACGTCCGGTGTCGCCGCCCTCCGCGATCCACTTCTGTGCGATGGGGGAGGGATCGGTCAGCCGGAGCAGTTCGCCGACCAGCGCGCCGATGGCGCCCGCCGTCGAGCCGGTTCCGGACGCGTCGCCGTTCGGGGCGACCGGGCCGTCGGTCTGCCCCGGGGTCGTGTTGTCGGTGGGCGAGCCGTTCGGTGCGGCGGCGAGCACACCGGAGCCGGAGGACGAGCCGCCGCCCAGGTTCGCCGCGGCGATGTCGCGGATCTGGCCGAGCTTGGCGTAGCCGGCGTCGCCCGGGCAGCTGGTGTTGCCCACGTCGCGGTGCGCGAAGATGATCGGCAGATCCACGGCCTCACCCTGTGCATAGGGCGTGAACTCGGTGCCCTCGGAGTACATGGTGGTGTTGCCCTTGGGATCCAGGCCCGCCTTGGCCAGTCGCCAGCCGAGGAACTTGCCGACCGCGTTGACGGTCTCCTGCGGCGGGGTCACCGAGGAGAAGTCGCCCATCATCGCGATGCCCATGGTGTTCTCGTTGAACCCGCCCGCGTGCGCGCCCTGGACATTCCGGTCCAGACCGCCGGCCCGGCCCTCGAAGGTCTGGCCGTACTTGTCGACCAGCACGTTGTAGCCGACGTCGCACCAGCCGAGCGTGGAGGCGTGGTACGCGTAGATCGCGCGCACGATCTCGACCGATTCGGACTTGGAGTAGTCGTTGCTGCCCGCGGTGTGGTGCACCGTTGCACCGCCGAGGGAGTCGTCGTAGACCGGCTCCTGGCAGCGGATGGACTCGTCGGCGCCCCACTGCGCGCGGGTGATCACCTTCGGGCCGGACGAACTGCCCAGGGGAGAGGCGATGTCGCCGAGGGTGCTGTCCGATGCCGAGGTGCCGGGCTCGATCAACACGGCGGTGACGGCCTCGGCGAGCTGCTGAGCGGAGTTCGCCTGCGGTGCGGCCGCCGGCTGCGCGGCGGGCTCCTGCGGTGGTGCTTCCGGTGCCTGCTGCGGTGCTTCCGGCTGCGGGGCGGGTTCCTGGCCGCGCAGCGGGTTCGACAGCGCGGCGGGCGCGAAGCCCATCGGCAGCTGCGCGGGGTCCGCGGGGACGAGCTGATTCGGCAGCGCCGGGGCCGGGGCCGGGGCGCCGGGCGCCGGAACGGCGGGAACGTCCGCGGTTCCCGAGGCGGGCAGCGCCGCGACCGCCTGCTCGACCTTGGTGACCAGCACCTGGACGGCCTTGGTGGCTCCGACGAACACCGGCTCGGTGCCAGTCTTGCCGCCCGTGGTCTTGTCGTCCTTGCGGGAGTCGACCTTCTCGGTGGCGAACCAGGGTCCCCACGAGCCGTCGGCGAGCTTGGCGCGGACCTTGGCGGAGGCGGCGCCGAGCTCGGAGGTCAGCGCGATCATGCTGAACGGGGTGTCGCGGGTGATCTCCTTGACCGCGGTGCCGAACTGCTCCTCGGGACTCGCGGCGGGAGCCGGTGCGGGCGCGGGAGCCGGTGCCGGCGCGGGAGCCGGTGCGCCGTCGGCGATGTCACCCGGTGCGGGCAGCGGCGGGATCTGGATCGATGGCGGCAGCGCGATACCCGGGGGCAGCGGAAGGTTCTGCGGCAGCGGGATCTCGGTGGGGAGCGTGGCCGGGATCGGCAGCTTCTTGAGATCGGAGAGCCTCAGGTCGGGCAGGTCGAGCCCGGTGATGTCCTTGAGCGGGATCACGATGTCGGGGACCTGCGCGAGGACCACCTCGGCGATCTGCGTCGGGACCGCCGAGGGTGCGGAGTCGGTGGTGGAACGGATGCCGGTGGTGCTGGTGACGCCCCAGACCGCGAGTGGGCTCGCGATGGCCAAGGCGGCAACCGTGCCGAGAACGATTGACGGCTTTGGGCGGCGGTACGGCAAAACGGACTCCCTCAGTTGTGGTTCACGGGTGTCGCACTGTCAGCAACTGGTGATGCAGGTGTGACGGTTGTTGCCATCGTTAGTCACTCTTGCCACACTAGTCACAAACATTCCAACGCTCAACCTTAACTTGAGGCTTTTGAGATCCGCACGTACGCGCCACCGCGCGTCACCCGCTGTCGCGCGCTGACGATCAACTCCGTCGATGAGGAGATCAGGGTATGGCGAGGACCCGTAGGAAGAAATTCGTCGTGGGACGGCCGATGCGGAGCGGCTGGAGACCGTTCGCGATGCGGGCCGCGATTCTGGGGTTGGCGCCCGCGCTCCTCGTCGGCGGCACCGTCGGCGTCGTGGTCGCCACCCGGTCGTCGGGCCCCGACGTCGCCGAGGCGGTCGCCGCCGATGCCCCCTACACGTTGACCGGCTACGGCCACGGTCACGGTCGGGGGATGGGGCAGTGGGGCGCATACGGCTACGCCAAGCAGGGCTGGACCGCGGAACGGATTCTCGGCTACTACTACGGCGGCACCACGCTCGAAGCGTTGGGGGACAAGGCGATCGGCGTCCGGCTCATGGGCCTGGACGGCAAGGGTCTGGACGTGTTCTCGGATTCCCCGATGGGGGTGGCGGGCCGGACCGTGGCGCCGGGGGAGGCCGCGCACCTGACCGCCAACCCGGGCGGTGGCGCGACGGTCGTCGTGACCAGGGGCTGCGACGGCGAGGTGCTGTGGCAGGAGTCCACCGCCCACCCGTGGGTGGATCCGGTCGACCTCGGCCTCGATCGCCCGGCGAACGAACACCTGAAACTGTGCGGCGGCGGCGTGCCGTTCCGCGGCTCGCTCGGCGTCGCGCTCGAGGGCGACGCGCCCCGGGTCGTCAACCACGTGGGCATGGAGGACTACCTGCTCGGTGTCGTGCCTGCGGAGTCGAAGGCCGAGTGGGCGGACACCGGCGGCGCCGAGGCGCTGCGCGCGCAGGCCGTCGCGGCGCGGTCCTACGCGGCGGCCGAGCACCGCTACGCCTACGCGGAGACCTGCGACACGCAGGACTGCCAGGTGTACGGCGGCTCGTCCAAGGAACATCCCAAGACCACCGAGGCGGTCCGATCCACCACCGGCAAGGTGCTGATGAAGGAGGGCAAGCCGGTATCGGCCGAGTTCTCGGCGTCCACCGGCGGGTACAGCGCGGGCGGCGCATTCGGGGCGGTCGAGGACCTCGGCGACTCCGAGTCGCCCAACCACAAGTGGACGCAGACCCTGACCGCGGGCGAGATCGCCACCGCCTTCGGCGTCGGCGAGTTGCACTCGATCGAGGTCACCTCGCGCAACAACCTCGGCGCCGACGGCGGACGGGTCACCGGGCTCAGGGTGGCGGGCTCGACCGGTACCAAGGAGGTGACCGGCGACGAGGCGCGCACCAAGCTGGGGCTCAAGTCCGACTGGTTCACCATCACCGAGGGCGTCGGGCCCGCCGCGCCGCCGCCCGCCTCCGCGCTGGCGGCACCCGGGGTCGACAACGCCGACCCGACCGGGAAGTTGGAGCCGACCGACATCGAGCGCAAGTACGCCGAGCTCGGCGGGCACCTGGGCGTGCTCGGCGCGCCGGTGGGGCCGGAGCTGGCGATGCCCGACGAGGCGGGCCGGTTCCGCATGTACACGCACGGCGCCATCGTCTGGACCAAGACCACCGGCGCGCAGGTGCTCGATGCCAGCGTGCTGACGGCCAAGCTGCCCGGCCTGGGGAGCTGATCCCGACCGTTCACCGATGGCCGCGCTCGGAGCCGATGAGTTCTCGCCGCCTCCCGGGTCACAACATGTGAGAGTGGATTCACCACGACCCGGGAGGCAGCGATGCAGATCAATCCCTCACTCTGGTTCGACGACCAGGCCGAAGAGGCCGCGAACTACTACGTGTCGATCTTCAAGAACTCGAAGGTCCTGACGATCGCTCGCTACCCGGCCGGCGCGCCCGGTCCGGAGGGCAGCGTGATGACCGTGGACTTCGAGCTGAACGGGCAGCAGTTCAACGCGATCAACGGCGGCCCGCAGTTCAACTTCACCGAGGCGATCTCCCTGCTCGTCAACTGTGACTCGCAGGAGGAGGTCGACGAGTACTGGGCCAAGCTCACCGCGGACGGCGGGCAGGAGGTCCAGTGCGGCTGGCTCAAGGACAAGTACGGGCTGTCCTGGCAGATCGTTCCGCCTGGATTCGAGGAGATGATGGTCACCGGCGATCCCGAGAAGGCGCAGCGTGCCATGCAGGCGATGCTGCAGATGAAGAAGCTCGACGTGAACGCGCTGCGGCGCGCGTACGACGGGGAATGATCCTGACTTGACCTCAACCTAGGTTGAGACTACAAGCTGTGGTCATGGCACACACGACAGAACTCGACGACAGCACTCTGGCCCGGCTTCCCATCGGCCAGTGGACCGACGCGGCCCACACCGAGGTCATCGCCTTCATCCGCCGCTCACTGGCCGCGCGCGGCCTCACCCAGCCGCAGTACTGGATCATCCGCAACCTGCATCCCGAGGACCTGGCCACGGCCGAGGAGGCCGAGTCCGGTCTGACCGTCGCGGAACTCTCCGAGCGCATGAGCTCCTACCTGCTCCCGCAGGACGAGCCGGAGCCCGACGCCGCCGATCTGGTCGCGCGCGGCCTGCTCACCAGGGATGCCGCGGGCCGGTTGCGGCTGGCCGAGCCCGGTCGGCTGGCGCACGCCCAGGTCAAAGAACAGCTGCCCGGCCTGCGCGGCGAAATCCACGCGGGCATCGACGATGCCGACTACGTCACCACCGTGAAGGTGCTGCGCCGAATGATCCTGAACGTGGGCGGGGCCGAGGCGCTGGCGCGGTATCCGGTCTGACGGGCCGTGGCGGAGGTCGCGAGGGGATTCGGTGGATCGACGGGTGATTGACAAAGTTGGTGATGTGTCTCATTCTCGGCACATGACGACGATGATGTCCGGCAAGGCCGCCTATGTTCCGCGCTCTGCCGAGACCTGGCGCGACCCCTGGGGGATGTACGCGGCGTTGCGCGAGCACGACCCGGTGCATCATGTGGTGCCCGAGGCGTCGCCCGCCGACGACTACTGGGTGCTGACCCGGCACGCCGACGTCTACACGGCCGCCCGCGACCACGAGACCTTCTCGTCCGCGGACGGGCTGACCACGAGCTACGGCGAGCTCGACAAGATCGGGCTCAGGGACAACCCGCCCCTGGTGATGCTCGACCCGCCCGAGCACACCGACTTCCGGCGCCTCGTCGCCCGGGGGTTCACGCCGCGTCAGGTGGAGGCCGTGGAGCCGGCGGTCCGCGAGTTCGTCGTCGAGCGCATCGAGGGGTTGCGCTCGGCGGGCGGGGGCGACATCGTGACCGAGCTGTTCAAGCCGCTGCCGAGCATGGTGGTGGCGCACTACCTGGGCGTGCCGGAGGAGGACCGCGGCCAGTTCGACGGCTGGACCGAGGCGATCGTCGCCGCCAACGCCAACGGTGACCCGCTCGAGGCGGCGACGGCGGTCGGCGACCTGATGGGCTACTTCGGTGGGCTGATCGAACGGCGCAAGGCCGATGTCGCCGCGGGCAGGGAAGCGGACGACACCATCTCGCACCTCGTCGCCGCGGGGATCGCCGCCGACGGCGACTTCGCGGGCGTCCTGTCCATCCTCGGGTTCGCCTTCACGATGGTCACCGGCGGCAACGACACCACCACCGGCATGCTCGGCGGTTCCTCCGCGCTGCTCACCCAGCACCGCGACCAGCGCGCGCTGCTACTGGAGGATCCGTCCCGCATCCCCGACGCCATCGACGAGCTGCTGCGCCTCACCTCGCCCGTCCAGGGTCTGGCCCGCACCACCACCCGCGACGTCACGATCGAGGGCGTCACCATTCCGGCCGGCCGCAAGACGCTGCTGGTCTACGGATCCGCGAACCGCGACCCCAGGGCGTACGGCGCGAACTCCGAGGAACTCGATGTGCTGCGGGCGCCCCGCCAGATCATGACCTTCAGCCACGGCAGCCATCACTGCCTCGGCGCCGCGGCCGCGCGCATGCAGGCCCGCGTCGCGCTCGAGGAACTGCTGGCCCGCTGCCCCGACTTCGAGGTGGACGTCGACGGCGTCGAGTACGCGGCCGGCAATTACGTGAGGCGGCCCACGCACGTACCGTTCCGGCCATGAGTTCCGGAACCTGGCTGCGCGACGAACGCACCGATCTCGCGGCGGAGCGCATCCTCGACGCGGCCGCGGGGCTGTTCGTCGAGCGTGGTGTCGCGACGACCGGCATGGCCGAGGTGGCCAGGGCAGCCGGGTGTTCGCGGGCGACCCTGTATCGCTACTTCGAGAACCGTCGCGCGCTGCACCTGGCCTTCGTGCACCGGGAGGCGCGCCGGCTCGGCGAGCGGGTGGCCGGGTTGGTGGCGGGCATCGAGGATCCGCGCGAGCGGATCACCGCGGCCGTGCTCGCCGCGGTGCGCGAGGTGCGCGCGACGCCGTCGCTGGCCGCCTGGTTCGGAATCGGCGACGCGGGCATCGCGTCCGAGCTGGCGGGCACCTCGGAGGTGATCGAGGTGCTGGGAGCGAGTTTCCTCGCCACCACCCCGGGCGGCGACGATGCCGAGATCTCCCGTCGCGCACGGTGGTTGGTGCGGGTGATCGTCTCGCTGCTGACCGTGCCCGGTGCCGACGACGCCGACGAGTGCGCGATGATCGAGCAGTTCGTGATCCCGGTGCTGATGGCGCCCGCCGACCGGGCCTGAGCGTCAGGCGTAGCGCATCGTCTCGGCGCCTGCGGGCGCCGCTCCGGTGATCGAGGCGCTCGGCGCGAGGGTCCGCGCCGCGGGGGGACGGGCCCCGGTGACGAGGAAAACGATGCGTTCGGCGACGTTGACGGCGTGATCGGCGAACCGTTCGTAGAAGCCGGCCAGCAATGTCAGGTCGACGGCGCTGATGACGCCGTGTGGCCAGGACTCGCCGGTGATCAGCGCGGTCAGTTGTGCGTGTAGCTCGTCCATCCGATCGTCGTCGGTGCGCAGCCGGGAGAGCAGCTGCAGATCCGGTTCGATGAGCGCGTGACGGGCACGGTCCGCCATCGCGGTGGCGAGCACGCCCATCTCGAGGAACTGGCCGCGTGTCTCGGGCGGAACGACGCTGTCGGGGAAGCGGCGGCGGACCGCTTCGGCCACATGGCGCGCCTGCCCACCCATCCGTGCAAGATCTGCGCTGATCCGAATGGCGGAGAAGAGCATTCGAAGATCGGTGGCCACGGGAGATTGCAGAGCGAGCATCGACAGCGCCCGTCCTTCACAGTCGCCGTGCAGTGCCGCGATGTTCCTCTCCGCGGCGATTGCCCGCTCAGCCCTGGCCAGATCCACCTCGAGCAGCCCGGCGTTCGCATCGCTCATCGACTGCACTGTGAGACGAGCGAGCTCGGCGAGCTGACCCGTCAGCAGGCCGAGCTCGCCGCTGAAACCATTTCGCATGTACGCCGTACTTTCTCGCTTGCTGTTGTCTGACGCGGAATGCCGCGGGCTGCCCGATTGTTTCCGGTCATCCGGCGGCGTCCCGCGCGATGACCGTCGGGTGCGTCATGATCGTGATGCTCGGGCGGGGGTACCGGTAGCGTGCGCACGCGTCGTCCAACGCCTCATTGATGGCCGTGACCAGCTCGTCCTGGTGGAGGAGTCCGGTCCCGGGGCCGCTCGAGCGGTCTTGTTCTTCCTCGAGCACCAGCTCGGTGAGGATCAAGTCGTAGTCGCGGTGAACCTGCTCCATCAGTGCAATCATCCGGTCGACTCCGGCGCCGACCCGGGCGGAATCGGTGACGTCGGATCCCAGGCTGACGC
Organism: Rhodococcus daqingensis; assembly: GCF_042665615.1. Lineage (NCBI taxonomy): Bacteria > Bacillati > Actinomycetota > Actinomycetes > Mycobacteriales > Nocardiaceae > Rhodococcus > Rhodococcus daqingensis. Next base: position 56,423 of record NZ_JBHTCS010000025.1, on the reverse strand, counting down.
ACAGGCCGACCAGCTGAAGGTGTGGCTGCTCGATCACCGCCTTCAGCGCTTCCTCGGCCGTCCGATCGCCGACGGCATCGATACCCGTAGACGTCAGGTTGACAACGACGTTCTGCTTTCGCTGCATGTCGACGAACGGGTGGAAGGGATGGCGGACGAAGGTGCTCTGATGGCGGATTGTCATCTCAATCTCCTCGATCGAGTGAACCGTTGCCGGTGGTTCAGGCGGATCTACCTGATTCCAACAACTACGCCGTGCCGTTCGGAGCTGCCCGGTTCTTGACGCCTACCTGACATCGACGGCCGGAGTATTGATGTTCTGTTTGCGGCACCACCGCGGTTGTCGAAATGTCACCGACGCTCCTGGCTCGGGTTGTCGGGTGTCGGGGTTCCCGCGGGCAGTGCGCCGCGCCGGATGTCTCCCGGGGCGGGTCTCGCGTCCGGGTGTGGGACCCGGGCGGCAGAGTCCAGCAGCCATGGCACGCTGGTGACCATCACCCCAGGAGTGAAGAGGAGTCGCCCTTTCAGGCGCAGCGCGCTCTGGTTGTGCAGGATCTGCTCCCACCAGTGTCCTACGACGTACTCGGGAATGTAGATGGTGATGACGTCGCGGGGGCTGTCGCGGCGGATGCTCTTGACGTAGTTGACGATCGGGCGGGTCACCTCGCGGTACGGGGAAGCCAGGACTTTCAGCGGCACCGGGATGTCGTGGCGGGACCAGTCCTGTTGGAGGCGGGCGGTGTCGTCGCTCTGGACTGTGACCGCTTCGAGGTCCGAGGGCCGGGTGGCTCGCGCGTACGCGAGGGCGCGGGCGGCGGGTTTGTGCAGCTGGGAGACCAAGACGATGGCGTGCACCTGCGAGGGAAGGGTGAAGCTGTCCTCGTCGACGACGAGCTCGACGGCAACTCGGTCATAGTGCCGCTGCACTGCTTTCATGAGGAAGAAGAGGATCGGCATCGCGATGACCACCAGGTAGGCGCCCTGGGTGAACTTGGTGACGGTCACGATGATCAGCACCATGCCGGTGAGGACGCATCCCGCGCCGTTGATGGCCCGCCGCGAGCGGATGCGGCGTGCTTCCTGACGGTCGGGCGCGGTGGCGAGGAGTTGGTTCCAGTGCCGCACCATCCCGGCCTGGCTGAGTGTGAAGGAGGTGAACACCCCGAGGATGTAGAGCTGGATCAGGTGGGTGACCGAGGCGTCGAAGGCGACGATGAGTCCGGTGGCAGCGAGTGCCAACAGCATGATGCCGTTGCTGAATGCCAGGCGGTCCCCGCGGGTGTTCAGCTGGCGGGGTAGGTAACGGTCGCGGGCGAGGATCGACGCGAGCAGCGGAAACCCGTTGTAGGCGGTGTTCGCGGCCAGGATCAGGATCAAGACGGTGGCCGCCTGGATGTAGAAGAACCCGACATTGGTGCTGCCCCCGAACACGGCGGCGGCGATCTGTGCGATGACGGTGCGCTGGGGGTCGGACTCGCAGTCGCCGGCAAAGCCCACCAGGTCACACGTGTTCTCCGCGATCCGCACCTTGCTGATGATCGCCAGCGCCGTGATGCCGGAGAACATCACGATCGCCGTGGCGCCCATCGCCACTAATGTCTTGGCGGCGTTGCTGCTCTTGGGTTTACGGAATGCGGGGACGCCGTTGGAGATTGCCTCGACCCCGGTCAGGGCGGTGCAGCCGGAGGAGAACGCGCGCAGGGCAAAGAACACCAGAGCCAGCCCGGTGATCCCTGAGTGCTCCGGCTCGATCAGGTAGCCGGCGCTCTCCGCCACCGGCGCGTCGTCGAGCACCACCCGGATGAGGCCGGTGGTGATCAGGATGAGCACCCCGGCGATGAATCCGTAGGTGGGGATGGCGAAGGCCCTGCCGGATTCCCTGACCCCGCGCAGATTCATCGCGGTCAGCAGGACGACGAAGCCGACGGCCAGCCCGACCCGATGAGGATTCAGTGAGGGCAACGCGGAGATGAGGTTGTCCACCCCGGCCGCCACCGACACGGCCACCGTCATCACGTAGTCGATGAGTAGGGCGCTGGCCACGGCCAGCCCCGCGGACGGTCCGAGATTGCGGTGCGCGACCTCATAGGATCCGCCGCCACTGGGATAGGCGTACACCACCTGCCGGTAGGAGAGCACCACCACCGCCAGCAGTACCACCACGGCCGCACCCAGGTACGGGGTGAGATACAGGTACGCCAAACCGCCCAGGGACAAGATCAGCAGGATCTCTTGGGTGGCGTATGCCACCGAGGACAACGGGTCGGAGGCGAAGATCGGCAGCGCGAGCCGTTTGGAGAGCAACTGCTCGCCCAGGCGTTCGTTGCGCAGCGCCCGCCCCAGGATCAGGCGCCGGGCCGTGTGCACCACTTTGGACACGGAAACAGCGTACGACCGCCCCGGAGAACTACCCCGAGAACTCGAGGATCGTCATGGGCCGGTGGCCGGGACCGAGTGGGCAAGCGCAGGCATCCCGCTGGTGGGGTCGTGCCCGAGATTAGTTTCAGAACCTCCCCTGAAGTGGGAAAATGGCGAAGCGGGGGGCGAAGGGTTCGGTGGGAAGGAGCGCCGGTCGATGCTCGAAGTCATCGACAGGGGACCGGGCAGCGCACGGCACGCGACCCCGCTGCTTTTCATCCACGGAGCCTGGCACGGAGCGTGGTGCTGGGATGAGCATTTTCTGGACTACTTCGCGGACGAGGGGTACCGCGCCCTGGCCGTGAGCCTGCGCGGCCATGGCAACAGCCCGGCGGGCAAGCCGATCCGGACCTTGACGATCGCGGACTACGTCGCTGATGTGGTGTCGGTCGCGGACAGCCTGCCCGTGAAGCCGGTGGTGATCGGTCACTCCATGGGCGGATTCGTCGTGCAGAAATATCTGGAATCGCACGACGCGCCCGCCGGCGTGCTGCTTGCCTCCACGCCCCCTGCGGGTTGGCGCGGCTCCATGCTGCGCGGTGCACGACGGCATCCGTTGCCATTCCTCAAGGCGAGCGTCACCCGAAAGCCCCTGTATCTCGTCGACACCCCGGAATTGGCGCGCGCATGGCTCTTCTCGGCGCAGATGCGCGACACGAAAGTCGTGCGGTATGCCGCACGACTGCAAAACGAGAGCGACCGCGCGCTTCGCGACATGCTGTTTGTCGACCCGCGGCGAACGAACCGCGTGACGGTGCCCGTGCTGGTCCTGGGCGCAGACCACGACACCGCACATACCCCCGGGGAAATACGCGCCACCGCAAGCGCTTACGGCACTCAAGCCGAGTTCTTTCCGAACATGGCCCACGACATGATGTTGGAGACCGGGTGGCGGGATGTCGCCGGGCACATCGCGAAGTGGCTCGGCACGCTGGGTCTCTAGAACATCGGTCAGATGTTCACGGAATCGACGATCTGCCCGATGCCATAGGTCACGATCATGGCCAGCGCGCCGCCGAACACCACCCGCAGCACGGCCTTTCCGCGGGGCGACCCGCCGAGGCGGGCGCTGACGCTGCCGGTCAGTGCGAGCGCGACCAGCACCGCGACGAACGTGACGGGCACGCGATAGCTGGCGGGTGGGACGAGGATCGCGATCAGGGGCAGCAGGGCACCCAGGGTGAAGGAGATCGCCGAGGAGATCGCCGCCTGCCACGGATTGGTCAGCTCGTCGGGGTCGATGCCGAGCTCCGCGTCCGCGTGCGCGGCGAACGCGTCGTGTGCGGTCAGCTCCTCAGCCACGGTGCGAGCGGTGGCCGGGCTCAGCCCCTTCGCCTCGTACAGGGACGCGAGCTCGGCCAGCTCGTCGTCGGGTAGCTCGGCCAGTTCCCTGCGCTCCTTGGCCAGCAGCGCACGCTCGGAATCGCGCTGCGTGCTGACCGAGACGTACTCGCCGAGCGCCATGGACACCGCACCCGCCGCCAGCCCGGCGATGCCCGCGGTGAGGATCGGTCCGCGGGCGGTGCTCGCCGCGGCCACGCCCACGACGAGCCCGGCGGTGGAGACGATGCCGTCGTTGGCACCGAGGACGCCGGCCCGCAGCCAGTTCAGCTTGGCGGAGAGCCCCTGGGCGTGTGGTTCGGACGGGTGCGGTGCCGGGGCATGATCCGGGTCGGGGCTCATGCGCGGAACGCTATCGGCACCTTGGTGATCCGACCAGCAATGCAAGGCTGGCCGAAGTCGTGCCGCGGCTACGGGAGTCGGTCGAACGCGGCGCCCAGGCCGGTGAGCGCGCGGGTGTCGATCAGGAAGTCGCGCTCGAGGGTCTGCTGCAGTTCCTCCGAACCGGAGAGCTCCCGCCGCTCGCTGCGCCCGTCCAGGTGGTGCACGGTCAGGCGCCTGCCGCTGAGCGCGTACCGCCGGTCCTCGGTGGCGCGGGCCGCCATCAGGCCGGTGACGAAATGCGACTGCGGCCACGTCGAGAGGTACCAGTTCGGCGCCTCGTAGTCGACGGGGTGCTGGCGCTGAAGGTCGAAACGGTAGGTGGTGCGCCACTCGTCGCCGACCCGTGCCTGCATCGCCCAGTCGCCGTCGAGGTCGATCAGCCGGAAGGGTTCGAGCGGGGTGTCCTGCAGGGTGTCGTGTTCGAGTAGCAGTGTTCCGGTGAGCGTCATCCCGCCGAAGCCGACGTCGATGACCCGGCGTTCCCCCGCCAGGTGGACGAGCAGCAGCATGTGGCTGCGCGGGGTGATGGCGTCGAGCTCCGAACCCCAGAGCACCCGGCCCGCGAGCGGGGTGACGTCGAACCCGAGTTCCAGCAGGGCGGCGCGCAGCAGCAGTCCGTGTTCGAAGCAGTAACCGCCGCGACCGCCGCGAACGAGTTTGGCCTGCAACGACTCCAGGTCCAGGCGATTGGGTGTGCCGAGGAACGGATCGAGGTTCTCGAACGGGATCGATCGGGTGTGACCCGCGGCGATCGAGTCGATGGTGGCGCGGGTGGGCGCACGGTCGCCATCGAAACCGATCCGTCGGAGGTACGCGTCCAGATCGAAGTCCTCCGCTGCGGTCATGTCCCCCACAGTAGGACCAGCCGGGCACGGCCCGGAAACGTGCTCGGCCCGAGGGGCGTGGCCCGTTCGTCGCGCACCCTTGACATTGACGCAGCGTCAACCTTCATCCTTGGCATGTCGGACCGCACCGGCACCGAGGAGGGAGGAACGGAAATGGCAGGCGAATGGTCGATCCAGGAGCTGGCCAAGGCGGCCGGGACCACCAGTCGCACGCTGCGCCACTACGGCGAGCGGGGGCTGCTGGAGCCGAGCCGGATCGGGGCCAACGGCTACCGGTACTACGACCAGGACTCCCTCGTGCGGCTACAGCGGATCCTGTTGCTGCGCGAACTCGGCCTCGGCCTCCCGGCCATCGCCGAGGTCCTGGGCGGCGAGCGGGACACCGCGGCCGCGCTGCGGACCCACCTGGCCCTGCTCGAGCAGGAGCTCGGCCGGGTCCGGCGGCAGATCGAGTCGGTGCGGACGACCTTGAGGAAAACGGAAGGAGGTGAACAACTGATGGCAGAGGAAGTTTTCGACGGCTTCGACCACACCCGGCACAAGGACGAGGTGATCGAACGCTGGGGTGAGCAGGCCTACGAGGCCGGCGACCGCTGGTGGCGTGGCCAGACCGACGAGCAGCGTCGGGACTGGCAGGCGGCACTGGCACGGCTCAACTCCGATTGGATCGACGCCGAGGCGTCGGGCTCGGCGCCCGATGGCGAGCGGGCGCAGGAGCTGGCCCGTCGCCATATCGAGTGGCTCGGCGGCATCCCCGGCACGCCCGGTCACGGCGCGCCGCCGGTCAAGGAGTACATCCTGGGCCTGGGTGAGATGTACGTCGCGGATGAGCGCTTCGCCGCCAACTACGGCGGAACGCGGGGCGCGGAGTTCGTCCGGGACGCGCTCACCGTGTACGTCGAGCGCAACCTGTAGTGAAATCGGCGTGAACTCCGGCTGCAGACGGAGTTCGCCCCGCCGAGGTGACCACCGGATCGGCTGTGACGTACCACCCGGCAGCCACGGGTTGCCCGGGACCTCCACGTCAGGTCCGATACCCTGGTTGCCCGTGACCTCTGTAACCCCAGGCCCCGCCACCTCCGGACAGTACGACCTGATCATCGTCGGTTCGGGATTCTTCGGACTGACGATCGCCGAGCGCGCGGCGACCGAGCTGGGCAAGCGGGTCCTCGTGCTGGACCGCCGCCACCACATCGGCGGCAACGCCTACTCGGAGGCCGAGCCGGAGACCGGCATCGAGGTCCACATGTACGGAGCGCACCTGTTCCACACCTCGAACAAGCGGGTCTGGGACTACGTCACCCAGTTCACCGAGTTCACCGGCTACCAGCACCGCGTCTTCGCGATGCACAAGGGGCAGTCCTATCAGTTCCCGATGGGCCTGGGCCTGGTGTCCCAGTTCTTCGGCCGCTACTTCAGCCCCGACGAGGCGCGCAAGCTGATCGCCGAGCAGTCGGCCGAGATCGACAGCAAGGACGCGACCAACCTCGAGGAGAAGGCGATCTCCCTGATCGGGCGGCCGCTGTACGAGGCGTTCGTCCGCGACTACACCGCCAAGCAGTGGCAGACGGACCCGAAGAACCTGCCTGCGGGCAACATCACCCGGCTGCCGGTCCGCTACACCTTCGACAACCGCTACTTCAACGACACCTACGAGGGCCTGCCGGTCGACGGCTACACCGCGTGGCTCGAGAACATGGCCAAGGACGAGAAGATCGAGGTCCGGCTGAACACCGACTGGTTCGACGTGCGGGACGAGCTGCGCGAACAGTCCCCGTCGGCTCCTGTCGTCTATACCGGCCCGCTGGACCGCTACTTCGACTACTCCGAGGGTGAACTGGGCTGGCGCACCCTCGATTTCGAGACCGAGGTGCTGCCGACCGGCGACTTCCAGGGCACCCCGGTGATGAACTACAACGATGCGGACGTGCCGTTCACCCGCATCCACGAGTTCCGGCACTTCCACCCCGAGCGCGAGTACCCGGCGGACAAGACCGTCGTCATGCGCGAGTTCTCCCGCTTCGCGGAGAGCGAGGACGAGCCGTACTACCCGATCAACACCCCCGAGGACCGCGAGAAGCTCGAGGCCTACCGGACGCGGGCCAAGGCGGAGACCGCCCAGAACAAGGTGTTGTTCGGTGGTCGCCTGGGCACCTACCAGTACCTGGACATGCACATGGCGATCGCGAGCGCGCTGAGCATGTTCGACAACACGCTGCGGCCGCACCTGGAGTCCGGCGCGCCGCTGGGCAACGGGAACGACGCCAACGGGAGCGGCGCATGAGCCCCCGCCACCTGATCGAGGCCGACGAGCACGCCGGCGACGAGCTCGAGGTGCTCGGCAAGGCCCTGCTGCAGCGGGTCATCCTGCCCCGGCCGGGCGAGCCCCTCGACGTGCGCACCCTCTACCTGGAGGAGGCGACCACCAACGCCAGGCGCGCGCACGCGACCTCGCGGACGTCGCTGTCGATCGGCGCGGAGTCCGAGGCGTCGTTCTGCACCTACTTCAATGCCTTCCCGGCCAGCTACTGGCGCCGCTGGTCGATCCTGACCTCCGTCGTGCTGCGCCTGGAACTGTCCGGTCACGGCCGGGTCGACGTATACCGCTCGAAGGCCGACTCCTCGCGAATCCACGTGGAGGGCAGGGAATTCCAGGACGGCGACGCCGCACTGGAGTTCGAGGTCGAGCTGGCGCCGTTCGAGGACGGCGGCTGGATCTGGTTCGACATCACCTCCGACACCGAGGTGGTGCTCGAGAGCGCCGGCTGGTACGCCCCGATGGAGGCGCCCGGCGAGGCCAGCGTGGCCGTCGGCATCCCGACCTTCAACCGGCCGACCGACTGCGTGAAGGCGCTGACCGCCCTCGGCTCCGATCCGCTGGTGATGGACGTGGTCAAGGCCGTCATCATCCCGGACCAGGGCACCCGCAAGGTCCGCGACGAGCCGGGCTTCACCGAGGCGGCCGCGATCCTCGGCGACCGGCTCGCGATGCACGACCAGGCGAATCTCGGCGGCTCCGGCGGCTACAGCCGGATCATGTACGAGGCGCTCAAGACGACCGACTGCCAGCAGATCCTGTTCATGGACGACGACATCGAGATCGAGCCGGACTCGATCCTGCGCGCGCTGGCGCTGTCCCGGTTCGCCAAGACCCCGACGCTGATCGGCGGCCAGATGCTGAACCTGCAGGAGCGCAGTCACCTGCACTCGATGGGTGAGGTGGTCAACCGCGGCATCTTCATGTGGTCGGCCGCCCCGAATGTCGAGTACGACCACGACTTCTCCCAGTACCCGCTCAAGGACCGGGAGAACTCGAAGCTGCTGCACCGCCGCATCGACGTCGACTTCAACGGCTGGTGGATGTGCATGATCCCGCGTCAGGTCGCGGAGGAGATCGGCCAGCCGCTGCCGCTGTTCATCAAGTGGGACGACGTCGAATACGGGCTGCGTGCCCGGGAGGCCGGGTACCCGACGGTGACCATGCCGGGCGCGGCCATCTGGCACATGGCCTGGTCCGACAAGGACGACGCCATCGACTGGCAGGCGTACTTCCATCTGCGCAACCGCCTGGTGGTGGCCGCGCTGCACATGCCGGGCAACGGTCGCGGCCTGGTCGTCAACACGGTCAAGGCCACCCTCAAGCACCTGCTCTGCCTCGAGTACTCGACCGTCGCGATCCAGAACAAGGCCATCGCGGACTTCCTGCAGGGGCCGGACCACATCTTCGACCTGCTGCCCACGGCCCTCGGCGACGTCCGGGCGATGCGGGAGGACTTCCCGGACGCCGTCGTGCTGCCGTCGTCCACCTCGCTGCCGATGCCGTCCGGCGCGGAGGTCGGCGCCGTCGGCGAGCCGGCCAACCCGCTCGCGAAGCTCGTCCGCCTCGGGAAGGGCCTGGTGCACAATGTCCGGCCCGCACACGAGGAGCACCACGAACGCCCGCAGCTCAACGTGCCGACCCTCGACGCACGCTGGTTCCTGCTCTCGCAGGTGGACGGCGTCACCGTCACCACCGCGGACGGCCGCGGCGTGGTCTACCGCAAGCGCGACCCGCGCCAGGCCTGGGGCCTGTTGAAGGAGGCCATGCGCCTGCGCCGCGAATTGGCCGCCCGGTTCCCCGAGCTCAAGCGCGTCTATGCCGACGCAGTGCCGTCACTGACCAGCAAGGAGAGGTGGGAGAGTGTCTTTCATTACCCGGCGTAGGCCAGAGGGCGCCCTGCTCGACGGCGCCGCGACCAGTGAGTCCGCCGCCGAGGTGAAGATTCTCAATGCCGTCCAGTCGACCATCGGTGCACAGCCGGGCGTGGTCGCCGCGGCCCGCGGCATGTCCCACTTCGGTGAGCACGCGCTCGGCTGGGTCGCGATCGCGGGCGTCGGCGCCGCACTCGACCGTCCCCGCCGCCGTCAGTGGGCGGGCGTCGCGGTCGGCGCGGTGGGCGCGCACGCCGCATCGATCGTGATCAAGCGGGTGATCCGTCGCCCCCGGCCGAACGACCCCTCCGTGGCCGTCAACGTGTCGACGCCGAGCAAGCTGAGCTTCCCGTCCTCGCACGCCACGTCCACCACAGCCGCCGCGGTGCTACTCGGCCGACTGACCGGGCTACCCTTGCCCGCGGTGCTGGTGCCCCCGATGCTGCTCTCGCGGCTCGTGCTCGGGGTCCACTACCCGACCGATGTGCTTGCCGGATCCGCCCTTGGCGCAGCCTCGGCCGCAGTGGTGCTGCGTGCCGAACGGAAGTTTGGAGAGAAATGAGCGAGCACCCCGCCGAGGTCACCGGCCCGCCGAAGTCGCTGCCCGCCGGGATCGTCAAGGCACTGCGCCCGCGCCAGTGGGTGAAGAACGTCCTGGTGCTGGCCGCTCCGCTCGCCGCCGGCTCGGTGACCGAGGTCGACGTGCTGCTGCCGGTGGCGCTGGCCTTCCTCGTGTTCTGCATGGCCGCGTCCGGCATCTACCTGGTCAACGACGCGATGGACGTCGAGGCCGACCGCGCGCACCCCACCAAGCGGTTCCGCCCGATCGCCGCGGGCGTGCTCCCCATCGGCCTCGCCTACGGGATGGCCGTGGTGCTGCTGGCCGGATCGATCGGCCTGTCCTTCCTCGCGAACTGGCAGCTCGCGGTGGTGATGGCGGTGTACATCGGCATCCAGCTCGCCTACTGCTTCGGGCTCAAGCACCAGGCCGTCCTCGACATCTGCATCGTCTCGTCCGGCTTCCTGCTCCGCGCGATCGCCGGTGGCGTGGCAGCCGAGATCCCGCTGTCGCAGTGGTTCCTGCTGATCATGGCGTTCGGTTCGCTGTTCATGGCGGCGGGCAAGCGCTACGCGGAGCTGCAGCTCGCCGAGCGCACCGGGGCGAAGATCCGGAAGTCGCTCGAGTACTACACCGGCACCTACCTGCGATTCGTCTGGACGCTCTCGGCGACCGCGGTGGTGATCTGCTACGGACTGTGGGCCTTCGAGCGCGATCAGGCGAACGACACGAACTGGTTTGCGATCTCGATGGTCCCGTTCACGATCGCTATCCTGCGATACGCGGTCGATGTCGACGGTGGCGAGGCGGGGGAGCCGGAGGAGATCGCGCTCGGCGACCGGGTGCTCCAATTCCTCGCGATCGCCTGGATTGGAGCGGTGGGTGTCGCTGTCTATCTCGTCTGACAGGCCCCGCGTGGAGGACACCGAGGCGGCCGAGCGGACCGAATCGGCCCTGCGGATGCCCGCATGGCTGCCCCGCTCGGTGTTCCTCGGTGGGATCGCGCTGACCGCCGCCCTCTTCGTGTGGGGTGGCTGGGAGCGCCGCTGGATCGCGGACGACGGGTTGATCGTGCTCCGCACGATCCGCAACCTGATGGCGGGCAACGGCCCGGTGTTCAACGCGGGGGAGCGGGTCGAGGCCAACACCAGCACCGTCTGGACCTACCTGGTGTACGCGTTCAGCTGGCTGACGCAGGCCCGGCTCGAGTACGTGGTGCTCGGCCTCGCCCTGGCGCTGTCCGGCGCCGCGATCGTGCTGGGCATGCTCGGCGCCGGTGCCTTCTGGCGCGGCCTGGGTTCAGGCTCCGCTCCTGCCGCCACACTGATGCTGCCCGCAGGTGCCCTGGCCTACATCGCGGTGCCACCCGCCCGCGACTACGCCACCTCCGGGCTGGAGTCCTGCCTGGTCATCTTCTGGATCGCCCTGCTCTGGCTGCTGCTGGTGCGCTGGTCGCAGCGCCCGCCGACCACGGCCTCGGTGCTGATCCTCGCCTTCGTCGCCGGGCTCGGACCGCTGGTCCGGCCCGAGCTGGTCATCCTCGCCGGCCTCGCGCTGCTGCTGATCTTCCTGGCGCCGGGCACCTGGCGGCTGCGCGCGCTGATCGTCGCGGTCGCGGGCGCGGTCCCGGTCGGCTACCAGATCTGGCGGATGGGCTACTACGGCCTGCCCTACCCCAACACCGCGGTCGCTAAGGACGCAGGCGGCGCCAAGTGGGGTCAGGGCTTCACGTACCTGTGGAACCTGGTGGGGCCGTACTGGCTGTGGCTCCCGCTGCTCGTGCTGGCCGTCGCGGTCCTGGTGACCCGGCCCTGGTCGCGCGGAACCGTCGTCGCTAGTGCGGGCGGCAACGCCCTCGCTCGGTGGCAGTCGCGGCTGCGCACGCCGGGCGCCGTGGTCGCCGTCATCCTGTTCACCGGACTGCTGCTGATGATCTACTCGCTGCGGGTCGGCGGCGATTTCATGCACGGTCGGGTGCTGCTGCCCGTGCTGTTCTGCTTCATGCTGCCCATCGCCGTGCTGCCGGTCCGCATTCCCGACCGCGAGGACTGGGGTCGGACCCGGGGCACCGCACTGTTCGCGGTCGGCGCCGCCGCCTGGGTGATCACGGTGGTCTGGGCGATCTCGGTGTCGAACTCGTCCGGCATGCCGAACGGCACCGTCGTCGGCAAGTCCGGGATCGTCGACGAGCGGAACTTCTACGCGCTCAACACCGGACACCCGCATCCGATCCGGGCCGAGGACTACCTCGACTATCCGCGGATGCGCCCGATGGTCGAGGCGATCGCCAACACCCCGGACGGTGGTCTGCTGCTGCCCGCCGCGTCCTTCACCTACTGGGACGTGGTGCCGCCGCCGCTGCCGATCCCCGACGGCGGCGCCGGGCACACGGTGTACTTCCTCAACCTGGGCATGACGAGCATGAACGTCGGACTCGACGTGAAGGTGATCGACCAGATGGGCCTGGCCTATCCACTGGCCGCGCACACCAAGCGGCTCGACGACGGCCGGATCGGTCACGACAAGGCCCTCTACCCGGACTGGGTGGTCGCCGACACCGGCATGGTCGATCTGCACCCGTGGCTGCCCTGGTACATGGACGAGGAGTGGGTGGCCGACGCCAGGCTCGCCCTCACCTGCCCGGAGACGCAGGAGGTGCTGGCGTCGAGCCGGGGGGAGCTGAATCGCCCACTTTTCATCCGCAATCTCAAGCGCGCCTTCGCCTACGCCGAGTACCGTTTCGACCGGGTCCCGGCGTACGAGATCCAGCGGTGCAACCTGGCACCGCCGACGCCGGAGAAACCCAGGTGAGCGGGCGTCTACGGGTCCCCGCTCATCTTGTTGTGCGAACTTATCTCGGTTGTGTAACGATGGCTTCCGAGATGTCGATACAGATGTCGTGTGCGCCTCGGGGACCTGAGCCGGGGCACCGTTTGTCAGTGCTCGCCGTGTGACATACGCTCCACCGAGCGCAGTGGTGATCTTGATCAGTTCCACTGTCGCTTCCACGTGTGTGGGGGCGACAGAGCATGGCTTCCGCCGGATCGTCGGGCCGCTTCGGCGGGCACCGCAGAGAAGAAAGTGAGCAATATTCATGCGTATAGGCAGACCGAGGTTTTCTGAGCGCCTCAAGCAGCGCGCCCTCGGCCTCACGGCCGCCGCGCTCGTCCTGCCGATAGCCGCAGGTATTGCGGGCACCGCCGTCGCAGGCGCTGCCCCGGTCGCGCACCGCGCGCCCTCTGGCGGATTCGAAGAGGTCTTCGTGCCCTCGGCGATGGGCCCGATCAAGGTCCAGATCCAGTGGGCCAGGAACGGTGGCAACGCCGCCCTGTACCTGCTCGACGGCCTGCGTGCGCGCAACGACCGCAACGCCTGGACCTTCGAGACCAACGCGCTGCAGCAGTTCGGCAACGACAACGTCACCTTGGTGATGCCGGTCGGCGGCGAGTCCAGCTTCTACACCGACTGGATGGCGCCCTCGAACTTCAACGGGCAGAAGACCGCCTACAAGTGGGAGACCTTCCTCACCAAGGATCTGCCGAACTACCTCGAGACCCGTGGCGTCTCGCGGAGCAACAACGGCGTGCTCGGCCTGTCGATGGGTGGCTCGGCCGCCCTCACCCTGGCCGCACACCACCGCGACCAGTTCAAGTTCGCCGGCTCGCTGTCGGGCTACCTGAACATCTCGGCGCCCGGCATGCGTGAGGCCATCCGCGTCGCGATGCTCGATGCCGGCCGCTTCAACGTGGACTCCATGTGGGGCCCGCCGTGGAACAAGCAGTGGCTGCGCAACGACCCGTTCGTGTTCGCCCCGCAGCTCAAGGGCCTGTCGATGTACGTCTCCGCGGCCAGCGGTCTGCCCGGTGGGCACGACAACCCGCGCGCGCCGATCGACTTCTACAACACCGCGAACGGCATGGCGCTCGAGGCTCTCTCGCTCGCGAACACCCGCGCGTTCCAGGTCCGCCTGGGCACCCTCGGTATCCCGGCGACCTACAGCTTCCCGGACCGTGGCACCCACTCCTGGAAGTACTGGCAGGACGAGCTCTGGAAGGCGCGTCCGCAGATCCTGAACGCGCTCAACGCCTGGTGATCGGTTTCCAGGTCACGTTGTGAACGGATGATGCCGCCCCACGCGCCGACTCAGGCAGCGCGGGGCGGCATTGCCGTATCCGGTCCGGATCAGTGCCGTGACCATGGGGTCCTTACCCCGCAGAAGTAACAATTGCACCACCCGTCACAGCGCGTCACCCCCTGGCGCGGGCTCGCTGCGTGTAGAAAGAGCACGAGTGTAGGCGTCGGTCGAACGACACCCACACGGGCCGGGGGGAACGGCCGAGGTCCGGATGTCCGGGTCGAGGCCACAGCACTGGGGCCACAAAGCAGAAGGAGTGTCACGGTCAGATGCGAACAGCACTGAGGAATCCGGGAACGCGTCCCGGGGGGAAGGCGTCCGCACCAGGCGCTCGCGGCAGGGTGCTGCGACTGCTCGCGGCGGCACTCGTGCTTCCGACCGCGGCGGGCCTGACCACCGCGACGGCGACCGCCTTCGCGGCTCCCGAGGCCTCCGAGACCACGACCACCACCACGACCACCACGGCGCCGACGACGACCCCGACGTCGAAGGCGAAGGCGCCTGCCGCCGAGACGCTGGAGCCGGTCACCACCACGACCGATGCCGTCGCCACGACCACCGAGGCTCCCGCGCGGACCACCGTGGAGCAGACCACGACGGTCGCGCCGACCACCACGCCCGAGGCCGCGCCCGCCCCGGCCGCCCGGGCAGCGAACGCCGCGCCGTCGGTCGCCCGCGCCGCCGCGCCGGTGCTCTCGCTCCCCGGTGTCTCCAAGGTCGAGTGGATCACCGACCGGCGCGTGGCCCTGTGGGTCGACTCCGCCGCGATGGGCGCCCCGTTCCAGGTGCAGGTACTGCTGGCCAGGGACTGGAACTCGCGGCCCGACGCGACGTTCCCCGCGCTGTACATGCTCGACGGACTGCGCGCGCGCGACGACGAGAGCGGCTGGACGATCGAAACCGACGCCGCGAACTTCTACGCCGACAAGAACGTCAACGTGATCCTGCCGGTCGGCGGCGAGTCGAGCTTCTACGCCGACTGGCTCGCGCCGGACAACGGCAAGAACTACCAGCTGGAGACCTTCCTGACCAAGGAGCTCCCGCCGGTGCTCGAGAACGGGCTGCGGACCACCACCACGCGCGGCATCATCGGCCTGTCGATGGGTGGCACCTCGGCGATGTTCCTCACCCAGCGCAACCCCGGCTTCTTCAAGTTCGCCGGGTCGTTCTCCGGCTACCTGACCACGACCTCGCTGGGTATGCCGCAGGCGCTGCAGTACGCGATGACCGACGCGGGCGGCTACAACGTCTCGAAGTTGTGGGGCCCGCCGGGGAATCCGGCGTGGGCCGCGCACGACCCGTACACCAACGCCGAAAAGCTCAGGGGCGTCAGTCTCTACATCTCCAGCGGCAGCGGTATGACCGGTCCGTACGATCAGCCGTCCGGCATCCCCGGCGTCTCCACCAACTACGCGGGCATGGGTCTGGAGATCCTGTCCCGGCTCACCTCGCAGAGCTTCGCGACCAAGCTGAACAAGCTGGGCATCCCCGCGCAGGTCAACTACCGGCCGTCCGGCACGCACTCCTGGCCGTACTGGCAGTTCGAGATGCACCAGGCCTGGCCGCAGGTGGCCAACGCCCTCGGCGTCGACGCCAGCGCGCCCAGCTGCAGCCCCGGCGGCGCCATCGCCGCGGTCGCGAACGCGAACCCGTGGCTCAGCGGCTGTGTCACCGGCGAGTACGACGTCGCGGGTGGCAAGGCGCAGGACTTCCGCAACGGCCGGATCTTCTGGTCGCCCGGCACGGGTGCGCACGTGCTGACCGGCATGATCGGCGGCTCGTACCAGGCCAACGGTGGTCCCGCGGGGCCGCTCGGGCTGCCCACCACCGACGAGAACGGCACCCCGGACGGGCGCGGACGCTACAACCACTTCGAGCGCGGCTCCATCTACTGGACCCCGCAGACCGGCGCGCACGCGGTCCGCGGCGCGATCCGCGACGAGTGGTCCCGTCAGGGTTGGGAGCGCGGCCCGCTGGGCTACCCGGTCCTCGACGAGGTGAAGACGCCCGGCAAGGAAGGCGTGGTCCAGGGCTTCGAGGTCGGTGCGATGTATCACAGCCCGCCGAACGGAACCCACGCCGTCCAGGGCCTGATCATGAAGAAGTACGGCGAACTGGGCTGGGAGGGCGGCTGGCTCGGCTTCCCGAGGACCAGCGAGATCCCGGTCAAGGACAACGGCCGCTTCAACGAGTTCGAGAACGGCAACATCTACTGGAGCCCCGCCAGCGGGGCCTGGTCGGTGCGCAACGGCAAGATCTTCGACGCGTGGAAGAGCCAGAACTACGAGAACGGCAGGCTCGGTTTCCCGGTCGGTGACCAACGCGACATCGCGGGCGGGATCCAGCAGGACTTCCAGGGCGGAAACATCACGGTCCGCAACGGCAACGCCGAAATCCACAACCGTTAGCTCCCTTCGCACGCGGGCCGGTGGCCGGGTGATCCCGGCGACCGGCCCGTTCGCGTCGGTAGCCTGTTCATCGACACCCGGCGTGGCCCCCAGCACGCCGCCCGCGGGTGGGCCGCACCCAGATCACGAATCCGAGGACTGAACTCCATGCTTGTTTCCACTCGTAACTCCCTGGCCCGGGCGCTCACGGTCGGCGCGCTCGTGGCGGTCACCGGCGGCATCCTCGCCGGGTGTGGCAGCGACGACTCCACGGCCAGCAGCACGCCCACCCTCACCACCGGATCGAAGTCCGCGCCGGCGCCCGAGACCTCGATCGAGGTGCCGCCGTACACCACCCCGGCCGTCGCGGCGACCGCACCGCCGGAGACCCCTGAAGCGGTCCCGAGCGGCTTCCCCGGCCCGACGGAGGCCCCCGAGCTCGACGACCGCGGAAAGGCCTACCTGGACGCGCTGAAGAAGGGCGGCATCGCGGTCGCCGACAACGGCGACATCGCCATCTCGACCGCGAACTACATCTGCGGTGCGAAGGTCAGCGGCGCGAACCAGGAGGAGGTCACCGCGTATGTGACCGGCATGGCCGGAGCGGAGGCCAGCATCACCGGCGCGACGATGACCCCGGAGCAGGCAGGCGAGGCCGCCAAGGTGTACATCGACGCCGCCCACACCCACTACTGCAAGTAGTCACGCGTGAATGCCGCCGGACGCAAGGGCCGCAAGTCGTTCGGGCGCAGGGTGCTGCGCCTGCTGATCGTGCTCATCGTGGTGCTGCTCCTCGCGCTCGTCGCGTTGGTGGCCTGGTACCTGTTGGCCGGGCGGGTGCCCCCGCCGCCGCCCCCCGCCCCGGAACCGGAGCGGCCCAGCGCCCAGCCGGCGAGCTGCCCGGACGTCCAGGTGGTCGCGATCCCGGGTACCTGGGAATCGAGTGCGGTCGACGACCCGTTCAACCCGTTCGCCAACCCGGCGTCCTTGATGCTCAACATCACCCGGCCGCTGCAGGCGCAGTTCGACGGGCAGCGCGCGCAGGTGTACACCGTCCCGTACGTGGCGCAGTTCTCGAATCCGGTGGCGCTGCCGCCGGACGGTCAGATGTCGTACAACAAGAGCCGCGGTGAGGGCACCGCCCGCGCCAGCGAGGCCATGGCGGCCATGCACGCGGACTGCCCGCTGACGACCTTCGTGCTGGCCGGCTTCTCGCAGGGCGCGGTGATCGCCGGCGACCTCGCCTCGTCGATCGGCGCGGGCACCGGGCCGGTGCCCGCGGACCTGGTGCTGGGCGTCGGGTTGATCGCGGACGGCAGGCGCGAACCCGGCGCGGCCCAGTCCGTCGGTGCCACGGTCGCCGGTGTCGGCGCGGAACTCTCGCTGGCCGGGCTGAAGGTGCCGGGCATGACGATGACCGGCGCCAGGCCGGGCGGATTCGGGTCGCTCGGCGATCGGGTGGTCGACATCTGCGCGCCGTCGGACGGCATCTGCGATGCGCCGCCGAACGCGTTCAATCCGGTGAACTTCCTCGCCAGCCTCGCCCGGATCGGGGAGTACATCAACAACCCGGTGCATGCGATGTACAACTCGTTCGTAGTGGATCAAAACGGCACCACGGCCACTCAGTGGATGACAAACTGGGCCGCCGACAAGGTGAGGTCCGCACCGACCCCCGCTCACGAATAGTGAGGAGCGGTGCGTTCCCGATAGAGTGGCCCACCGGCCACGTTGCCGTACCGCGCCGCCCAGTTCCCCCGTTGTGCCCAGGTTTCAGGAGAAGTGATCGATGAGTTCCGCCGACGCACCCGCGCCGCGCAAGTTCCGGTTCGCCGCCGGCGGAGAGGGGAACGCCGAAGAGGGCGGCGCCCGCCGGTTCGTCAAGTTGGCCCAGAAGGCCGAGGAGCTCGGTTACGACAGCTTCATGATCCCCGACCACCTCGGTAACCAGGTCGGACCGATCGCCGCGCTGGGCGCGCTCGCGGTGGCGACGGACAAGATCCGGATCGGGACCGCGGTGCTGGCCAATGGATTCCGGCATCCGGCCGTGCTGGCCAAGGACGCGGCGACGATCGACGTGCTCTCCGGTGGACGGCTCGAGCTCGGCATCGGCGCGGGCTGGATGAAGGAAGAGTTCGACAAGGGCGGCATCACCTACGACAGCCCGGGTGTGCGCATCGCGAAGCTCGCGGAGACCCTGGAGATCCTGGACACGCTGCTGCGCGGCCAGGAGTGCAACTTCCAGGGCGAGTATTACCAGATCAACGGCCTCAAGGGCAGCCCGCGCCCCCGGCAGGGTCCGCGCCCGCCCATCGTGGTCGGCGGCGGCGGCCCGAAGATGCTGGCCCTCGCGGCGAAGTACGCGGACATCATCTCCCTGGCACCGCCCAGCAACAAGGACGGCAAGATGCTGCTGTCCGGCATCACGATGGAGGCGACGGCCGCCCGGGTCGAGCGCATCCGCGAGGCCGCGGGGGACCGGTTCGACGACATCGAGCTGAACTGGACGATCACGACGATCATGCCGACCGATGACCGGGAGGCGATGGCCGAGATGGCGCTGGCGGCCCTGGACAACGGGTACCCGCCGAACATCGAGGTCGATGTCAAGCTCACGGTGGAGCAGATCCTGAACTCCCCGTACCTCGCATTCGGCTCCTACGAGGAGATCGCGGACCAGATCCGCAGCGTGCGGGAGAAGACATCGATGTCCTACGTGGGGATCTTCCCCACACAGATGGAGGCGTTCGCTCCGGTGATCCCCCTGCTCAAGGGTGAATGAGATCGGCGCTGTCTGTAACATGCTGTTGGTTTGGGACGTAGCGTCCGTCGTTACCGATCTGAGACCTGCACGCATTGCCACCACTAGTCACTATTTGCACGATCCCACGCGGCCGCAGGGGATGAAGCTCACCGGTGTTCGTCTCGCTCACCGGGAGCTTGCCTTGGAGGAGAAGGTATGAAGAACTTCGATGACTACGTCGACGAAGCCGGCAACATCAGGTTGATGCCCGGCAGCACCCTCGTCGACCACGTCGAACAGCACACCCGTGAGAACGCGGACGAGCTGGCATACCGCTATATCGACTACTCGCGCGAGCGGGACGGTGAGGTGCACGAGCTCACCTGGACCCAGTTCGGTAACCGGCTGCGGGCGGTCGCCGCACGCCTCCAGCAGGTGACCGAGCCCGGCCAGCGGGTCGCGATCCTGGCGCCCCAGGGCCTGGACTACGTCATCTCCTTCTTCGCCGCGATGCACGCGGGCACCATCGCGGTCCCGCTGTTCGACCCGGACGAGCCCGGCCACGGCGACCGCCTGCACGCGGTCCTCGGTGACTGCAAGCCGTCGGCGATCCTCACCGCCTCCACCTCGGCGGCGGGCGTGCGTCAGCTCTTCCGCGCGCTGCCCGCGGCGGAGCGCCCCCGCATCATCGCCGTGGACGCGATCCCCGACACCGTCGGCGAGTCCTGGGTGTACCCCGAGATCGGCCTCGACGACATCGCGTACCTGCAGTACACCTCCGGTTCGACCCGGGTGCCCGCCGGCGTGGAGATCACCCACCGGGCGGTCGGCACCAACGCGCTGCAGATGGTGGACGCGATCGAGCTGACCACCGACTCGCGAGGCGTCACCTGGCTGCCGCTGTTCCACGACATGGGCCTGCTCACGGTGATCCTGCCCGCGCTCGGCGGCAAGTACATCACCATCATGTCGCCGCGCGCGTTCGTCCAGCGCCCGTACCGCTGGATCAAGGAGCTCGCCGCGATCACCGACGGCGCGGGCACCTTCGCCGCGGCGCCGAACTTCGCCTTCGAACACGCGGCGGCCCGCGGACTGCCGAAGGACGGCGAGACCCTCGACCTGAGCAATGTCATCGGTCTGATCAACGGCAGCGAGCCCGTCACCACGTCGTCGATGCGCAAGTTCAACGACGCGTTCGGGCCGTACGGCCTGCCGAAGACCGCGATCAAGCCGTCGTACGGCATGGCCGAGGCGACCCTGTTCGTCTCGTCGACCAAGCACAGCGACGAGGCCAAGATCATCTACGTCGACCGCGCCCAGCTCAACGAGGGCCGCATGGTCAAGGTGGACAAGGATGCCGAGGGCGCCATCCCGCAGGTCTCCTGCGGCTACGTCTCGCGCAGCCAGTGGGCCGTGATCGTGGACGCCGACACCGGCGCCGAGGTCGAGGACGAGTACGTCGGCGAGATCTGGCTGCACGGCAACAACATGGGCCAGGGCTATTGGGGTCGCCCCGAGGAGACCGAGCAGACCTTCCACAACCGGTTGTCCTCCACGATCGCCTCGGGCAGCCACGCGGAGGGTGCGCCCGAGGACTCGAACTGGATGCGCACCGGCGACTACGGCGTGTACGTGGACGGGGAGCTGTACATCACCGGCCGCGTCAAGGACCTGGTGATCGTCGACGGCCGCAACCACTACCCGCAGGATCTCGAGGCGACCGCGCAGGAGGCGAGCGCCGCGCTGCGCCCGGGCTTCGTCGCGGCCTTCGCGGTGCCCGCGAACCAGCTGCCGAAGGAGGTGTTCGAGGCCGGCTCCGGCCTGACCTTCGACGCCGACGACGCCTCCGAGCAGCTCGTGCTGGTGGGCGAGCGGGCACCGGGCGCGGGCAAGGCCGATCCGGGCCCGATCGCGGATGCGGTGCGGGCGGCGATCTCCACCCGCCACGGCGTCACCGCTCGTGATGTGCTGCTGGTGCCCGCCGGATCCATCCCGCGTACCTCCAGCGGCAAGATCGCCCGGCGCGCCTGCAAGGCCGCATACATCGAGGGGACGCTCCGTGGTGGTTACACGCAGACCGCGTTCCCCGATAGCGTGTAAAACAACCTCTTCTTGACGGGTAGCGTGGTGTGTTGATGGCTGAGACAGAGATGACGGTCGCGCAGCTGCGCGAATGGCTGCGCAACTGGGTTGCCGAGGCGACCGGGCAACCGGTCGACCAGATTTCGGATGACCGTCCGATGGAGGAATTCGGGCTCGCGTCCCGGGACGCCGTCGCTCTGAGCGGGGAGATCGAGGAACTCGTCGGCATCACGCTGAACGCCACGGTCGTCTATCAGCACCCCACGATCGCCTCGTTGGCGACTCTGATCATCGAGGGCGAGCCGGAGGTCCCCGACGAGCCCGAGGACGCGGCGTACTACACGATCAAGGACACGTCGCAGTCGCACGACATCGCGATCGTCGGCATGGCGACCCGGTTCCCCGGCACCGGTCACACCCCCGACGAGATGTGGCGGCTGCTGATCGAGGGCCGCGACGCCGTCACGGACCTGCCGGAAGGTCGCTGGTCGGAGTTCGCCGCGGACCCGACGGTGGCGGCGGCCATCGAGAAGGCCAACACCAAGGGCGGGTACCTCGACGACGTCAAGGGCTTCGACGCCGAGTTCTTCGCGATGTCGCCGCTCGAGGTCCGCAATGTCGACCCGCAGCAGCGGTTGGCGATGGAGCTCACCTGGGAGGCGCTCGAGCACGCCCGCATCCCGGCCAGCGAGCTCAAGGGCGAGCAGGTCGGTGTGTTCATCGGCAGCTCCGCCAACGACTACCAGCTGCTCGCGGTCAGCGACCCGGTGCACGCGCACCCGTACGCCCTGACCGGCACCTCGACCGCGATCGTCGCGAACCGGGTGTCCTACTTCTTCGACTTCCGCGGCCCGTCCGTCGCGATGGACACCGCGTGCTCCTCCTCGTTGGTGGCCGTGCACCAGGCCGTCCGGTCGTTGCGCACCGGTGAGTCCGACCTCGCGCTCGCGGGCGGTGTCAACATGCTCGTCGCGCCGCCCGCCACGCTCGGCTTCGACGAGACCGGCATCCTCACCGAGGACGGCAAGATCAAGGCCTTCTCCTCCGACGCGAGCGGCATCGTCCGCGCCGAGGGCGGCGGACTGGTCGTGCTCAAGCGTCTCGAGGACGCCGAGCGCGACGGCGACGACATCCTCGCGGTGATCGCCGGCTCGGCCGTCAACCAGGACGGCCGTTCCAACGGCATGCTCGCCCCGAATCCGGACGCACAGGCCGACGTCCTGCGCAGCGCGTACCGGGACGCGGGCATCGCCCCGTCCGGCGTCGACTACATCGAGGCGCACGGCACCGGCACCATCCTGGGCGACCCGATCGAGGCGGACGCGCTCGGTCGCGTCGTCGGCCGGGGCCGCTCGGCGGACCAGCCGGCGCTGCTCGGCTCCGCAAAGACCAACTTCGGTCACCTGGAGGCGGCCGCGGGCGCAGCCGGCCTGATCAAGGTCGTGCTCGCGATGCGGGAGGACAAGCTCCCCCCGTCGCTGAACTACGCGGGCCCGAACCCGTACATCGACTTCGACAAGACTCACTTGCAGGTGATCCCCGAGGCCACCGACTGGCCGCGGTACACCGGCCACGCCGTCGCGGGCGTCTCCGGCTTCGGCTTCGGCGGCACCAACGCGCACGTCGTGGTCCGCGAGTACGAGCGTCCCGCGGCGCCCGCCGTCGAGGCGGACCTGGACGTCGAGACGGAGGCCGCGGGCGTGCTCGCCGACGCCGCCGAGTCGATGGGCGTCGAACCCGCCGCCGCGCCGGCCGAGACCGACGCAGAGCCGGCGCCGGTGCTGCTGGCGGTCTCCGCCTCGATGCCCTCGCGCCGCCGCCGCGCCGCCGCCGACCTGGCCGACTGGCTGGAGACCGAGGCGGGCAGCACCACCCCGCTCGAGGACGTCGGCCGCACGCTGGCCCGCCGCAACCACGGCCGCTCGCGCGCGGTGGTGCTCGCCCGCACCCGCGCCGAGGCCATCACCGGCCTGCGCGCGGTCGCCGCGGGCAAGCCCGGCCAGGGCGTGCTGTCCGCGGACGCCCCCGCGTCCAACGGGCCGGTCTGGGTGTTCTCGGGCTTCGGCTCGCAGCACCGCAAGATGGCCAAGCAGCTCTACCTGAACAACGCCGTCTTCCGTAAGGCGGTCGACGAGGTCGACGAGCTGATCGAGTACGAGGCCGGCTACAAGATGGCCGAGAAGTTCCTCGACGACGCGGTCGACTACGACGTCGAGACCGCGCAGGTCGGCATCTTCACCATCCAGATCGGCCTGGCCGCGGTGCTCCGTCATCACGGCGCCGACCTGGAGGCCGCCGTCGGGCACTCGATGGGCGAGGCGGCCGCCGCGTACGTGACCGGCGGGCTCTCGCTCGAGGACGCGGTCCGGGTCATCACCGCCCGTTCGCGGCTGATGGGCGAGGCCGAGTCGACGCTCGAGGGCGATGACATCCGGCTGATGGCGCTCGTCGAGTACAGCGCCGCCGAGATCGAGGGCGTGCTCGGGGACTTCCCGAACCTGGAGGTCTGCGTGTACGCCGCGCCGACCCACACCGTCATCGGTGGCCCGCAGCCCGAGGTGGAGGCCATCGTGGCCCGCGCCGAGGCCGAGGAGAAGCTCGGCCGGGTGCTGCAGACCAAGGGCGCCAGCCACACCTCGCAGGTGGACCCGCTGCTCGGGGAGCTGGCGGCCGAGCTGGCCGGCATCGAGCCGCACAAGCTGAAGGCCGGGCTGTACTCCTCGGTCGACAAGGAGACCTTCTACCGCGCCGGGCACGACCCGATCCACCAGGTCGAGTACTGGACCAAGGGCCTGCGGCACAGCGTGTACTTCACCAACGCGGTGCGCCTCGCCGTCGACGCCGGGCACACCACGTTCGTCGAGCTGGCCCCGAACCCGGCGACGCTGATGTCGGTCGCGGCGACCGCGTTCGACGCGGGACTGCACGACGCGCAGCTGATCCCGACCCTCAAGCGCAAGGAGGACGAGGAGCTCGGAGTGCTCAGCGCCCTCGCCCAGCTCTACGTCCACGGACACGCGGTGAACCTGCCGTCGCTGTTCTCCGGCGGTGGCTACGCGGACCTGCCGCGGACCGCGTTCCTCCGCAAGGACCACTGGCTCGACATCCGCATCTCCTCGAGCGGCAACGCCCGGGTGCCGGGGGCGCACGTCTCCCTGCCCGACGGCAGGCACGTGTGGGAGGTCGAGGCCGCCGCGGTCTCCGATCTGAACGCGCTGGCGACCGGCGCCGCCGCGCAGGTGCTCTCGGACGTGGTGTTGACCGCGGCCGTCGCGCACGGCGAGGTCCCGGCCGCGGGCACGCTGACCACGATGCTGAACCCGCACCCGGGCGGCGCCTCGCTGCAGGTGCACACCAAGAACCGGGACGGCTTCACGCTGCTGCTCGACGCGGTGGTGACCGCGGGCGAACCGCTGCCCGAGCTGGTCGTGGCCGCGCCGGTGGAGCGGTCCAGCTCGCCGATGGAGGAGCTGCCCGAGGTCGTCGAGTCCTTCGGCGACCGGTGGGAGCCGGCCGGCTCGCAGTCGATGGAGGACCGGCTGTCGCTGATCGTCGCCGAGTCCATGGGCTATGCGCCCGAGGACCTGCCCGCCGAGATCCCGCTCATCGAGCTGGGACTGGACTCGCTGATGGCGGTGCGGATCAAGAACCGCGTCGAGTACGAGTTCGACATCCCGCAGCTCCAGCTGCAGGCGGTCCGCGACGCGAGCCTGCGTGAGGTGGAGAAGTACCTGCGCTACGCCCTCGACAACCGCGAAGAGGTCGAGGCGCTGGCCGAGAAGCAGCGCGTGGAGAAGGAGACCGCCGAGGCCGCGGCCGCGGAGGAGGTGGCGCTCGACGACGAGGACACCACCCCCGTTTCGGAGGCCGAGGCCATCGCCGCCGCCGCCGCGGAGCCTGCGGTCCCGGAGCCCGCCGCCGCACCGGTCGACGCCCAGCAGGCGACGGCGGAGGCGACCGGAACGGACGTGCCCCCGCGCGATGCCGCCGAGCGGCTGACGTTCGCGACCTGGGCGGTGATCACCGGGCAGTCCGCGAAGGGCATCTTCAACACCCTGCCGGTGCTCGACGACGAGACCGCGGAGAAGCTCGCGGCCCGGTTGACCGAGCGCGCGGGCGGTGAGGTGAGCTTCGACGACATCCTCGACTCGGAGACCATCGAGCAGCTCGCCGAGAAGGTGCGCGAGCACCTCGAGGACGGCGTCCGCATCGACGGGCTGGTCCGCACGCTGCGTGCTCGCCCCGAGGGGTCCACCGCGGTGCCGGTGTTCGTGTTCCACCCGGCGGGTGGCTCGACGGTGGCCTACGAGCCGCTGCTCAAGCGGCTGCCCGAGGGGACGCCGATGTACGGGCTCGAACGCACCGAGGGCCCGATCGAGGAACGCGCCAAGGCGTACCTCCCGCTGGTCCGTGAGATCCAGGGCGACGGTCCGTACGTGCTCTACGGCTGGTCCCTCGGCGGCGTGCTGGCGTACGCGGTGGCGAAGCTGCTGCGCGAGGAGGGTGCGGATGTCCGGATCGTCGGACTGATCGACACCGTCATGGCGGGCGAGAAGGTCGAGGACACCCCGGAGGAGATCCGCAAGCGCTGGCAGCGGTACGCGGCGTTCGCGAAGAAGACGTACAACGTCGACGCCCCGCTGCCGTACGACAAGCTGGCCGCGACCGATGACGAGGGCCAGATCAAGATCCTGATGGACCTGCTGAAGATGAGCGGGACCAAGATCCCCGGTGGCATCATCGAGCACCAGCGCACCTCGTGGCTGGACAACCGGGCCATCCAGACCGCGCAGCTCGAGACGTATGCGGGCGACGTGGTGTTGTACCTGGCCGACCGGTACCACGACGACGTGATGAACCTCGAGCCCGCGTTCAAGACCCGCAAGCCCGACGGGGGTTGGGGCGAGGCCGTGAAGAACCTGGAGATCGTGCACGTCGGCGGCGATCACATCCAGATCGTGGACGAGCCGTACATTGCCAAGGTGGGCGCCGACCTGACCAAGAAGCTGGCCGATATCGAGGCCGAGAAGCGGAGCAACTGAGTGAGCACGACTACGGCCGAGAAGCTGGCGGACCTTCGCGAGAAGCTCGAGCTGTCGAAGGCCCCGGGTAACCCGAAGGCCATCGCGAGGCGCAAGGAGAAGGGCCTGCCGACTCCGCGCGAGCGGATCGACATGCTGCTCGATCCGGGCAGCTTCGTCGAGGTCGGCCAGCTCGCCCGGATGGCGGGCGATCCCGCCAACCCGTACGGCGACGGCGTCGTCACCGGGCACGGCACGGTCGAGGGCCGTCCGGTCGCGGTGTTCGCGCACGACCAGACCGTCTTCGGTGGCGCGGCAGGCGAGATCTTCGGCCGCAAGGTCTCCGCGATCCTCGACTTCGCGATCAAGATCGGCTGCCCCGTCATCGGGATCAACGAGTCCGCCGGCGCCCGCGTTCAGGACGCCGTCGCGTCGGTGGCCTGGTACGCGGAGATGGGTCGGCGGCACGAGCCGCTGTCCGGACTGTGCCCGCAGATCTCGATCATCCTCGGCAAGTGCGCCGGTGGCGCCGTCTACGCGCCGATCAACACCGACGTCGTGATCGCGACCGAAGAGTCGTACATGTTCGTCACCGGTCCGGACGTCATCAAGTCCGTCACCGGCGAGGATGTCAGCCTCGAGGACCTGGGCGGCGCCCGCAAGCAGGCCGAGTACGGCAACGTGCACCACGTCGCGGCCGACGAGAAGGCCGCGTTCGAGTGGGCCCGCAAGTACCTGAGCTACATGCCGTCCAGTTGCACCGAGCAGCCCCCGATCGTCAACCCCGGCCTCGAGCCGGAGATCACCGAGGACGACCTCTCGCTCGACACGTTCATGCCGGACGCCGACAACGCCGGCTACGACATGCACGACGTGCTGCTCAAGATCTTCGACGACGGCGACTTCCACGAGGTCCGCAGCCAGACCGCGCAGAACATCATCACCGGTTTCGCCCGGGTGGACGGCCGTCCGGTGGGCGTGGTCGCGAACCAGCCGATGTACCTCTCCGGCGCGCTCGACGCGGCCGCCTCCGACAAGGCCGCACACTTCGTGCAGGTCTGCGACGCGTACAACATCCCGTTGGTATTGGTCGTGGACACCCCGGGCTTCCTGCCGGGCGTCGAACAGGAGAAGGTCGGCGTCATCAAGCGCGGCGGCCGGTTCCTGTTCTCCTACGTCTCGGCGACCGTGCCGAAGGTGACCGTCGTGGTTCGCAAGTCCTACGGCGGCGGGTACGCGGTGATGGGTTCCAAGCAGCTGGGCGCGGACGTGAACTTCGCCTGGCCGACCGCCCGGATCGCCGTGATGGGCGCGGAGAGCGCGGTCGCGGTGATCGGTCGCCGGCAGATCGAGGCGGCAGGCGAGAACGCCCCCGCCGTGCGCCGGGAGCTGATCAACTACTACAACGAGCACGTCGCGACCCCGTACATCGCGGCGGAGCGTGGCTACATCGACGCGGTGATCGAGCCGGCGACCACCCGCCTCGAGATCCGCAAGGCGCTGACTCTGCTGCGCGACAAGGAGCTCCCCAAGAACCCGCGCAAGCACTCCCTGATCCCGTTCTAGCGGATCTTGTTCTAGCGGATCTTGTTCTAGCGCAGGGCGATCACGCCGCCCGCGG
This sequence comes from Rhodococcus daqingensis, assembly GCF_042665615.1. NCBI lineage: Bacteria > Bacillati > Actinomycetota > Actinomycetes > Mycobacteriales > Nocardiaceae > Rhodococcus > Rhodococcus daqingensis. The sequence continues at coordinate 28,696 of NZ_JBHTCS010000025.1, read as the reverse complement.
GCTCACCCCGGATCGACCGATCCGGTTCGGGGGTCCGCGGTCGGCGTCAGCAGCCGCGTCCGCATCAGGTCGAGGACCTGATCGAGCGCGGCGCGCGTGGGCTGACCGGGCTCGTCGATGAGGTGCTCGGTCAGTACCGAGTGCGGGGGCAGCAGCCCCTCCGGGTTCGCGGCGTCGCCGTCGATCTCGACGGCGACGAAGGCGTCGCCGAGCTGTTCGCGGAGGAACTCGAATCGTTCGGCAGGCGCGAGGCGATCCGAGTCGAAGCGCAGCCCCAGCACGGTCAGCCCGTTCGCGCAGCGCTGCTTCACCCTGGCCAGGTCGGCGGGCGAGATGTCGATGGTCCGCCGTCGCCGCGCGGAGACCGCGATCGGCAGCGAGGGCTGGGACAGGACCGGGGCGACCAGGACATCGTCCACGGCCATCGCGAGCGCGTAGCCGCCGGTGAAGCACATGCCGACCGCGCCGACCCCGGGGCCGCCGCACCGGCCGTGCTCATCCGCCGCCAGCGCCCGCAACCACCGGACCACCGGCGAGCTGCGCCCGGTGGCCAGCATCGTGAACTCGCGGCTGACACAGATCGGGACCATCGTGGTGATCGCGTTGACCGCCGTCGCGACCCTTCCGTGGGTACCCGGATTCGGATCCCGGCCGGGGTCCCCGAACAGGTGCGGAAGCACTGCCGTGCACCCGATCTCGGCGACCCGACGGGCGAACTCGAGCACCTTCGGGGTGATGCCGGGGATCTCGGCCATGATGATGACCGCCGGTCCGGTGCCGCGGCGGAAGACCGCGCGTGTGGTGCCGTCGTGGGTGAAGTGTGCGGTCTCGAAGTCGCTCATCGCGTCGTCCGGCATGTACCGAGTATGCGGGCGCAGGCCCTCCGATGCGACGAAGACCGGCCCCCGTGGGGAGCCGGTCTTCGTCGGTGCTGGTGGCTACTTCTCGTAGACGCGCATCATGCCGGGGCTCCAGAAGCCGGAGCGGCGCGCCTCGCCGGTGTCGACGGCGGCGGCCTGGGCCTCCGGGAAGTACGGCGTGTACCGCTCCAGTGCACCCCAGTCCCGGCCCCAGTCGTCGGTGAGGTAGGTCGGCACCGTGGACGCCTCCGCGAGCATCTCCGTCCAGCCGAGCGGTCCGCCGTTCTCGTGGGACTGCCAGGTGTCGGTGGAGCTGACCGCGAGCGGACGGTCCGGGAGGATGCGGTATCCGGGTACCTCGGCCACGCCGTACTTGTGGTCGAACGGGCGCTGGCAGGGGAACTGCAGGCCGACCGCCCAGTCGAGCAGCACCGGCTGGGTCGTGCCGATGTAGTCGTCGAGCGACTGCAACTGCGGCACCCTCGGCGGGGTGAAGGCGAGCCACTGGTCACCGGTCAGGTTCGGGTCGTTCGCCCGGACCCGCACCACATCGGCGTCCGCGGGCAGCTCGTCGAGCGGCACCCGCAGGTTGCGCCAGGACGGTGCGGGACCGATGTCCTTGGGCAGGTAGGAGCCCTGGACGGTGACGGTGCCGTTGGGTTCGCGGTGCCCGTACTCGAGCAGCAGCGACTGCCCGTAGGTGACCTCGCCGTCCTTGCTCTCCGACCAGATGCGCCCGGCCGCGGAGATCACCACCAGCGGCGACTGCTCGCTGCGTGCGGGCAGCCCGTACCAGCTGGAGACGAGGCCGGCCGGCTCCTGGACCCCGGTCTGATAGCTGCCCAGGACGGGGGTGGTCGCGGGGTTCAGTCCGTACGGCAGCTTGACGTTGCTGCCGTTGACGCCGACCGCGCCGGTGCCGCCCTCGGTGCCCGCGCCCGCGCCTGTGGCGAAGTTCGGGCCGACCGACTGGCCGTCGGTGTTCGACTGGCCGGGCTTGACCTCGGTGTAGTCCGCGGACAGGTCGGTGGGCACACCGTTGGGGCTGAATCCGCGCGGATCGCTGCCCGCCAGGGGGTCGTTCGGGTTCGCGGGCGGGTTCGCCGGGTCGAAGATCGGCTGCAGCCGGCCGGCGTTCGGGTCCGCCTCGGTGAGAACGTCGTCGGCGAGCCCGCACGGCGATCCGGTGACGGCGTCGACGTTGGAGCGGGCCAGCGAATAGGCCGGGTACTGGGAGACCGCGCCCTTGGCCAGCGAGAGCACCTCGAACAGCACCATCAGCGCGGCCACCACGGTCAGCGGCATGGCGGCGAACCTCTTGATGCGCCTGCCCTTTTCGGTGGAGGCCTTCACCTCGGTGCCGATGAAGTCCTCCCGGAAGTACTGCCAGGCGACGACCAGGATGGCGATGACGAACAGCGCCAGGAGTGCGCTGTTGAGCTGCCTGCCACCGAGCGAGACGGTCTTGTCGAACCACGGGATGCCGTAGCTCGAGACGTACCACCAGCCGTTGATACCGGAGAAGGAGAAGGCGAGCACGAGGAGCAGGCCCGCCGCGAACATGGTGCGGTTGCGGCGCGAGCGCAGCGCCGAGGCGGAGACCGCGACCGCGGTCAGCGCGGCCAGCGAACCGGCGATGCCCGCGTACACCCCGAAGTGGTGCGTCCACTTGGTGGGGTTGAACATCATGAAGAAGATGGTTCCGAAGATCACGCCGAGCAGTCGCCACGACGGGCCGACCGCCGCGCCCGGCACCCGCTTGCGGCGCAGCAGGACGAACAGCGTGGTGAACAGGCAGAGGATCATCACCAGGAACGCGAACCGCCGGGCCAGCGAACCGTCGACCGTCTGCACGAACAGGTAGTAGTAGCGCAGGAACTCCTCGTACCAGTTCATGTTCGGGCCGATCAGGGTGCGCACCCGGGTGGCCTCGCGGACGCCCGCGAAGGTCTGGTCGGCGAACACCACGACGAGCACCACGGTGCCCGCCGCCAGCAGCGGCGCGACCAGCGGCCAGGCGCCGACCTCACGGTGCCGCCGGACCAGGATGCGGACCATCGGCCGGGCGCCGGCCAGCAGGGCCGCGACGCACATGAGGCCGGTGGGCCCGGCGGCGAGCGAGAACGCGGCGATGAGCACGGCGACCGCGGCGGGCAGCAGGCGCCCGGTGGCGATGGCTCGCTCCACCGAGCACCAGGTCAGCAGGGCGCCGAGCGCGATGATCGGTTCGGGGCGCAGGCCGTTGTTGTAGGCCATCCAGAACGCGAGGAACACCAGACCGCCGGTCCAGATCGCGGCGGAGCTGTGCCGGACCGCGCGGCCCAGGCGGGGGATCACCTCGCGGCTGATGACCAGCCAGCACAGGATTCCGGCCAGCAGCGCGGGCAGTCGCATCCACGGGCTGGCCGTGGAGATCTTGGCCATCGCGGCCAGCACCTCGTAGTACCAGCCGAACGGGGCCTCCGGGACGCCGAACCAACGGAAGTAGTTGGCCATGTAGCCGGCGTGCTCCGACACCCGGGCCATCGTGAGCAGGTAGCCGTCGTCGGCGGTGTTGGCGCCGATGAAGTGCCACAGCACGAGGATGCCGACGACCACGCCGTCGACCGGCTTGAACTGCCACCAGTGCGACGGGAAGAAGCGCCGATGGCCGCGGCCGTCGGTGCCGTCGAGGCGGGCGAGCGCCACCAGCGAGGAGAGGGTCAGCAGGGCCGCGAGCACCATCGCCGCGCTCTTGATCAGCGTGGGCGAGGAGGTGAAGCGGGAGTCGATGTTCGCGGTCAGCGACAGCCCGGTGGGCGCGGGGCCGTCCAGGCTGGTGAACACGCCCACCACCTGCGGCCGCAGGTCTCCCGTGAGGGTGCCGGTGACCGGGTTGCCGTCGATGGACAGGCCCTCGAAGGTGGCGGTGGTGCTGTCGATGTCGGAGCTGAAGGTGATGGCCGTGCAGCCGCCGGCCTCGACCCGGGCCCGCGGGGCCGACGCGACGACCACGTTGCGGTCGAGCACGTCCACGGTGTCGGCGGTGACCCGCATGAACATCGCGCTGAGCGGGGCGTCCGTGCCCTGCGGCGGGGCCGTGGCCAGCAGCAGGCCGCCCTCCGCGGGCAGGTCGCGGACCAGCGCGCACGGCACCGTCGCCTGCAGATCGAGCGGCACCTGGGCCATCAGCGGCGCGTTGACGCTCGCGGTGACGCCCGCCTGCGGCCAGTTCAGCGTGGACGTCGTCTGCGTGACCGGCAGGAACGGCGTCGCCACCGCGAACAGCGCACCGAGCAGGCCGGTGACGAGCGCGACCAGCCGCGCGGTGCGGTACTTCGCTCTGAAGTCGACCGGTGGCGGTGCGGAAATGACTGGTTCGGGGGCTGTCACGACGTCGGGCACGGTTCACGATGGTAGGCGAGGGCCGGTCGGCGTTCACATCGCTACGGAGAATCGCCGTATTCGGTGATCCACACCCCTGTGTCGCAGCTCGTATCCCCAGCTCAGCGGCCTGGTCGGCCGTTCAGTCGGTGGGAATCGGCTGCGATCACAGGGTTCGTGATCCGTGCCGCCGTCATCGGGCCGGGATCGGGCCCGGGGTCCACAGCCCGGATCGGGTGACGGTTGCGGTGTCCACCCGGGCGGGCACCGCGGATTCGTCGAGGGGTGTGAACCGCTCCAGCGACCCCCAGTCCCGGTCCCAGTCGTGGTCGAGGTAGCTGGGCATGGTCTGCGCGGTGAGCAGCAGGTCGGTCCAGCCGAGCGGTCCGCCGCCGAGGCTGTCCTGCCAGCCGTTCGTCGCGTCGGCACCGACCCGGTCCGGCAGGATCCGGTACTCGGGTGCCTCGGCGACCCCGTACTCATGGCCGAACGGCCGCTGGCAGGGGAAGGACAGACCGACGGACCAGTCCAGCAGTACCGGTGCGCTGGAGCCGACCACGTCGTTCAGCGTCCGCAGTTGCGGCACCCGCGGCGGCGTGACGGCCAGCCACTGCTTCTGGGAGAGGTCGTGGTCGTTCGCGACCAGCCGCACGGCGGTCGCGTCCGCGGGGATGTCGGCCATCGGGACGCGCAGGTTCCGCCACGACGGCGACGGGCCGATGTCGATCGGCAGCAGGCTGCCGCGCGGCTCGATCGTGCCGTCGGCGGCCGGGGTGCCGTACTCGACGACCAGATCCTGGCCGTAGGTGACGATGCCGTCGGCGTCGACGGACCGGATCCGGCCCGCGGCGGTGACCGCGAGGATCGGGGCCGCGTCGCTCCGCTGAGCCGATGTGCCGGCGGAGCCGGGCTCCGGCAGCCGGTACCACCCGGAGGTGAGCTGCGCGGTGGTCTGCTCCCCGCTCTGGTAGCTGCCGAGCACGGGCGTCCGGGCCGGGTCGAGGCCGAATGGCAGGGCGACGGAGCTGCCGTTGACGCCGACGACCCCGGTGCCCCCGCCGGTGCCGGCCGCGGTGCCGGACGTGGTGGTGGTGGCGTCGCTGTCGGTGGTGTTCGCACCGCCCGCCGCCTTGGTCTCCTCGTCGGCCGTCAGGTCGACGGGCACCCCGTTGGGGGTGAAGCCGGTGTCGGCGTCCGCCCCGAGCGGGTTCTCCGCCGGGCGCACCGGGGTGAGCATCCCGGCGTTCGCGTCCGACTCGATCAGCACGTCGTCGGCCAGCGCGCAGGTGTTGCCCGCGAGGGTCTCGACGTTCGAGCGGGCCACCGAGTAGGCCGGGTACTGCGCGACCGCGGCCTTCGCGAGGGACAGCACCTCGAAGAGCACCACGAACGCCGCCGCAAGCGTGAGCGGCGAACCGAGCAGCGCGCGCAGCCCGCGCGGCGGCGTCCGCTCTTCCGCCGGCCGATAGGGGGCGCGCAGGTGCTGCCAGCCCGCCACCAGCAGGGTCAGCACCGCGAGCCCGAGCAGCGCGGTGGAGAAGGCGTTGCCGCCGATGGACGGCGGCTTGTCCCACCACGGCACGCCGTAGCTGGAGACGTACCACCATCCGTTCGAGCCGGTGAAGGCCAGCGCGAGCAGGAACAGCACGCCCGCCGCGAACAGCGTGCGGTTGCGCCGCGAGCGGAGGGTGGCCGCGGCGACCGCGACGGCGGTCAGCGCGGCGATCGAGCCGGCCAGGCCCGCGTAGACACCGAAGTGGTGCGTCCACTTGGTGGGGGTGAACATCATCAGCACCAGCGAGCCGAACACGATGCCGAGGATGCGCCGGGACGGCCCGGCGGCGGCGCCCGGGATCTTCCCGCCGCGTCGCAGCATGATCATCGCGCACACGACCAGGCACAGGATCATCGTGAACACGCCGAACCGGCGGGCCAGCGAGCCGTCGGGCGAGACGTTCATCAGCGCGTCGTAGCGGTGGTACTCGTCGAACCACTTCACGTTCGGGCCGACCAGGGTGCGGACCCGGGTCGCCTCGAGCACGGTCGCGAGGGTCTGGTCGGCGAAGACCACCGCCAGCACCACGGTGCCGGCGGCGGCGATCGGCGCCAGCAGGGGCAGCCATCCCACCTCGCGGGCCCGGCGGACCAGGATCGCCACGAGCGGCCGGGCGCCGACGATCAGCGCCGCGACGGCGATCACGCCGGTCGGCCCGGCCGCCAGCGAGAACGCCGCGATGAACACGCCGACCGCGGCGGGCAGCAGCCGGCCGGTGGCGATCGCGCGTTCGATCGAGCACCAGGTCAGGAGCGCGCCAAGGGCGATGATCGGTTCGGGGCGCAGGCCGTTGTTGTAGGGCAGCCAGAACGCGAGGAAGACGAGCGCGCCGGTCCAGATCGCGATCCGGTTGTGGCGCACCGCGTTCCCGAGGCGCGGGATCACCTCGCGGCTGATCACCATCCAGCACAGGATCCCGGCGATCAGCGCGGGCAGCCGCATCCAGGTGCTGGCGGTGCCGATCTTCGCCATCGCCACCAGCACGTCGTAGTACCAGCCGAACGGCGCCTCGGGGACGCCGAACCAGCGGAAGTAGTTGGCCATGTAGCCGGCGTTCTCCGACACCCGGGCCATGTTCAGCAGGTAGCCGTCGTCGGAGGTGTTCGCCCCGATGAAGTGCCACAGCGCGAGGGTGCCGACCACCAGGGCGTCGATGCCGGTGAAGCGCAACCAGTGCCGGGGCAGGAAGCGGCGCGCGGCGCGGCCGTCGGTGCAGTCGAGGCGGTGCAGCGCGATCAGCGCGATCAGCGTGGCCAGCGCCCCGACGATCATCGCGACCAGTTTGAACGGCGTCGGGCTGGAGGAGAACCGGGAGTCGATGTCCGCGCGCACCTCGAGGCCGGCGGGGGCGGTGCCCCCTGTGGCGTTTGTGGCGGTGCCCTGCAGGTCACTGAAGATCCCGACCATCTGCGGGCGCAGGTCGCCCGGGACGTCGACGCTCAGCGGCTGGCCCGCTTCGTTCGTGAGCCCGGCGAAGGTGGCGGTGGTGTGATCGGCGTCGGAGAACACGGTGATCGCCGAGCAGCCCGCGGCGACGTCGGACAGCGGCGCGGAGACCAGCACGCTGTTGCGGAGGATCACCTGCACCTCACGGCCGGTGTCGCCCGCCGCGGGATCGCCGCTCACCTTGACGGTGAGGCCGTCGAGTTCGGCGTCGGCCGCTTCCTTCGGGGCGGTGGAGAGCAGGACCTGCCCGTCGGGCGGCAGCTGGGTCGCCACCGGGCAGGGGATGTGCGCGCTGATGTTCAGCGGCTCGTAGCTGATCAGCGGCGCGGACACGCTGGTCAGGGCGCCGTTCTGCGGCCAGGACACGCTGGCGGTCGTCTGCGTGACCGGCAGCAGCGGGGTGAGGACGGCCAGCAGCAGCCCGGCCAGGCCCGCGACGACCGCGATCAGGCGGGCGGTGCGCAGTGAGGTTCGGTCGGCTGGCGGGGATTCAGGCGCGTCGGACACAAGGTCCGATCGTATGGGACGGCGCCCGGGTCAGCGCCCCGCGGCGACCAGAGAGCGCACGTCCCAGACCCAGACGTCGTCGGCGGCGTGCCCGCTGTCGCGGAGCAGCTCGCTGACCGTGTCCCGGAGCGCCTGGCTGTTCCGGCCCGGTGGGAGCACCACCACGTCGGCCCGCCAGAACCTCAGGTCGGCGGCCGCCTGCGCGCGCAGCTCATCGGTGATCGTCGGCGCCGCGCCGGTCTTGTTCACCTCGGCCAGCAGCAGGGCCGTCGGGCGGTCGTCGGGACCGTACTTGGCCTTCTTGGCGGCACCGGCCGGTCCGACGAAGTAGCCGCCGGCGAGCGGGAAGCCGAAATCGGCGCGGGCCTGCCAGGACAGCGCGCGCGCATCCTCGGGCCGCGGGAGCGGGACCGTCACGATGGAGCCGTCGGCGACGTACCCGCGCCAGGTCCCGTCGGTGAAGAACTCGGGGGCGGGCTTGCGGTCGACCGCGGGGAGCGGCATCGGGGTCAGCGGCAGCAGGGCGAACACCAGGCAGATGCACCAGGGCACCAGCGTCGCCCGCTCGCGGACGGCACGGTCCGTCGCCATCGCCAGCAGCAGCGCGATCGCGGGAACCGCGCCCATCGCGAACCTGGTCTCGAGCACCGACTCGAGCAGCGGGACGTGCTCGAACCATGCCCACGGCAACGTGATCCCGGTCCGGTTCCGACCGATCGTCAGCTCGGAGCCGAGCGAGAGCACGCCCATCACGAGCACGGTCACCGCCGCGGCCCGCGCGAGCGGTACGCGCCACAACCAGGCCGATGCCGCGGCGACGAGGGCCAGCAGGGGCCAGCCGAAGTAGGCGTTCTCCTCGGTGGCGCCGATCGAGACGTCCTGTCCGGGGTTGGTGATCCCCCCGAGCGACTGCGCCGGGAACTGCAGCAGCGCCTTGAGATCGTTGCCCATCGCCCCGTGGTCGATGACCCGGTAGCTCTGCGGCCCGAAGAACTGCCACCACAACGGGATCGCGGTGATCGCCAGCGCGATCGCCGCCGCGAGCAGCAGCGGCCGCCACGCGGACCGCACCGCGGCGCGGAAGAGTCGAGGACGGAAGGCGAAGTACGCCACCGTGAACACGGCGAAGGACATGGCGCAGATGAGCAGCGGCTCCTCGCCGAGGAGGATCTGCGCGGCGACGAGGAGGCCGAGGGTGACCGTGGCCCGGATGCCCGCGCCGCGGCTGAGCCGGATCACGCAGCCGAGGATCAACGGCAGCAGCGCCAGCGCCACGAAGTTCGGGTGACCGTTGGCGTGCGAGATCATCCCCGGCGCGAATCCGCAGAACGCGCCGCCGACCGCCGCCGCGGCCCTCGACCGCACCGCATACCGGGACAGCAGCCAGTACCAGGCGAAGGCGGTCCCGGCGAGGCCCGCGGTCAGCACCAGCGTCCAGGTGGCGGTCGGGCCGAACAGCAGCGTGACGGGCGCGAGCGGGATGCTGACGCCGAACATGGCCGTGTTGGCCATCAGGTTCACGCCGTGCGGGTAGTTCTGCAGGACCGTGCCGAGTGGGTTCTCCAGCCGGGTGACCGAATGCGCCGCGACCGCGAAGAACCACTCCCACATCCGCTGGTCCTGGCCGCTGCCGATCAGGTAGCCGACGGTGGGGGAGCGCCACTGGCGGACGAGCACCACCACCGCCATCGCGGTGAACGCCAGCGCGGCGGCCAGGTCGGCTCCGGTCCAGTACCCCCGCAGGCGCCCGACGACGGCGCGCGCGGAGCTCGATGTGGTCGAGGTCCTCGCGGGGTCCGCCAATACCGGCACCTGGGGCATTCATGTTCCTGTCCGTCGTCGGGCCGACGGAGTGCCGAGCCCTTGGCCCCGGCCACCGTACTCACCGTCGGACCGTTGTCACACCCAGGGCCGTCGGCGGTGAAAGGGTGCGCATCGCCTCGCAAGGCCGAACAGCCACCACACGTTGTGCCAGGGATCGACGAACCGGGCGAGGGAGCTGCCCCCGTAGAACGGCGTGGTCGAGGTGACCACCCGGGCGCCCCTCTCGCCGGCGCGTCGCAGTACCTCGTCGCAGTCGGTGACGTTCACCTGGAGCAGGGCGGGGGTGAACGCCCAGTCCGGCTTGGAGTCGACGACCATCAGGCACGAGTCCCCGATCCGGACCTCCGCGTGGATCAGCAACCCGTCAGTGTCCACGCTGTGCGCTTCCTCGGTTTCCCGGCCGTCGAGCACCTCGGTGAGGAAACGAATGAACGCCCGTGCGCCGCCATGGCCTTTCACCGCCGCGAAGGCGTTCACGCTGCCGTAGCCGTTGTCCAGGTCGGCATTGGATTGGATGAGCTCTCTCGTGGTCATGCCCGCGACGTTGTCATCGAATCCGGTCAGATGCTGTCCGCGTTTGTGTGTCCTTGCGCGGTTCCTCGGGTCATTTCCGCCAGAACAGGTGGTGGGCCACACCACTCGGGCTGGGCACGATCTCGAGGTGGAACCGGTCGCGCAGTTCTTCCGGTGACTCCCAGAGCCGGAGTCCGGATCCGAACGTTATCGGGGAGACCGCCACGTGCATGGTGTCGACGAGGTCGGCGTCGAGGAACTGCTTGATGGTGGTGACTCCGCCGCCGAGTCGGACGTCCTTGCCCTGCGCTGCCTCGCGCGCCTGCTCGAGGATCGTGGCCGGGTCGCCGTCGACGAAATGGAACGTGGTGTCGGAGAGCGTGAACGAGGGACGCTTGTGGTGGGTCATGACGAATACCGGGGTGCGGAACGGAGGCTCGTCGCCCCACCACCCACGCCATTCGAGATCCTCCCAGGGGCCGCGCTGGTACCCGAACTTGTTGCGTCCCATGATCTCGGCGCCGATGTTCCGAGCGAAATCTCTCGTGAAGTAGTCGTCGAGGCCACGGCTGCCCCCGGGGTCGGTGCGGGTGGGCCAGCTGGCCGTGGCGCCGCCCCACGCGAACATGGCCCCGGGGTCGAGGCCAAACGGGCTCTCGAAGCTCTGGTTTTCCCCGGCGCCGATTCCGTCACTCGAAACGTTGAAGTTCTGGACTCGCAGTAGCTGACTCACTCTGTGCTCCCACACTCTCGATGATGGTGATGGAAGTACAGACTCCCCAGCACGCACAAACTCATCGGAAGGTTGACCGGCCTTCCCGGATAGGCGCGAAGATGGGCGATCGCTGGACACCCCGGGCGGAGGATTCCTGGCCGCGACCCCTCGCCGTCGGAGGGTGGGCGGCTGACATCTCCAAAGAGGCAGTGCCAACGGGAGATCCCGCTGGCACTGCCTCGAGTTGCATGGATTGTTTGTCAGCTTGCGAATGCCGAATCAAGCGACCCTGCGCCCGCGCTTGGCGGTGAGGGCGGGTTTCCAGGTTCGCTGGGGTCGCCATTACCAGGGTTGGTGGGGTTTCCGGGGTCAGTTGGATCGGTGGGGTCGACTGGATCCGTGGGGTTACCGGGTCCGACGGTGGTGTTCTTCGCGATTGCCATTGAGTAGCGCCAGCCGGCGGCGATGGCGGTGACCGCCTTGCCGGTGAGTTCTTGCGGTGTGTCGGTCTGCCCGTGACTGTTGCTGCCCCACGTGTGAAGGGCTCCGTCGCTGGTCAGCGCCATGGCGTGTTCGGTGCCGGCGGCGATGGCTGTAACGGTTTTGCCGGTGAGTTCTTCCGGTACGTCCGTCTGCCCGAAGTTGTTCAACCCCCAGCCGTGGACGGCGCCGTCATCGGTGAGGGCCAAGTTGTAGCGGTCGGCTGCTGCGATCGCGGTGACGGCCTTGTCAGCCATAGCCGGTGGGCTGCTGGAAGGAGTGCCGTTGCCGGTCCAGGAGTACACGTCGCCATCGTCGGTGAGAACCGTCCATTCCCACGTGTTCGCTGCGATCGCGGTGACCGTCTTGCCTTTGAGTTCATTCGGGGTGGCGCGCATGTAGCTGTAGGGGTGCCACACGTGTACCGAGCCATCCTCGGTCAGCGCTGCCCATCGCATCCCGTACGCGGTGATCGCGGTTACCTTCTTGCTGGTCAGCACATCTGGGATATCGGTTGCACCTTGGGCGTTGGATCCCCACGCGTGGATGACACCATCATCGGTCAGAGCCAGGAAGTAGTCGCCGAGGACGTTGCCGGCGGCGATGGCCTTGACTGTCTTGCCGCTGAGCTCCTGAGGTGGGGCGCTTGGATCCCCGCCTGGAACGTCATATGTCGGCCAGACGTGCACGGCGCCCTCATCGGTGAGCGCCATGGAGTGGTTGCTGCCTGTCGCGACGGCGGTGACGGTCTTGTTGGCGAGGGCTTTGGGTACCGCAGTTTGCCCGTAGTCGCTTGTTCCCCAAGCGTATACAGTTCCGCCCGGAGGGTTGGCAACGCCAACCGGTGCGGCGTTGCTCTGGCCGACCATCGACGCAGTGAGTCCGACGGCTGCGGTCATCACGAAAAGAAGCCGGGGGAGGGTTCGACAGCGATTCCGATTGATTCGTGTGCTGGTCATTTGCGCTTTCTCGTTGGCTGTCCTGGCATGCCCGAAATGCTCCCATTCCAGAGAACTTTCAACGCACACCCATCCGTTGCCCATGCCGCAACGTTGACAGGACAATAGATGGCGGCCGATCGGCCGGAGCGGGCGACTCGATCCACTGTCATCCACCTGAATGACAGCGACCTGCACCGTTCCGGTGGCGAGGTTCGGGACCGGGTCGGTCACGACCCGGGCCGGCACCTCACCGATCGACGAGGTCCAGACATTGCTTTGCGCGGACCACCGACGTGCCCTCCGCCGCGAAGGGCATGTCGGTGCCCGGCGGCCAGTCGGTCCATATTCGCGCCGCGTCGTCCACACCGACGAGTCCGCTACGGCCACTGCCGAACCCGACGGCCGACCCGTCCTGCGACCGGGCCGCGTCCGTGCCCAAACCCCAGACGCCGTACGCGGTTTCGCCATCCGCCGTGGTGAACCGCATCGCGACGGCATAGTAGTTGGCGAAGGGGACCGAGGCCGTGGCCGCGATCCACGGATCCCGTACAGCAACAGCCGCGGTGGGGGCGATCGGCCGCGCGGTCGAACGACTCGCGATTGCGTCGACGATGCTCTGCTCGACCGGCAGGCAGTGGGCGTTGTCGGGACGTCGAATCTCCTTGGCCAGCGCCATCGTCAGGAGCGCGGCCGCCGCGATCGCGACGACGATGGTCACCGCTGCACGAACCGGACGCGTGCGCCGTTCGATCATGGGCCGCTCACGCTACGAGGCCGCCTCGCGGCCCGGAGGGGGATCGGCCAGCGCCTCGGCGACCAGGTCCAGAGACAGCCCGAGCACCTGGGCGAGGGCGGCGACGGTGAAGAACGCGGGCGTCGCGATCCGTCCGGTCTCGATCTTGCGCAGCGTCTCCACGGAGATGCCCGCGTCCATCGCGACCTCGACCATGCTGGCCTCGCCGCGGGCTCCGCGCAGCAGCTCACCGAGTCGTCGGCCCCGTTCGAGTTCCTCCGCCGTCAGCGGCACGCGCACCATGGTCCTATAGTAATACCGGTATAGTTATTCGTAACCGGAGGTGGAGTGGGCATGGTCGAGATCAAGACCGAGGGCGAGGTGCGCTCGATGCGGGCGGCCGGACGGGTGGTGGCGCAGGCCCTCGCGGCGGCGCGGGCGACGGCCGCGGTCGGGGTGAGCCTGCGCGAGCTGGACGCGGCCGCGGCGGCGGTGATCCGGGAGGCGGGCGCCAGCCCGGCCTTCCTCGACTACCACCCCGCTTGGGCGCCGTCCCCGTTCCCGGGCGTGGTGTGCGCCAGCGTCAACGACGCCATCGTGCACGGCATCCCGACCGACTACCGGCTCGCCGACGGCGATCTGGTGAGCCTGGACTGCGGAGCGTTTCTCGACGGGTGGTGCGGTGATTCGGCGATCAGCTTCGTGGTCGGCGCGGCCGACCCCGAGGACCTGAGCCTGATCGCGGATACCGAGGCGGCCCTCGCGCGGGGCATCGAGGCCGCGCGGGTGGGGAACCGGATCGGCGACATCGCCGATGCCATCGGCACTTTCGCCAGGAGCAGGGGCCGCGGGGTGCTCGCCGATCACGGCGGCCACGGCATCGGCCGCGCCATGCACGAGGAGCCGGACGTGCCGAACGAGGGACGGCCCGGCCGGGGGATGAAGCTGCGCCCCGGCCTGGTGCTCGCGCTCGAGCCGATGCTGATCCGCGGCGGCACCGACGACTACCGGCACGACCCGGACGGGTGGACGCTGCGCACCCTCGACGGCACCCGCGCGGCGCACAGCGAGCACACCGTCGCCATCACCGCGGACGGGCCGCTGATCCTCACCGCGGCCTGAGAGCCGCTGCAGCGCAACGAATCCGTTGGCCCCCGCGGAGGTTGCATCGGCTGCTCTCCTCGGCGGCGCATCGTTCGCGCCACCGCCGCGCGACAGCAAGTAGCAAGACGAGACGGTTCGTCTTGACTTCGTTCGCCACTGATGGCATAGTGCGTGAGCACCAGACAAGACGAACCGTCTCGTCTAGATAGGTCCTCGTAGCGCTGCATGTAGAGAAGGAGACATCCCATAGGACGCTCGACGCTCCCTCCCCGGTCTCGCCGGATTCCGCACCGCGCGGTGCATCCGGATACGTCTTCGAACCGCTCCGATCGGCCTGGCCGGGAACAGGGGAAAAGCTCCATGCGCACTTCACAACTCGCCCTCCGCGACATCACCAAGCGCTACGGGGACCGTGTCATACTCGACCGGGTCTCCTTCACTGTCGGGCCGGGCGAGAAGGTCGGCGTCATCGGAGACAACGGCTCGGGCAAGTCCACGCTCCTCAGGCTCATCGCCGGCGACGAGCGCGTCGACAACGGCGAGATGACCGTGACCGCACCGGGCGGTACTGGCTACCTGGCCCAGGCCCTGCGGCTTCCGCCCGAGGCCACCGTGCAGGACGTGGTCGACCTGGCCCTGGCCGACCTGCGCGAGCTCGAATCACGGATGCGCCAGGCCGAAGCCGACCTGGCCAAGGGGGAAACCGACCCCGGAACCGGCGGCCCAGCGTATGCGGCCTACGCCAGACTGATCGAGCGGTACGAGGCGCGCGGCGGCTACGAGGCCGACACCCGGGTGGGCATCGCGCTGCACGGACTCGGCCTGCCGAATCTGGACTTCGGCAGGAGGTTGGACACCTTGTCCGGGGGTGAGCGGTCCCGCCTGGCGCTGGCCACCACGCTCGCAGCGCAACCGGAGCTGCTGCTCCTGGACGAGCCGACCAACGACCTGGACGACCACGCGGTCGGCTGGTTGGAAGCGTTCCTGCGCGGGCACAACGGCACGGTGATCGTGGTCAGTCACGACCGGATGTTCCTGGAACGGCTCACGACCACGATCCTGGAGGTCGATTCCGGCCGGGTGTCCCGCTACGGGAACGGCTACGACGGCTATCTCACCGCCAAAGCGGCGGAGCGCCGACGGCGGCTGCAGGAGTACGAGGACTGGTGTGCCGAACTCGCCCGAAACCGACAGCTCGCCGAAGCCAATGTGGCGCGGCTGGAAGGGATTCCCCGCAAGCTGCCGTTGAGCGTCTTCGGCCACGGCGGGTTTCGCGCGCGCGGTCGCGGGCACGGCGCGATGGTCCGGGTCCGCAACGCGAAGCAGCGGGTCGAGCGACTGACGGGCGACCCCGTCACACCACCGCCCGACCCGCTGGTCCTCTCCGCGCGCGTGACGACCGCGGGCCGCGGAGCCGCGGTGGCGGCCCAGCTCACCGACGTGCACGTCGAGGACCGGCTCCACATCCCCTTCCTGCGGATCCGGCCCGGCGAGCGGCTGCTGGTGACCGGCCCCACCGGCGCCGGCAAGACCAGCCTGATGCGCGTCCTCGCTGGCGAGCTCCGACCCGACGGTGGCTCGGTGCACATCCCTGAGCGGGTCGGACATCTGCGCCAGGAGCAGTTCCCGTGGCCGCCCGGGCTCACCGTCGTGCAGGCATTCGCGCATGACCGGGACGGCGATCCGGACGAGCACGCGGAGACGCTGCTCTCGCTGGGCCTGTTCAGCCCGGCCGATCTGCGCCTACGCGTGGGGGACCTCTCGTACGGGCAGCGGCGCCGGATCGAGCTGGCCCGGCTGGTGAGCGAACCGGTCGACCTGTTGCTGCTGGACGAACCCACCAACCACCTCGCGCCCGCCCTCGTCGAGGAGCTGGAACGGGCGCTGGCGGATTACCGGGGCGCCCTGGTGGTTGTCACACACGACCGCCGCATGCGGGCCGGGTTCACCGGCTCGCACCTCGAGCTGCGCGCCGGCCGTGCCGCCGAGCAGCAGGAGCCGGCGGGCCCGAGGTGCGGGGCGCGGGGGCTACGACGACGTGACGGCAGGCGCGTACGTGAGGACCACGACGCCGGTGTCCATGAGTTCGGTGTGGGTGTGCTCGAGCCTGCCCCGGAAGCCGTCGGCGGCAAGGGTTCCGCCGCCGGCGATCACCGGGTGCACCCAGAAGTGGACCTCGTCCAGCAGGCCGTGCTCGAGCAGGGTCTTGGCGACCGGCCCGAAGCCGTACATGAGGATGTCGCCGCCAGGCCGCGCCTTGAGTTCGGTGATCTCGGCGACGGCCTTGTCCTGGGGGATGACGGTGGTGTCACCCCAGGCGCCTCCCGCCAGGGTCGAGGAGACGACGTACTTGTCGATGCTGTTCATGCGGTCGGCGAACGCGTCGGTGCCTGCGCGCTCACTCCATGCGGGCTCGAAGTTCGCGTACGTCTCGCGGCCCATCAGCAGCGCATCGGCGGCGAACAGCAGCTTGTGCGCGTACCGCTCCAGGTCGTCGCTCCAGTAGTCGAAGGACCACTGGTCGAGCTGCTCGATATCGCCGTCGAGGGAGATGTACGTCGAGTTGATGATCTTGCGCATGTAAATGCTGCTCCTTGATCGAGTGGGGGATCCGGGATGCGATTCGCTGTCACATCAGCGTTCTGGATCGGTGAATCGGCAACAAGATCGGAAATCGGCACGCTCCGTTCAGCGGGGCTACACGAACAGGAGTGGGGCATGCTGGAACGACTGGAGCTCGAGGCATTCCTCACGCTGGCCGAGGAACTGCACTTCGGCCGCACCGCTGAGCGCCTGCACGTGACGACGAGCCGGATCAGCCAGACCATCAGGAAGCTGGAGCGCCGCGTCGGTGCGCAGCTGTTCGAACGCAACAGCCGCAGCGTGACGTTGACCGACGTGGGCAGGCGGCTCCGCGACCGCCTACTGCCCGCGTACGAGCAGATCAGCGTCGGGCTCGCCGAGGCGATCGCAACCGGCCGCGGCGTGCGGACCAAGGGCGTGGTGCGGGTCGGCTGGTCCGCACCGTGGTGCGGAAACCTGGTGGTGCGGGCCGCCGATCTGTTCCGCATGCGGTATCCGGACTGCGACGTCGAGATCCAGGAGATCCAGCTCTGCGACCCCCTCGGCGGCATGCGCGCCGGCACGGTCGACGTGCAGATCACCGAGTTCCCCATCGACGAACCGGACATCACCACGGGGCGACGGGTGTTCGCGGAACCGCGGTCGCTGATGGTCCCCGCAGGCCACCCGTTCGCCCGCAGGGAAAGCGTCTCGCTCGAAGACCTTGCCGATACGGTGCTGGTCACCATCGACGACGCCAAGGTTCCCCGCTATTGGATGGACCGATACTTCCCCCGCCGGACCCCCTCGGGCCGTCCGATCTCCCAGGGGCCCGCGCCGAACTTCTGGCAGGAAGTCCTGGTCTATGTCGCGTCCGGCGTCGGCGTCAGCACGGTTTCCGCCCGCGCCGAGCTGTTCCACGCCCGGCCGGGGATGGTCTTCGTGCCGTTTCGCGACGCCCCGACCATCGACTACGGCCTGATGTGGCCCGCTGCGGGTGAGAACCCCTTGGTCGGCCCCTTCCTGGACATCATCGACGAACTCGCGCCGGGCTTTCCTCCCTCACCTGATCGTGGTCCTCTGTACAGAAGGGGCGGGCCATGAAGATTCATCGAGCGACACCGATGAGTTTTCCCCTCGCCGCCGGTCTGTACTCGGGAAGGCATTCGACGAAGGGTGGGAATCGATGACAGAGGGCGCGGTTCAGGAGGACTTTGCTCCGCTGGCGGAGCCGTACCGGCGGGAGCTGTTGGCGCACTGTTACCGGATGTCCGGTTCGGTGCACGACGCCGAGGACCTGGTGCAGGAGGTGTACCTGAAGGCGTGGCGCGCCTACGAGAAGTTCGAGGGCCGTTCGTCGCTGCGTACCTGGCTGTACCGGATCGCGACGACCACCTGCCTGACCGCGCTGGAGAGCAAGGGCAAGCGCCCGCTGCCCACCGGCCTCGGCGCGCCGAGCTCGGACCCGGCCGGCGAGCTCGTCGAGCAGGGCGAGGTGCCCTGGCTCGAGCCGATCCCGGACGCCCTGCTCGGCACCGCCGCGAGTGACCCCGCGGTGGTCGCCACCTCCCGCGAGAGCATCCGGCTGGCGCTGATCGCCGCGCTGCAGTTCCTGCCCCCGAAGCAGCGGGCGGTGCTGATCCTGCGCGAGGTGCTGGCCTGGCCGGCCGCGGAGGTCGCGGAACTGCTCGGCATCAGCACGGCGGCGGTGAACAGCGCGCTGCAACGGGCCCGCGCGCAGATCGATCAGGCCTCGCCCGCCGAGGACGCCGTCGTGGAGCCGGTCGCGCCGGATCAGCGCGAGCTGCTGGACCGGTACATGGCGGCCTTCGAGACGTACGACATGGCCGCGCTCAAGGAGCTGTTCACCCAGGACGCCGTCTGGGAGATGCCGCCCTTCGTCGGCTGGTACCAGGGTCCCGACGCGATCCGCACCCTGATCGAGAACAACTGTCCCGCAAAGGGTCCGGGGGACATGAAGCTGATCCCCACGGTGTCGAACGGGCAGCCGGCGTTCGCGATGTACATGCGGGGGCCCGACGGTGGGTACTCCGCCTTCCAGTTGCAGGTGGTCTCGCTGGGGCCGTCCGGTATCGGCCACGTGACCGTGTTCTTCGACGTGTCGCTGTTCGGCAAGTTCGGACTGCCCGAGACGCTGCCGGTCGGGTCATGACCGGCGCCGCGCTCGCGTGGCCGTTGGCCGACCCGGTCGCGCTGCTGGAGCGTTCGATCGCCTACACGCTGGGCAGCCTGCAGCTCGTGACGGAGGAATCGATGGGCAGGGCCACGCCCTGCCGCGGTTGGGATCTGCGGGAACTGTTGGCGCACATGAATGATGCCCTCGGTACGCTGCAGGAGGCGGCCCTGGACCGGCACATCGTGCTGGCACCCGCCGCAGTGGGGCCGGACCCCGGAGCCGATCCCGTTGCGGCGCTGTGTGATCGCGCCTGCCGACTGCTCGGGTCGTGGGCACGCTCGGGCGATCCGGAGGGGATTCTGATCGGTGGCGTCTCGATGGCCGCGGGTATCGTGCCCGCCGCCGGTGCGTTGGAGATCGCCGTGCACGGGTGGGACGTCGCCAGGGCGTGCGGGCGAGACCGGCCGATCCCGCCGGACCTTGCCGAGGAACTGCTCACCTGTGCAACGCTTTTCGTCAGCGATGCGGACCGGCCGGCGCGATTCTCGGCGCCGGTTCACGTCGCCCCGGGGTCGCACCCGGGGACGCTGCTACTGGCGTTCCTCGGGCGCGACGCGGGCTGAGGTGTGGCTTCACCGGCGCCGGCGAAGCCACACCCTCACGGTCAGCTACCGAACGGGCGGGTGGCCTCGGACACGGTGAACGGCTGGGCGCCGGTGCCGTTCTTGACCTCGGGGTTGATCAGCGTGTTGATGCGGGCCTCGGCGCCGTGCTTGTGCTCGCCGGTGGCCATGTCGGCCGGCACCTTGTAGGTGAAGTCGACGAAAACCGGGTGGCCAGGGGTGATCTCGGGGTTGTCCTGGAACATCCCGAGGAAGCCGCCCTCCTTCCAGGACACGGTGGTGTAGTCGATGCCGTTGTAGGTGGTCTGCTCGTACGCGTTCGCCTCGATGGTCTTCATCGACGTGCCGAGTGCGCCGTCCACGGGCCGCTCCACCTTGACCAGCTGCAGCGCCGCCGGCACCGCGTCGCGGACCAGCTCGACGCGGGTGTTGCTGCCTGCGACGTACTGCACCATCACGCGGAACTTGATGGTGCCGCCCTGGCTCACCGCGGGCGAGGACATGATCTGCTTGACCAGCCGGCCCTTGCCGATGCCGCCGAAGCTGTCGACGAGGACGACGGGGTCGGTCTCGGACGTCGTCGGGACCCCGCCCGAGGATCCGAAGTCGGGCAGCTGGGCGGACGCGACGCCGGTGCCGAGGCCGAACAGGCAGGCCGCGGCCGCGGCGGTGGCGACCAGGCGGCGAGTGGTGGTGGTCATTTCTGTATTCCCTCCCGAATGTTGCGAACTTCACGAATTGGACGCACGTTCAGAAGTATGCAAGGTGTCTCTTACATCACGCAAGGGGTCTCTTACATCCCGCGAGGGGTGAAATCGCAACGCGGGGAGGAGGTCAGTCGGCGTCGGGCGCGGCCAGTAGCGTCGCGAGTGTCCGGGCGAAGCGCTCCGGACCGACATGGGCCGGCATCTCCTGGAAGAAGTCCGTGGTCAGGAAGTAGCCGATGGTGGCGCACATGCTCACCACCGCCGCGGCCTCGGGATCGTCGGCGGCATCGCCGATCCCGGCCAGTTCGGCGAGGTCGAGCGCGCCGCCGGCCGCCCCGGCCTCGACGAGCACGCCGCCGACGCGCTGGACGAGTGCCGGGGTGGAATCACGTTCGCGCAGGAGCAGGGCGATCAGCGTCCGCGCCTCGCGCAGGTAGCCGAGGTCGTCGAGGATCCGGGAGGTCAGGCCCGTGGGGCCGTCGGCACCGTCCGGTGCCGGCAGGCGCACCGGACGGATCGCCCGCAGCCGGGCGAGCTCGCGGTCGAGCCCGGCATCGAGGATGTCGTCCTTGGACCGGAAGTGCCGGTAGAAGCCGCCACGTCCGGCCGCCAGGCCCGCGGCATCCTCGATCGCCGTCACCGTGGTGGCCGCGACGCCCTGGGCGGCGAACAGGCGCAGGGCGGCGTCCATCAGGCGTTCTCGGGTCATCGACGGCACGGGCAGCAGCCTATCGGTGCGGAGGCAGGAACCTTCGTGCGTACCGCACGCCACGACCACGGCTGGTTCCGTCGCTGGCCCTGCTCGGCCGGGATTGGCGCGCCTAGCTGCCCGCGACGGCCCGGAGCACCTCGAAGGTCGCCTCCTCGTCCTGCTCGGTGCCGTGGTCGCTGAGCTTGACGATGACGGTGCGGGTGGCCGGGTCTACGTAGGTGTACTGGCCGTAGACGCCGAGCGCGGACAGGTCCGGGCTGTCGGGGGTGGGGTGCCACCACTGCGCGGCGTAGCCCCAGTTCGACCCCGAGACCTGGTGCGGCGCAGGGGCGCTGATGCGTTCGATCCATGCGGGCGGGACGACCTGGGTGCCACCCGCGCGCCCGCCGTCGAGGACGAGCTGGCCGATCTTGGCGTAGTCGCGGGCGGTGGCGTTGATGCAGCAGAACGCCTTCTCCTGGCCGCCGTCCCGGTCGAGGTTCCAGGTGGCCCCGTCCTCGGCGCCGATCGGGGCCCACAGGTCCCGCTCGAGCAGCTCGGTCAGCGGCCTGCCCTCGACCCGCGCCAGCACCTGTCCCAGGAGCTGGGTCTCGACGCTCCGGTAGTCACCCTCGCTGCCCGGGGTGAATGTGACCTCGCGGTGGTCGGCGACGAACTCGTCGAGGTCCTGGGTCAGGTACATCCGGGCCGTGCCGGTCAGCGGCCAGTACGGGTTGTAGTTCTCGGACACATCGACGCCCGCGGTCATGTCCAGCAGGTGCCGCACGGTCACGGTGTCGTACTCGCCGCCGGTGGTCAGCTCCGGCAGGATGTCGACGAGCCGGTCGTCCTCGCGGAGCTTGCCCGCGTCGATCGCCCGCCCGATCAGCAGCGAGACAACCGACTTGGCCATCGACCACGACGACAGCCGCGTCGTCGGCTCGACGCCGTCGCGGTACCACTCGTGGGTGAGCGCGCCGTCGCGCAGCACCAGGAAGGCGTTGGTGTGGGTGGACTCGAGGAACTGCGCGACCGGGATCTGCTCGCCCTTCCACGGCACCGTCTCGGGTAGCGGAATCGGGTTCACCGGCAGCGGAGCGGGATCGGGCGAGGCCGCCACCGCACGTGCCGGATACAGCTCACCCTGCTTCGACGGTGCGTCCGTCAGCAGCCGGGCCAGGGTCGGGGGCGTCGGGATGTCGAGGGCGGCCGTCGCTGCATAGGTTGTCGCCACCACGGTCGCCGCGACCACCGGGACGACGATCGCGGCCGTGCGCAACCGGGAGCGGGAACGGGCGGGTGCGGTTGGGGCCGAGGTGGATTCGGCGTCTGCGGGTTCGGTGGTGGTGGGCTCGGTGGACGTGGGCTCGATCATGCGCGGGAGATCCTCGAAATCGGTGCGGTGGGCGGGTCGGTGCGGCCGTGGGGGTGCGGTCAGTCCGCGGGCTCGCGGCCGGGGGCGGTGCGGGCCCTGGCGTCGACGGCCGTCCAGAACGCCTCGATCAGGGTGTCGAGCACCAGGTCCGGGCTCAGCTCCGAGAGCGCGGGGGCGTGTGCGGCGATCGCGGGGTACCGCGCCGGGTCCGCGCCGACGTACTCGCTGGCCCAGGCGCGTTCGTCGCCGGCGCGTAGCTTGTCCGGCAGCACCGCGTAGCCGGCCCGCATCCCCGCGTAGGACAGCACGGACTCGGCCAGCATCCGTTGATAGCGGACCACGTCCGCCGGCTCCAGCCCCAGCTCGTCCAGCGCGGCGAGCATCATCTCGACGAGGGCGAACTCGCCGGGGCCGCGGGTGGTGCGCGGCGCCACGGCGGCGCCGACATGGGGATGTTCGGTGAACACCGCGACCACCGCACCGGCGAGGTGTTCCATCCGCTGCTTCGGACCGAGCCCGGAGGGGACGCGTTCATGGGCCATGGTCAGCAGCCGGTCGCCGACGGCCCGCAGGAGCGCATCCTTGTCGGCGAAGTGCCGCCACACCGCCGACCGGTCGACCCCGAGCTCCTCGCCGAGCGCGCGCCCGGTCAGGCCGTCCGGGCGGCCCCGCGCGGCGATCCGAACGGCGGCGTCCACGATCACCTCGGGCGTCAATCGGACCGTTCGGCGCGAACCGACATTGACCATCGTGTACTCCCCAATGAGTCGCCAGTGTTGTCATCAATGATGACAACACTGGCGTTGATGCGTGGGCGTTTCAGCAAATGGGCTGCTCCGCGCCATCCCAGACGATCACGCCTTCGTGCACACCTTGTGACAGGAACGCACACGCGTTGAGCGGCCAGCATGGGTGCGACGCTGTCAGAAAGTGTGCGCCGCCAACCAGCTGCGCGCGCTCGAGTCCGCCCTGCGCACCGTCACCGCAGGTCAGGGCTTTCGCCTCGACGCTATGGCCTGGTTCGGCGGGTAATTTCCACCCGCGCGATGAGTTTCGCGGTCGGCGCCGGTCTATATGGCAACCGCTTCGCGCGCCGTGCACGAAGCAATCGAGCATCGGAGCCCGCCATGACCACCACGTCCTACACCACGACCACCGCTCCCGCCGCCACCAACGCCGCCCCCTCGCGCCGGGCGCGGATCACTGGCCTGGTCCTGAGCGGGTTGGCCGTCGTGTTCTTCCTCTTCGACTCGCTCACCCACATCGCGAACGTCGAGCAGGTGCGCACCGCGATGGAAGATCTCGGGTTCGATCCGAGCCTGAACAGGGTGTTCGGTGTCGTGCTGCTGATCTGCCTCGCCTTCTACGTCGTGCCGCTCACCTCGATCCTCGGCGCGGTCCTGCTCACCGGATACCTGGGCGGGGCGGTGGGCACGAACCTACTCACCGAGCAGCCGATCCTCAGTACCACCCTGGCGCCGATCTACTTCGGCATCCTGGTGTGGGGTGGCCTGTACCTTCGTGATTCGCGGGTGCGCGCGATCATGCCGTTCGTCCGCGGCTGACCCGCCCGAATCCGTCCCCCGCGCCCAACGGGCGTGGGGGACAGTCGTGTTCAGCCGACGCGCGTGACGACGACGAACGGACCGACCTCCGTGGTCGTGAACCGCGGGTCGTCGAACAGCGTCTGGGGGAAGGCCACCGTGTAGCGTCGCACGTTCGGGTCGTTGGGGTACACGTCCTCCGCCAGGCGCAGGGTGTAGCCGTCGGTTCCCTTCCGGAAGACGAACACATCCGGTGCGCGCCAGGGGCTTTCGTCCATGGCACGGATCAGCGCGTCGGGGCTCTCGGCTTCGGTCCAGTCGGCGATCGCGGCGGCGCGCCGGTCGAACTGCGCCAACGGGTTCGCGTAGTGCGAGGTCAGTCCCTGGAAGCCGAAGTACGGGTAGAAGCTGAGGAAACCGGTGTCGGCGGTGAGCACCACGGTGTCCGAACGCGGCCCCGGTCGCTGCGCGGCGATGGCCGCGTCGACCTCGTCGTAGTACGAGGCGGCGCCGGGCGGGCGCTTGTCGGCCCGTTCGCCGTTGCCGTCGGTGTCGGTGTACGCGGTGGTGATCTCCGTCGCGAGCACCTGCGGGATGTTCTGCACGAACGCCACCGCGCCGAGCGCGCCGATCGCGACGATCCCGGCCCGGACCCGGGGGTTCTCGCTGGTCGCCAGGAACGTCCAGCGCGCGAAGTCGAGAAATCCGAAAACGCCTGCGGCGCCGAGCAGTACCAGCAGCACAGGTTCGAGGCGGAACGACAGCAGGGTGTTGCCGATCGCCGTCACGGCCATCGAGAGCAGCCACCACGCGTACACGGCGACCACGCCGATCCCGAGTGCCTGCGCGCGCCGCGAGGAGGTGAACCGGCCGACCAGCCACACCGTGCCGAGCAGGCAGAGCGCCCCGATCAACGAGAAGTGGAACATCGGCAGGGGGAGCCGGGCCCCGGTGTCGGGCAGGTAGTGCAGCGCGGTTCCGGAGCTCGCGGTGGCCCCGGTGCGGGCCTCGAGCAGGTAGGGCAGCCAGACCACCAGCGCCAGCAGTCCGGCGATCGCCGCGATGACGGCCAACCGCACCGCGGGGTCCAGCGCGGCACGCCAGGATCCCTGCGCACGTACCGCCAGCGCCGCCGAGGCCAGCGCCATCAGCGTCACGGCGAACGCCGCCCAGCCCAGGTAGAGGGTGTAGAAGGTGGCGGCGATGCCGAGGAAGATCCCGGTCCCGACGATCGCGCCCCAGCCGTCGGTACCGGTCCGACGCGGTCGGTACAGCCCGCCCCAGGCCAGCACCAGGACCGGCGGCAGCAGCACGACGAGCACCGCGCTGTACGCCTCGGGCGAGGCGTAGGCCACCGCGATCGCGGTCACGGCCGACGCGACGAGCACCGCGACATGGTCGCGGATGAGCTTGGACCACAACACCAGTGACACAACGGAGGCCACCGCGAGGGACGCGATCGCGTACGGCTTGAAGACCTCCCAGCCGTCCATGCCGAGCAGGTTCGCCAGCCGCCCGCCGACCCAGAACCAGCCGGCCGGGTAGAACGAGGGCAGGTCCGCGTAGGTCATGTCCTTCAGCGCCGCGGTGTCCGTCATCCGGGTGAGGAACTCGGTGCGGAACTCCTGGTCCACCGACACCCCGAACAGGTACAGCCTCGTCGCGGCCAGCGGCATCCCGAGGGTGACGGTGACGAAGCCGGACAGCGCCGCCCAGGACAGCAGCTTCGCCGCGGGCACCGCGCGGCGCGCCCGCAGCAGCCACACCGACAGTGCCAGGGCCGCCAGCGCGACGACCTGGCCGACGGTGGTCAGCGCGCGGGTGACGTTGGAGGCGTTGAACGCAGGCCAGTCCACGAGGGAGAAGGCGAGCAGTCCGACCGCGGCCACCGCGGCCGCGACGACCGCGGCCAGCGCCATCTCGCCTGCGGTGGACAGCGCGCGCCGCAGGGGGTCCCTGCGGGCCGCGGACGTGCTCGGTGCGGTGTCGGGGATCGGAGCTGCGGGAGCGTCGGTCACGAACACCGAGCTTAGTGAACGGCGGCGGACCCGGATGCGAGCGCCGCGGATTGCCGGGCGCACCGGGGCCCGGGGTGGCCGGATCGGCCTCCTTGGGTGCCTATTCGTGCAGGCCGCGCGCCCCCATATTTGTTGTAGTCCACCCGGACCGACCCAAAGGAAAGGCCACACATGACCTCTCGAACCGCCAAGACGCTCGCCGCCTCGTTCATCGTCGCCGCAGGATTGGCCGGTGCCACGGCCTCGGTCGCCCAGGCCGAGATCCGCACCGCCCCCGACGGGACACAGACGACCGTATGCGTCTACAACGGTAAGGATTACAGCGTCGGTAGCAAGGTCTATCACCCGGACGGCACCTACCAGACCTGCAAGAGCAGTGGCGAGTGGCAGCGGGTCGAGCCGGGGATGGGCGATGTGCGGCCCGCCCCGGCGGCGCCCAAGGCGGTGGCCTGACCTCAGTGGTCGCCTGAACCGACGAGTCGGCCCCACCCCAGTGCGCTGTGGTGGGGCCGACTCGTGGTGCGGTGCGGTCGCGAGTCCTAGACCGGCAGCTTGCGGAAGATCGAGCGCGGAACGTGCCGCAGGATCATCATCACGAAGCGGAACGGGCCCGGGGCCCAGACGATTTCCTTGCCCTTGTCCGATGCCGCAACGGCGAGCTTCGCGACGTCGTCCTTGTTGACCGTCAGCGGAGCTTCCTTGACGTGGGCGCTGAACTTGGTGCGCACCATGCCCGGCCGAACCACGGTGACCTTCGGTCCGAACTCGGCAAGCGCCTCGCCGAGCCCCAGGTAGAACCCGTCCAGGCCCGCCTTGGTCGAGCCGTACATGAAGTTGGCACGCTTGACGCGCTCGCCCGCGACCGACGACATCGCGATGATCTTGCCGAAGCCCTGCGCCTTCATCTTCTCGCCGAGGAGAACACCGACCGAGACGGCCGCGGTGTAGTTGACGCCCGCGACCATGACGGCCTTGCGCTGGTTCTGCCACAGCTCCTCGGAATCGCCGTCCAGTCCGAAGGCGACGATCGCGACGTCGACGTCACCCTTGGACCAGGCCGCGTCGATCACCTTCGGGTGCGACTCGGTGTCCAGGGCGTCGAAGTCGATGACCTCCACCGAGGTGGCGCCCTTCGCCTCGAGCTGCTTGACCGCGGCGTCGCTGCCGGGATCGCCCGGGAGCGTTGCCAGGATCACGCGCAGCGGCGCCTTCGTCAGGTACTCCTCACAGATGGCCAGGCCGATCTCGGAGGTGCCACCGAGGAGAAGGATGGTCTGCGGGTTTCCTACTGCATTGATCACAATTCAAGCCTTCTGGACATGTCGGAGGCGAAAACGCCTGTGGGGTCGTACTTCCGGCGCGTCGCGATCCACTCGTCGATGCGTGGGTACATCGCGTGGAAGGTCTCCGCGGTGGTGCGCGAGTCCTTGGCCGTGTAGAGGCGTCCGCCGAATTCGAGGACCCGCTTGTCGAGTTCGGTGACGAACTCGTTCAGGCCCGGCTTGATGCGGAAGTCGACGCAGATGTTCCAACCGGACATCGGGAAGCTCAGCGGCGCCTGGTTGCCCTCGCCGAACAGCTTGAACACGTTCAGGAACGAGTAGTGACCGCTGCGCTGGATGTCGACGATGATCTTCTTGAACTCCTCGACGGCCTCCGGCGGAACCACGAACTGGTACTGCAGGAATCCGTTGGATCCGTACGCGCGGTTCCACTCACCGAACATGTCGAGCGGGTGATAGAACTGCGTCAGATTCTGGACCTTGCCGCGGTACGTGCCCGCCTTGCGGAACCAGAGTTCGCCGATCGCGGAGAAGTTGAACTTGTTGGCCAGACCGTTCGGGAAGATGTCCGGGAACGTCATCAGCGTCGGCGCGTCGAACGCGAGCGGGTTCTTCTGCAGCTTGGCCGGAAGCTGATCGAGCTTCGCGAGCGAGCCACGGGAGACCGCGGCGCGACCCAGCTTCGGCGGCGCGGAGATCGCGTCGAACCACGCGCTGGAGTACTCGTAGTTGGCCTCGCTGCCGTCGCTGTGCAGCGCGATGGTCTCGTCGAGGCTGTTGGTGACGTCGCCGTCGGCGATGAAGTACGCCGTCTCGGTGGGCGTCATCTTGATGGTGGCGCGCAGGATGATGCCGGTCAGGCCCATGCCGCCGACCGTCGCCCAGAACAGCGCGGCCTTGGGATCGGTTCGCCCGCCCTTGGGGGTGAGCGTGCGGACCTTGCCGTCGGCGGTCAGCAGGTCCAGCGACACGACGTGGTTGCCGAAGCTGCCGGCGCTGTGGTGGTTCTTGCCGTGGATGTCGGAGCCGATGGCCCCGCCGATCGTGACCTGGCGGGTGCCCGGCAGCACCGGGACCCACAGGCCGAACGGCAGGGCGGCCTTCATGAGCTGGTCCAGGTTCACCCCGGCGTCGACGTCCACCAGGTGGGTGTCGCGGTCGATGCGATGAATGCGGTTGAGCGCATTCATGTCGATGACCAGGCCGCCCGCGTTCTGCGCCGGGTCGCCGTAGGACCGCCCGAGTCCGCGGGCGATGACACCGCGCCGCAGGTAGGAGGGCTTGCCCTCGTTCTGCTCGGCGACCTGCGCGACCGCGCTGGCGATCACCTCGACGTCGGGCGTGGACAGCACCTCGGCGGTGGTGGGCGCGGTGCGCCCCCAGCCGGTGAGGGTGCGGGTCTGGGTGGTCAGAGGCTGCGGCTGCACGGCGGCGGCCGGGGACTCTTCAGCTGTCGTGGACATCGCTGTAGAGGTTACCTGGCGGTAGCGCATCCGACCCCTGCCGAGTGTGCAGATATGTCCGCCGCCACTCGACATTTGCCCCGGTAGCTGCACACTCGGCGCCCGCCCCCGGACCGCCGAGTGTGCAGCTACCGGGGCTGTTCCTGGGGGTTTGGCCCGGGAAGTGCACGCTCGGCGAGGCGGCTCAGGCGATCAGGCCGGCGGTCTGGGTGCGGGCGCGGTCGAAGCGGGCGGCGACGTCGTTCCAGTTGA